>NC_009668.1:460000-1060000 GCF_000017405.1 Brucella anthropi ATCC 49188
GTCCAGCGAATACCCCCGGGGGTAGAGCACTGAATGGGCTATGGGGACTCACCGTCTTACTGATCCTAATCAAACTCCGAATACCGGGGAGTACTACTGGGCAGACACACGGCGGGTGCTAACGTCCGTCGTGGAGAGGGCAACAACCCTGACCACCATCTAAGGTCCCTAAGTTATGGCTAAGTGGGAAAGGATGTGAGGATCCCAAAACAACCAGGATGTTGGCTTAGAAGCAGCCATCATTTAAAGAAAGCGTAACAGCTCACTGGTCTAAATAAGGGTCTTTGCGCCGAAAATGTACCGGGGCTAAAGCCATACACCGAAGCTGTGGATGCACATTTGTGCGTGGTAGCGGAGCGTTCCGTAAGCCTGTGAAGGGACAGTCGTGAGACATCCTGGAGGTATCGGAAGTGAGAATGCTGACATGAGTAACGATAAAGGGAGTGAGAGACTCCCTCGCCGAAAGTCCAAGGGTTCCTGCTTAAAGTTAATCTGAGCAGGGTTAGCCGGCCCCTAAGGCGAGGCCGAAAGGCGTAGTCGATGGGAACCACGTTAATATTCGTGGGCCTGCAGGTAGTGACGGATCGCGTGTGTTGTAAGGTCTTATTGGATTGATCTTGCAGCGAAGCGGTTCCAGGAAATAGCTCCTGCATATAGACCGTACCCTAAACCGACACTGGTGGACTGGTAGAGAATACCAAGGCGCTTGAGAGAACTGCGTTGAAGGAACTCGGCAAAATGCACGCGTAACTTCGGAAGAAGCGTGACCTCCATTTAGGCAACTAGGTGGGGGTGGCACAGACCAGGGGGTAGCGACTGTTTACCAAAAACACAGGGCTCTGCGAAGTCGCAAGACGACGTATAGGGTCTGACGCCTGCCCGGTGCTGGAAGGTTAAGAGGAGATGTGCAAGCATTGAATTGAAGCCCCAGTAAACGGCGGCCGTAACTATAACGGTCCTAAGGTAGCGAAATTCCTTGTCGGGTAAGTTCCGACCTGCACGAATGGCGTAACGACTTCCCCGCTGTCTCCAACGCAGACTCAGTGAAATTGAATTCCCCGTGAAGATGCGGGGTTCCTGCGGTTAGACGGAAAGACCCCGTGCACCTTTACTATAGCTTTACACTGGCATTCGTGTCGGCATGTGTAGGATAGGTGGTAGACTTTGAAGCAGTGGCGCCAGCCATTGTGGAGTCATCCTTGAAATACCACCCTTGCCTATATGGATGTCTAACTGCGGCCCGTTATCCGGGTCCAGGACCGTGTATGGTGGGTAGTTTGACTGGGGCGGTCGCCTCCTAAAGAGTAACGGAGGCGCGCGATGGTAGGCTCAGAACGGTCGGAAATCGTTCGTCGAGTGCAATGGCATAAGCCTGCCTGACTGCAAGACTGACAAGTCGAGCAGAGACGAAAGTCGGTCATAGTGATCCGGTGGTCCCGCGTGGAAGGGCCATCGCTCAACGGATAAAAGGTACGCCGGGGATAACAGGCTGATGACCCCCAAGAGTCCATATCGACGGGGTTGTTTGGCACCTCGATGTCGACTCATCGCATCCTGGGGCTGGAGCAGGTCCCAAGGGTATGGCTGTTCGCCATTTAAAGCGGTACGTGAGTTGGGTTCAGAACGTCGTGAGACAGTTCGGTCCCTATCTGCCGTGGGTGTAGGAATATTGATAGGATCTGTCCCTAGTACGAGAGGACCGGGATGGACGTATCTCTGGTGGACCTGTTGTCGTGCCAACGGCATAGCAGGGTAGCTATATACGGACGGGATAACCGCTGAAGGCATCTAAGCGGGAAACCCACCTAAAAACGAGTATTCCCTATCAGAGCCGTGGAAGACTACCACGTTGATAGGCCGGGTGTGGAAGTGCGGCAACGCATGTAGCTTACCGGTACTAATAGCTCGATCGACTTGATCACTCCCATTTACAATATCCATCAAGCGTAGCTTGATGAAAACTTTGCCCCTCACGCCTTATTCACTTCGTGAATGGCTCCGGGTGGGCGGCGCAAAGGCGCCGGCACACAGTCGTGTGCTTATTGTTTATCAGCGTTTATCGCTGATTTATCTGCACGAAAGACAACCAGCTTCTCAAATTTGTGTTCTTCGCCGACCTGGTGGTTATGGCGGAGCGGCTGCACCCGATCCCATTCCGAACTCGGCCGTGAAACGCTCCAGCGCCAATGGTACTTTGTCTTAAGACACGGGAGAGTAGGTCGCTGCCAGGTCTGCCAAGAACACAAATCAAACTATCTTCTCAAATACATACAAAACACCCATAGCGCGGGGTGGAGCAGCCCGGTAGCTCGTCAGGCTCATAACCTGAAGGCCGCAGGTTCAAATCCTGCCCCCGCAACCATCTTTACTTGCGACCCCGTAGCACCCGCTGCGGGGTTTTTGCTTTGCGTGGAAATCGTAAGGATTCCAGCGAGATCGCCCTGAACGTCGATCTCCACCTTGCCGTCGACTGGGGTCAGCACGATCTGATCCACGAGCGAGCGCAGCGTGTCGGCGGCCTCGATCCGCTTCCCCTCATCTTCGTCCTGCAGAGCGTCGTAAAGCTGTTGGACCCGCTTGCGGTATTGCAGTGCCATGCTCGGGTGCAGCAGCGGTGGCGGCTCGTCGGCTTCGGCCAGGAACTGTTCCAGTTCGGTCTTTCGGGCCTCGAGCTTCTTGCTGCGTTCTTTCACCATGTCGACCGAAAGGGCGTCGCTCAGGTACAGGTCGAGGATCTTTTCCAGTTCTCGGTTGACCTTGGCCAGTTCCGCCTCGGCCGACGCGATACCCGCACGGCCTTCCATGCGCAGGCGGTTCATCTCCT
This sequence comes from Brucella anthropi ATCC 49188, assembly GCF_000017405.1. Lineage (NCBI taxonomy): Bacteria > Pseudomonadati > Pseudomonadota > Alphaproteobacteria > Hyphomicrobiales > Brucellaceae > Brucella > Brucella anthropi. Next base: position 462,825 of record NC_009668.1, read on the forward strand.
GCGTGAAGACCTCGCAGAAATGGGCGAAGAGCTCCGGATCGACGAGCTTGGTGCGCAGCGCATTGAGTACACGCGATTCAAGCTCGTCGCGGCGGATGTTGACCCGGTTGTTGCAGGTCCCCTTGTTGCGCGCTGTCGCACATCCGATCAGCGTCGCCGAAATCGCGGAATAGCCGCCACCACAGCAGGAACATTTGGTCAGTCCCGAGAAGAGGTATTTGGGACGGCGGCGGGTATTGATCCGGGAGAGATCGGCCTCGCCGTTTTCCTTCCGTGCGATCTTGTTCTTTTCCTGTCGCGCCTTCACCGCGCTCCAGAGGTCGTCGTCGAGAATGCGCAGCTCCGGCGCCTCCTGGATGACCCATTCCTCTTCCGGGTTGGGGCGGGCCTGCCGCTTGCCGGTGCTCGGATCTTTGACGAAGCGCTGTCGGTTCCAGACGATCTTGCCGACATACATCTCATTGTTGAGGATGCCGTTGCCCCGTTTCGGGTTGCCGTTGATCGTGCTGAAGCCCCAGTCGCCGCCTGACGGAGCGGGAATGCCTTCCTTGTTCAGGGCGAAGGCGATGGTCTTGGCCGATTTGCCGGCGGCATAGTCGCGGAAGATGCGGCGCACGACTTCGGCCTGGAATTCGTTGATGGTGCGATCGCCGCGGATCGGCTCGCCGTTCGCATCGAACTTCTTGACCACATCGTAGCCATAGGCATTGCCGCCACCCGATTTGCCTGCCTCGACGCGGCCGCGCTGCCCGCGGCGGGTCTTGTCGGCCAGATCCTTCAGGAACAGCGCATTCATCGTGCCCTTGAGGCCGACATGCAGATGCGTCACCTCGCCTTCCGACAGGGTGAACATCTTCACGTCGGCATAGGACATGCGCTTGAAGATGCCCGCGATGTCTTCCTGGTCGCGGGAGAGGCGGTCCATCGCCTCGGCGAGGATCAGGTCAAAGCGGCCGCCCATTGCGTCGGCCATGAGCGCCTGAATGCCCGGCCGGATCAGCGAGGCGCCGGAGATCGCGTGGTCCGAATACTCCTCGACGATGTGCCAGCCCTGCTTCTCGGCATGGAGACGGCACATACGGAACTGGTCGGCGATGGAAGCGTCGCGTTGATTGTCGGAAGAATAGCGAGCGTAGATCGCGACTTTCAAAACTTGGCTCCCATCCATATCAGGAGGAGCGCTTCCTCCTTTGCCGTGACATCATCACTTCCTCTGCATAGCACTCCTGCGCCGCCTGCCTCGCCAGGATGCCGACCAGTCGCAGAAGGCGTGGGTCGGGATTGCCGCGTGGCGTAAACGTCAGCTCCGGCACGTCCAGCAGCAAGGATTCGAGCAGCGCTTCGCGCTCTCCTCCTGTCATCTTTGCCGGGTTTCCTGGGGCTCGCAAGGTCATAACTTGCAGCATTCGCCCCGAGGGAAGCATAAGCAACGGAAATTGAAGGCGAATATTCGGCGGCAATTGGCGCGGGTGAGCGTGCTATCGCGTAGCTCAGCGTGTCCTGGCGAGCCATGGCGTAGCAAAATAACCTATCGGAATCCCTCGCTGGCCCGGTCATCATTGGCCTCGTCGCCTCTCCTCATGAGGTCATTGACTGTAGGCGCAACCTTATCGTATTGTAATTCGCGATACAAGGCGCTATATGCCGACCAAGGAGATTCGCCATGGCCACGACCGCCGAACGCAAGGAATACCCGATCTCGATGCGCTTGCCCGAGGCGGATGTCGCAATGATCGATCGCGCCGCCAGCTTGCGCGGCCGCTCGCGCACCGATTTCGTGCGCGACGCCGCTGTGCGCGCGGCCGAGGAGGTCGTCATGGAGCAGGGCCTGATCCGGATGAGCCCGGAGGGCTTCGCCGAGTTCATGGATGTGCTGGCGCGTCCGGCCGCTCCCGTTCCGGAGATGGTAGACGTTCTGAAGCGGCCCGCGCCATGGGAGCCCGGCTACGTGGCGAAGCGGTAAGCTCTTGCACCTTTCGGGTCCTGAACCGCTCTCTGCCGAACACGATGTGTCCGAGTTCACCTGTGGCAAGCCCACGCTTGACCACTGGCTGAAATCACGCGCCCTCTCCAATCAGCAGAAGGGCTTCACCGCCGTCCTCGTCGTGCATGAGGCTGGGCGCGTGGTCGGCTTCTACGGCCTCGCGCCTACCGGTGTGGTGCCTTCGGTTCTGCCGCGTTCGATCAGGACGGGGCAGCCGCCCAACCCGGTCCCCTGTATGCTGCTCGGCCAACTCGCAACCGACACCGGATGGGCAGGGCTGGGCATCGGGACCGGTCTTGTGAAGCATGCTCTCCAGCGCTGCGTTCAGGCCGCATCGCTGATCGGCGGGCGGGCCTTGCTGGTCAACGCCGTCGACGGGGAGGCGGCCAAGTTCTGGAGGCGGCGTGGCTTCGAGCCTTCCAGGGATGATCCCCTGGTTCTGCTCCGCTCGATCAGCGACATCGCTGCCTCGCTCGGCGAGGGCGGTGGGTGAAAGCTTGGCTGGCCTCCAACCGTAGCGATCCGCCCCTTCAGTCAGATTGAAGTAGATCAGATCCGCCCATGCAAATTCGTCCTCCCCCATTGCCCACATTCCACTGGCAGATGTTCGTGCTTTCCTTCGCGCTATTCTGGGCGGTCGGCGGCATGCCCGAACCTGCCAAGGCTCAGCCTCGGCCGCAGATTGCGAAGTGCGTTCCCGGCCAGGCCCGTACCGCCGACGAATATTGCCTCGTTGATGGCGACACGATCTGGATCGACGGGGAAAAGCTGCGCATGGAAGGCTACGACACCCCGGAACCGCAAACCCACATCTGTGGTGGCGACGCCGAAATCGCGCTGGCACACCGAGCCAGTGATCGGGTGATCGAGCTGCTGAACTCGCACGACTGGACCGTCGAATATGGAGAGCCGGACAACACCGGCACGCGGACGCTCGTGACGATCAGAATCGGTGGTCGCGACATCGGTGACATCCTGATTGCCGAAAGGCTGGCCAGACCCTGGCCCGATGGCGAAGAATGGTGGTGCAACCCGTAGACGTTAGTTCCACGCCGTCGACCGCCTGGCGAGATCAAACTAACTCACTGTGCGCCCCTTCTCTGTCGTTTCGACGATGATCCGCTGATCCTGGAAGCAGCTTTTCAGCGCCCAGTGTGACCAAGGCTTTGCCGTGCGAGGTAGGCGCGACTTGATGGAGTAGCTGTTCATCGCACTTGCATTCCCGCCGCTCGGATTCGACAACTGGTGTACTCGGGGGAAAATGCCATGCAGCTTGAGCGTGCTCGCATCAGAAATTTCCGTTCACTTCGCGATGTCGAAGTCGTTTTTGGCGCACACACCGCATTGATCGGCGGCAATGGCGCAGGAAAGTCTTCAATCTTGAAGGCTATCGAGAAGTTCTACTCGACTACGAAAAACTGCGACGCTGACGATTTCTTTGGACGCGATCAAGGGCAGCCGATCGAGATTGAACTAACCTTTCACCAGCTTAGCGAGCAAGAAGCCGCAGCGTTCGAGGATCGGGTGCGGGATGGTAGGTTGGTCGTCACCCGCATTTTTGACGGAGGTCCATCAAGTGGACGCTATCATGGTGTCGTTCCACAGATTCCCGACTTCGTCGCTGTTCGGGCTCATTCCGCAGCCACACCCAAGCGCGCTGCTTATAATGCCCTGCGCGAGAATAACCCACTCTACGCCGACCTTCCCACTGCTGGCAGTGCGGCAGCGGTCGACCAGGCGATGCTAACCTGGGAGGCTGAGCATCCCGATCAGTTGGTGCTGCTGCCCGACGATGGTCAGTTTTTCGGATTCCAGAACAACAGCCGAGGCAAGCTCCAGCAGCACACGAGCTTCGTGTTCATTCCGGCGGTTCGCGACGCATCAGCGGACGCGGCGGACGGCAAGACGAGCGTCATCGGCAAACTACTCGAACTGCTAGTGCGCAGTCAGATCCTTCAGCGGCCGGACGTTCAAGCGTTCAAGGCGCAGTTGACCGAGGCCTACCAGGCCTTGGTATCCGCCGAAAATATGCCTGAACTCGGTGCGCTCGCTGGGACCCTCACCGCCGACCTGCGGGGTTTGTATCAAGATGCTGAAGTTTCGTTGGCCTGGCGCGAGGTCGGCGAGATGCCAGTCCCGTTGCCAATGGCGGATGTGTTTCTCAAGGACGAAGGCTTCGGTGGACCGGTGGACAGGCAAGGTCACGGCCTCCAGCGTGCCTTCATCTTTACACTTCTCCAGCATCTTGCGCGAACTGCCGTGCCGGAGGGCGACGAGGCACCCCCTGATAGTGACGTTGACGGCAGTGATGACGCGCCCGCTGCGGCTGCGGCTGCGGTCATGGCGCAGGCACCGACGCTTATCCTCGCAATTGAAGAACCCGAACTGTATCAGCATCCGACCAAACAGCGGCACTTCGCGGAAGTGCTGCGGGGCTTGAGTAGCGGTACGCTCCCTGGCGCGCAGGGCCACACACAGGTTATCTTCGGTTCGCACTCGCCAATGTTCATTTCGATGGGGAAGGCCGACGAGATCAGGCTTACCCGGCGCTCGCATTGTGACGACAGTGAATTCAAGCAATGCAGCCTGCAAGCGCTGGATCTCGGCACCGTTGCGCAGAAGCTCGAACGCGGCTGGAATAAGCCCGCTGGCACTTTCAGTGCACAGACTTTGATGCCGCGGTTGCACATTCTCGGTGCTGAATTGGCCGAAGGCTTTTTCGCCACCGGTGTGATTCTGGTTGAGGGCCGAAGCGATAAAGCGGCGCTCACCGCGACGGCGCGGATGCTCGGCGTGAATTTCGAGGCGGCCGGCATCGCCATCCTGTCAACCGAAGGCAAAGCCAATCTCGATCGTCCCTATGTGATTTTTCGCGAGCTGGGTATTCCAACCTTCATGCTATGGGATTGCGACCAGCAGTTACCCGAGGCTAAACGAACGCCGGCAACCGATCTTGCTTTGAGCAAGCTCGCTAAGCCGAACGATCAGATCGACGCCGCGCCCACTAGCGACCTCATCAGCGATTGTTACGCGCATTTCGAAAAGACATTGGAGCACAAGCTCAAGGAGGATCTCACGCCTGAAGTACACACGGCGTGCCTTGCTGCTGCCTGCGAACCCTTTGGTGTGCATCCGAGCAACGATGCGCAGAAGATACCGGAAATCGTCTATCAGACACTTCTCCGTGCTAAAGAACAGGGCCACGAGAGCGAGATGCTGAAGAGCCTCGTCCGTGCCATGTGGCGTTTCTTCCGCGATGAGGAAATCCCGGACCCGACGGAGGCGCAAGCTCCGGTAGCAGTGGGTGCGTGATCCATGTGTGGCACTGTAACGAGGAACTGATTCGTGGCGACGCTCAAGATCATCCATACGGCTGACTGGCAGCTCGGAAAGCCGTTCGGGCGCTTTCCGCAGGAGGTGCGTAGTGCGTTGGCTGAGGCTCGCCTCGATGCCATCGATCGCCTCGGTGCTGCGGCAATATCCAGCGGTGCCACGCACATCGTCGTCGCCGGTGATGTGTTCGACAACGTCGAACCCGGCGACCGCATCGTCACGCAGATGCTGTCACGTATGCAGCGGGCGTCGGTCACCTGGTGGCTGATGCCGGGCAACCACGATCATGCGCGAGCCGGTGGACTCTGGAGCAGGCTGCGCGGGCGTGCGCCTGCCTCAGTCCGGATCGTGGACACTCCCGAGCCTATTGAGATGGAGCAGGGTGCTTGGCTTCTGCCGGCGCCCCTGGAGCACCGGAAGACGGTGTCCGATCCTTCCGCGGCGATGGTCGATATGACGACGCCGCCGGGGGCACTCCGCATCGGTCTCGCACATGGCTCCATCACAGAGTTTGGCGCCACCGGAGAGAGCTCCAATCTGATCCCGCCGGATCGCGCCAAGTCCGCGGGCCTTGACTACCTCGCGCTCGGGGACTGGCATGGCTTTTTGACGGTTGGCGACCGGACCGCTTACAGCGGGACCCCTGAAATTGACCGGTTCGGGCGCGATGAGCCGGGCGGCTGCATCGGCGTGAGCCTGCGATCCAACGAAACGCCCGAGCTGCAGCGGATCGAGACCGGTCGATATCGCTGGATGTCGCGCCGCTGGAGTATGGAGAACATGGAAGACTTGGACCGTGAACTCGCCGCGCTCCGCAGCGAGGCGCGTTTGTCGGACGTGCTCCTTTCGCTCCATCTCGTCGGTGTGGTGAGTCTCGCCGACCGCGTCACGATGACGTCGGCCGTCCAGGACTGTCTGGCGCACGAACTGCGGCATTTGGAACTCGACGCGGATGGCCTGACCGCGCGTCCGACGGCAGAGGACGTCGCCCAAATCGATGTCCAAGGTGCGCTCGCCGGGGCGACTGCTACCCTACAGGCCAGGGCTACCGGATCGGGTTCCGATGCCCAGATCGCCGCCGCGGCGCTGGAGCGTCTCTATGTCGAGGCGATGCGATTCGATGCGGAGGTTGCGCGATGATCCTCAAATCCCTGGAGGTCGAGAACTTCCGCAAGTTCCGCGAACCGCTACGCATCGACGGCTTCACCGACGGTTTGAACATCGTAGTCGAGCCGAACGAGACGGGCAAATCTACCCTATTGGAGGCCCTGCGTGCGGCCTTCTTCATCCGCTACTCCGCCAAGACCGAACTCGTCCGTTCCTATGTCCCGACTGGTGATGACGTGGCGCCCCGTGTCACTGTCGGCTTCGGCCTCAACGGGCAGACTTGGAGGCTCGAGAAGCAGTTCATGAAGTCTCCCTCCGTGCGACTTACCGGCGCGAGCGGGCGACGAGAGAGCGATGCGGCCGAAGAAGCGCTGCAGGAGCTGCTCGGATTCGAGCGGGGCAACAACCGGGGCAGCGATCCCGAAACGCGCGGGCCCCTTGGCATGCTCTGGGTCGAGCAGGCGACGGCACTCTCCGTGGAGAGTCCAAACCGCATCGTGCGCGATACCGTTCGGGGAGTGCTCGAGGCGGAAGTCGGCGCGGTGACGGGTGGTCGACGCTTTGACGCGATCCGGGCCAGCATCGAAGCGGCATATTCAGCGCTGCGCACATCGGCGACGGGCAAGTCGCGCGGCGACTTAGCGGTGGCAGAGGCTCGCGTGTCCACGGCGACGGCTGCCCGCCAGGCGGCCGAGACCAACTTCCATGAATACGAGAACACTCTCACCGAGTTGGACGCGGCGAGGTCACGGCTTAGGATTATCGAGCGTGATCTCGTCGACCCAGAGGCGGCGGAGCAGCGAAAAAAGCTCGAGGCGGACCAGAAGGTCGCGGAGACCGCCTCTCTGCGGTCGACTGCGGCGGAGGCGCAATTCGGACGCGCCGACGAGGTCGCGAAGACGGCTTCGTCGAGGATCGAGCGATTGGACGCAGCCGAGGCTCGCGTCGGATCCGCCGGCACATACCTCGAAGAGAAGGCTCGTCTGCGGGACGAAGCCAAGGCTGAGGCTGCTCGTGCCGGTGAGGAGGAAAAATCACTCCGCGCCGCGCTCGACGAGGCTCGCGCGGAAAGGGAGAAACACGAGGAGGCACTGTCCTCCGCACGCGCGCGATTGCGCGGGTTCGCTAATGCCGCGGGCGCTCGTCGCGCGATCGATGCGCGAAAAGCTCTAGCCGAGCTAGAGGAGCGTGAGCGTGCGCTGGTTGATGACTCCGCCGGGGCCGTCGATAGTGACGACCTTGAGGAGATTACCGAACTCGAGCTTGCCGCCATCCAGGCACGCGCCCGGTTCGAAGCAGGCGCTGTGAAGGTAGAAGTCGAACTCGGGGCGGGCGCATCTTTGAGGATTGACGGGTTGACGACCGACGTCACCAGCGTTGACGTCCTCAAGACCACCAAGTTCGAGTTGGGTGATGCGGGCAGCCTAGTCGTGCGCCCGCCGCAGGGTTCGGGTCAGTCCATTGAGGCCGATCTTGCAGCGGCGACGGAAGAACTCGCTTCCGCCTTGCGGTCGCTCGGCATCAAGTCGCATGCGGAGGGCGTGGCCCGGAACGAACGGGCCTCCGCTGCCAAGCGCGAGTTGAAGGCGCTCCGGACACAGATCGCCTCGGCATGTCCTGGAGATCCGACAATCGGGTTGGCGCCCGGGGCAGATGCCCTGCGCGCCTTCGTGGCCGAGCTGGGCGACATCGCCGACGTTGTCGCCCCAACCGACAATGTCGACACGCTGGAGAAGGCGGTGGTCGACGCCAAGCTCGCCGAGGCTGCCGCATCCGGAAAGCGCGAAGACGGGAGGACGGCTCTGTCGAAGGCGGAGAGTACGCTCGCAACGGCCGAAGCCGATTATTCCGCAGCCATCCGCGAATCCGAGGCTGCGGCTGAAGATCTCCGGAACCTCCTAGAGATCGGGGATCGGGAAACGCTCGAAGCGGCGCGCGGTGAGGCTCAGCGGGAGCGTGCCGCGAAGTTCGAAGCTCTCGAGAAGGCGCGCGAAAGCGCCACGTCTTTCGACGCCGACGCTATCCGACGCCGCATTGTGAACCTCGATCGTGCCGCCAGCCGGGCCGGCGAGGAACGACTTGAACTGACCGCCCGGATCGCGTCGCTCGAATCCACGATCGTTAGGGAAGGGACAAACGGGCCTGCCGGTCGCCTTGCCGAAACGCGGGAGGAAGAGGAGGCCGCGATCGCCGCTTGCGATCGTTTGCGGCATGAGGCCGACATGCTTGAGGTGCTCCGCGAGGCGCTGTCGGATGCCGCGAATGAAGCGTCGAGGACATTCCTCGCACCCGTCACGGCTCGGGCTAGTCGATACATCCAGCAGCTTCTTCCCGGATGTGATCTGTCATTCAACGAGGAGCTCGGGCTGACCGGCCTCACGAGGGCGGGGATCGATGAATCCTGTGGTGATCTCAGTCGAGGCACGCAGGAGCAGTTGGCGATATTGACTCGGCTCGCGTTTGCGGACCTCCTGCTCGAGGATGGAGCGCCGATCTCTCTGATCCTCGACGACCCTCTCGTCTATTCCGATGATGCCCGCTTGGAGACGATGACCGACATCCTGCAGGACGCTTCGAAGCGGATGCAGGTGATACTTCTCACGTGCCGGTCGAAGGCTTTTCGTCACGTCGAAGCCAATAGGATCACGCTGAGATGAGCAAACGGATGGATGCGGCGAACCGCTACAGGCTCGCCTTCACTGAAGCGGAGGAGGCGCTGGTCGCACGGATCGATTTGCGTTGATCGCATGCCAACCATGCCGAGGCCCGTGCTGCCTACCTCGCGAACCAAGCCGATCTTGGATATGTTGAGATCGCTGAGAGAGCGGGACGCCGTGCCTGCTCAACGGATCAGCTATTGGACCCAGATTATCAGCCTGGACGCTTGAAGGGCTCATATGAGCAGCCGTTCGAGCGCAATGATTGCCGGAGCGAGGAAATCTATACTGGCCTTCCCGCGAGGCGCTCGTCGAGAACCGGCTCGTCCCAGGTGCGCGTCACCCCGAGCCACTTGTCGATCACCGCCTGAAACTGGGGCTCTGCGAAACAGGTCTGGAACGTGTAGAGGCGATTGACCACTTGCCGCATCAGGTCGCGCATCTCCTCATCGTCGAACCGCGACACGCTTCCCCAGGGGATGTGGTTGCCGTCGGCGTCGATGACGAAGACATCGGAATAGTCACCGGTCTTCGTGACCGGGACCGGCCCCGCATGCAGGTCCTCCAGCATGCTGTTGCGGACGCAGATCATCGCCATCGCCTTGGCGAGCGTCGCCGCTAACTGTTCTTCTTCCTTCCGGCCCATTTTCGTCCTCCGGATCATTGTCAGAGGCCCGGCAACATGCCATCGGCGGCTGCGCTCGCTGGCGTCTCCGCGATCACCAGCCGCTCGTCGGGCAGCGGCCGTTGCAGGTCCTTCGCTTCCTTCCAGTCGGCGGTTAGCCAGGTCTCGACTTCGTCACGGCCCGTCAGGATGACGGGCATGGCCTTCGGATGGATCGGTTTCACCACGCCATTGGCCTCGGTCGTCAGGAAGGCGAACAGCTGATGATCGCCCGGACGCGGGGTCCGGTTCGATCCGCGGGTTCCGCGCCATGGCGTCCAGATTCCCGCGAAGAAGAACAGGGGCTGGGTCTCATCGAGGGCGAACCAGTGCAGCGGTTTGCGCTTCGTGAATGGCGTCCAGATTCCCGCGAAGAAGAACAGGGGCTGGGTCTCATCGAGGGCGAACCAGTGCAGCGGTTTGCGCTTCGTGACCGGATCGGGCTTTTGCCCATATTCGGAAAAGGCGGTGGCCGGGACCACGCTGCGATGCTCAACTCCGAGCCATTTGCGCCAATGGGGGCTGGCCGTGTTGCGGATATTGGTGACGCCGGTGTCCGGTGCATCGCGGGACTTCAGATATTCGATGGGCGTCGGCATGCCCCAGGTCAGCGAAGCCAGTTCCCGTCCGCCATCGGTGTTGCGCACCACCGGAGCCGGCCGGTCGGGATAGACGTCGATCGAAGGTTCGAGATTGCCGATGCTGTCATGGGTGGCGGCCACGAAATCCCTGATCGCCTGCTGATTGGTCGTAATGCGATACAGGTTGCACATCGCCCCACTACTCTCCTTGCGAATACTTTACGCCACCATAGGGCATCGCGCGCCGTCGATCACTTCCGGGATGGCCGAGATTGACTCTCGACCCACAAGAGAACAAATAAAGAACATAGCAACAGAATCGACCAGTGCAAAGCCCCGGAGACGCCATCCTCATATGCCCAGCCGTGCCGACAGCCCAGCCATTGCCGAACTTCGGGCGCGCATCGCGCGGCTCGAAGGCGATGGCGTGCGTCCGCACGAGGTGCTGCCCTTCGGGATCGCGCCGCTGGATCGCAAGCTGCCCGGTGGCGGACTGGCGCTCGGATGCCTCCATGAAGTCGCCGGAGGCGGCAACGGGGCGGTGGATGGCGCGGCTGCCGCCTGTTTCACCGCCGGGATCGCCGCCCGCACCGCCGGCCAGGTGCTCTGGTGCGTGGCGCTCCAGGATCTCTTCGCACCGGGGCTGGAGCAGGCCGGATTGCCGCCCGGCCGGGTGATCTTCGTCGAAGCCGGGGACGACAAGGCGACTCTCGCCTGTATGGAGGAAGGGCTGCGGCATGGCGGGCTGGGGGCGGTCGTCGGTGACGTCGCGCGCCTGCCGATGCCCGCCTCGCGGCGGCTGCATCTGGCCGCGAAAGGTTCGGCGACGATCTGCATCGCGTTGCGCCGCTGGCGGCGGCAGGCGGAGGCGAGCGATTTCGGGCAGCCGACGGCGGCGATGACCCGCTGGCGGATCTCGGCGCTGCCGTCCGCGCCCCTTCCGGTTCCCGGTGTTGGACGGCCGCGCTGGCTCGTTGAGTTGATCCGGGCGCGGGCGGGCGAATGTCTCGATATCGAACTGGAGGCGTGCGATGGCTCGGGTCATCTCTGTCTTCCTGCCGAACTGGCCGACAGACCGGTTGCGGCGGAAGGCGGGCGACGCAGCGCCGCCCGGTGAGGCGCCGCTGGTCATCGCCGGAAAGGAGAAGAACCGCCGGGTGGTGACGGCGGCCGATCCGGCCGCGCAGGCGCTCGGCCTGCGCGCCGGAATGCCTGTCACCAAGGCCCAGGCGATGGTGCCCGGCCTCCACATCGAGCCCGCCGACCCGCGGGCCGACCTGGACAGCCTCGAACGCCTCGCGCTCTGGGTGCTGCAACGCTTCTCACCTATCGTCGCCGCCGACGCGCCGGACGGGATCGTCATCGACGCGACCGGCGCCGACCATCTGCATGGCGGTGAGGCGGCCATGCTGGAGGTGCTGACCGGTCGGCTTGTCATGTCCGGCGTCACCGCCCGCGCCGCCATTGCCGATAGCTGGGGCGCGGCCCATGCGCTGGCGCGCTACGCGGCCGATCCGCTGTTTGTCGCCCCTCCCGGCGAAACCGTCCCGGTCCTCGCGCCGCTGCCGCTGCAAGCACTGCGCCTGCCGCCCGCGATCGCGGTGGGGTTGAATGACCTGGGCTTTGTCCGCATCGGCGACCTGATCGGGCAGCCCCGTGCGCCCCTGACCCGGCGCTTCGGCCCGGAGCTCTGCCGGCGTCTCGATCAGGCCCTGGGTGCGGTCGCCGAACCCATCGAGCCGATCCGACTGGAGGAGCTGGTCTCCGTCCGCCGCGTCTTCGCCGAACCCATAGGCGCCGCCGAGACCATCGCGCGCTATATTCGCAAGCTGGTCATGGCGCTCTGCGAGGCGCTCGAAGGGCGGGGTCTTGGCGCGCGCCGTCTCGACCTGCTCTGCTACCGCGTCGACAACCGGGTCGAGACGGTGCGCATCGGTCTGGCCATGCCGGTGCGGAATCCCGCGCGCCTGACCCGGCTTCTCTGCGACAAGATCGAGACGATCGCGCCAGGCTTCGGCGTCGAGATCATGTCGCTGACCGCCACCCTGGCCGAACCGCTGGCCCTGAAACAGGCGGCCAGCAGCCTGATCGAAGAGGGGGCGCCGGATCTCTCCGGCCTGATCGACACGCTGGCGAACCGGGTCGGCGCGCGGGCGGTCTATCGCTTCGCCCCGGTGGCGAGCGATGTGCCCGAACGCTCGGTCCGCCGCCTGCCGGCGCTTGCCGAGGATACGGGCGCAGGCTGGCCGGACCATTGGCCGCGCCCCTCGCGGCTGCTCTCCCAGCCGGAGCCGATCGAGACCATGGCGCTGCTGCCGGACCATCCTCCGAACTGGTTCTCCTGGAAGGGCGTGCGCCGCCGTGTTCGCCGGGCCGACGGCCCCGAGCGCATCTTCGGGGAATGGTGGAAACGCGATGCCGAGCTCATCGCTGTGCGGGACTATTTCCGGGTCGAGGACGATGCCGGCGAACGCTTCTGGATCTTCCGCTCCGGCGATGGCGAGGATGCGGCCACCGGCTCGCATCGCTGGTTCCTGCACGGGATATTCGGATGAGCGCGCCCGCTTACGCCGAATTGCAGGTGACGTCGCATTTCTCCTTCCTGCGCGGCGCGTCCTCGGCCGAGGAGCTGTTCGCCGCGGCGGCCGCGATGGGGATCGAGGCGCTCGCCGTGACCGATCGCAACACGCTGGCCGGCATCGTGCGCGCCCATGAGGCGGCGAAGGAGGCGGGGGTGCGGCTGATCGTCGGCTGCCGCCTCGATCTTGCCTGCGGCATGTCGGTGCTGGTCTATCCGACCGACCGGGCGGCCTATTCACGGCTTTGCCGATTGCTGTCGCTGGGCAAGGGGAGGGCGGGCAAGGCGCGCTGTCATCTCGAATGGGACGATCTGGTCGCCTATGGCGAGGGGTTGATCGTGGTCCTGGCGCCGGACCTCGCCGACGAGACCTGCGGTCTGCGGCTGCGGCGCCTGCGCGATGCCTTTGGCGATCGCGCCTATCTCGGCCTGACGCTGCGCCGGCGGCCCAATGACCAGATGCGCCTCTGGGAGCTGTCGACGCTCGCTGCGGGCCTAGGTGTGCCCACCGTCGTGACCAATGACGTGCTCTTCCATGAGCCCGGACGCCGCATCCTGCAGGATGTCGTCACCGCGATCCGGCACAATCTCACCGTCGATGCGCTCGGCACCCGGCGCGATCGCCATGCCGACCGCTATCTGAAGCCGCCTGCCGAAATGCACCGGCTCTTCGCGCGCTGGCCCGAGGCTTTGGCCCGGACGCGTGAGATCGCGGATCGCTGCCGCTTCTCGCTCGACGAGCTGCGCTATCAATATCCCGAAGAGCGCGACGATCCGGCGCTGACCCCGCAGGAGACCCTGGAGCGGCTGACCTGGGAGGGCGCGGCGAGCCGCTATCCCGAGGGTGTCCCCGACGAGGTGACAGCGGCGCTGAAGCATGAGCTGGCCCTGATCGGCAAGCTCGACTACGCGCCCTACTTCCTGACGGTGAACAGCATTGTCCGCTTCGCCCGGTCGCGCGGCATCCTCTGCCAGGGGCGCGGATCGGCCGCGAACTCGGCCGTCTGCTATGTGCTCGGTATCACCGCGATCGATCCCGGCCGCAACGATCTCCTCTTCGAGCGTTTCGTCTCCGAGGAGCGCCGGGAGCCGCCGGACATCGACGTGGATTTCGAGCATGAGCGGCGCGAGGAGGTGATCCAGTGGGTCTATGAGCATTACGGCCGCGAGCGCGCCGCGCTAACCGCCACCGTCATCCGCTACCGCTCCAAGGGCGCGCTGCGGGACGTCGGCAAGGCCCTGGGGCTTCCCGAAGACCTGATCCAGACGCTGTCCGGCCAGCTCTGGGGCTGGTCCGAGGCCGGTGTGACCGAGCAGCAGCTCCGCGATCTCAATCTCAACCCGCAAGATCGCCGATTGCGCCTGACGCTCGAACTGGCCGCCCAGCTTCGCGGCGCGCCGCGGCATCTGTCGCAGCATCCGGGCGGTTTCGTGCTGACCCACGACCGGCTCGACGATCTCGTCCCCATCGAGCCCGCGGCGATGGAGGGGCGCCAGATCATCGAATGGGACAAGGACGATATCGACGCGCTGCGCTTCATGAAGGTCGATGTCCTGGCGCTCGGCATGCTGAGCTGCATGCGCCGGGGGCTGGACCTGCTGGCCGAGCACAAGGATATCCGCCTCGATCTGGCGTCGATCCCGGCCGAGGATCCGCGCACCTATGCGATGATCCGCAAGGCCGACACACTCGGCACCTTCCAGATCGAGAGCCGGGCGCAGATGTCCATGCTGCCGCGCCTGAAGCCCCGGACCTATTACGACCTGGTGGTGCAGGTCGCGATCGTGCGGCCGGGGCCGATCCAGGGCGATATGGTTCATCCCTATCTGCGCCGGCGCGAGGGTCTGGAAGAGGTCGACTATCCCCGGCCCGAGCTGGAGAAGGTGCTGGGCAAGACGCTCGGCGTGCCGCTGTTCCAGGAACAGGCGATGCGCGTTGCCATCGAATGCGCGGGCTTCACCGCTGGCGAGGCCGATCTCCTGCGCAAGAGCATGGCGACCTTCAAGCATACCGGCGGGGTCTCGAAGTTCCGCGACCGGCTGATCTCGGGGATGATCGAGCGTGGCTACGAGCAGGACTTCGCGGAGCGGACCTTCCAGCAGCTCGAAGGCTTCGGCTCCTATGGTTTTCCGGAAAGCCATGCGGCGAGCTTTGCGCTGATCGCCTATGCCTCGGCCTGGCTCAAATGCTGGCACCCGGATGTCTTCTGCGCTGCGCTCCTCAACGCCCAGCCCATGGGCTTTTATGCGCCGGCCCAGATTGTGCGCGACGCGCGCGAGCATGAAGTGGAGGTCCGCCCGGTCTGCATCAATGCCTCCCGCTGGGACTGCACGCTGGAGCCGACCGGAGACGAAAGCCGATTCGCCGTCCGCCTCGGGCTGCGGATGGTCAAGGGTCTCGCCAATGCCCATGCCGCCGCCATCGTCGCG
Organism: Brucella anthropi ATCC 49188; assembly: GCF_000017405.1. Taxonomy (NCBI): domain Bacteria; kingdom Pseudomonadati; phylum Pseudomonadota; class Alphaproteobacteria; order Hyphomicrobiales; family Brucellaceae; genus Brucella; species Brucella anthropi. The sequence continues at coordinate 478,159 of NC_009668.1, forward strand.
GCCCAGGGCGATGAGATGTTCACCTCGGTCGACGATCTCTGGCGGCGGGCGGGTGTACCCGTGGCGGCGCTCGATCAGATCGCGGCGGCCGACGGATTCCGCCCGGCGTTCGGTCTGGCCCGGCGCGAGGCGCAATGGGCCATCAAGGGGCTGCGCGACGAGGAACTGCCGCTCTTCGCCGCCGCCTCGGAGCGCGAGGGACGGACCGTTCCGGAACTCGACGAGCCGGCGATCGCGCTCAGAGCGATGCCTGCTGGCCGCGAGGTGGTCGAGGATTATGGGCATATCGGCCTGTCGCTGCGTCGCCATCCGGTCTCCTTCCTGCGCGAGGACCTGGCGAGGCGCCGGATCGTCACCTGCGCCGAGGCGATGGCGGCCCGTGATCAGCGCTGGCTGGAGGCTGCCGGGATCGTGCTGGTGCGCCAACGCCCCGGTTCGGCCAATGGCGTCATGTTCATCACGCTCGAGGACGAGACCGGCATCGCCAATCTCGTCGTCTGGCAGAAGATTTTCGAGCGCTATCGCCGGGTCATTCTCTCATCGAGCATGATCGCCGTGCGGGGCCGCGTTCAGCGCGAGGGCGAGGTCGTGCATCTCGTCGCCCATCGGATCGTCGATCTGTCGCGGGATCTGGCGACTGTCGTGCAGCGCGAGGTGGCGACGGACGGGCAGCAGGGGCCGGGGGCCGGCGGTATCAGGGTGAAGGCGCGGGATTTTCGGTAAAGCCGGTGGCTTTGACAGAAGGCGGTATCGGTTCGAACCAACGAATCGGCCTGCCTCTCGGGGGTCACAAATCTTCTGGCCGGATCGACCATTCTGCGATTTCTCTATCGATCAATCGCCATTGCTCTAAAAGGTCGGCAAGGTCGGCGCTGTCTACGACCGCATGATCGAGGCCCTCGAATTGGTCACCGAGATATGTGGCGAGGCCCGCACCGCCTTCGTTGGCGAACCACACTCCGACCAGATCCGCGATTTCCTTCAACTGCCTGAGAGTCTTTTCGGCATCGCGAATGTCGAAATCACCAAGCTCCCTGTCCTGCCGACTTTGCTTGTTCCCGGCATGAGCAACATGCGAGTTAACGTGCTCGGCAATTCGATCAAGGCTGGCGAGCCGAGTTTCGATCTTCTCCAATACCGTGGCTGAGATCAGATCGCTCGGGTTACGCCCTGATGGAGACACGCCGCTCAAAACATCGAAATGCCGATGCGCGGCCTGACTTTTCATGAGCTCTGGATCACCCCACACCGGACGCCCATTCGCGGCGACGAGGTGGTCATGTTGTTCTTGATGCAGGCGATCGAGATCGTATTGCGCGTCAAGCACTTTCTCGACGTAGATTCTCCTGGTCAACCAGTTTTGGCTCGCTTTCACGTCGTTGACGACAGATCGGATCGAGTAAACTCCCTTGGGGCCATTGATCGGGGCCTTATCGAGAAGTCGGCGAGTGCCGAGAAGCAGGCTTGACCAGTATCCCTCGGAAACGAGATTGAACATCATCTGGTTAAGCGGGGGTCTCGAGCCTCTCTTCTCATTTGCAAGACGGACGATCCGAACCGTCGTGCGAAAGGCGGCGTAGTTCCAGAGCAGATCCTGAATGGTTCTGTGGATGCCCGTTGTCTCGTCGCGAAAAGCATCCCGCCACGTGGCGATGTGCTGGTCATGCTGCGTCATTAGTTTTCCAAGCCTGAGCGCCAAACTCACCTCATCATACCGGCAGACGCCAACACCGGCGACGGCTATTCGCTTCTGATTCTTCATTCGCGCGGGCTCTTTTTATTGTTCCCGCGAATAAACGCGCATCTTGCCGTGGGCCTGACGGGGGAAGGCCTTCCCCCTGGCCGGCACTATCGTTGCCGGCGCACCCCCTTCAGCGGGGAGACCCCGCAACGCCCCCTGAGAGGGAGAGTGCGGACGGGTTTTCCGTGACGGGTTGAGTGCTGGAGGAGTGGCCTCCGGCGCCCGTCGCGGAGATCATCCCGATGGCCAGACAGGACCGCGCTCGCCCAGGCGGCGCCCGCAGCAATCTCTATGACGACATCACCGACAAGATCATCGCCGAGCTGGAGGAAGGACGGCTTCCCTGGGTCCAGCCTTGGGGGACTGCGGCGAAAGCGCCGCTTGCCATGCCGCGAAACGCCGCGACCTCGCGGCAGTATTCCGGGATCAATGTGCTGATCCTCTGGGGTGCCGTGGTCCAGAACGGCTATCCGACCCAGCATTGGCTCACCTATCGCCAGGCGGCAGCCCTCGGCGGCAATGTCCGTAAGGGCGAGCACGGCACGACGGTCGTCTATGCCGACCGCTTCACCCCGGAAGACGAGAAGCGCCGAGTCCGCGAGACCGGTGAAGAACCGGGACGCGTCCCGTTCCTGAAGCGTTTCACCGTGTTCAACGCGGCGCAATGCGAAGGCTTGCCCGAGGACATCGCTGTCGAGGCACCACCACCACCGCCAGGCATGATCGAGCCGAGGGTCGAGGCGCTGATCTGTGCCACTGGTATCGATTTCCGCATCGGCGGGGATCGCGCCTTCTATGTTCCGGCGCTCGACTATGTCCAGGTGCCGCCACCGGCCGCCTATTTCGAACCGATCAACTGGCACAGGACGGCGCTCCACGAGATGGGTCACGCCACAGGCCATGCCTCGCGCCTGGGGCGGGATTTTTCGGGCAGTTTCGGCACGAAGAAATACGCCTTCGAGGAGCTGGTGGCTGAGATGAACGCGGCCTTCTGCTGCGCCTCGCTCGGCATCGTGCCGACCGTGCGCCATGCCGACTACATCGGCTCCTGGCTGGAGGTGCTGCGCGAGGATAACCGCGCCATTGTCCGCGCGGCCTCACAGGCCAGTAAGGCGGCCGACTGGCTGCTGGCGCATCTGCCGGCCGAAGATGCCGGGGAACCGGATCCGGCTGCAATCGACGGGAGGGTCGCGGCATGATCCTCCTGACCGGAACACAGCGTGACCGGCTTCTGGCCAATGGATGCCAGCGCGGCGGGGATCACATCCCCGTCGTGAAATTCTTCAACCCCTTCGGCGCGGGCGTCTGGCTCGCCACCGAGCTGGATCAGGGCGGCGACATCATGTTCGGCCTGGCCGATATCGGCTACCCCGAACTCGGCTCGTGGAGCCTGGAAGAGCTGCGTGGGGTCCGGTTGCCCTTCGGCATGGGGATCGAGCGGGATCTGCTCTTCACCGGGGATTTCCCGATCTCGGTCTGGGCGGAGGCTGCGTGGGAAACCGGCAGCATCCAGGCGGCGGAACGAGCCCTCTACCGCGCCGGTGCGGCATTCACCCGCACATCCACAGATACGGAAAGCCGGGAATCCTGATTTCCGGTTGCCGGCTTTGTGGCCTGGCGTCGCACTCTTCAGAGGAAGAGGGCGGCGCTTCGCTTCGTGACGGGTTGGAGGTCGAGAGAGTGGCTCCCGGCCGCCCGTCGCGGAGAAATCACCATGGCCAAAGCTGCCAGGAAGAAGCCCGTCGCCCCGATGATCGTCTTTTCACGGGCGCGCGACATTCCGTTCAACCGGATCAGGCTGTCGGACAGCAATGTTCGCGAGGCTGACGTCGAGGCGGGTCTGGACGAACTTACCCATGACATCGACCGGCGCGAGGATCTCGTGCAGGGCCTCAACGTTCGCGCCATCCTCGACGCGGACGGCGTTGAGACCGGCGATTTCGAGACCCCGGCCGGCGGCCGCCGCTACAGGTCCATCGCGCGCCTCGTCGAAGCCGGTCGCTTCCCGGCCGATGGCCTCGTCCCCTGCATCGTCAAGAAGGCCGATGCCAAGACCTCGGCAGTCGACGACTCGCTGGCCGAGAACCTGCTGCGCCTCGCCCTGCATCCGCTCGACCAGTTCAAGGCGTTCAAGCGGATGTTCGACATGGGCATGTCGAAGGAGGAGATCGCCGACGCCTGGCGGACCACGCCGCGCTACATCATGCAGCGCCTTCGTCTCGCGACGGTCGCGCCGGCGCTGCACGACGCCTATGCGCGGAATGAGATGACGCTGGCGATGCTGGAAGCCTTCACCGTCAATCCCGACCACGAGCGCCAGCAGCAGGTCTGGGAGCGGATCAGCACGTCGTGGCAGAAAGAGCCCTGGCACATCCGCAGCCTGCTGACCGAGACCACGGTTCCGGCTGCCGACAAGCGCGCCCGCTTCATCGGCATCGACGCCTATGAGGCGGCGGGCGGCCCGGTGCTGCGCGATCTCTTCTCCGACGAGAACGGCGGTTGGTTGCAGGACGTCACGCTGCTCGACCGCCTGGTTGACGATAAGCTGCGCACTGTCGCCGACGAGATCGCCGGACAGGGCTGGAAGTGGATCGACGCGGCAGTCGAACTTCCCTACGGCTACGCCAACGGCCTGCGCAGGCTGGTCGGTGTGACCCAGGAGCTGACCGACGAGGAGCGCACCGCCCGCGAGGCGCTGCGCGACGAGTATGACGAACTCGAAGCGCAGTATGCAGAAGCCGACGACCTGCCCGATGAGATCGACCAGCGGCTCGGGGAGATCGAAGCCGAGTTGGAAGGCTTCGAGAACCGGCCCGTCACCTTCGCGCCGGAAGACATCGCCCGTGCCGGTGTTTTCGTCAGCATCGACCGCGATGGCGAGTTGATCGTCAGTCCCGGTTATGTCCGCCCCGAGGACGAACAACCCGAGAGCGTCGATGGTGAGGATGCGGGCGAAGGTGCCGACCCGTCCGATCCCGATGCGGTGCAGCGCGCGGTTATCACCGTCGGCGGCGAGCCGGTCCCGGACGGCGATGAAGAGGAGGACGATGCCGTCAAGCCGCTGCCCGAGCGGCTGGTGACCGACCTGACCGCCTGGCGGACGCTGGCGTTGCGCAATGCGCTTGCCGAGAATCCGCGCGTCGCCATGACGGCGCTGCTGCACAAGCTGGTTCTCGATACTTTCGAGCGCACCGCCACCTCGGGAACCAGCCTCTATGCCGCCGTGCGTCACATCTATCTTCCCACGGATGCGACCGGGCTCGCTGACAGCGCCGCCGCGAAGATGATCGACGAGCGCGCGGACGCCTGGCGGGGCGACATCCCCGCTGGCGATGACGACCGGCTCTGGGACTGGATCGACGGTCTCGACGATGCCAGCCGCCTGGCGCTGCTCGCCCATTGCGTCAGTTTCGGGGTCAACGCGCTTTACGAGCGGCCCAACCCCTATTCGGGGAATGGCATCTCGCAGCACGGTCTCGACCGCCGCATGGCCGAGGCCGAACGGCTGGCACAGGCCACCGGCCTCGATCTCGTCGAAGCGGGCTGGAGGCCCACGGTCGAGAACTACCTGGGTCGCGTGACCAAGACCCGCATCATCGAGGCGGTGCGCGAGGGCGCCGGCGATCGCGCGGCCGATCTCATCGCGCATCTCAAGAAGGGCGATATGGCGAAGGAGGCCGAACGGCTCCTGGCCGATACCGGCTGGCTGCCGGAGCCGCTGCGCCCCGCCATCGAGGCGCAGGCCGTGGATGGCGCGACCGATCAGGACGAGGACAGCGTGGCGCTGCCCGACTTCCTCGCCGGTGGCCATGAGGACACGGCCGAGGCCGCCGACGATCCAGAGGCCCTCGTCGCCGCCGAGTGACGCGCAGCAGCGGGGCGGCCTCCGCCGCCCCGCATTCCATCCCTTCCATCTGAAGGCCCGGCATCTCGCCGGGCCGCTTTCGTTTCAGGAGCAAGATCATGTCCGCTTCCCTCATTTTCGACATTGCGCCTCTCGGCTCGCTCGTGGCCTATAGCGACGGCCAGCCGAAACCGCCCGCACGTTTCACCAAGAAGCTCGCCGCGTGGAAATCCCGCAACGGGGCCGGTCGCCTCGTGCGCAAGGAACCGGGCCGCGAGCGCCCGACCTACACGACGCCGCCGTCCTTCACCCTGCATGAGGGTGATTTCGGCGAAGGCGGCATCATCCTCATCACCATCATGCGCAGCTACGGCATCGACAGCGATCTGAGCTTCCGGGTTGTCGAACGCCCGAAGATCGGTCAGGTCCGTGTTGTGCAGGATGTCGGAGAGAACGTCGAATTGCTGCACCTCGCGGAGAACCACGAGGCGGCCGAACTCTGGCTAGCCAGGAACGGCTACAGCCGCGCGCGCCTCGAGGAGATCACCGCCGACGAGGCAGGCGCCGATGCCGTCGAGGGTCGAGCTGCCGCGTGACCATCGCCGATCCCGTTCATCCGGCCCGCTTGTCCCGTGACGGCGGGCCTTCTTCGTTTCAGGAGAACACAATGGCCATTCCCGATCCCGTTCGAACGAACTTCGACACTCTGCTTCGTGCTGCCGATGACGGCAATCTCGCCCTTATGGAATGCCTCGACGCCGCGACCCGTGAGACACGCTATGTCCTGTGCGCGGTCGGCCGCGACGGGGGTGATTACGTCTTCACGCCGTTCGGCCATCTCGCAAGCGGCAACCCCTATGACGCCTATCTGCCGCCGGATCCCGACGATCCTGCCGGCTTTGTCGAGAAGGCCGAAGATGGGGGCGCATCATGATGACGGTCGATGAAATCTTCGCCGATGACCGCCGCAATCCGCCATCGGAGCGCTCGCTTCCCTGGGAGGAAACCCGCAACGGCGTCACCGTCATCGTGGAACCGAAACCGCATTGGGCCGAGGACATGCGCGCCTTCCGGCTCGATGCCCGCGAATACTGCCGCTATGCCGACTGGACGGCCCATGGCGCCCGGACGCGCTTTTTCGGTCATATCGACACCTCCGGCGACGATGTGATGATGAAGGCCCGCGCCATGATCGCCCGCGAAATCGCCGATGGGTTCTGGGACTGACCGGCCCTGAAAGCCGAACCTTGCACACGGGGCTATCGGGTATCGCTGCACAAGCAGCGATGGATCGAGTTCGAGCTTCACCATTGCGCCAACTCCTTGGTGTTGTGGGGGCAACGGGTTCCGTCCCCGGCCTGAAACACACCCTGAATATCCGCCGGCAACGAGGCTGGCGCAGCAAAGCATCTGCGACGGGTTTCCGGCACCGGCTCGACGCAAAGCACCATCCCCCGCTTCCATTCGCTAACCTTGGTCCGACCGTCTCTTTGCATTCAACCCCGGTGGGGTCGGCTTACGCGCGCGTGCCGCCCTCGGGGATTCGGAAAGAATCCGAACGCCCGAGGGTGATTGCAGATCCGGTCAGACACTTCGGGCGCCTGTCGCGCGGGGGATGGTCCCCCGCCTCCAAAGACAGGAGCCGGAACCCATGTCCTACGCAGATGCCACCGCTTTCGCCGCCAGCCTCGCCACCACGCTGATGGTCGTGATCGTCGTGTTCCAGGCCGGGGACGGCACCCACGGCGTTTATCTGAACAGTCAAGCTGTCTCACTGGCATTTCGCTGAGCTCGCCGGCTCCCGGAACAGCGTCTCGATCAGCGGACATTCCCGCCGATTGCCTTCTGTGCATTGGGCCACCACGTCCTTCAGCACTCGCTCCATGCGTTTCAGGTCGGCGATCTTTTCACGCACGTCGTCGAGATGCGCGGCGGCAACGGCGCTTGCCTCGGCGCAGGGCTGGTCGCGCTCGTCGACGAGGCGCAGCAGTTCACGGACTTCATCGAGGGAGAAGCCGAGCTCGCGCGCCCGCAAGACGAAGCGAAGCCGTCGCTCGTGGGTGCTGTCGTAGCTGCGATAGCCGCTCGCCGTGCGCGGCGGCTCCGGCAGGAGGCCGACCTTCTCGTAATAGCGGACCGTCTCCAGATTGCACCCTGTGCGCTGTGCGAGTTCGGCGCGCTTGAGGCCTTTCACGCCAGCGTGATCGCGCATCCAAAAATACCCCTTGACCCTGTAGTTGCTACAGACCGCACATTAGCGCCTGGATAGGTTTTCGACAAGAAGAGCGAGGTCGAACATGAATGCATCCCGACACGGACCAGCAGACGTTGCACCGACTGCGGCAAACCTGACGACGCCAGAGCGAAGCGAGGCCGGGCGACAGCGCCTGGTCGCCGTCGGCGGCATACTCGGCGCCATCGCCGCCTCGTCCTGTTGCATCATTCCGCTCGTCCTGTTCAGCCTCGGCATCGGCGGCGCCTGGATCGGCAATCTGACGGCGCTTGCGCCCTACAAGCCACTGTTTGTCGCCGCAACGGCGGGCATGCTCGGCTACGGCTTCTACCTTGTCTACTGGAAGCCGCGACAGGCCTGTGCCGATGGGGCTGCCTGCACGCGCGCCGTCCCCAGCCGCCTCGTTCAGATCGCGCTCTGGTTCGCGACCGTACTCGTCGCCGCTGCTTTCGCCTTCGACTACGTCGCGCCGCTGCTGCTTTCCGCCTGACACCAAGAGGAGACTACCCCATGAGGAAGAGTTTGAGCGCTTTCACTTTGATCGCGTCGGTGATGACTGCGCCTGCCGCCTTCGCCGCCGAACGCACTGTGACGTTTGCCGTCGACAACATGACCTGCGCCTCGTGCCCCTACATCGTGAAGACCACGATGGCGGCAATCCCCGGTGTCGCGAAGGTGACCGTCTCCTTCGAGGCGAAGTCCGCGACCGTGACCTTCGACGACGCTAAGACGAGCACCGATGCCATCGCAGCCGCCAGCATGAATGCTGGTTATCCGGCCCACCCGACGCAGCAAGGCAGCTAGATGACTGATCGCGCCGTAATCCGCGCAGGTGCCGTTGGCGCCGTCCTCGCCGCGATCTGCTGCGCGGCGCCGCTCCTCGCCGTCGGCCTGTCTCTGGCGGGTCTTGGCACGTGGCTGACAGGTGTGGGTGCAGTGGTGCTTCCCCTGATCGTCGCGGGCTTCGGCTTCGGCGCGTGGGGGCCCCATCATCGCCGGGCAAGAGCCACGGCCTATGAGACGAAGATTCGCAAGGAAGGCGTGAAGCCATGAACGATTGCTGTGCAACCTCCTCCCGGGACAACCCGGCCGTTTCTCAGCCCGCGACACTGGCGAGCTTTGCCGTTCGACCGGGCGTAACGTTTCCGGATTGGTCGGCGGTCACGTCGCCTGTGGTCAAGAACGCTCTGCAGGCGATGGTCGGGTCCGACCACGTGCTCAATCGCTGGAGCGGTTACGATCCCGCCACCGACAGGGTGCGTGTTGCGTTGCTCCGACTCTACGCCGACCACGGGGGTGCCCCGACCATAAGCGCGCTTGCGGAGCGTACAAAACTCAGTGAGATGGTCATCCGGCCACTGCTCGACGAGCTCCGCCGGCGCGACCTCGTCGTTCTCGATGGCGAGCTGATCGTCGGCGCCTATCCGTTCAGCGATCATAACACCGGCCATCGGGTCACTCTGGACGGACGCACGCTGAATGCAATGTGCGCGGTCGACGCGCTGGGCATCGGTGCCATGACCGATCGCGACACCGCGATCGCCTCGCCCTGCGGCCATTGCGGCGCACTGATCCGGATCACCACGCAGGACCGAGGGCGGGCACTCGCCGACGTCGAGCCACAGTCGGCCGTCATGTGGCAGAGCGTCCGTTATGAAGGCGGCTGCGCCGCGAGCTCGCTCTGCGCGACGACCGCTTTTTTCTGCTCGGACGAGCATCTTTCCGCCTGGCGCGACGAACGTTCCACCGACGAGCCAGGTTTCCGGCTGTCGATCGAGGAAGGACTGGAAGCCGGCCGTGCTCTGTTCGGGCCGAGCCTCGCTGGTCTCGATGTGGCGTCGAAGAGCCTGGTGGTCGCCAACCGACCCTTGCGCACAAACGGTCGCAATGGAGGCGCTTACGATCTCGTCGTCATCGGCGCCGGCTCGGCCGGCTTCTCGGCCTCGATCACGGCCGCCGATCAGGGCGCACAGGTGGCGCTCATCGGCAGTGGCACCATCGGCGGCACCTGCGTCAATGTCGGCTGCGTGCCGTCGAAGACCCTGATCCGCGCGGCCGAGACGCTTCATAACGCTCGCGTGGCGGCACGTTTTGCCGGCATTACTGCTGAAGCCGAACTGACAGACTGGCGCGGAACCGTTCGTCAGAAGGACACGCTCGTGTCTGGGCTGCGCCAGGCCAAATACGCGGACCTGCTCCCCGCGTACAATGGTATCGCCTATCGCGACGGGCCGGCTCGCCTCCTCGACGGCGGTGTCGAAGTTGACGGCGCGCGTATTGCCGCTGGCAAGATCATTATCGCAACCGGCGCGCGGCCGGCAGTTCCTGCTATTCCTGGCCTCGAGACCGTACCGTATCTCACCAGTACGACGGCGCTCGACCTCGAGGAACTGCCGCGATCGCTGCTGGTGATCGGCGGCGGTTATATCGGCGCGGAGCTCGCCCAGATGTTCGCCCGTGCCGGCGTCAAGGTGACCCTCGTCTGCCGGTCCCGACTGCTCCCCGAGGCCGAGCCCGAGATCGGCGCGGCGCTCACGGGGTATTTCGAGGATGAAGGCATCACCGTTATCTCCGGCATCGCTTACCGCGCGATCCGCAAAACCGAGGGCCGAGCGTCACTGACCGTCACGCGTGACGGTCACGATGTCCAGATCGACGCCGATCAGGTGCTGATCACCACGGGCCGCACGCCCAACATCGAAGGCCTTGGGCTGGCCGAGCACGGGATCACCGTCTCGGCGAAGGGCGGCATCGTGGTCGACGACCGCATGCGCACGACCAAGGCTGGCGTCTATGCCGCCGGCGACGTCACCGGCCGCGACCAGTTCGTCTACATGGCCGCCTATGGCGCCAAGCTCGCCGCCAAGAACGCCCTCAATGGCGACAGCCTGCGCTACGATAACAGCGCCATGCCCGCTATCGTCTTCACCGATCCGCAGGTCGCAAGCGTAGGTCTCACCGAGGCGGCGGCGCGTGCGGCCGGGCATGAGATCCGCGTTTCGACGATCGGTCTCGATCAGGTGCCGCGCGCACTCGCCGCCCGCGACACTCGTGGGCTTATCAAGCTCGTGGCCGATGCTGCTGGCGGTCGTTTGCTCGGCGCCCACATCCTCGCGCCGGAAGGTGCCGACAGCATTCAGACCGCGGCTCTCGCGATCCGCCAGGGTCTCACCGTCGATGACCTCGCGGACACGATCTTTCCTTACCTCACCACGGTCGAGGGGCTGAAGCTCGCAGCACTTTCGTTCGGCAAGGACATCGCCAAACTCTCCTGCTGCGCCGGGTGAGCACAATCGGCGTCAAGGGCGTTTCCTGCCGATGATCGGTATGACGTCGGCGGTGCGGTTATCGCGCCGCCGTTCCATAAGCTGGCACAGCGCGCGGACTTGACGATGCTGGGCGAGCACGGTTTCGACGGCGCGCCGCTCCTGTTCGGCCCGGGCCGTCCCCGCCGGCCGATCCGTCGCGTTGCGCCGGGCTCTCGACTCGGCAACTGCATGGCGGAAGGCTTCCAGCACCTCGGAAGCGCGGTTCGCGGTCGCGCGACTGACACCTGCCTCGATGGCCAGATTCACAACCGTCAGCCTGCCATCAGCCACGCGGGGGCACCCATAAAGGAGGCGCGCCATCGCCTCACGAAGCGCCTGTTCCGTGGCTGCACTGACCGGCTTCATGATGTGCGTTCCTTCAACGGCGCGATGAGCCTGCGTTTTCTGTCGTTGTCCAGGCGCAGCGCTTCGCGTTGCAGCGGGGAGAGACGCTTGTCGACGAGAAGATCCTCCGCCTGTGCAATGGAGGCTTCCCATGGCGGGAGATGTCGCTCGACGAGGCAGGCGTTGGGACATCGGTCGGGCGCGCATCGCGACAGGACCGGCACCGAGGCTGAAGGTTTCTCAGACTCCCGCAGGCAGAGCGCCGTCAATGGGTCGAAGAAGCAGTCGTTCAGATATCCGACATGCAGCGTGCGCGCCAGATGCGCCAGCATCGCCTTCAGGCGCTTGCGATCGGCCAGTTGCCCCGGAAGCGGGCCGAGTTCGCGGCCGACCCGCTCCAGTTCCACGCCGACGCGTTTACCGGCGGGTCCGCCTGGACCGTGACCGCGTCGATGGTTTTCGAAGTAGTCGATGATGTCGTCGAGTTGTCCGAGCGCCAGTTCCTGTTCGACCTCCTGCCTGAAGCCGGATGCGGACGAGCCGGCATAGCCGTTGAACATGGCCACGGAGGCGTGCTTGTACTGGATTTTGCCGGCGACAACCCCGAAGGGCCGGTTCGCGATGTACCAGGCCAGCGTTCGCCTGAACTGACGGGTGTTGAAGCGCCAGACGTCTTCTCCCACTCGGGGGATCACAGGACTATCGTCCGCGCCATATCGCTCATCGAGATGTTCTCGGAATTGGTTGATCTTCTTGGCGATGAGTATCGGCGTCTCGGCATTGTTCGTCTCGCGGTCGTCAAGGGCAAGCCATAGCCGCTCTGTCCCCGCATTCCGGCGGAATCGTTCCGAAAGACGCTCGGCAACCCGGATCGCCTGGACGGCGGCCTCGATGGTGATCCATTCGACCTGTTCGCCGCGAGCGCCGCGATCCTTCCAGGTCACGCCCTCGATCGCCAGCCTTTCTGTTCGCCCGTCCCGGTCGAGATTCCGTTTCAGGCAGCCGGATCGCAGCGACTGCACCTCACCGTCGCGCATGCCCGTCAGATAGCAACACACGATATAGGCGGCCGTCTGCAGGTGCCGTTCTTCCCGCGCCAGGCTGATGGCATCGAAGCGCTCCCGCCACGGTCGCCCCGTGTCGGGATCCGGGGAGATCGGCGTGTCCATCCCGCCCACCTCGAACCCAAGCTCGTCGACAGCATCATGAACCATCGACAACAGGGCCGGATCTTTGTGGACGGTGGTGAGATGCAGCCCGCATTGCATCGTCAGGAGCTTCAGATTGATGACCTCGCCATCAAACCTGCCGCCCCGCGACAATCTGCCGGTCAGCCCCCCGATCGAAAGAGGTCTTTCCCAGACAGGAATGCCTCTTCCTTCCTCGCGACGCTTGTCGATCCAGGAGGCCAGCATTACCGCGGGCCGCGTGTGGCGGGCGCGCGAGCGTGCTGCGAACCGGCTGTTCAGTGCATCGGCTTCAGCCCGGGCAGTGAAGATGTCGTCGCAGAGGTGCTCGACATATTTCAAGGCCCATCGCAGCATTGCGCCGATGACCGGCTCCGGGATGCGCGCGGTCCGGTTTTCCGAACAGCGCGTTCCCTGGCCGGTTGCCCGATAGACCGGTCGGCCGCGCCACGGGGTGAAGGTGATGCCACCGCACGTCAGATAGGGCGCCAGGCGATGAAGCTGGACGATGGGCCTGAGGCACACACCCACGCGCCCCGGCGTGATCGGCCGCGCCCGGTGATGGGTCGCGTATGCATCGATCAAATCCTGATCGACGTTTGCCAGATCGAGCTTGCCGATCCGCGAGCGCACGAAGTCCAGGAACCGGCGCAGCGTCGCAAGCGCAGTATGGCCGGAGACTGGCCGCAACCGCGGCTCACCGTCGGCGCGCCGTTCATTCATCCAGGCATAGATGTATTCCTTCGCAAGCAACCGCTCTGCCGCGCAGGGGATCACGCCGAAGTCGACCGTTCGAAAGGCCTTTCTGGCCATGTTGAACATCGCCGGCGCCATATCCCAGACATCATCGCCGAACCGCGAGAGCGCCGCTCGGTCGGTACCATCCCTGAGAGGCATCGAAGCCAAAACGATGTCGTCATCGACCCTGAGGCGTGAGACGGCACGCTCATCGTTCAAAGGAGAGGTAGTGGTCATGAGCCGTAAGCCTCCGGCGGAAGATAGAGCAACCGCGCCGAGGATTCTGCCGCCTCAACCCGTGCGCCTCCGACGACGGAGGACGGGAACATCGGCAGAATTTGCTCCGTGATCCTGCGGTATGGCCGATCGAATTTCTCGTTCCAGTCGCCAGAAGGCAACGCCTCCCGCAGCTCGTCCATGAACGCCTGGAACGCGATCAGCGCCGGTAGTTTCCGTGCGGTAATGACCGCGTTGGAGCATTCCAGGCACCCCCAGAACGGCGTCGGACAGGCTTCGCCTTCCCGACCGAAAGGGCTGACGCGGAAGTTGCTGCACGCCGCCAGCCAAAGATCCTGCTCTCCGTCCAGGAGCGGGCCGATCTTTTCCGACGGCACCGGCAGCCCGGTCGCGTCGGCTGAGGTTCGCAGCCGGGCTTCATCCGCGGGCACAACGATCCAAGGTCGCAGAGCCGGCGCCATCGCGTCGGTCAGTGCCTCGACTATCGTCTGCTCATGCAGATGCCGAAGGGCGGGGATGTCGGCATAATGGTTGGCCGCCACCGCTACCGTGTGGCCGACGGCAAAGTTCTCCAACTGCCCTCCGGTCCGCTTATACCAGTCAGCCTTCTGGGTCTTGCGCAGCCTGGAGAGATTGAGCGCCAGCGATTTTCCGGCGTCATCGACGATTCCGTACTTCTCGACAAACGCGGCCACGCAGGTCCCCAGCTTTTTCGGCGACGACAGGCGCCCCGGCTTCCAGGTGATCCAGAGCTTGCTCGATCCAGTGTGCTGCCGAGCCTTTTCCGTCAGCTTGATCGCCAGCCGCAGGACGGCTCCGGGCGTCTCCCGTCCGCCATCGCGGACACGCAAGCGCTTCCACTGGGCATGATGCGCGCGCCGCTTTCGATACTCGATCTCGACATAACCCCGGTTGGGATTGCGCAAGCAGTCAGCCTCAAGCCCACGCAGCGCTTCGATCTCCATGCCGGTCGTCAAGGACAGCCAGACGAGGAAGCCGACGACATCGTACCGGGTCAGATGGAAGCCGGCATGCAGTTCCTCGACCGGAGGCGGCTCGAGCCCGCATCTATGAGCGTGGTAGCGCAGATTGTCGAACAGCGCGCCTTCCCCGGCGACTACTCCCGCCGTCACAATCTGTTCGACCACTAGGTCATAGCGACGGCGCAATTCTGGATCACGGCCTACATCCAGAAGTGGGGGAGGCAGAGCCTCGCCCGTCGCTATCCGGTCGCGAGCCTCGATGATCTGGCGCATCGCTGCCTGCAGCAACGTCGAGGCAATCCTCCCACTGTAGGCATCGCGCGGCTTTGAGACGCCGTGCTCGCCGTGACCGATGTATTTCAGGCGCAACAGTGTTTCGGGCGGAAGCCTTTCAGGATTGAGCTCGGCGGCGACGCGCAGCACCCCGATCAGAGCACCGAGCACATTGCGCTGATTGGGTCGCTCGCCGCCGTTCTGCTCCAGCCAGTCCTCATAGGCATTGATTACCGCCGGAGTTAAGTCGTCGAGACGACGAGGTTTTACCGACGCCCCTTCCAGGAACAGCCAGAACCGCCGCAGACGGCGGATAAAGGTGCCTGCGGTTTTCCAGAGTGGTGCCGGCCCCATCCGGTGGAGATACTCCTGCAGGAATGGCGCAACCTCATGGGTCAGCGCCGTCAGCGGCCAGGAAGACAGATTGACGTCGATCCTCCCGGCATCTTCCGTCCGAAGGACGAAGACGAGCGGATTTTGCGGATTTTCCTCTTGAGTGTCGAACAATTCGATTCCAACTGGGAAGGTGGCACGACGACCGCGTTTCATCACAGGGGTCCACCAGCATTAACGCGCAGTTCCCAGGCCTCGACCGCAGCGTCGATCATTTCCTGGCTTTCTTCCATGCAATCCAGGTAGATGTGAGTGCTTTCGATGCGGCTATGGCCCAGCAAACGCTGCAACTTCAGAAGAGGATCGCCAATCAAGCGGCGGTACGCCGCGCCGATATGGGATCGGCGTTCGTCGAGTACCCATCCGATCTGTTCACGCACGAGCAGCGACAGCATATGAACCGCAAAGGTGTGGCGCATCATGTGCGGAGTGACGTCGAGGTCGATCCCGAACCGCCTGCACCGTACGCTTGCCCTCCGGAAGACCACCTCCCAAGCGGCCGGGGGCATGGGCCGCGCCCCTTCCGCCAGCCAAAGACACAATGGTTCGGATGTTTCCGCCCATACCAAGCGGCTGCGTTCGCGCGGCGCCAGCACGTCGACACTGGCTCGAACTGTGTCCTTTTCCAGAAGGAGCCTTCCCCGATCGTGGCTGACGACACGGATCGGATGTTCGATTGACCTATTGCGCGGTTGCGAAAGGCGCATGAGGACATTGGTCCGTTCCAACGCCGCGTATTCATGCAGACGCTTCAGCACGCGCTCGGGCAAGCGGATCTCGCGCCCCTTGCTACCCTTGGCAATGGCCGGCGCCAGTCGGAAAGATCGGCTCCTCAATGCACCGACCGGCTCCGTCCTCGGGAACTCGATCCAGAGCAGACTTGCCGCTTCCTGGAGCCGCAGGCCCGTCGTGACGAGCAATTCGGCGAACAACGCATTGCGCTCGCTGTTGCGGCCCTGCCAGGTGGGATCCTCGCTCCCGTCTGGAAGACGACCACGCAAGCCGATCTCGCGAAACAGGAGATACCGATCCAGGGAAAGGAACCGGATATCGCGTGTCCGTGCGCCGCGCTCGGTGGCAACATTGGCAGCGACCGCTATGGCCCCGCCGCCGTTCGTCCGTCGCCATGATTGCCGATAGGTGAAAGGCGATTTGGCGATCATTCCCTCTTCAAGAGCCCATCGGTAAAGCTTGTCGAGCGCTGCTACCGACCGGTTCCAGCTCGCGGCCGAGATGCGCGCCGGAGGAAGCGCCAGACGTCGCGCCGCATGGAAGGCTGCGACATCGTGCCGATCAGCCGCCCAGAGGGCTCTGTTGTCTCGGCGCTCGGCAAGAAAGCGCATCCAGATCAGGATATCCCAACCATAGGCGCGCAAGCTGTTGGGCGAACGAACCCCCAACGTGGGGCAAGCTCGAAAGAACCGGTTCAGGTCGTGATCGTAGCTGTCGTCATCGCCAAGAATGAACGGCATGCCGTCCACGAGGTTCAGCTTCTCGGCGGCTGCGACTTCATCCACCGACAGCCTGTGGACGACGCCATCAACCGTAACAGACTGCCGCAGCGTCGAAAGATCCGTGAAGAAGAGCTGGGGCATCCTGTTCTCCTCGGCCGCGATTTTCCCGCCGGGACGGGCTCGAGCCCGTCCCGGCGGGAAAATCGCATCGCCTCACCTCAAGCGAAGGGGAATGTCGTCAACGTTGATCGTGTGCTGCGAACGTCACAGCGGTAAGACAGAACACAGAGTCAGGATAACGGCGCCATGCCCGCCGACGAGTTCGACGGCGACGAAGAGATGGTGAAGCTCGAACTCGATCCCTTCGGCTGAGGCGCGAAAGCGCCTCCGCCCGACGGCCCGGCCCGCGTCAGGCGCAGCCGGGCCTTGTGCCATGCGCAGGCTGCGCATCGCCAGCGGCGGTGCCGAGGCCTCGCCTCGGCTCTGGAAAGGGAGAGTTGGGCCGGGATCGGGGCGAGCCTGGCGGAAGGAGAGGAGAGCGCCGCCGGGCCATATCATCCCGCTCTCCTGGAGGATCATCCAATGACCGATACCGACAAACCAGCCACGCCGGAATTCGACATGGCCGCCAGCGTCGCGCGCTTCTTCGCCGAGCGCGATGAGCGCAACCGTCGCGCTGAAGCGGTCCGTCCCGACAACAAGACGGCGCTGTTCGATGCGCTGGCCGCCGCAGGCATCACTCTCGTGACCGTCACCTTCGACGGTTCTGGCGACAGCGGCCAGATCGAGGACATCACCGCGCAATCGGACGACCGGACCGTGGACCTGCCGCAGGGCGAGATCACCATTGCCACGGTGGCATGGGGAACCGACAAGGTGACCGCAATCTCAATGGGCGTTGAGGCGGCCATCGAACAGCTCGCCTATGACTTCCTCTCGGAAACCCATGGCGGCTGGGAGAACAATGATGGCGCCTATGGCGAGTTCAGCTTCGATGTGGCGGCGCGCACCATCACGCTCGACTACAACGAGCGCTACACCGCCACCGAATTCTACAGTCACGAGTTCTGAGGGGGTGGAAATGGCACATCCCTATCATCATGCGCTCTCGTCGGTGAAGAAATGGGGCGGCACGGTCGAGGATTACTTGCCCATCCATAGCTGGTTCGATGCCAGCAAGGAGATCCTGGCCGATTTTCGTCATCGCGCGCTTCGCCACCATGCCGAGGGCATCTTCATGGCCGAGACCATTTTCGGGGCGACGATCACCCTGTCCACCGGCAGGGTGATCCCGGCCCGATGGGTCGGGGAGCAGCATGTCCGCGAGGATCTGGGCCGTATCCCGTCCTTCGCCGATTGGGCGCGGGCAATCCACCCGGCGCCTTGGATGGGGCGGACGCAGCGGATCGAGGCGGAGGTCGATCCGCATTGCGTCAATGGCCGACTTCAGGAAGAAGTCTGAGCAGTCGCGTCAGCCTCCCCCTTATGAAAGCCTCTTGCCATGCTCAGCCATATCGTCATCTCCGTCCTGCTCTGCACGGCTTCCTGCGAACCGGCGGAAATCCGCGTCTGGGACGGTGACTCGATCCGGCTGGGTATGGGACAGCAGTCCGAAGCTGTTCGGATATTCAACATCGACGCTCCCGAAATGGAGGGCCGCTGCATCCATGAAACCGACCTTGCCCGGCAAGCGAAGATCAGGCTGGCGGAAATCCTGCAAGGTCGGCGGGTCGAAATCCTGCGTCAGGGGACCGACCGCTATGGCCGGACCCTGGCGGCGATACGCGTCGAAGGCCGCGATGTCGGCGATATTCTCGTCGATGAAGGGCTGGCGAGAACCTGGGCCGGGCGGCGTGAGCCCTGGTGCTGATCGCCGGATCGTCCCGCCGAGGTGCGGGACGATCCACCGTCGGGACGGGAGAGTAAGAGTGCGGGCCGGTTGGCCGTGACGGATTGTGAGGCGGGAGAGGGGCTTCCGCCGTCCGTCGCGGAGCATTCCCCATGAGCCTTTCCCACCACACCACTTTCGCCTCGATCGGCGAAATTGTCGCGCGACAGATCCTGCCCCGGCTGCGTCATGCCCAGAAGCTGCCGCTGCGCATCTCCTGCATCGGTATCGCCAGCGATGACGAAAGCGATGACGTCGGCGGCTTCGAGCGCACGCTCGTCATCGGCCAGTGCCAATCCCCCGAAGAGGCGTTGATCATCGCCAGCCAGCGCGTTGCGCGCGGTGATTTCCGCGTTGGACAGGGCGATGCGCTGCGCTTTCGCCCCCGCGTCATGGTCATTCAGGACAACGAACTGGGCCTTGTCCTTGCCGGTGAGGTCCGGGCCGGGATCGTGCTCTGGCAGCATCCGGTCGCCTCCGACGCCGAGGCTCGCCGCACCGTCACGGAGGCCAGCCGTCTGCGGGGCATGGCCTTCACGGCATCCGGGCGCGGCGATGCGGTATCGGCTCGTGATCTCCGCCACCGCGCCAGCCTGCTCGAGGCGCGGCTGGTCGATCCCTTCTGGCGCGAGACGACTGCCGATCTGCTGCGGCTGCCACAAGCTGCCTGACCTGTCGCCCCTTTCCATCCACTAGGCCCGGCCCCGCGCCGGGCCTTCTCGTTTCAGGAGCCTGACATGGCCGACTACTTCACCCATTTCTCCTGCCTGCTCGACGTGGGCAGCCCCGAGAACGCCGCCCGCGCGCTTGATCTCTACAACGCGCTGGCGCGCGAAAACGCCGCCGAAGATCCGCCCTCGGACGGCTTCATGCTTTCGATCCAGCCCGAACATGGCGGCACCCAGCTCTGGATGCGCGATGACGGCACCGGCGATCCCGAGCATGTCATCCAGTTCGTCAAACGCTGTGCCGCCGCGTTCGGCCTGACCGGGCTATGGGGGATGCAATACGCCAATACCTGCTCACGTCCGAGAATCGACGGGTTCGGGGGCGGCGCGCATGTCCTCGACCTCGCCACCGGCGAGACGGTGGACTGGATCTACACCGACGGTTGGCTTTCCACCGTTCTGGACGGGGGCGACCCCAATGCCTGACGTCATCGAAACCACGGTCTATCGGCTCGACGAGCTTTCCGAAGCCGCGAAAGACAATGCCCGCGCCTGGTATCGCGAGGGCGGCTTCGACTACGATTGGTACGATGCCGTCTATGAGGATTTCCGGCGGATCGCGGACATCCTCGGCATCCGCATCAAGAGCCGCACCGTCCGCCTCATGGGCGGCGGCGTGCGACAAGAGCCTTGCATCTGGTTTACGGGCTTCTGGTCGCAGGGCGATGGCGCCGCGTTCGAAGGCCACTATTCCTATCGCAAAGGCACGGCGGCGGAAATCCGTACCTATGCGCCGAAGGATGTGGAGCTGCACCGCATCGCGGATGCCCTGCACCAGGCGCAACGCCGCAACTTCTACCAGTTGACCGCCGAGGCGACCCATCGGGGGCGATACTATCACGAATACTGCATGGCGATCTCGGTCACCCGCGACAGCCCGACCTGGCAGGACATGACCGCCGATGCCGAGGAGACCGTCATGGAGGCATTGCGCGATCTCGCCCGTTGGCTTTATCGCCAGCTTGAGCGCGAATACGACTACCTGACTTCGGATGAGGCGGTCGATGAGGCCATCGTTGCCAACGAATACAGCTTCACAGTTGATGGAAAGCGCTTCGGCTGAAACCCTTCTGCGCTGCCTCACAGAACCGACAGCAGGTCCGTCCGTGAGAAGTCGTCGCCGACGAAGAGCAACGGGCAGCCGCGTTCGCTGGCGACCTCATAGGCGAAGCAATCCCCGTAGTTGAGTCCGGCGGGATGAACGCCCTTGCCCCAGCGGGCATAGGCTTCGGCGATCCTGCGTGCCGAGGCTTCAGTGACGGAGACCACCTCGAACCCAAGGCCCTCGACCAGGGCGGCGATCTCTTCACCGACATTGCGCCGCCCGGCGACGATCAGCGCCTCGGCCACTGTTCCGGCCGAGATCAGCAGGCCGTCTGCCGCCTCGATCGCCACCATGCAGGTCTCGGCCTGCGGCTCGTCCAGCACGATGGCCATCAGCGCCGAGGTATCGACGGCGATCATGCCGGCATCCCGTCATCCCCGTAGAGGAAATCCTGGCTGCGCGCGGCAGCCGCGCCGGGCAATGCCTTGCCCCGCGCCGTGGCCCGGACCCGCTACATCAGCGCGCGCCGGCCTTTCGGGGTCGCCACCACGGCAACCGGCACGAGGCGGGCGACCTCGTGGCCCCGCCGCGTCAGGATCACCTCGTCGCCGGCTTCGGCCCGCTTCACCAGTTCGGTGAGCTGCCCCTTCGCCTCGGTGACAGAAACCCTCATCGCATATCACTCCAGATGTTCTCCGCTATTCTGCACAAGATGGTCCAGATAATGGTCCACTTCAAGCCCCCAGAGCGAAAGGAGGGCCGGGAACAGGTGCCCCCGGACGGGTTGAGAGAGGGTCGTCCGGCAGGTGCCCCTTTCCCTCTCGGAGACCGATCATGGCTTTGCCCGAACTTGCTTCCCAATCCGCAATCCGCGTCCCCGACGAGCGCCGCATGGACTTCCTGCCGCGCCTTTTTGGCCGGCGCCTGCTCATCATCGGCGAGCATACCGTCTTTCGCTTCATGGAGATACTCAGCCCCGGCGATTACGGCGGCGGGCTCTGGGATTTCTACGAACGCGCCGGCCAGCCGCTCTATCTCGCGCCGACCTCAAAGCCCCGTTGCCGCCTGTTCTGCGAAGGCAACGGCTTCGAGGGCGAGGTCTCAAGCGATGCCGCCGGGATCATCGCCACGCTCTTCGCCTTCTCGCATCTTTCCTTCCGCTACGATGACGACGAACTCGCCGAGGGCTATGGTCGCCTCTACGAGCATGCCGCCGATCACGCGGAGGCGGCGGCGATTTTCCAGGCCATCGACTGAAACCCACAAGCGCCCAGCCTGACGGTCGGGCGCTTGTTTCATGCCTGCTTTCGCCACGGCTTCAGAGCGAGAGATGGGCCGGAAGGGGTTTGAGCCGGTGCGGTCGAGAGAGAGCGCTGCCCGGCTTGATCCTGACTTGCTCTCCCGAGGAATCCCCGATGAACATGATTTCCGCATCCGCGGCGGCATCCGCCACCGCGCCGCTTCCGTTCGACCATGACGCTGAGACCGCGGCCTGCGTTTTCACCGCTGCCGGTCTGCTGCTGCCGCATCTGGAACGCGGTCAGCGTGTCGACGCCGCCACGCTGCGCGGCGCCATGGAGGCCGCCTTCGGCACGTCCGATGCCGCCGGCGCTTGGGACTGGAAGACCGCCTATGATGCCTGCGAGGCGGCGACCGTCCTCTTCCTGCGCAAATACGGCAATGCACTTTTCCGCAAAGCCGGGTCTCCGTCGGCAATCCTGCCGCAGCTTACGAAAATTGCCGGGCTCCTGCCGACCCACACCCGGCGTTCCGAGGAAGCGCAGACCTTCCAGCAGTTCTCCACCCCGATCCCTCTCGGCTTCGCTGCGGTGACGGCGGCGGCGATCACGCACGCCGACCGCGTGCTGGAGCCCTCGGCCGGCACCGGGCTCCTCGCCATCCTGGCCGAGATCGCCGGCGGTGCGCTGCTCGTCAACGAACTGGCCGAGGTCCGCGCCGGCCTGCTTTCCTCCCTCTTTCCGGCCCTGTCCATCACCCGCTTCGACGCCGCCCAGATCGACGATCATCTCGATCCCGGCCTGATCCCGACAGTGGTGCTGATGAACCCGCCGTTCTCGGTCATGGCCCATGTCGAGGGCCGCGTGGCTGATGCCGCCTTCCGCCATGTCGCCTCGACGCTGGCGCGCCTTGCGCCCGGCGGGCGGCTCGTCACCATCACCGGCGCGAGCTTCGCCCCCGACAATCCGGCCTGGACGGCTAACTGGAAACGGCTGCAGGAGCGCGGCCGCGTGGTCTTCTCGGCCGTCATCGATGGATCGGTCTATGCCAAGCACGGCACCACCATCGACACGCGGCTGACCGTCATCGACAAGCTGCCCGCCGAAGACCCGGCGGTGTTCCCGGCAGCGCCCGGTGTGGCGTCGGATGTTGCCACCCTGATGGGCTGGCTGGCGGAGCAACTTCCGGCCAGGCTTCCCGTCGATCCCGGCCTGGCCGTGCCGGTGGCACGACCGACCGCGCCGCGCACCGTGCGCGGCTATGTCAACCGCGCCGCGCGATCCGCGCCCGACGCGCCCCTTGCGGAACCGGAGGCCGTGCCGGTCGCCTACGAGATCGTGGATTGGGAACCGGCCGAGGGCGGCCGCCTCTCCGACGCGATCTACGAGGAATACGGTCTTCAGACCATCCGCATCGCCGGGGCGCAGGCGCATCCGACCCAGCTCGTGCAGTCGGCCTCGATGGCGAGCATCGCGCCGCCGAAGCCGAGCTATCGTCCGGTGCTGCCCAAAGACATTCTCGGCAGGCTGTCCGAGGCGCAGTTGGAGACGGTGATCTATGCCGGCGAGGCCCATATGGGATTCCTCGCCGGGGCTTGGACGGTGGACGACACGCTCGACAATCTTGCTGCCACGCCGGAGGACGCCAAGGGCGCCGTCCGCTTCCGCCAAGGGTTCATGGTCGGCGATGGCACCGGCGTCGGCAAGGGCCGGGAATCCGCAGCGATCATCCTCGACAACTGGATGCAGGGGCGGCGCAAGGCGGTCTGGATCTCGAAGTCCGACAAGCTGCTGGAGGATGCGCAGCGCGACTGGTCGGCGCTTGGCATGGAGCGGCTGCTGGTCACGCCGCTGTCGCGATTCCCGCAAGGCGCAAAGATCACCCTGAACGAAGGCATCCTATTTCTAACCTATGCCACGCTGCGCTCCGACGACCGCGGAGAAAGGATTTCCAGGGTCAGGCAGATCGTCGAATGGTTGGGTTCCGACTTCGATGGAGTGGTGATTTTCGACGAGGCGCACGCAATGGCCAATGCCGCAGGAGGCAAGGGAGAACGCGGCGATGTCGCCGCCAGCCAGCAGGGCCGTGCCGGGCTGCGCCTCCAGCACGCCCTGCCGCAGGCCCGCGTGGTCTATGTCTCGGCCACCGGCGCCACCACCGTCCACAATCTCGCCTATGCGCAGCGGCTCGGTCTCTGGGGCGGCGAGGATTTCCCATTCTCGACCAGGGCGGAGTTCGTCGAGGCGATCGAGGCCGGCGGCGTCGCGGCGATGGAGGTGCTGGCGCGCGACCTGCGGGCGCTTGGCCTCTACACCGCCCGCTCGCTGTCCTTCAAAGGCGTGGAATACGAGTTGCTCGACCACGAACTGACCCCTGAACAGGTCCGCATCTACGACAGCTATGCCGATGCCTTCGCCATCATCCATAACAATCTCGATGCGGCGATGCAGGCCGCCAACATCACCGGCGGCGAGGGCGGGTCCGGCACGCTGAACCGGCAGGCCAAGTCCGCCGCCCGCTCGGCCTTTGAGAGCGCCAAGCAGAGGTTCTTCGGGCACCTGTTGACGTCGATGAAAACCCCGACGCTGATCCGGTCCATCACGGCCGATCTGGAAGCGGGACATTCTTCCGTCATCCAGATCGTCTCGACCGGCGAGGCGCTGATGGAACGGCGGCTGGCAGAGATCCCCACCGAGGAATGGGGCGATCTGAAAATGGACCTGTCGCCGCGCGAGTATGTCCTAGACTACCTCGCTCATTCCTTCCCGGTGCAGCTTTATGAGCCGTTCACGGATTCGGAGGGCAACCTGTCGTCGCGCCCGGTCTATCGTGATGGCCAGCCGGTCGAGAGCCGCGAGGCCGCGGCCCGGCGCGACGAGATGATCGCCAACCTCGCCAGCTTGCCGCCGGTTCCCGGCGCGCTCGACCAGATCATCCAGCATTTCGGCACCGACACGGTGGCGGAGGTCACGGGCCGCTCGCGTCGTATCGTCCGCAAGCGCGGCGGCGGCGTTACCATCGACCGGCTCGTCGTGGAAAGTCGCGCCGGTTCGGCCAACCTGGCCGAGACGCAAGCCTTCATGGACGATCAGAAGCGGGTGCTGGTGTTCTCCGATGCCGGCGGCACCGGGCGCAGCTATCACGCCGAACTGTCAGCGAAGAACACCCGGCTGCGCGTCCATTACCTGCTCGAAGCCGGCTGGAAGGCGGACGCCGCCATCCAGGGCCTTGGCCGGACGCATCGCACCAATCAGGCGCAGCCGCCGCTGTTCCGGCCGATCTCGACCAATGTGAAAGCCGAGAAGCGCTTCCTCAGCACGATTGCCCGCCGCCTCGACACTTTGGGCGCGATCACGCGCGGCCAGCGCCAGACCGGCGGCCAGGGCCTGTTCCGGCCCGAGGACAATCTGGAAAGTCCCTACGCCCGCGACGCGCTGCGCCAGCTCTATCTCCTGCTGGTGCGCGGCAAGGTCGAGGGATGTTCGCTCGAACGCTTCGAATCCGCCACCGGGTTGAAACTGATGGACGCGAACGGCATCAAGGACGAGCTGCCCGCCATCACGACTTTCTTGAACCGGCTGCTGGCGCTGACCGTCGAGCTTCAGGGCGTTCTCTTCAGCGCTTTCGAGCAGCTTCTGACCGCGCGGATCGAGGGCGCCATCGCGTCCGGCATCTATGACGCTGGGCTGGAGACGCTGCGCGCCGAGAGCTTCACCGTCACCGACCGTCAGGTGATCTACACCCATCCCCGCACCGGGGCCGAGACCAGCCTGCTGACGATCACCGAACGCAAGCGCAACCGGCCCGTCATGCTCGATGCCGCCCTAGCGGAACTCGACGATCCGCGCGCGAAGCTCCTGATCAACGGGCGCTCAGGCCGCGCGGCGGTGCAAATCCCCACCACCAGCGTCATGCTGGACGATGGCGAGATCGAGCGCCGCGTCAGGCTGATCCGGCCGATGGAAGCACACAATATCCCCATCAGGATGATGGGCGAGACCCATTGGGTCGAGGCCGACCGGGACGCATTCGCTGCGGCCTGGAATGCGGAACTTGCGGAGGTGCCGGAGTTCGCAGACAGCACCCTGCATATGGTGACGGGCTTGCTGCTGCCGATCTGGAAACGGCTGCCGAACGAGTCCACCCGCGTCTATCGCCTCCAGTCTGACGCGGGCGAGCGCATCATCGGCCGCAAGGTCTCCCCGGCCTGGGCCGCGAACGCGACCACGACCGGCATCGCGAAGGTCACGCCGAAGGATGCTTTCGCGGCGCTGATGGAAGGCCGGACGATCCTCGATCTCTCCGAGGGCCTCCAGCTTCGCCGGGTCCGCGTCATGGGGGTGAACCGCATCGAGCTTTCCGGCTTCACCGACACCATGCGCCAGCGTCTCACGGCATACGGCCTCTTCCACGAGATCATCTCCTGGAAGCTGCGCATGTTCGTGCCAGTCGATGCCAGCGGACCCGCCGTGCTGGCCAAGCTCTTCGACCGCTGGCCGGTCGAGCGCATCGGTGAACGGGAGGCAGCCTGATGCCGCGTCACGACGCCTTCGAACTGGCGACCCGTCTCGGCCGAGAGGCCGAGGCGGTCTGCCGCCACTATCTCTCGTCCGGCCACCGCGCCGGGCGATATTGGCTGGTCGGCGATGTGCAGAACACTCCTGGCCGCTCGATGTTCGTGCGCCTGACCGGCCCGGGTTCCGGCAAGGGCGCGGCGGGGAAATGGACCGACATGGCCACCGGGGAGCATGGCGATCTGCTCGACGTCATCCGCGAGGCGCTTGGCCTTGTCGACTTCAAGGACGTGGCCGAGGAAGCGCGCCGTTTCCTTGCCCTCCCGCATCCTGAACCGGAGAAGACGAGGACGCCGACCGGCAGCACATCCAGCAGCGTGCCCGGTTCGCCTGAAGCGTCGCGCCGCCTCTTCGCCATGGCGCAGCCGATCCACGGCACCCTTGCGGCGATCTACCTCAACGGGCGGGCGATCACCTCCCTCTCGGACACCACCGCGCTGCGCTACCATCCGAGGTGCTACTATAGACCCGACGAGTCTTCACCCACCGAGATCCGGCCGGCACTCGTTGCCGCCGTCACCGATCTTGCGGGCCAGCAGACCGGCGCGCATCGCACCTGGCTCGCCCCGGACGGTTCCGGCAAGGCGGCTGTCGAAACACCGCGGCGGGCGATGGGCGTCTTTCTCGGGCACGCTGTCCGCTTCGGAACCGCCGCTGAGGTTCTCGCCGCCGGCGAGGGCATCGAGACCGTGCTGTCGCCCCGTCAGGTTCTGCCCCGCATGCCGATGCTGGCGGCGCTTTCGGCCGCTCACCTCGCTGCCATCCTGTTCCCGCCGTCGCTGCGCCGGCTCTATGTCGTCAGGGATCGCGACCCGGCCGGGGACGGTGCAAGAGACGGCCTGGCCGCCAGAGCAGAGAGCCTCGGGATCGAGGCGATGTCGCTCACGCCGCTCAACGGCGATTTCAACGATGATCTGCGACGCCACGGCGCCGATGCCCTCCGGGCGCGTCTGAAGGATCAGCTTCATCCTGAAGACGTCCGCCGGTTCATGGAGAGGTGAGGTCGTGATCGGTCCCGGAGGCGCGGCCCAGCGTCATCCTCTGCCGGTTTCAGTCTTTCGCCATCGGCAGGTGCATCCATCGTCGGAGAGTCCCGCGCCCACGGCCTTCGGAGAGGGCGATCGGCGCACAAACGGGCCGGGCAGGCAATGGCCGGGTTTGGACTATTTTCCGCCGGCGGGGACGAACCCCGCCTTTGCATCGCGAAAGTCAAAATAGCCCACCCCCGGCCATCAAGGCCCTCGCGGAGCGGGCGAGGGCTGCCAACCCGTCCCGCCCGTGCGCTTCGACGCCTGCGAAGGCCGCGATGGGCGCGGTCTCCAGACGAAGGACGCTCCCGATGACGAACGAAACCTATTCCGCAGGCGACGAGCCGGTCCACACCTCCTCCCAGACCGATCACACCCTCACCGAACTCCAGCTCTACGGCTGGCGCCCGTTCCAGGACGAACCCGATCCGAGGCCGCTGCCCGAGGGCAACACCGTCGCCGCCGCCGTCACCGACATCTTCGACGCCCTCGTCGCGACGCTCGGCGACACCCGCTTAGAGCCCGACCTCGAAGAGCTGCTCTGGGGGACCGTCAATCTCTTCCACCGCGCCACCGGCCGGGTGGAGCGCGATCTCGACGACAACGAGCAGGCGCAGCGCCGGCTTCAGCGGGAACAGGACGGCAGCGAGGTCAAGTCGGTCGAACTCGAACGCCTCACGGCCGAGGGGCAGACCCTGATCGAACGGCGCGCCAGCATGGAACTCTTCCGCGACCTCGCGGCCGAGGCTTTCGAGCACCACACCGGCAGTGCCTGGCGGCCGCGCAGCGGCTCGATGGTCAACCATCGCAACCTGACCGCCGCGATGATCGACAGCCGCGACTTCCTTGCCGCGAAGCGCCGGGCCGAGACCGAGGTGATGCTGCCCGCCGGCCCGAAGGTTGCCGTGACTGGCGGCGCGGACTTCAACGATCACCGCCTGATCTGGGCGAAGCTCGATCAGGTCCATGCCAAGCACCCCGAGATGGTGCTGCTGCACGGCGGGTCGCCGAAGGGAGCCGAACTGATCGCTTCCCGTTGGGCAGATCACCGCAAGGTGCCCCAGGTCGCCTTCCGGCCCGACTGGACCAAGCACGCCAAGGCGGCGCCGTTCAAGCGAAACGATGCCATGCTGGACGTGCTGCCGGTCGGCGTCCTCGTCTTCCCCGGCACCGGGATTCAGGAGAATCTCGCCGACAAGGCCCGCAAGCTCGGCATCCCGGTCATGAAGTTCGACGGCGGCGCGTAAGCGCCGCCGCCTGGCGGCTTTCGGCCGCCGATACTTGACAAGATGCAAGGCCGCGCCTTTGATGGAACATCCTTGCAGAACCGGCGAAGCAGCATAGTCGCAGGCGGAGCGCATCTCCCGGCAGCCTGTCGTGATCCCCAACCGTTCTCTGGAGGTTTCCATGACGCTGATCCTGCTCGCCATCTCGCTCACCATCGCGGCCTGCGTGATCGCCTGGAATCTCGCGATCTATGCCTTGCCCGTCATGGCAGCCATCACGGCCGCGCAATATGCCTGGGGCGCGGGCGCCGGGGTCGTGATGTCCGGCCTCATGGCCATCGGCGCCGCCGTGCTCTCGATCGCGCTTGTGATCGTGACTCTTGGCTTCGCGAAGAACCCGGCCCTGCGGCTCATTGCGCTCGCTCTCTTCGCCGTGCCCGCCGTCATCGCCGGCTATGCCCTTGTCTATGGCATCACCAAGAACGCCATCGACTCGGGGCTGGTTCTCAACCTGTTCGGCGGCATGGGCGGTCTCGTCCTCGGCATCTCGGCCATCGTCAATCTGAACGCCCTCGGCGAGTCGGTGTTCTCGCGCTGAAACGGCAGACGCGATCAGCCACTTCTGAGGAAGGCCGGCAGCTTGCGCCGCCGAGCCCCGGTCGTTTCGCCCAAGACGGAAAAGCAGTTCGTCGCAGCATGTCACCATCGCACCCGGTCTGCTTCTCGCGGCGCTTGAAATGGTCTGCGGTGCGAACCGTGGTCCCGTGCGGTCGATGCCCCGCTGCATCGGTCCACGTCGTTTCGTGGGGCCTTCGCGAACACCTTCCTTGTCCCTTCACGATGCTGAGGGACCGAGCCTTTGGCCGATGAAGCAGGGCGGCGCCATACCGGACCTGAGAACCCGATAGCCTGTCCGATCACATCGCGGATGACATGGCCTTCCGGCGGCGGACACGACGGTGACCGGCAAAGACGGTTGAAGGAGTGCCATGCCGGTGGTCTCGGTTCGCATGGGGGCCTGCCTGGTCGCTGTCGCCAGCAAGGACGATGGTTCTGCTGTGCGTCCCCGATCTGCTTTCGAAAGCACCATCCCTCCGCCTGACTGATCCCCTAAGTCCGTTCGGCTTCCACCAGCAACCCCCGCGGCTCCCAGCCGTGTTGCCGCGCAAACGCGGCTGCCCGCCCCACCTGGGGCCTTGGGGGCAAGCTGCAGCAAGGGCGGCAGTTGCAGGAGTCTTCCGACGGCCTTGGCCGGGTCTCGTCGGAGGGACGGTCCCTCCGAGGAGCAACGGAGACCTACAATGCAGAACATCGTCATCCTCGCCGGCAACATCGGCCAGGCCCCCGAAACCCGCACCACCCAGGGCGGCACCGGCATCACCCACTTCACCCTGGCCACCTCGCGCCCCCGCTATTCGGAAGGCCGCGTCCTGCGCGACGAGAACGGCTATCGGGTCCAGGACACCGAATGGCACCGCATCACCTGCTTCAACGGCCTCGGCAAGACGGTCCAGCAGCATTGCGACAAGGGCATGAAGGTTCTGGTTCGCGGCCGCATCCACTACACGAAATGGACCGATGCCGCCGGGGTCGATCGCTACGGCTGCGAGATCATCGCCGAGACGGTCGATTTCCTGAGCCGGGCGAAGCAGACCCAGAACGACGACGGCAAGTTCATCGACGACGATGACATTCCGTTCTGATCGGGAACCCGAGGCCCGGCGGCGCAAGCCGCCGGGTTTCCCTCCTGCTTCACCGGATCGCGCCCGCCGCTTCTGGCAAGGTCCGGCGACCGAATCAGACGGGCATGGACGGGAGCGTCGTCTCTCTATCCTTGATAATTGCACCTGAATTTCGGCTGGTGCTCACAGCGAGAACGACTATTATAGTCGTAGTTCTGGAGTGCGTGCGTATCCCGGTGGGAGGTGATCATGTATGATCACCGCTCGCCAATCTCGGGCTGCGCGCGCGTTACTGGGATGGACACAGGAGACGCTCGCCGACAAGGCCCAGGTCGCATTGACCGCACTCAAACGCCTCGAATCCCAAAGCGGGCTCGAGGTGTTCGAGTCCACCCGCGACCAGGTGCGCCGCGCTCTCGAAGCGGCCGGGATCGTTTTCTTGTCGACGGATAAGGGCGAGGGCGTGTTGCTGCAACACGATACGGTCAACACCGACAAACGGTGAAACAGCGGCCAGCGTGATGTCAGGTTCTCGTCAAAAGGAATGGCTATCTTCCGCCGAAGATGGTTAACAAATACGTTACCCGAACGTGAGCGAATGATGGGCCGCGCGACACAGACATATCTCGACACACCACCGTCCAGCCAGACGCTGACGTCTTATGATCGCGAGCATATGAAACTCTACATGCGCCTTCTCGATGCCGAGCGTGATGGCGCCGATTGGCGCGAAGCTGTGCAGGTTCTCTTTGGCCTCGATCCAGAGTGCGATCCCGACCGCTGCCGCTCCATCCATGATACTCATCTCGCTCGCGCGCATTGGATGACCGAACACGGCTACCGCGAACTGGTCCGCGAAAGCCAGCGCAATTCCTGACGCGTGATGCGTGCCGCGCATCACCTGTTGACCATCGCCTGACTTCCTCAATTCAACGCGTGCGGGAATCCTGACCCTTCTCAATTCGTTTGAGTAGACCCGGGAGGCCGCGATGACCCCTGACGCATCGACTTGGCGTTCGTCGGCGCAATACGACCATCTGGATGAACTGACGGCATCCGATCTGGCCTGGGAATGGCTGCGCCGCAATGACGATTATGACGCAGATTTTGAAGCCTCAATTGCCGACCATGGAGACCCCCAACCGCTGACCGAACGGATCCGGCAGCGCTGGGGGTTGCGATTTCCCTGTCGATCCGCTGGTCCCGCCACCCGATGCGCCGGTCTTCTGGCTCCCAGCGGAGGACACAAGTGTGGTGGTGCTGACCGAAGCCCCTTCGGAACTTGACGACAGCACTGACGGCGCTCCGCCGAACTGGCGCCTCGACTTCTCGGTCGAGAACGCTGGCGCGGAGTTCCATGTCCCGCTTGGCAATGGGCGGAAGCTCCAGATCTTCGACGGCGCCATTATGGGGGACGCGATCGCGGTCGCCGTCGTCCCTCTCAGCCTCGCCGGTTTCGACCGGATCGAGGCCATTCAACGCTTCCTTTCGGCCCTGCATGGTCGCGCGATCCCGCCGGATACGCGCCTGACACGCCAGCAACGCGCGCGCCTCCGACGGATGCTGCGGGCCTTCGATGGCCATCGGGCCGGCGCGACGCAGCAGGAGATCGCGCGGGTTCTTCTGAACACCGGCCGGCTTGAGCGGGACGAATGGCAGGCGTCCTCGGCCCGTCATGCCATCAAGGCACTCCTGCGCGACGCCCGTTCCATGGTCGCCGGCGGTTATCG
The DNA here is from genome assembly GCF_000017405.1 of Brucella anthropi ATCC 49188. Lineage (NCBI taxonomy): Bacteria > Pseudomonadati > Pseudomonadota > Alphaproteobacteria > Hyphomicrobiales > Brucellaceae > Brucella > Brucella anthropi. Next base: position 510,035 of record NC_009668.1, read on the forward strand.
GAAACTCCTGCGTCATCGCCGCCCACGATAACGCGATCCTTTGCCCTGATGGTGGGCGATTTCGATACCCCCCAACTTCGCCCTGCAACTCGCCGCTCTTCCTGCGCCACCGTGGTCATTGCCCGCCGCTGATCCGCAGCGGCCGCTTGCAACCCCACGGAGGCCCGATCATGCCACATGAACCCGTCGTCCTGCCGCCGCGTTTTCTACGGACCAAGGAGGCCGCGACCTTTCTCAGCCTCTCGGCCCGGACCCTCGAAAAGCACCGCACCTACGGAACCGGGCCAGCCTATCGCAAGCTTGGCGGCCGTGTGGTCTATGCCATCGACGATCTTGAGGCCTGGACCGAGCGCGGCGCGGTGACCTCCACCTCCGATCCGCGCGGCTCCGTGCTGCCCGCCAAGCGTCATGCGTTTCCGTCCGGCCCGCAGGCCGGTCGTTACGCCCGCTGATCGCAGCCGGTTCCCTTCATGACGGTGCGACGCCGATCCCTTTCTGAGCGCGGGCAGCTCGACCTGTTCCGGGCGCTCCCCGGCGATTTCGCGCCACGAGACGCGCAGGATCTCATGGCCTATCCCTTCTTCTCCCTCGCCAAGTCGAAGCGCATCGCGCCCATCGACTTCGCCGCCGGCAATGTCTCCATCCGGGTCGAGGCTGTTCCCGATCACGGCATGGCCACGATCTGGGACGCCGATATTCTGATCTGGGCGGCGAGCCAGATCGTCGAAGCCCGCGACAGCGGCCTTCGCACCTCCCGGCTGATGGCCGCCACGCCCTACGAGATTCTCACCTATGTCGGGCGCGGCACCGGCTTGCGCGACTATCAGCGCCTGAAGGCGGCGCTCGACCGGCTGCAATCGACCACGATTTCCACCTCGATCCGCCAGCCGGTCGAAGGGCGCCGGCATCGCTTCTCCTGGATCAACGAATGGCAGGAACGCACCGACCATAGCGGCAGACCCGATGGCATCGAGATGATCGTGCCGGACTGGTTCTACCAGGCCGTCCTCGACGATGCGCTCGTGCTGACCATCGACCGGACCTATTTCGATCTCACCGGCGGCCTCGACCGCTGGCTCTACCGCCTGGTGCGCAAGCACGGCGGCCGCCAGCGCGATGGCTGGCGGTTCGATTTCCGTCACCTTCACCAGAAATCCGGCAGCCTGTCGCCGTTCAAGCGCTTCGCCTTCGAGTTGCGCGACATCATCCGGCGCCAGCCGCTGCCGGGCTATTCGCTGTTTCTCGAGGCCGAGGTCGGCGGGCGAATGCTGCTGGCCTTCGAGCCGCTCGCGCCCTGTGGAAAACCTGTGGATGGCCTCGTGCTATCGGGAACCCGGACTATCGTGCTATCGGGAACCGGAGGCTCGTGCTATCAGGAACCGAAACCGGGCTTAACACCCGGAACCCATTCAGGAAATCGCGCCCTTAACTTAGAGTCTAACAAAGAGTCTAACTTTGAAGAGCGCGCGCGCGATGTGGAAAACCTCATCCGCGACACCGCCAGAAGCCTTGGTAGAGCCGCTAAGAAGAGGGCATCCGACGCCCCGGCATCGCCTCGACCGGCATCTGATCGAGGCGCAACCGAGGCTCCTGAATCTGCAGAAAGACCCCGCCTGCCTCTCGATCTGCCGGGGGGGTGCAAATGATCATCGCGCTCCTCAACCAGAAGGGCGGTGTCGGCAAGACGACGCTGGCGCTGCATCTTGCCGGTGAACTGGCTCAGGGTGGCAAGCGCGTCACCCTGATCGACGCCGATCCGCAAGGCTCCGCCCTCGACTGGTCGCAACAACGCGCGCGTGAGGGCCTGCCACGCGCCTTCGGCACCGTTGGCCTGGCCCGCGACACGCTGCATCGCGAAGCGCCCGAACTCGCCCGCGATGTCGATCGCATCGTCATCGACGGGCCACCGCGCGTCGCCGGCCTCATGCGCTCCGCGCTGCTCGCCGCCGATCTCGTGCTGATCCCGGTGCAGCCATCGCCGTTCGACGGCTGGGCTTCGGCGGAGATGCTCGCCCTCCTGGCGGAGGCGCGCATCTACCGGCCCCAGCTCGTTGCCCGCTTCGTGCTCAACCGCTGCGGTGCCCGCACCGTCATCGCCCGCGAGACCGCCGAGACGCTGGCGGACCACGATCCTCCCGTGCTCACCAGCGCCATCGGCCAGCGCGTCGTCTTCGCCGACGCCGCGCAGACCGGGCGGCTCGTCCGCGAGATCGGGCGCCGATCACCCGCCGCGCGCGAGATTGCCGCCCTGGCCGCCGAGATCGGCCTGCTGGGGATCGGGAGGGTATCGGCATGACGATCCTTACCGGCGACTGCCGCGAAGAAATGCCCTGGCACGCACCCTACGACATGATCATCGCCGATCCGCCCTATGGCGACACTTCGCTCGCCTGGGATCGGCGCGTCGAGGGCTGGGTCGTGCTGGCGCGCGCCGCCCTCAGGCCGACCGGCTCGCTCTGGGTCTTCGGCTCGCTGCGCAGCTTCATGGCGACCGCCGACCGCTTCACTGACGCCGGCTTGCGGATCGCGCAGGAGATCGTCTGGGAAAAGCAGAACGGCACCGGCTTTCATGCCGACCGCTTCAAGCGGGTGCATGAACTGGCCGTCCAGTTCTATCCCGCCGAGACCGCTTGGCGTGACATCTACAACGACGTCCAGACCACGCCCGACGCGACGGCCCGCACGGTGCGGCGCAAGCAGCGCCCGCCCCATACCGGCCAGATCGACGCCGGCCATTATGTCAGCCATGACGGCGGGCCGCGCCTCATGCGCTCGGTCATCTACCTGCGCAACTGCCACGGCCGCGCCATCCATCCGACCGAAAAGCCGTCGGCGCTCCTGGAGATCCTGATCCGCACGAGCTGCCCCGAAGGCGGCCTGGTCGGCGACTGGTTCGCCGGTTCCGGCGCGGCCGGGGAAGCCTGCCGGCTTTCCGGCCGGCGCTATCTCGGCTGCGAGATCGACCCCGACATGGCCGAGTGCGCGCGGGCGCGCATCGCCACCGTGCTGCCATTCCATGACGGAATTTCGTCATGACGGCGCGCACCGAGAAGCGCTGCTTCGCTACGCGCCCGGCCGATCCCGATAGCTGGATCAAGGCCGGCGACGCGCCGCCAAAGCGCACGGATACCGCCGACGCCTATTCGGCGCGGCTGACCGTGGACATCACGCCGGCGCTGCGCGGCCGCATCAAGATCGCGGCCTTCCAGCGCGGCATCACCGTCGCCGACATGCTGCGCGACCTGCTGGCGCGCGAGTTTCCCGACATAGGGGGAGACCGCCCATGATCGGCATCGACGCCCATGACGGCGATCTGACCCGCGCGGAACTGACCTGGGTGGAAGGCAAGACCGAATACTGGATCAGATTCGGCCATGCGACTGGTGAGCAGATCCTCGATCGCAACCGGCGTGTTGTATTCTTCCATCCCGGCACGGTGTTTGCGTTCGTCCGCTGGGCGGCGAACGACCACGGCACGATCATTTCGCGCCTCGACATCCTGCGCGCGGTTGCGCCGGGCCAGTCCTATCAGACGCTGCCCTTCGTCCGTCCAGGCGGCGAAATCCTGCTGAAGATCGAAGGCTGGCCGAAGGTCGAGGCTGTCCTTCGCCATGTCGACGGGATCGAGGCCATAGGTGTCGATCCGGCCCAAGTCGATCCCGATCATTGGCGGCACGTCTCCCACTGGATAAACGCAGGCGAAGCGCCGCGTCCCTACACCGCGGAGCGTCATCAGGCATGGCTCTGGCGGCGGGAGATCGCCCCATGACGCGCTTTCGCTATGTCATGGTGACGACGGTTGCCACGCTCGGGATCGCCTTTGCCGGATTCGTTCCGACTGCGCCAAGGCTGGTCTGGAACGCATCGGCCAGCGTGCCGATCGGGTTCTATACTGTCGCACCCGACGACCGGATCGCGGTGCCCGATCTGGTCGCCGTCATCCCACCCGAACCCTTCGCCTCGTTTATGGTCGAGCGCGGCTACGTCGCACGCGACGTGCCGCTTCTGAAGCACGTTCTCGGCCTGCCCGGACAGCGCCTGTGCCGCGATGGCCGCGCCATTATCGTCGACGGCGTTCCGCTCGGCGAGGCGCGCGACCACGACAGCTTCGGCCGAGACCTGCCGGTCTGGCAGGGCTGTCGCGTCATCGCCGAGGGCGAAGTGTTCCTGATGAACCCGGACGTCGGCGACAGCCTCGACGGCCGCTATTTCGGCCCGTTCCCCGCCTCGGCGGTGATCGGCCACGCGATCCCGCTTTTCACCGACGAAGACGGCGAGGGCCGCTTTGTCTGGCGCGCGCCGATGCGGTGACAGCGCGTCCAGAGCGGGGCCGTTGAGCCGTCCCGCGTCTTCTCCACCGCATAGGAAAGGAGCCTTCCATGGCACAGATCGGCCAGTTTACCCGCACCCCGTCCGGCTATTCCGGGCGACTCCGCACGCTCTCGCTGGACGTCGAGCTGACCTTTACGCCGTCGGAAAATGCGGACGCCGACAAGGCGCCTGCCTATCGCATCCATCTCGGCGATGAGTATGGGCCGGAAGTCGGCGCAGGCTGGAAACATTCCGGCGAGCGCGCGGGACCGTTCGTCTCCGTGCTTCTCGACGATCCAGTTTTCCAGCAGCCGATCCGCGCCCGCCTGTTCCAGTCGGACGAAGACGGCCGCGACTGGGGCTTGCACTGGACCCGCCAAAAGAAGCGCGACGAGCAGGAGTGATCATGGTCACGTCCTGCATCCGTCCCGCCTCGGGGAGATGTGGCGCCCGCCGCCGCATCCTCCTCCTTCTTCTTTCCGGCCTGTTCGTCACAGCCATTGCCCCGCTGCCCGGCCTGGCGCAGATCGCCGTGATGGGTCGTGCCGTCGCCGTGCATCCGCACGGCGCCCATATCGAAGAGGCTTCGCAGCGGTTCGGCATCCCGGCGGCATGGATCATCGCCGTGATGCAGGTCGAAAGCGCGGGCAATATGCACGCCATATCGTCTGCCGGCGCGATGGGGCTGATGCAGGTCATGCCCTCGACTTGGGCGGAGCTGCGCATCCGCCATGCTCTCGGCCGCGACCCCTTCGAGCCGCGCGACAACATCCTCGCGGGCACCGCCTACCTACGCGAGATGTGGGATCGCTACGGCAATGTTGCCGCGATGCTCGCGGCCTACAATGCCGGTCCCGGTCGCTACGATGAATACCGCGCGACGGCTCGTCCGCTGCCTGCCGAGACGCGCGCCTATGTCGCTGCTTTGACGCCGATCCTGCTCGGCGAGCGGCCTTCCGGCAGCGGCTCGACGGTCGCTCCGCCGCCCGACTGGCGCGAGGCGGCGCTCTTCGTCGCGCGTGAAATCGGCGCTTCCGCTGCCGATCCCGCGTCCCCCGACCGCACGCCGGACGATGCCCCTTCGCTCGTCCCGGCGGCACCGGACGCACTCACCGCCTTGCAGTCGGAGGGGCTGTTCGTCGCCCGCGATGCCGGTGGGGACCGGCCATGAGCAGCGGCACCGCAATTCGCATCCCATCGGGCGCTGGCGTGTCATGGAGGGCGCAGAGGGTGGCGGCAGGCACCACGACCGAAAGATGGCGAGATAAAAGGCCGCACGGTGCGGCTGTGGCGGGCGGTTGTTTTTGTTCAGGTTTCCGGCGCGTCCCGCACCGTGCGGCGCTGGCGCGCACCGTGCGCTGCGCGCTCCTCTTCCTGATTTTCCTTGATGATTTGCACCGTGCGGGGGCGCCCCATGTCCGATGACAACGAGTTCCGCATCCGTCCGGGCCGTATCCGCTCGACCCGCGCGCAACAGGCGAGGCCCTTTGTCGCCCAGGCGCTCGCCGCCGCCCAGAAAGCCGGCGGACGCGTCTCGCGCTCCGGCAAGATCACCTCGGGCAACCGCTCACGCTTCGGGCGCGGTCAGCGCGCCAGCATCCAGGCCAACCGGCTTCTCACCGGACGCTCGCGCATCGCCGTCATCAAGACCCGCGTGGTTCGCCAAACGGCACGCTCGGCTCCGCTCGGCGCACACCTTAATTATCTGCGCCGCGATGGCGTGACCCGCGACGGGGAAAAGGCGCGGATGTTCGGCCCGGAAAGGGACGACATGGATGTCGGCGCTTTCGCGGAAAAGTGCCAGGACGACAGGCATCATTTCCGCTTCATCGTCTCGCCCGAAGACGCGGTGGACATGGCCAATCTGAAGGATCACGCCCGCGAGCTGATGGGGCAGATGGAGAAGGATCTCGGCACGCGCCTCGATTGGGTCGCCGTCGATCACTGGAACACCGACAATCCCCATATCCATATCATCCTGCGCGGCCGCACCGACGATGGCCAGGACCTGGTGATTTCCCGCGACTACCTCAAGGAGGGCATGCGCGCCCGTGCGCAGGATCTGGTCACGCAGGAACTCGGGCCCCGCACCGATCTGGAGATCCACCGCAATCTGGAGCGGCAGGTCGAGGCGGAACGCTGGACGCAGCTCGACCGGCAGCTTGTGCGCGACGCCGGCAAGTCCGGCATCATCGACCTTGCCCCGCTTCCCGACCGCCAGCCGGACGAGTTTCATACTCTGAAGGTGGGGCGGCTGCGAACCCTTGAAATCCGCGGGCTTGCCGAAGAGATCGGCCTCTCGCAATGGTTCATCAAGCCCGAAGCCGAAGCGGTCCTGCGTGAACTGGGCGAGCGCGGCGACATCATCAAGCGCATGCACCGTGCCCTGACCGAACGCGGCATCGAACGCGGCTCGGCCAGCTATGTCCTCGCCGGCGAAAGCCTTGACGTTCCCGTCATCGGCCGCCTGGTCGAGCGCGGCCTCGACGACGAGTTGAAGGGCACCGCTTATGCCGTGGTCGACGGCACCGACGGGCGGACCCATCACATCAAGCTGCCGCATCTCGACGCCGCCGGCGACAGTCCGCCCGGTTCCATCGTCGAGTTGCGATCCTGGGAGGACCCGCAGGGGCAGCGCCGCGTCGCGCTCGCCGTCCGCGCCGATCTCGATCTTGGTGCGCAAGTCGGCGCCTCGGGCGCGACCTGGCTCGACCGGCAGGCCATCGCCCGCGATCCGATCGCGCTGTCGGACAGCGGTTTCGGCGCTGAGGTCCGTCAGGCTCTGGACGAACGCGCTGAACATCTGATCGGCGAGGGCTTTGCCGAGCGGCAGGGCGGTCGCGTCGTCTTCGCGCGCCGGCTGCTCAGCACCTTGCGCCAACGCGAACTCGACAACCTCGGCGAGAAGCTCGCAACCGAGACCGGCATGTCCTTCGAGCGCGCAGCCAGCGGCGAATATGTCGCCGGCTCCTATCGCCAGCGTTTCGCGCTCGCCTCCGGCCGCTTCGCCATGATCGACGACGGCCTCGGCTTCCAGCTCGTGCCCTGGTCGCCCTCTCTCGAAAAACAGATCGGCCGTCACGTCTCCGGCGTAGCCCGCGATGATGGCGGCGTAGATTGGGACTTCGGGCGCAAGCGCTCCCTCGGCCTTTAGCCTCAACCAGAAAGGACCATCGCAATGTCCGCGACCAAGATCCTCTGGGGACAGATCACCATCGTCTTCCTCATCATCCTCGCCACCACCTGGGGCGCGACCCAGTATGTCGCCTCGAGCCTCGGTTATCAGGCGCAACTCGGGCCGCCCTGGTTCGTGATGTTCGGCGTGCCGATCTATTATCCGCCCGCGATCTTCTGGTGGTGGTATTTCTACGAAGCCTATGCGCCGCCGATCTTCGCCAAGGGCGGGATCATCGCGGCATCGGGCGGCTTCATCGCCATTGCCGTCGCCATCGGCATGTCGGTCTGGCGGGCGCGCGAGGCGAAAAACGTCGCCACCTATGGCTCGGCGCGATGGGCCGGGAAAGGAGAGATCAAGGCGGCGGGCCTGCTCGATCCCGATGGTGTTGTTCTCGGCCGTTACGAGAAGGACTATCTACGCCATGACGGGCCGGAGCATGTCCTGTGCTTTGCCCCGACACGTTCGGGCAAAGGCGTCGGCCTCGTCGTCCCGTCGCTGCTGACCTGGCCGGGGTCGGCCATCGTCCACGACATCAAGGGTGAGAACTGGCAGCTCACCTCCGGCTTCCGCTCGCAGCACGGCCGCGTGCTGCTCTTCGACCCGACCAACCCGAAATCCTCGGCCTACAATCCGCTGCTGGAAGTGCGCCGCGGCGAGTGGGAGGTGCGCGACGTCCAGAACATCGCCGACATCCTCGTCGATCCGGAAGGCAGTCTCGACAAGCGCAACCATTGGGAAAAGACCAGCCATTCGCTGCTGGTGGGCGCCATCCTGCATGTGCTTTACGCCGAACCCGACAAGACCCTGGCAGGTGTGGCCAAATTCCTGTCCGATCCGAAGCGCCCGGTGGATTCCACGTTGCGCGCCATGATGAAGACCGCGCATCTGGGCGAAGCGGGGCCGCACCCGGTCGTTGCCAGCGCCGCGCGCGAGCTGCGCAACAAGTCCGAGAACGAGCGCAGCGGCGTGTTGTCGACGGCGATGTCGTTTCTCGGCCTGTATCGCGATCCGGTCGTGGCCGAAGTCACACGCCGCTCCGACTGGCGCATCAGCGATATTGTGGGAGGCGATCAGCCGGTCACGCTTTACCTCGTCGTGCCGCCCTCCGACATCAACCGCACCAAGCCGCTGATGCGATTGCTGCTCAATCAGATCGGCCGTCGCCTGACCGAAGACCTGCAGGCGAACGCCGGGCGGCATCGGCTCCTTCTGATGCTGGACGAGTTTCCGGCGCTGGGCAGGCTCGATTTCTTCGAGACCGCGCTGGCTTTCATGGCCGGCTACGGTCTGAAATCATTCCTGATCGCGCAGTCGCTGAACCAGATCGAGAAAGCCTACGGGCCGAACAACTCGATCCTCGACAACTGCCATGTCCGCGTCAGCTTCGCCACCAACGACGAGCGCACGGCGAAACGGGTGTCGGATGCGCTCGGCACCGCCACCGAGATGAAGGCGATGAAGAACTATGCCGGCCATCGCCTGTCGCCCTGGCTCGGGCACCTTATGGTCTCGCGCTCGGAAACCGCGCGCCAGTTGCTGACGCCGGGCGAGATCATGCAGCTTCCCCCACATGAGGAGATCGTCATGGTGGCGGGCATCCCCCCGATCCGGGCGACGAAGGCGCGCTATTACGAGGACGCCCGGTTTCGCGAGCGCGTTCTGTCACCGCCTGAATTGAAAGGTCCCGAAGAAACGCGGCCCGACGACTGGACCAAGCTTCCGATCCCGGCGCGACCGGAAGGCGCCACGGATCACGGCGACCAGAGAACCAATGACGAAGATCCGACCGAATCCGAACGCCGATTGCAGCCTGAACTCAGCCGCGTAAAGCCCGTGGAGAAGAAAAAGCCCCTCGAGAACGAATTCGAGATCGCGCCGCCCGATGAAGTTGAGGAAGAGGCCATGCAAAATCGGCGCATGATCCGCCAGGTGCAGGGCATTGCCCGGCAGGTTGCCATGGACCCGAACGACGGCATGGAGCTGTAGCGCCATGGCCAATCTCCGGAAGAAGAAAAAACTCACCGTCTATCTGGACCCCGATGTCGAAAAAGCCCTGACCGAGTTTGCCGCGCGGCGGGACCGGTCGCAGTCGATGATCGGCGAGGCGGCCATCGCCTCATTCCTGTCTCCCGACGATGCCGAACGCCGAGAGGCGATAATCGCCAAGCGCCTCGATCGACTCGATCGCCGCATGGACCGGCTTGAACGAGACGTCGGCATCGCCGTCGAAAGCCTGGCGGTCTTCATCCGCTTCTGGGTCAACACCACACCGGCCTTGCCTGAGCCGGCGGCAAAGGCCGCGAAGGCCAAATCAGCGGAGCGATACGAGGCGTTCATCACCGCGCTCGGTCGCCGCCTCGCACAGGGACCGAAGCTGCGGCAGGAGGTGTCGGAGGATGTGACGGATCAGAGAGTTGAATTTGGCCGCCTTAGTCGTTGACACGAGTTCCCGCTCCCGGTTGGCTGAGCAGTAACAAGGATCCGCCGGAAGCGGCCTTCGCGACTGTCGCGGTCTTTGGGATTTTCGCGAATTATCCTAAGGTGATGGCTGTATATTCACTCGACTTTGGAGGAACAGCCTTGAGACTTGCCATTGCCAGCCTGTTCGCCATCGGTCTCGCCGTCCCTGCCTTCGCCCAGACGGAACCGCCCGCAGATTTTGACGAAGCCGCATGGCAGGCCGAATGGGACGCGGGCGACACGGATGGCGACGGCAAGCTGAGCCGGGAAGAGGCGAAAGCCGGGAATCCGAACATGACCGATGAAGTCTTCGACCAGATCGACACCGATGGCGACGGTTTCATCAGCCCCGCGGAAGACAAGGCCGCGCTCTTCGAAGCACGCGGCAAAACCACAAATGAATAGGGTATGGGCGGGGGCTTTTGGCGCAACGGTGTTTGTCGCGGCAGCATCCGTGGCAGGCGCGGAGGCGCCCACGTCCGCCAGACCGGCCGGGTTGCCTGAGAACTATGTTCCTGAAATCCCCTCGCATGAGATGGAGCCGGACACCGGCCCGCTTTCGGCCGCCCTACAGGAGCGTTTCCGCGACCGTATCGCCGGTATCTTCATCGAGCGCGAGCCCGATTTCCATGTCGTCGTCAGGCTAACGGGAGACCGGGATGCGGGCACGCTTCAGTACCAATTGGGCGAAGATCGGGTGCGTGTCGAAGTCCTGACAGGCGCATCCCATACCGTCGATCAACTGGTCGCCGCGTTGGATGACCGCCAGATGATTACGCGCGTTCTTCCCGATGGCTACGGCGGATATGTCGATGAGCGCACCGGATATGTGGTTCTTACGGTTCTCCCCGGAACAGAGCTTGCCGGTGGCAGCGAAGCATCCCTTTCGGCTGCTTTGGGCGTGCCGATCCGCATCATCGAAGGGGAACCCGCTACAATCGGTCCAGCACCACAGCAGCGGGAAGAGCGGTAATCCATTGCGGCCCGGATTCCGGGCCGCGACGTGTCGCAAAAATCAGTCGCACAATTTTGACTTTCGCACGCGACATTTGCGACAGAAATTCCCCTGAAAATTCAACGTTGGCCTGACCTGCTACAAAAATCAGGGATCTTCGTGACGGCTTCTCAAAACTTATCGTTGCTTCCCGCTTCTCCTTTGATCGGCCCCCATAACAGCGCGACGAGGGCGAGATTGGCGATGGCGAGAGCTGCCAGCGCCACAAGAGTTTGATCGGTGCCCCCGACCGAAAGCAGGATCGCACCCACGGTTGGGCCGGCAGCTTGGGCGACGAGACTGGGCCGGGCAAGCCGCCCCATGATCGGCGCATAGCGGGAAGGTCCGAACAGGGCGAGCGGGAGCGCACCCTTGGCGATCGAGAAGATGCCATTGCCGGCCCCGTAGAGGATGAGCGACAGGCCGATGATGAGAAAACCTGCCGCGAGCATCGTCACCCCTGCCGCGCTCAGGACGGAGGCGGCCGCGAGTGTCCAGAAGGGATGATGCCTCCCCCCGCTCGCCATTTCGCCAATTCGGCCGGCGACTTGGGCCGGGCCTATCAGCGCGCCGAGGGCTACAGCTTCGCCCAGCGACAGCCCGCGTTGCTGCAACAGGGTCAGCAGATGCACCGATATGATGGTGACGCCCAATCCGGCCAGCACCACGATCGCCATCATGATCAGATAGGCCCGGCGCTCATGGTCGCGCAGCTTGATCGCAGGAGCTTGGTCTTTGCCACCGATCGGCCTGGGCTTGCCGTTGCTCGGAAGGACCAGCAGCACGAGCGGCAGGCAGATCGCGAGATGAATGCCGGCATAGGCCATGCAGGCCCCGCGCCATCCCAGATGCTCCAGAAACAAGGCCGAGAGCGGCCAGCAGACCGTGCTTGCGAAGCCGCCCCACAAGGTCAGTGTAGTGATGGCGGATCGCGCGGAACGGCCATAATAGCCCCCGAGCGTGGCAAATGCCGCATCATAAAGGCCGGCCCCCATGCCGATACCGAGCACGATCCATCCGGCGACGAATACCCATAGGGACGGCGCAGCCGCAAGGATGACGAGGCCGGCAGCGAACAGCAGGCAAGCCAGAGCAAGGATGGGACGCCCGCCGTGCTGGCCAATGGCGTCACCCACGCGCGGGGAAACGACGCCGGCCGCGAGCAGGCCAATGGAGAGAGCGCCGACGATCCATGAAAGCGGCCAACCCGTATCGGCCGCGATCGGGGCGGCGAGAACGGCGAGCAGGTAATAGGAGCTGCCCCATGCAAATATCTGTACGATGCCGAGCGCGGAGATGACGGGCCACCTTCTCGCGTCGGGAGACAGGCCCGTTTGAGCCGGCAGGTTTGTCGTCACCGGACGCGCTTGAGCGCCATACGCTCTTCCAGCTTTTGGGCGGTTTCCTTGCGCTCGCTGTAGCGGTCGGTGAGGTAAGGAGCGACGTCGCGGGTCAGAAGCGTGAACTTCACCAGTTCCTCCATCACATCGACCACCCGGTCGTAATAGGATGAAGGCTTCATTCGACCCGCTTCGTCGAACTCCTGATATGCCTTGGCGACCGAGGACTGGTTGGGGATGGTGATCATCCGCATCCAGCGGCCGAGGACGCGAAGTTGGTTGACGGCGTTGAAACTCTGCGAGCCGCCAGAGACTTGCATCACGGCCAATGTGCGGCCCTGGGTGGGGCGAACTGCGCCAACCGCGAGCGGTATCCAGTCGATTTGCGCCTTGAGGACTCCGCTCATGGCACCGTGACGTTCGGGGCTGGTCCAGACCTGCCCTTCGGACCATTCCGAAAGTTTCCGAAGCTCCTGCACCTTCGGATGATCAACGGGCGCACCATCAGGCAGCGGCAGGCCGTGCGGATCGAACACACGGGTTTCCGCGCCGAAGTGGTTGAGGAGCCGTTCGGCTTCGAGCGTGAGCAGCTTGCTATAGGAGCGTTCACGCAACGAGCCGTAGAGCAGGAGAATGCGCGGCGGATGAGCAGAGGGCGTCGTTCGTAGGCGTTCAGCCGATGGGCTGTCGAGCACCGCGCGGACCACATTAGGAAGGTCGGAAACCGTCATGGCTTGGCCTCGGCCGGAACGGCAACGGGCGTCCCTTTCTCGGGAAACCACTTCGCGCCGAGCCTGAGCGCGACATGAACGAGCAGGATCAGTGCGGGCACTTCCACGAGCGGGCCGATGACGGCGGCGAAGGCCACCGGCGATGCGAGACCGAATGCCGCGATGGCGACCGCGATGGCCAACTCGAAATTATTGCCGGCAGCGGTGAAGGCGATGGCCGTGGTGCGCGGATAATCCGCCTCGATCAGCCGGCCCATCGCGAAGCTGATGAGGAACTGGATGACGAAATAAAGCGCCAGGGGAATGGCTATGCGCAGGACATCGAGAGGCAGCGACACCACGTCCGCGCCCTTGAGGCTGAACATGGCGACAATGGTGAACAGCAGCGCGGCTAGCGTTATGGGGCTGATGCGCGGCAGAAATTCGTGCTCATACCAGCCCGCGCCTTTGCGAGCGATGAGGATGCGGCGCGTCAGGAACCCGGCGAGGAAGGGAATGCCGAGATAGATCAGCACCGCTTCGGTAATGGTCCAGAAGCTCACGTCTATGACGCTGCCCTCAAGGCCGAAGAGGGGTGGCAAGACGGAAAGGAAAAACCACGCATAGGTGGAGAAGAACAGAATCTGGAATATCGAGTTGAAGGCAACCAGACCGGCGACATATTGATTGTCGCCGCGCGCGAGTTGGTTCCAGACCAGCACCATAGCGATGCAGCGGGCGAGTCCGATCAGGATCAGTCCTGTCATGTATTCCGGGTGGTCGCGCAGGAAGATCACGGCCAGCGCGAACATCAGCGTCGGGCCGATGATCCAGTTTTGTACCAGCGAAAGGATCAGCACTCGCTTGTCGGAAAAGACCCGGTGCAGTTCTTCGTAGCGCACCTTGGCGAGCGGCGGATACATCATCAGGATCAGGCCGATGGCGATCGGTATGTTGGTGGTGCCGACCGACATGGCGTTGAGAGCTTCCGGCAAGCCGGTGAATATCGTGCCCAGCACGACGCCGAGTGCCATCGCGGCGAAAATCCACACCGTCAGATAGCGGTCGAGGAAACCAAGGCGGGAAGCTGGCTTGAGGGAAGCCATCAGTATTCTCCAATCGCAGGCTGAAAGTCAGGCGGAAGCAACGCGCCGTCCATGTTCGTCAATGATCCGCTCGCCATCCTCTTTGACGAACTCGCCCCGTTGTGGGGGCAGCAGATCAAGAACGGCTTCGGACGGTCGGCAGAGCTTGACCCCTTGGGGGGTGACGACGAGGGGGCGATTGATGAGGATCGGGTGCGCCATCATGGCGTCGAGCAATGCGTCATCGCTCAATTCTGGATCGCCAAGGCCGAGGTCGGCATAGGGCGTTCCTTTCTCCCGCAAGATCGAGCGGGCCGTCAGGCTGGCGCGCTCGATGAGTTGCGCGAGCAGCGCCCGTGAGGGCGGGGTTTTCAGATATTCGATGATATGCGGCTCGACGCCGGAATTGCGGATCAGGCCGAGCGTATTGCGCGAGGTGCCGCAATCGGGATTGTGGTAGACAATGACATCCATGGATTGCCTCACGCCGCGCCAGAGCGGGGCGAGGCTGCCCCTTCGGATTGACCGATTTCGTTGAGCTTCATATTGAGCGACGATTTATCGAGGCTGGCGACGGGCAAGGCCACGAAGACCGAAATCCGGGTTTTCATGTAGCGAAACGCCGTGACAAAAGCCGCCATGCGCTGAATCTCGGTGCCCTCGACGGTGGCGGGGTCTTCGATACCCCAATGCGCGGTCATCGGCTGGCCCGGCCAGACCGGACAGGCTTCGCCGGCCGCGTTGTCGCAGACGGTGAACACGAAATCCATCACCGGCGCGTCGGGGCCGGAGAATTCTTCCCATCCTTTCGATCGGAAGCCTTCAGCCGGGTAGTCGTAGCTTTCGAGTACCTTCAGGGCGAGCGGGTTCACTTCGCCTTTGGGCTGGCTTCCAGCCGAATAGGCCCGGAAGCGACCCGCACCATCCTTGTTCAAGATGCTTTCGGCAAGGATCGAGCGGGCGGAATTTCCGGTGCAAAGAAACAGCACGTTGAAGATTCTATCGGAGTGATTGGCCATAGGCTCAGGCATGGGTGACGCCTTTCGTCGGTTTGCAGCAGGACAGCGCGGCGACTGCCGGGTTGCACACGTCCGGGTGGCCTTGGCAGCAATCGCGCATGAGAAATTCGAGCAGGCCGGACAGCGCCGGATAGGAGGCGCTGTAGATGATCGAGCGCCCGTCGCGCCGCGACTCGATGAGGTCGGCTTGTTCAAGGTGGCTCAGGTGGAAGGACATGCGCGACGACGATGCGCCGTCCATCGCTTCCCCGATCGCGCCGGCCGGCATCCCTTCCGGGCCGGCCGTCACCAGCAGGCGCACGATGCGCAGCCGGGTTTCCTGCGAGAGCGCCGCGAAGGCAGAGAGGGCTTGCTTTTCGTTCATGTATGCCTCAACATCTCAAGAGTAGTTGAATCATGGATACACGGACATGAACGCTTACGCCAGCCCCTTAATCACAGAATTTCCTGATGTTGCCTCGCTCGGGGCGATCCTCGATATTTTGGAGGGCCATGCCGACAAGGTTCTTGTGCTCGCCTATGGCGACGGGCAGCAGGTGCAGGCCGGCTATCACATCACGGAGGTCAAGGCCGGTTCCTTCGTCACGCTCGATTGCGGCGGCAATCCCGATGCGTGGCGGGAGACGGTCTTGCAGGTCGAGGATATTCCCCCGACCGAAGGCAGCATGCCGATGACCGTCGCCAAGTTCCGGTCAATCTTGGGAAAGGTCGGCAGCAGGGTCCAGCTTGACACGGACGCGCGGTTGACATGGGAGGTGAGCCGGCCCGGTGAGCCGATGCAGGTCTATGACGGGGCCGGAATCGAGATCGAGAAAGACCGGACGATTGTGCGTCTCAGCCCGCGCCCCGCAATCTGCAAGCCGAGGCATCGCGCGCAGCAGACGAGAGCGTCTGCCTGCTGCGGCTAAGCCCGCCCGAGCCATTGCCATGTCGTACTACTTCTAAATCCCGCTACGTTGCAGGTTCCGGGAATTTTGCGGCGATAGTTTCGGATAGCTGGCGAGGACTTCTGTTCATGCAGCCTTTGTTTTGCCTCGTGCCAGAACGCTCTCCACCAGCAAAAGCCCGACCCCACAGACAATCGCCACGTCGGCAAGGTTGAAGGCGGGCCAATGATAGCTGCCAATGTAAAAATCCAGGAAATCCGCCACCGCACCCTGCCGCAGCCGGTCGAGCAGATTGCCGAGCGCCCCCCCAACCACGAGCCCGAGGGCGGATGCCGTCAGGCGGCTGTCGCTTCGATGGATCCAGACAAGGAGGCCAGCGACTATAGCGAGCGTGAACGCCATCAGGAGCCAAGCCGGCGCCTGGCCGAACAATCCGAAGCTCACGCCGGTATTGAAGCCGAGCACGAGATTAAAGAAGCCGGTGACGGGGATGACCTGAGGCGGGTTCATAACATGGTTCAGGACCCACCACTTCGTCGCCTGATCAAGGAAAAATCCGCCAAGGGCGATGGGAAGGCCGAGCCTGAGCATGTCCAAATGTCCTTTAAACTCCGGCTTAGCCGATCCGGCCGAGGGCCGGGAAAGTCTGGAGCAGCCATATCGCAAAGCTGGTTAGATGGCCGGTGATCATGGCGATGCCCATCACCACCATCACCCCACCAGCGACGATTTTGAGCACCCGGCCAGTACGGCGCATCGACATCATCCGCGCCATGAACCCGCGCATGAACAAAGCGGCCAAGATGAAAGGGAGGCCAAGGCCGAGCGAGTAGACGGCGAGCAGCGTCGTTCCGCTTGCGACCGTGGCGTTGGCGGCGGACAGGGTCAGAATCGCGCCCAGCACTGGTCCGATGCAGGGAGTCCAGCCGAACGCGAAAGCGAGACCGAGGAGATAAGCCGCGCCGGCGCTTCCGCTGCCCGGATTGGCATGGAACCGCGCTTCACGATTGAGCCAGGGCATTGGTACGAGGCCTGTCGTGAACAGACCGAAGAGGACGACGATTACGCCTCCGATCAGGTTCGCTTCGAAAAGATACATGCGCAGGAGCCGGCTCAACACGGTTGCGCTGGCCCCAAGGAGGACGAACACGGTCGTAAAGCCGAGCACGAAGCAGAGGCTGAGGCCGAGAGTTCGGCTTGCCGCCTTGAATTCGGCATCGGCCGCAGTGCCATCCGGGCTAATCGTGCGGCCTGCGACGTAGGAGATATAGCCCGGCACCAGCGGAAGGACGCAGGGCGACAGGAAGGATACGACACCTGCGGCGAAAGCCGTCGCTATTCCGATACTGGAGAACTCCATCAGCCAATCTCGCCCGCCAGGCGGCGGAGCTTCTGCAATCGAATCTCACGCGGCTCGTGCATGTCGAGCGTGCCGACGAATTGGCTCTCGGCATCCATTAGGTAAACGCCGGCGGTATGATCCATTGTGTATTCGCCCCCTTCCAGAGGCACTTTTCGCGCATAGGCCGCAAAGGCCTTCACCACAGCGTCCGTTTCCTGTCGATTTCCCCGCAGTGCGAGGATGCGGTTATCAAAGGCTGTCATGTACTGAGCCAGCAATTCTTGTGTGTCCCGTTCGGGATCGACGGTGAAGAACAGGACGTTGAACTGGTCGGCCACCGGCCCGAGCTCGTTCATGAGATCGCTCAGTTCATAGAGCGTCGTCGGGCACACATCGGGACAATGGGTGAAGCCGAAGAAGGCGAGATAAGGCTTTCCGGCCAGCGCAGCATTGTCGATCGTTTCGCCTCGATGGGATGTGAGCTGGAACGGGCCGCCGATGGCTGCCGTGCCTGTCGAGGACGCGACCGCCACGGTTTGCTGTTGCCAAGGCTTGGATACGGACAGGCCGATGAAAAGCCCGCCGACAGCGGCGACGGCAACCCATGCAACAAGGCGGAAAAGTTTGACGCCGCTCATTGGACAGCCTCTCCGTGTCCGTCATGTTCGTTCGCAGATTCCGGACGAGCGCCCATGTTCTGCACAACGAACTCAACGTCGATCGCAGCGGCCTGCTCGAACACAAGAGTCGCGGCAAACCGCTCCCCATCCTTCAAAGGGCGCGATGGCTTCAAGAACATGATGTGCATACCGCCAGGTTGAAGCTCGACGGTCTCGCCAGCTCCAATTTCGATGCCATTTTGCACAGGCCTCATGCTGGCAACCCCATCGCTCACGGTCGACTCATGGATTTCCACCCGGTCTGACAGAGGTGATGAGATTGAAACCAGGCGATCGGCCATATCGCCATCGTTTGTCAGCGTCAGATAGCCGCCGGCTACCGGCGTGACCGGCGGAGTCGCGCGTGACCACGGGTGATTGATGGTGATCGAACCAGCTTGGAAGTCGTGACCCACAGCAGGAGAGATCGACACTGCAAGGGCAAGGAAGGCGGCGGATAGGGCTCGCAAACTAGTCATGTTCCTTTTCTCCTTTTCCAGCTTCGCCGGCCTTCTCAAGGATTTCGAAGCCGCTTCTGACAACGACTACAACCACACCCAAGCCAATGATCAGATCCGGATAAGGCGAATTGAAAAGAATTACTGCAAGACCAGAAACAGCGATCGCCGAGTTCACGAGCATATCGTTTGTCGTGAATATCCATGAGGCTTGCAGATGCACGCCACTTTCCCGATGTGATTTCAGGAACCACATGCAGATCATATTCGTAAGCGCGCTCGCGATTGCCACGGCGATCATGACCGGCCCGATCGGATCGGAGCCAGTGAAGAAGCGTCGGCCAACCTCAAACAGAAGCAAACCGGCGAATACTATCAGGAGCATACCCGACAGCCGCGCAACGCGAACCTTCGCCGCCAAACCGCGACCTACGACGAAAAGGCTGATGGCGTAGACACCGGCATCGCCAAGATTATCGAGTGCAGAGCCCATCAATCCTGTTGACTGAGCCCACCAACCTAATCCTCCCACAATGGCTGCCTGGGCAGTATTAATCGCAAGTACCCATGCGAGCGCCCATTGTTCGCTCTTCTCGGATGAATTGGCACTGCCCTGGGACTGATTACTCATAAATTATACCTCGGCTTTCTTGGCGAGAAGTGGAAGCCGCGACCTGCATGTGCGCACTGTTCAAGCTCATTTGTCGCGGGTGCCGCGCCAGGTCAGCAGGCGCAGCGCATTGGCCGTAACGAGGACAGTAGCGCCCGTATCGGCGAGGATGGCCATCCAGAGCGTGGTAATGCCGAATAGAGTCGTCACGAGGAAGACAGCCTTCAGACCAAGCGCTATTGCGATGTTCTGCCAGATATTGCCGAGCGTCGCCTGCGACAATCCGATGAGATCAGCGATACCCGTCACCCGGTTTCTGAGCAGCGCGGCATCAGCGGTTTCCAGCGCGACGTCGGTGCCCGCACCCATGGCAACGCCAACGGAGGCAGCAGCGAGCGCCGGAGCGTCGTTGATACCGTCTCCCACCATGGCAATCGGTCCATCAGCCCTGAGGCGGCCGATCTCGGCGAGCTTGGCGTCGGGCAGAAGTTCGGCGCTCGCCTCAAGGCCGAGATGAGCCGCAATGGCGTCGGCCGTGCGCTTGTTGTCGCCGGTCAGCATCAGAGGGCGCACGCCGCGATCTGTCAGCCGCTTCACACCTTCGATAGCGTCGTCGCGCGGCTCGTCGCGCAAGGCGATCAATCCCTCGATGGTCTTGCCCTTGATGAGCACGACGACCGTCTTGCCCTGGCTCTCCAGCCCGGTGATCGTGTCAACGATGCTCTCTTCGAGGCCCGTTTGTTCGGCGGCGTGACGGGGAGACCCGACCGAAGCGAAGCCGTCCTTCAACCGCGCTGTGACCGCTTTGCCGGGTGTGGCAACGCCGCCCCCGAAGGTGGCGGGCAGTTCGAGCCCCCGCACCTTTGCCGCCTCCACGATTGCAATCCCGAGAGGATGGCTGGTGCTGCGCTCGACGGCCGCCGCGATGGCAAGGACGGAGTTCTCATCACCATTGATCGGCACAATGTCCGTCACCTGGGGGTGGCCACGCGTCAGCGTTCCCGTCTTGTCGAAGGCAACGGTTACGACCTTGCCAAGTGTTTCCAGCGTCGCGCCGCCCTTGATCAACAGTCCCTGACGCGCACCGGCGGCAAGACCCGAAGCAATAGCCGCCGGTGTGGAAATCACGAGCGCGCAGGGACAAGCAATCAGCAACGTCGCGAGACCCCGATACACCCATGTCATCCAGTCACCGCCGAAGGCGAGCGGCGGCACGACAACGATCAGAGCCGCGACGACCATCGCGCCCGGCGTGTACCAGCGGCTGAAACGGTCGATCATACGCGCCGTCGGGGCCTTTGATTCCTGGGCTTCCTCGACCATGTGGATGATACGGGCGATGGTGTTGTCGGCCGCGACATGGCTGATCGACACCCGCAACTCGCCATTTGCATTGATGCTGCCGGCATAGACGTTTGCGCCGGCTTCTTTCAGCACGGGCACGGATTCGCCTGTCACCGGGGCCTCATCGACCTCAGAAACGCCGTCAATCACCGTGCCGTCAGACGGCACACGGTCACCAGGCCGAACAACGACAACATCACCGACGGCCAGATCTTCTGCGGCGACCTTCTCAACAACACCATCACGCTCGCGGAACGCGGCCCGAGGCACGAGATCGATCAGTGCTTCAATGCCAGCGCGCGCACGGCCGGCCGCCACGGTTTCAAGCAATTCGCCCACTGCGAACAGAAAGATCACGACAGCAGCTTCTTCGGCCTCGCCGATGGCGACCGCGCCGAGTGCCGCGACCGTCATCAGCGTCTCGATGGTGAAGGGGGAGCCGGACATCGCGCCGGCGACCGCCCGCCTCGCGAACGGGATGATGCTGATCAATGCAGCGCCCGAGTATAGCCATTGCTCCGATTCGGGCAGGACACGCGCGAGGGCGAAGGCAAGGATGAACAACGCGCCGGTAAGGAGCACAAGCCGACCCTTGCTGCCTTTCCACCACGCCTCCGTGCTGCGTTTCCGAGGTGGGCTCGCCTTTGCCTCGGTCTGCTCGATCACTGGTGTGTAGCCGAGCGCTCGGATCTTTTGCTCAATGGTGCCGAGAGCCGTACGGTCCTCATCCAGTTGCAATGCGAGCGTCTCGTTGGCGTAGCTGACATGAATGTCGCTAACGCCCGGCAGGCGTTGCATCACCGTTTCAATTTTCAACGCGCAGGAGGCGCAGTCCATGCCTTCTACACGCAGTCTGTAAGGGCTCGCTGCCGCCATGATGTCACCTCGACTTTCCCGATGTGACATTGTAGATAGACCCTGTAGTAACTATAGGGTCAAGAGATGAACGACAGAATTCTGATGATCGGCCAATTGGCTAGACGAACGGGGACCAAGGTCGAGACGATCCGGTTCTACGAGAAGAACGGTCTCCTGCCCGCACCCTCGCGTACCGATGGCAACTACCGTGCATATGAGCCGGGCCACCTCAACCGCCTCAGCTTCATCAGGCGTGCGCGCGAGCTTGGTTTCTCGCTCGATCAGATCAGGGAGTTTCTCAAGCTGGCCGACGATCGTTCGCAGTCCTGCGCGGCGATTGATGCGATTGCAAAGGAGCACCGGAAGGAAGTCGAGCGAAAAATCGAAGACCTAACTGCGCTCAAGTCGGAACTGGACAGGATGATAGACCAGTGTGGATGCGGGCTGGTCGCAGATTGTAGGATAATAGAGAGCCTGTCTCCGCTGCCAGCCAGAACCTAATGACTGCTCACCGCAGCGCCGGGCCTCTCGATGCCAAAATCTTTGCGGCGATCGGTGACGTAATCATCTGGATCACAGCGAAGAAGGCGGCAGGCACGGCGATTTCCGAGGGCAACCCGGACGCCGCTACGAACGCCGCCGCAATGGAGAACTCCTTTTTGCTCACCGTGAACAGGTAGGCGATCAGCTCTTGCCGGTCGGCCACAAAGACTTTTGCGATGGACCCGACCGCATAGCCGATCAGGTTCAGCGTGAGCGCGGCCAGCGCGATTAGGAGGGCGAACCAGCCATAGCCGAGGATTGTTTCGGCGTTTGGACCCACGACCGCCAGAAGCAGGAGCAGGTAGAGCACCGAACCAAGAGAGGGATAGAGGCCATCGTGTCGGCCGACCGCTTCCGGGTATCGCGTGCGTAGGTAGACCCCGATCACGGTCGGCAGCACCACGATCAGCACTAATTCCATGATGATCGCCCCGATGGGAACTTGCAGCTCGATTCCGGTGAGAAGCAGGAACAGGATCGGCACGATGAAGGGCGAAAGCACTGTGTTGACCGCATTGAGGACCGCCGCGAGGGCGACATTGCCGCGTGCGAGCAGGACCAGCAACGGAGCGGAAACGTCAGTCGGCAGAGTGCCGACAAGGGTTTGACCGGCGGCCAGCGGCCCAGAGCCGAAGAACAGCCGCCCGGTGAGCCATCCGGCGAGCGACATGGGACCATAGACGAGGCCAAGCGCCCAAAGCTGCCGGCTCGGCTTCCGGAAAACCAGCTTCACGGCGTGAGCGTCGAATGTCAGGCTGATGACCAGCATCAGCAATGCCAGAAGCGGGCTTATGCCGCTTTCAAGGACCATGCCGAGCGAAGGGACGAGCAGGCCAAGCGCGGCCGTTACAACGGCCAGCAGCAGGAGATTGTTTTCAACAAAGGCGAGGGCTTTCTGCATCGGCAGTCCTATTCGCAGCGGATCGTACCGGTTGGGCGGCCCTCGCATTTCGCGAACAGGGCAATCGCTTGATCGCAATATTTGCAGTGACCTTGGCAGCAGTCGTGCATGAGGAAGGCGACGAGATCGGAGAGCGCCGGCCAGTTGGCGCTGTAGATGATCGACTTGCCATCTCGCCGCCCCTGCACGAGTCCGGCACGCTCCAGTTCCTTGAGATGGAAGGAGACGCGCGACGGCGGCGCATCATCGAGCGCGCCGGCGATGGCACCAGCGGCCATGCCGTCAGCCCCCGCGACGACCAACATGCGGATTATCCGCAAGCGGTCCTTGTGAGAGAGCGCGGCGAAGCCCGCGAGCGCGTCGTTTTCGTCCATATCATTTCAACGTTTCATGTTTTGTTGAAATTATTGCTTATAGATGGAGCGCGCGCGCCTCAATCTCGCGCAATTCCTGAAACCCGCAATAGATCGGCTGCACCCGGAAAGTCGCGGCTATTCGTTTCACAAGACTTTATCGCAAGTGCTAAGCCACTTGCGACATGATTTCCGAGAGCGGACCACCTGGGGCGAACGTCGGCTCGGTCCCGGCGAGGCGGCCTGACGCCACGGGCCGGTCGAATCAGTCGAGAGCATGCCGGTGTGCCTGCAGATCATCCGACTGGTCAGGCACACCGCCGTTCTCCTGTAATTTTATCCCACACTACTACGACGACCGAAACTTGTTGAAACGACCTGTTTTGTGTCTCTTTTAGTGATCCCCATCCGGGGATCGTCTCTCGCCTCCCCGGTGGAACGGGGACGAGATGCCAGGCATCAACCACAAACAGGCAAATGTGGACCGCGGCGCGCGCATGCTCCGGACAGCGCTCGGGCCTGCCATCTCAACCCTGCTGCAAGACCCGTCTGTCGTCGAGGTCATGCTGAACCCGGACGGACGCATCTGGGTGGACCGGCTGTCCGAAGGGTTGGCCGATACGGGCGAAATACTGTCCGCCGCTGACGGTGAGCGCATCGTGCGGCTGGTCGCCCACCATGTCGGCGTCGAAGTCCATGCGCGCAGCCCGCGCGTCTCGGCCGAACTGCCCGAAACCGGCGAGCGCTTCGAGGGGTTGCTGCCGCCGGTCGTGTCCGCACCCGCCTTCGCCATCCGCAAGCCCGCGGTCGCAGTATTCACGCTAGACGACTATGTGGCCGCCGGCATCATGTCCGCCGATCAGGCGGAAACGCTCCGCGCGGCCGTCGCGTCCCGCGCCAACATCCTTGTCGCAGGCGGCACGTCCACCGGTAAAACGACGCTGACCAATGCGCTGCTCGCCGAGGTGGCGAAGACGCAGGATCGGGTCGTCATCATCGAGGACACCCGCGAACTGCAATGCGCAGCGTCGAATCTCGTGGCGATGCGCACCAAGGATGGTGTCGCCACCTTGTCGGAACTGGTGCGGTCTTCGCTGCGCCTGCGTCCGGACCGCATTCCGATCGGTGAGGTGCGCGGCGCCGAGGCGCTCGATCTCCTCAAAGCCTGGGGCACCGGCCATCCGGGCGGCATCGGCACCATCCATGCTGGTTCCGGCATCGGCGCCCTGCGCCGCCTCGAACAACTCATCCAGGAAGCCGTCGTCACTGTGCCGCGCGCGATGATCGCGGAGACCATCGACCTCGTGGCCGTCCTCGCTGGCCGCGGCTCCGCGCGCCGGCTGGCCGAACTTGCCTGCGTCGAAGGGCTCGGCCCCGACGGCGATTACCGGATTTCCCTCGCTTTTCCCGACACCTCAATCCCTCACGTTCCAGGAGAACCTGCATGATCCGTTGCGCCGTTCGTATCCGTCATCATCTGGCGACCGCCGCCGCCTTCACCTGGGCGAGCCTGATGACTGCCCCCGCCCAAGCGTCTGGCTCCTCCATGCCCTGGGAAGCGCCGCTGCAATCCATCCTTGAATCCGTCGAAGGCCCGGTGGCCAAGATCGTGGCAGTGATCATCATCATCGTCACCGGCCTGACGCTCGCATTCGGCGATACCGGCGGCGGCTTCCGTCGCCTCATCCAGATCGTCTTCGGTATCTCCATCGCCTTCGCGGCGTCCAGCTTCTTCCTCTCGTTCTTCAGCTTCGGCGGCGGAGCGCTGGTCTGATGGCGGTGAGTTTCGAGGCGCTCGACGCGGTTCCGGGATTCAGTGTGCCGGTTCACCGCGCCCTGACCGAACCGATCCTGCTTGGCGGAGCGCCACGCTCCGTCGCGATCCTCAATGGCACGCTGGCCGGAGCCGTGGGCCTCGGCCTCCAGCTCTGGCTGGCCGGCATCCTGATCTGGGCCGTCGGTCACATCGCCGCCGTCTGGGCCGCCAAGCGCGATCCGCTCTTCGTCGAGGTCGCGCGCCGCCACCTCCGCATCCCCGGTCATCTTTCGGTGTGAGGAAGCCCATGATGAATCTCGCCGAATACCGCCGTACCGCATCCCGCCTCGCCGATTACCTTCCCTGGGTAGCGCTGGTCGGCTTCGGCGTTGTCCTCAACAAGGACGGCTCGTTCCAGCGCACCGCGAAGTTTCGCGGTCCCGATCTGGATTCCGCCGTCGCGGCCGAGCTGGTCGCGGTCGCTGGCCGCCTTAACAATGCCTTCCGTCGCCTCGGCTCCGGCTGGGCGATCTTCGTCGAAGCACAGCGGTCGGAAGCCGCCACCTATCCGGCGAGCCGCTTCCCCGATCCCGCATCGGCGCTGGTCGATGCCGAGCGCAAGGCCGATTTCGAGGAGAAAGGCAGCCATTTCGTCTCTGGCTATTTCCTGACCTTCCTCTGGCTTCCGCCCGCCGAGGATGCCGCCCGCTCCGAGTCCTGGCTTTACGAGGGCCGCGAAACGTCGAGCGTGAACCCTTGGGAACTGGTGCGCGGCTTTGCCGACCGCACCGACCGCGTGCTGGCGCTGCTCGACGGTTTTATGCCGGAATGCCGCTGGCTCGATGACGCCGGGACGCTGACTTACCTGCATTCGACGATTTCGATCAACCGGCATCGCGTCCGCGTGCCCGAAACCCCGACCTATCTCGATGCGCTGCTGGCCGATCAGCCGCTGACCGGCGGGCTGGAGCCGCGCCTGGGCAATCAGCATCTCCGGGTGCTGACGATCACCGGCTTTCCGGCAACCACCACCCCCGGCCTGCTCGACGAAATGAACCGGTTGGCCTTTCCCTATCGCTGGTCGACCCGCGCCATCCTCATGGACAAGACCGATGCGACCCGGCTGCTGACGAAGATCAGGCGCCAGTGGTTCGCCAAGCGCAAGTCGATTGCCGCCATCCTGAAAGAGGTGATGACCAACGAGCAATCCGCGCTCGTCGACACCGACGCCGCCAACAAGGCGGCCGATGCCGACATGGCCCTGCAGGAACTTGGCGCCGACATGGCGGGCATGGCCTATGTCACGGCGACCGTCACCGTTTGGGACGAGG
Organism: Brucella anthropi ATCC 49188; assembly: GCF_000017405.1. NCBI lineage: Bacteria > Pseudomonadati > Pseudomonadota > Alphaproteobacteria > Hyphomicrobiales > Brucellaceae > Brucella > Brucella anthropi. The sequence goes on from NC_009668.1 coordinate 536,174, forward strand.
ACGCCCGCCGCGCCGACGAAAAGCTGCGGCTGGTCGAGAAGATCATCCAGTCCCGCGATTTCAGCGTCATGGTCGAAACGGTCAACGCCGTCGACGCCTGGCTCGGCAGCTTGCCCGGACATGCCTATGCGAATGTCCGGCAACCGCCGGTCTCGACGCTCAACCTTGCCCACATGGTCCCTTCGTCCGCCGTGTGGGCGGGACCGGAACGGGACGATCACTTCGGCGCGCCCCCGCTGCTGTATGGCAGGACCGAAGGATCGACCCCGTTCCGGTTTTCCCTCCATGTCGGCGATGTCGGCCATACGCTTGTCGTCGGGCCGACGGGTGCCGGCAAATCGGTGCTGCTGGCGCTAATGGCCTTGCAGTTCCGGCGCTACGCGCGCTCACAGGTCTTTGCCTTCGATTTCGGCGGCTCGATCCGGGCCTGCGCCCTCGCGATGCAAGGTGACTGGCACGATCTTGGTGGCGAGCTGACCGACGCTTCCGAAACATCCGTCTCGCTGCAACCTCTGGCGCGCATTCACGAGACGGCCGAACGCGCCTGGGCCGCCGACTGGATCGTGGCGATCCTGACGCGCGAGAACATCCAGATCACCCCGGAGGTGAAGGAGCACATCTGGACGGCCCTGACCTCGCTCGCCTCCGCCCCGGTCGGGGAACGCACCATCACCGGCCTCGCCGTGCTGCTCCAGTCGAATGATCTGAAACAGGCGCTCCGCGCCTATTGCGTCGGTGGTCCCTATGGCCGGCTGCTCGATGCGGAGACCGAACATCTTGGTTCAGCAGACGTGCAGGCATTCGAAATCGAGGGCCTTGTCGGGACCGGCGCGGCGCCCGCGGTCCTCTCTTATCTCTTCCACCGCATCGGCGACCGGCTAGACGGGTGGCCCACGCTGCTGATCATCGACGAGGGCTGGCTGGCGCTCGACGACGAAGGCTTCGCGGACCAACTCAGGGAATGGCTCAAAACCCTGCGAAAGAAGAACGCCAGCGTCATCTTCGCCACGCAGTCACTGTCCGACATCGACAATTCAGCCATCGCGCCGGCGATCATCGAAAGCTGCCCAACGCGGCTGTTGCTGCCCAACGAGCGCGCCATCGAACCCCAGATCACCGCGATCTATCGCCGTTTCGGCCTCAATGACAGGCAGATCGAGATCCTCGCACGGGCCACGCCCAAGCGGGACTACTACTGCCAGTCGCGGCGCGGCAACCGCCTGTTTGACCTCGGATTGTCGGAAGTCGGGCTGGCGCTTTGCGCCGCATCGGCCAAATCCGATCAGGCCCTGATCAGCGAAATCCTCACCGAGCATGGCCGCGACGGGTTCCTCGCCGCCTGGCTCAAGGCGCGTGGCGTCGAATGGGCCGCAGAACTGATCCCGGACCTCAGCAATCTCGCGACCGAAAGCGAGGATCTGCCGTCCGTCATTTTCGATGAGGACGCGTTCGAGCTCACCCTGGAAGAAGAGGAAAGTACCCCATGACGCGCACAAAGACCCGGATTTCCCGCATGGCCAGCGCTTCGGCGCTCGCCCTTTCGCTTGCCGCGCCGCTGGCGCTCGCGCCGGACTTCATCACCCCGGCCCATGCCTTCTTCGGCGGGTTCGGCCGGATCGTCTATGATCCGACCAACCACGCGGAGAATCTGCTGACCGCCGCCCGTACGCTGGAGCAGATCAACAACCAGATCACCTCGCTTCAGAACGAGGCGCAGATGCTGATCAACCAGGCCCGCAATCTCGCGAGCCTGCCTCACAGCTCGCTTCAGGCGCTTCAGCAGAACGTCCAGCGGACCCAGCAGCTTCTCGGGCAGGCCCAGAACATTGCGTTCGACGTTCAGAACATCGATCAGATGTTCCAGCAGGACTACGGCAAGCTGTCTTTGACCGCGACCGACACCCAGATGATCGCCGATGCGCGCTCGCGCTGGGAAAACACCGTCGGCGGCCTGCAGGACGCCATGCGCGTCCAGGCCGGCGTCGTCGGCAATATCGACAGCAATCGCACGCAAATGTCGGAGCTTGTCGGCCAAAGCCAGGGGGCGACCGGCGCGCTTCAGGCGACCCAGGCTGGCAACCAGCTTCTCGCCCTCCAGTCGCAGCAGCTTTCGGACCTGATCGCTGTCATCTCGGCCAATGGCCGGGCGAATGCCTTGACCGAGGCCGAACGCGCCACGGCAGCCGAACAGGGACGCATTCAGCGCGAGCGTTTCCTGACGCCGGGGTCAGGCTATCAGCCCGGCAACGCGCGAATGTTCAACTGAGGAAAGGAGGCGGAGTATGGAGGGGAAGGTGCTGGCCCGGATCGCGGCCATTGTGTTCGTGGCCGTGGCCATCACGGCGGCGATCATCGAGATGTCGCGTGAGGAAGGCCCCGCGCCAGCACCTTCCGTCCCAGCGCTTCAGCCCGCCACCGATCCGCTGCGTCTGGAACAGCGGCGTTGCCAGGCATTGGGCGAGGCGGCGGCCAATGATGCCGACTGCCTCCGAACCTGGGCCGAGACCCGCGATCGCTTCCTCGGCAAGACACCCGCGCCAGCGACCCCCGCACAGAACGGGAGACCGTGAGCCATGGGCGGAACGGGGGTCATCGATAATTTTCTCGGCATCTTCACCAGCTATATCGACTCCGGCTTCGGCCTGCTCGGCGGCGAGGTGGCGTTTATCGCCACGACGCTGATCGTCATCGACGTGACGCTCGCCGCACTGTTCTGGGCCTGGGGCGCCGACGGCGACATCATTGCGCGGTTGGTGAAAAAGACGCTGTTCGTCGGCGTCTTCGCCTATCTCATCAGCAACTGGAACAATCTCGCACGGATCGTCTTCGAGAGCTTCGCCGGGCTCGGGCTCATGGCGTCCGGCACTGGCTTCTCGGTTGCCGATCTGCTGCGCCCCGGCCGCGTTGCCCAAACCGGGCTGGACGCCGGTCGCCCGCTGCTGGAATCTATTTCGGACCTGATGGGCTGGATCGCCTTCTTCGAGAACTTCATCCAGATCGCGTGCCTGTTGTTCGCCTGGGCGCTGGTGGTGCTGGCCTTTTTCATCCTGGCAATCCAGCTTTTCGTCACGCTGATCGAGTTCAAGCTGACCACGCTGGCCGGCTTCGTGCTGATTCCATTCGGCCTGTTCGGCAAGACCGCCTTCATGGCCGAGCGGGTGCTGGGCAATGTGATCTCCAGCGGTATCAAGGTGCTGGTCCTCGCCGTCATCATCGGCATCGGCTCCACGCTCTTCGGCCAGTTTACCGCAGGCTTCGGCGGTGCGACCCCGACAATCGACGACGCCATGGCGATCGTGCTGGCAGCCCTTTCCCTTCTCGGCCTCGGCATCTTCGGCCCCGGCATCGCCACCGGCCTCGTCTCCGGAGGCCCGCAACTCAGTGCCGGCGCCGCCGTCGGGACTGGCCTTGCGGTTGGCGGCGCTGCGATCGCAGCCGGTGGCGCGACCATGCTCGCGGCGCGGGGTGGCGCAGCCGCACTCTCGGGCGGGGCAGCACTTGCCCGCGGCGGTGCCTCGGCCGCCGGTGCGGCTTCGTCCGCCTATACCCTCGGCTCCTTGGGCGGGTCCGGCACGGCCGGGGTCGCCTCCGGCCTTGGCGGTGTGGCGCGCGCCGGAGCCTCCGCCGCCGTTTCACCACTCAAGCGCGCCGCCTCCCGCGCCAGCGACAGCCTGAAATCCAGCTATTCCGATGGTGCGAAAGCCGGATTCGCGGCATCCGGCGGCACGTCGACCATGGGCACCGTCGGCAGAGATTCGTCGCCTGCGCCGTCAACCCCCTCAACCCCTGATGGGCCGCCGGCCTGGGCGCAGCAGATGCGGCGTGGCCGGGCCATGAGCCACGGCGTCACGGCTGCTGCTCATGCTGTCCGATCCGGCGACAGCCACGGCGGCGGCTCCTCCGTCAGCCTTTCCGAAAGTGACCGCACATGAACATCTTCAAACGACCGACGACCCATTACGGCAAGGTGCCGGAACCCGAGACTCCCTATCAAAAAGCCGCACAGGTCTGGGACGAACGCATCGGCTCGGCCCGCGTGCAGGCGAAGAACTGGCGCTATATGGCGTTCGGCTGTCTGATCCTCTCGGCCGGCTTTGCCGCCGCGCTCGTCTGGCAATCGGCGCGTGGAACCGTCGTGCCCTGGGTGGTGCAGGTGGACAATCTCGGTCAGGCGCAGGCTGTCGCGCCCGCGAACGCCGATTATCGCCCGACCGATCCGCAGATCGCCTTCCATCTCGGCCGCTTCATCGAGCAGGTCCGCGCGATCCCGGCGGACGCGATCATCGTCCGGCAGAACTGGCTTCGGGCTTACGAGTTCACCACCGACCGGGGCGCGGCGGCCTTGAACGATTATGCGCGGGCCAACGATCCCTTCACCAAGGTCGGCCGCCAGCAGATCGCCGTCGAGGTGTCGAGCGTCATCCGGGCTTCGCCGGACAGTTTCCGCGTCGCCTGGACCGAACGCCATTTCGAGAACGGCCAGCTTTCCACGACCGAGCGATGGACCGCGATCCTGACTGTCGTGATCCAGCCCCCGCGCGATGCCGAACGATTACGCGCCAATCCGCTGGGAATCTACATCAACGCAATTTCATGGTCGCGGGAGATGAGCCAATGACCCGCACGACTTTCCGTAGAGCCGGTTTTCCGGTTTTCCGTAAACCCGCTTTCGCGGCTTTGCTGCTTTCCGCGACCATGTTGGCCGGCTGCGCGACCAACCGGACGCCGCAATTCAACTATGACGCCGACGTGCCGCCGCTGCCCACCGTGCAGACGGTCGCCACCGACGACCGGCCCCGGCCGCTTCACACGCCGCCGGCCTGGACGGTCGCGCGGGGCGGAACTGCTGCCAGCACTCCGGACGGCCGTGTCGAAAACGCCAATGCCGCCGCCCGTGTCGAACCTCGCCGTGAGGGCTATTACAACGCCATCCAGATTTATCCGTGGAGCGAAGGCGCGCTCTATCAGGTCTATGCGGCCCCCGGCCAGATCACAAATATCGCGCTGGCGCCGGGCGAAAGCCTGACCGGCGCGGGACCTATTGCGGCCGGGGATACGACACGATGGATCATTGGCGACACCGAATCCGGTTCGGGCGCGAACCGCCGCGTCCACATCCTCGTGAAGCCGACACGCCCGGACATTTCCACCAACCTTGTCGTGACCACCGACCGGCGCACCTACATGATCGAGCTGCGCGCGCGGGAATCGCTCTACATGCCTTCCGTCGCATGGGCCTATCCCGCGGCGCCGGCGGGAAGCCGTGCCACCACGCCCGCCGCGCCCATCATCCCCGCCGAGGCGGCGCGGAACTATCGCTACGGATTGCAGGTGCGGGGCGACAGCCCGCCATGGCGGCCGCTCTCCGTCTTCGACGATGGCCGCCGCGTCTATGTCATTTTCTCGCGCGGCATCGTGCAGGGCGAAATGCCGCCTTTGTTCGTCATCGGGTCGGACGGAGAAACGCAGATCGTCAACAGCCGTGTCCACCAGAATGTCCTGATCGTGGACCGCCTGTTCGGTGCGGCCGAACTGCGCCTTGGCAGCGGCGATCGGCAGCAAGTGGTCAGGATCGTCCGCATCAACCCGACGCAGGCCGCAGCAGAACCAGCCAGCACGACCACGGGAGGATCGTCGTCATGAGCGATACCGATACCGCCGCCCCCATGCGCCTGCGCGCCGAGCCGCCTCGTGTCACCCGCCTGTCCCGAAAGTTGCTGGCAAGCGTTGGCGCGGTCGCGCTTCTCGGCATCGCCGGAACCTTGATCTATGCGCTCCAGACCCGCGATGCGGGGCCGGGTGGCGGCGAACTCTATTCGACCGAAAACCGACCCACGGCTGACGGCCTCGCCGGTCTGCCGCGCGACTATACCGGCCCCGTCCTGGGACCGGCATTGCCGGGCGACCTTGGCCGTCCGATCCTCGACGCGCAGAACCGGGGGCAGCCAGTCGCGCCTCCGGCAATCACCACACCAGCCGTCGATCCCGAAGAGGAGCGCCGCCGCGCCGAGGAAGAGGCCGCGCGCTTGAGCAACGTGTTCTTCCAGTCCGGGTCGCGTTCTGGCGGGACAGCGGGAACGGCCATGCCAGGAATAGCCGGGATAGGCTTGCAGCCGGACGGCACAGGGCAGAACAGGCACGCGGCTTTCCTCAATAGCCCGGTCGACCGACAGACGGTTGCGCCAGATCGCGTCACGCCGCCGGCATCGCCCTACATCCTTCAGGCTGGAGCCGTCATTCCGGCCGCACTCATCACCGGAATCCGCTCCGATCTGCCGGGCCAGATCACCGCGCAGGTCACCGAAAACGTCTATGACAGCCCGACCGGCTCGCTGCTTCTGATCCCGCAGGGAACGCGCATCATCGGCCAATATGATGACGGCGTGACCTTCGGCCAGCGCCGCGTCCTGCTGGTGTGGAATCGCCTGATCCTGCCGGGCGGCCGCTCCATCGTTCTGGAGCGCCTGCCGGGCGCGGACGCTTCCGGTTACGCCGGGCTTGAGGATGGCGTCGATTATCACTGGTGGGATCTGATGAAAGCGGCAGGGCTTTCCACACTGCTCGCGGTCGGTACAGAGCTGGCGACCAGCGACGAGGACCGGTTGATCCGCGCCATTCGCGACGGCGCACAGGATACCGTCAATCAGGCCGGGCAGCAGATCGTCCAGCGCCAATTGCAGGTCGCGCCGACGCTCACCATCCGGCCCGGCTTTCCGGTCAGGATTATTGTGACCCGCGACCTGGTATTCGAGCCCGCAGGAGGTTGAGCATGACAAAACTGAAACTCGGTCCCATCGTCGAGGACAAGCCCGTCAAGGTTACGGTAGAGCTGCCGGGGCCGCTTCATCGCGATCTTGCGACCTATGCCGAGGTGCTGGCCCGCGAGACCGGCCAACCCGCCGCTGATCCTGTCAGGCTGATCGTGCCAATGTTGGAGCGCTTTATCGCCACTGACAGGGGGTTCACGAAAGCACGGCGCTCCGTCCTGTCTCCGAAGTCGCAGGTCTGACGGCCATTGCTTTCGCCAGACTGAGAAAGCGACGGAAGGCGGGATTGTCGTTGCTCGCCGACCAGACGGCCGAAAAGGGCAGAACCTCGCCGAGGATCGGTCGGTAAACCACACCCGGAAATTGTGCGACGGTGATGGCTTCGCTCACCAAAGTCAGCCCTCGGCCGAGGGCGACAAGCGGCACCAGATTATCCCGACCGACATATTGCACCTGGATCTCGGGATGCCTGCCGAGATCCGCCAGCCGCCGCACCAGATGATCGTAAATTTCCTGTCCCGGAGCAGTCTCGCTGACGATAAAGGACTCGTCGGCCAGATCGCGCCATACGACTTCCTCCCTGTTGGCTAAGGCATGATGGTCAGGCAAGACCACGAACACACGCTCCGACCACAAGAGGACGCGTTCGCAATCCGGCCAGTCTCGTGTTCCAGTGATGAAGGCGACGTCGAGATTGAGTTGCCGGATCGCTGCGACATGCTCTGCGGGGTTCCCGTCAGCCACTTCGATTCTCACCGCGCTATGTCGCCTGCCGTAAACTTCCAGCAACTCCGCCAAAAAGCCGGAAGCGATCGAGGAATAAATACCGATCCGGACACGTCCCTTTTCAGAACGACCTGCGGAGGCAACCTCTCGAGCGCCTTCTCCAACAGTCCTGATGACCCTGCGGGCGTGTACGAGGAATCGCTGGCCGGCATAGGTTTGCGATACGCCCCATGTATGCCGGTGAAACAAGGAGGCGCCAATCTCGTCTTCCAGCTTGGCAATGGACCGACTGATTGCAGCTTGCGACCGTCCAACCGCAGCTCCTGCTTTGCGAAAGCTGCCATGCTCGACCACAGCCACGAAATAGCGGAGATGGCGAAGCTCGACTTTATCCGAACACTTGACCCCTTTCCGCATTATGCGGCCACCTTGCTTCTGGTCGCCAACATCAATGTCTGGAGAAAGCCCAAACGAATCCGTATGTCGGCACCATCATCGAGGTCCGCGGCATCATCTGCATAAACGTACCCTTCCGCGATCAGCGAGCCGAATAATTTGTCGACGGACGAACGGTTCTTCGCTTGGTCCTTCATTTCTGCCGCCTTGCATTGACGAAACGGGTATCAAGCAAGATCGTGCAGCCTCCAACCATTGGAAGGTCAAGACCGAAATTGCTTAAGTCCCGGTCTTAACCGCAGCGTGAAGATTGCCGTGTCGGCGATAAGTGCTGCTGCCTGCTTCAACGAACGCATTAGCGGCCCGCTCTTCAGCGGTACAGGCATCACATCGCCAAGAAGCCTTGTTTGTCAGTCATCAAAGTGCTCCTCGTCGATGTGGGTTGCCATGTCGATCAGCATGTCGCTCACGTGACTGTCTGCCACTTCGTAGAAAACCTGCTTTGACCGACGCTCCCCCCTGACGAGCCGTGCACCTCTGAGCAGGCGTAAATGGTGGCTAACCAGTGTCTGCGACAGTCCCAGGCTCTCAACAATGTCGCCGACGGACTTTGGACCCGGCAGGCAAAAGAGCAGAATTCTCAGCCGTGTAGGATCGCCCAGCAGGCGAAAAGTCTCTGCCAGTACGGTTACGTCGTTCTGCGACAGGGACGGGGCTTGCTTCAACGTTCATGCTCCTGCTTGCTGTGGACATGCTCAGGCCCATGGTTGTGGTGATGCCCATCATGGTCGTGTCGATCCCCATGCGCGTGCCCCGTCAAGGCAGAGGCTTGCGACAGGCTGCACGCGTCCGCATCGTCATTCCAGTCGATGGCGATGGTCGGATGTTCGATCTTAAACTGTGACTTCAACTCACGCTCGACCGCGCGCATCACCGAGCGAGCATCGACATCGGCTTTCGGCCGCACATGTAGGGTGGCCAAGGTCCGCCCGGACGTGATCGACCAGACATGGATGTGGCTCACCGACGCCACGTCAGCGATGTTCTCGACAAGATGGCGTTCGATCTTCTCGGGCGTCGCGTTATCTGGCGCACCTTCAAGCAGGATATGTATCGACTTGCCGAGGAGATTCCACGCGGCGCGCAGGATCAGCAGGGAGACAAACACCGAGAGGATAGGATCGATCAGCGTCCAACCCGTGTACATGATCACGATGGCGGCTGAAACCGCTGCCACAGAGCCGAGGAGGTCGCCCAACACATGAAGGATGGCACCCTTGATGTTCACGTGCTCGGTATCTCCGCGCGTCAGAATCCAGAACACGAGAATATTGATGAGGAGCCCCGCAATGGCGACGCCAAGCATCGGACCCGCGAGGATAACATGCGGTTCCTGAAAGCGCTGCCAGGCTTCATAGACAATCCAGACGACGATCGCGAATAGCGTGATTGCGTTGATAAAACCGGCAAGGACCTCGAAACGCAGATAGCCAAAGGTCCGCTTGGAGTCTGCCGCCCGCCGTCCGAACCGAAAGGCGGCATAAGCTAGCGCCAGCGCAGCCGCGTCGCTCAGCATATGTCCAGCGTCGGCGAGCAGCGCCAGCGATCCTGAGATCAGACCGCCGATCACCTCCACGATCATGAACGTGAGGATCAGGAAGAACGAGAGAAGGACCTTGCGCTCATTATCGCTCGTGACGGTCGGCGCATGGGAGTGATCATGGGAATGGTCATCATGAGAATGACCATGGCTGTGTGAATGGGACATTTCAGGGCTCATGCGGTTGACATACAACACATGAATATGTGTTCATATGTTGTATGTCAACCGCTCCGCTTGCAATTCGTCCAAGCAGGCGTCTGCGCAAGGCCTACGGCGGGTAGCGCGCCACGGAACCGCGCCGTAGGCTTAATGACTATCCTGTCAATGGACAGCGATCGTGCCGGTAGAAACCTGTCCCCTCTTAGCGTTGACCAGAACCGCGGCAATGACTGCGGCAATCACGAGGGCAGCTCCAGCTCCCGCAAGCGCAAGACCATAACCGTGGATCAGCGCATCGCTGGCCGATCTCACTAGCCCGGCGTCACCCGTCTCCCGCCCGCGATAGAGGGCGGCGAGTGCACCCGGCAACCTGCCAGCCGTGGCAGAGACTGCGATGGTCGAAAGGACGGCCAGCCCCAAGGCGACGCCGATCTGTTGCGAGGCGTTGAAGAGCGCCGATGCGATGCCCGTCTCCTGTGTCTGCACGCCTTTGACGGCGGTCAGCGCCAGTGCAATCACGGCCCCCACGAAACCGAAAGCGGTGAGGAAGGCCGCGGGCATGAAGTGCCACATATAGTTGAGTTCCTGTCCGATATTGGCGAGCCAGAACAAGGCAGCGCCGCCTATTAGTGCGGCGGGCGCTGCCACCTCGCGCGGCGCAAACCGCGTGACAAGCTTGGAACTGACAATGGCCCCAACGATAATACCCGCACCGAATGGCAGGAACGCCAGCGCGGTCATGATCGGGCTGTAGCCGAGGATGTGCTGCAAATAGAGCGTCAGCAGATAGATCATCCCCATCGGACCGAAGCCCAGCAGCAGCATGGCGAGGTAGGAACCCGCCCGGTTGCGCTCCTTGAACAGACGTGGCGGCAGAAGCGGGTCTTTGCTGCGCGACTGCAAGATCAGGAACAGCGGCAGCAGGATCGCGGCGGTAGCGAACGAGGCGAGCGTGATGCTGTCCGTCCAGCCATGTTCGCCGCCACGGGTGATCCCATAGACGAGCGCGGCCATGCCCACAATGCTGGTGAGCGCGCCGGTGAAGTCCGGGCGGCCTTTGTGCAGTTCCGCCTCGACAAGCGTTCTTGACCCCGCCAGCACAGCCAGGCCGATGGGAATGTTGATGAAGAAGGCCCAGCGCCAGCCCAGCAGCCCCGTCAGCAGCCCGCCGAGGATCAGCCCGGCGATGATACCAAGGCCGGACATTGCTCCGTAAACGGCCATCGCTCCGTTGCGCGCCTTGCCTTCGGGGAAGGTCGTCGCGATCAAGGCAAGAGCATTGGGGGCCGTCAGCGCCGCACCCACGCCCTGTAGACCGCGTGACGCGATTATGCTCATGCTGTCCTGGGCAAGCCCGACGAACAGGGAAGCAATGGTGAAGATCGCCATGCCCGCCTGCAGCATGCGCCGCCGGCCATAGATATCGCCCAACCTGCCGCCGAACAGCAGCAGTCCACCAAAGGCGAGAACGTAGGCGTTGATCACCCAAGGCAGGCTCGCAGCCGACATTCCGAGTTCGTTCTGGAGTGTCGGCAGGGCGATGTTCGCGATGGTATCGTCAAGCACCACCATGAGCTGAGCCGTCGCAATGACGGCCAGCGGCAATGTCGTGCTTGCAGGTGACGAAGCCACCGGAGGCTTCGGCGTTTGGGGGGAGAGCGTAGACATCCGGAGTTCCTGTTATTTTTCATGGGGCGTTCAGATGTCGCAGACCCCTAATCCTTCCAACGGCTGGAAGGTCAAGAACAAATTGCTTCCCAAATCCGCTGAAACTTGATCTATAAGCCGATGAGCTGCACATCGCCCACATTTTGCATGCGAGAAGCGCCGATCAGGCAATGGCGATCAGTGGTCTAGCTGGCCATGACATGACCAGATTCGTCGTTCACGGACGGGCCGAGCGGCCTGGCGCGGCAGGAACGGGCGGCGGTCAGACGGTCCTAGCAGCAAATTCGCCGGAACAAGGTTCGTCTTGACATGCTTCCTTCCTGATCCATTGCACCCCAGATGGGGCTTCCAACAATGGGAAGGTCAAGGCCGCCTTGGCCGCGATATCATTTTTCCTCGTTGACCCTTGACCTTGCCAACGTGGCAAGGACCAGATTTGTCCGTGAACGCCCAACAGAGGAGAGTTCGCATGTTCCGATTCACTGCTCCCGACATGACTTGCGGCGGCTGCGCGCGCCGGGTCAACAACGCGCTTCTGAGCGTCGATCCGGCGGCTGATGTCACCACCAATCCACCCACCCGCGAAGTGACGGTCACCACGAAGGTGGACGAGCAGGTACTCCCCGCCGCCTTAACCGAGGCAGGCTATCCGGCCGAACGCAAGGACCAGTCGGCGGCCGCGTGAGGCTTCTGGGCGCGGTGGCGGCTCGGCTGCGCCCCTTCGTCTCCGCCATTCTCAACAGCTCGACTCGACGTGCAAGTACACTCAAGAACCGCTCCACCAGAGAAATGCGCCGGCGACAAAGAGATAGCGTGCCGCTTTGCCGATCGACACGAATATGAGAAAACGAGAAAGGTCAACTCGCAGTGCTCCTGCCACAACTGTCAGCGGATCGCCGATAATCGGCAGCCAGGACAAGAGTAGAGACCACACGCCATAACGTCCGTACCAATCTGATGCACGGCTAAATGACCTGTCGTCAATCGGAAACCAGCGATGGTCTCGAAACCCTGAGAGGAACCTGCCCAGCGCCCAGTTCACCAAGGAGCCGAGCACATTTCCTGCCGTTGCGACGCCCACTAGGGTGACGAGGTTGGCCTGTCCCATTGTTAGAAGAGTCAGGAGCGCTGCCTCGGACGACCCTGGTAGGAGGGTCGCCGACGTGAACGCGCTTACGAAAAGGGCGGCATATGCGACAAGATCAGTTCCGATGTCTGCAACCAATGCCGTGCTGCCTCGAAGTTCGTCATGCACGCCGGCTCTGCTCATCGACGCCAATAGCTATTCTCAATTCTCAAGTCTGGCGCCAGAGCTGTTTCGCTCCGGCGCCGCGCTGCTTACTGGTTCGATCCGGCGTAGACTATGCCGTTCGGGCGATCGCCGACCGGCACGGTCTTGAGCACTTCCTGGCTCGCCACGTCGATGATCGAAACGCTGTCATCGGCAATGTTCGTTACGAACACGAATGCCCCGTCAGCCGATGCCGAGACGCCGTGGGCGCCGCTCCCGGTGGTGATCGTCTCGATCACGTTTCCGGACTCAATCTCGATCACGGAGACCGTGTCGTTCGGTTCCGCCTCGGTGCCCTGATTGGCCACATAGACGTAGGCTCCATCCGGGGTGGCGAACATCTGGATCGGGTTCGGCCCGACGTCGATCCTGTTCGTCACCTCGCGGGATGCGGTGTCGATGACGGCCACCCGGTTCTCGTCTCGAAGAGAGACGTAGACCTGATCGCCCGAGGGCGTGAACCCGACCTGAACAGGCGCTGCGCCCACCGGAATGCGCGCAACCTCGGTCAGCTCCTGCGTGTCGATGACGGAGACCGAGCCGTCCTCGACATTGGCCACATAGAGCTCGCTCTCATCCGGGTTGAGGCGCAGCCCGTGCGGATAGGCTCCGGTCGTGATGTGCTCGATCACCGAAGCCGCTGCGAGATCAACGACCGCAATCTCGTTCCCGCCGGACAGCGAAACATAGGCGCGGCCGCTACGATCGGCGACGACATGCGCCGGATGCGCACCGACTTCTACAGTGCCGACGGGTTGTGACAGCTGCTGCGGATCGAGCACCACCAGAAGCCCGTTGCCGGCATCGGCATGTCCCTGGTCATCCGATCCGTGAGCGTGATCGGAGGCAGCGCTCCCGACGGCGAGCAACAGCCTCCCGTCCGGTGTCCGATCGACATTGTGCGGTGAGACTCCGATCTGCACCGTCTCGACCGAACCCGTGCCGAGTTCGATGGCGCTGATCGAATTGTCGCCCTCGTTGGCGGAGTACACGGTTCCGCCTGTCTCGACCAAGCCGGCAGGCTGCTGGCCGGCATTCCTGTCCAGCCACGCCTGCATTTCGGCGATCTCACGTTCCTGTGCTTCAATGATCTGAGACGCCCACTCTCTTGTCTGCGGGTCATCTCCGTATCGCTGCACGATCTTCGCCATGTCGACCGCACCCTGATGGTGCGGGATCATGCCCCGGATGAAAGCGACGTCCGGGTCCTCGGCCATGACGCCCTCCATCATCGGACCGTGCATCTCCTCCATCGCATCGACATAGGCCTTGGTGAAGTCGGCGACATCGGCGTCGGCTGGAGCCGACTCTCCGCCTTGGGGAGCGGCCATCCCACCGTGCATCATGCCGCCCTGCATCATCTGCTGCATGGCGTCCATGCACGCTTGGGGCATGGTCTCCATCATGGCCCGGCATTCCTTCGGCATGTCCTGCATCGAAGGCATCTGTCCTGAAGGGGACATGGAGGCAGGGGCCCGTTCCTCCTGGGCCTGCGGCGTCTGAGGGTGATGGGCGTCATGCTCTGCCTGCTGCGCCAGAGCAGCGCCGGAGACTCCCATCAAGAGACTGGCAGAAAGGGCAACTATTGTTCGGTACGTCATGGTTCATCCTTTGGCACCGGAGAGCCGCGTCTAATTTCTGGACGCGCGCCTACCGTGGCTTCGTCTGACTGTTTGCTGCTTGAGTGCCGAGAAGAACACCTCCCGGCCGATGCGTTCACTACGCAGGGGCGGTCAGACGCGGTGGTGTCAGGAGGACTGAAGGATTTCGGCCCAGATCGCTGGCCTGGAAACCGAGCAATGGCTCGCCGTCCGAGGATGGCATCACAGGCGGCGCCTCGGGTAGCAGGGCAACAATGGTGCAGAGCTGGCCGCAATCGCGGTCCGGCGCCGTTTCAGTGTGACAGCATCGTTCGTCCGCAGCCTTGCTTCGGTCGTCGGAGTAATTCGAATGGGCCTCATGCTGTGCACCCGCAACGGTCTGATCCTGATACGAGCCGTGTGTGCCCGGGCTGGCATGCGCCGCTGCCAGGAAAACAAAAGCGCTGAACGCAAGCAGCAGCAGGCCTGTCAGGAACTGGCGGAGCCAGTCGCCTTTCGATCCGAAAGCCGCAGTCGAGCTCCTGCTCATGGCTTGGCTTCTTTGTCGAGGTCGGGATGGAGAGTTGCCACGCACCAGATGACATCCTTGCGGCCGTCAGTATCCGAGCCCAGGCAACCAGAGCTCCTGACAAAGGCAGGGTCTGCCCCGCAGGCCCGGTTCTGGATCGGACTGATGGCGACCGGATGGATCATGAGCACCGTTCCACTCAGATCTCCCGCGCGCCGCGGAAACGCCCGAAGGTTTTCTGGACGGAAGGGCCGAACAGGAACACCTCGTATGGCTCGGGGACCACGCCGGGAAAGTCCATGCCGGGGGAGCCGGCGGGCATTCCGGGAACCGCAAGCCCTGTCGCGAGCGGGCGCGCGGCCAGGAGGCGGCGAAGCGCGGCGGCCGGCACATGTCCTTCGATGACATAGCCGTCCACTTCGGCCGTATGGCAGGAGTACAACGCCGCCGGGACGCCGAGCCGCTGCTTGAGGCTTTCGACCTCGCTCGATTCCACGACGCTCACCGGGAAGCCGGCCGCCTCGATATGCTCGACCCATGCGCCGCAGCACCCGCAATTCGTATCCTTGGTGACGGTCACCAGAGGCAGTCCTGCCGAGCGAACCGTTCCCGCCGTTGAGAGCAGGAGGGGGAACGCGGTGGCGCTGGCGAGGAAGGAGCGCCTGCTGATCATATGGATGGTTTGCATCTCAGTTCCTCCATCTGGGCCGCAACTTCGTCAAAGCTGGATCACCGGAAAAATACGTATTTGATCAAAGCGGCGGCGGTAAGGAGCACGAGCACCAGAAGAACGATGCCCCACATCATCCCGCCCGACATCATGACATTGCATCATGGCCTGTTCTGCCCTTCCGTCGCAAAGATACTCATAGCGGCCCCCTTCGCCGCAGACTTTGACTTAGCGCAAGGATGGGACGGTATCCGGGCTGTTGGCGCCACCATCGTCACCAATTTTTCCAGATGGAGGACCTTCGCCCACGTCAGCCTCCTACAATCTCGTGACCCGCAGCCGGGAGGCGTTCGCGATGACGCTCACCGACGACAGCGCCATGGCGGCGGCCGCGATGATCGGCGACAGCAGGATGTCGAAGAACGGGTAGAGCACCCCGGCCGCCACCGGCACGCCGAGCGCGTTGTAAATGAAGGCGAAGAATAGGTTCTGGCGGATGTTGCGCATGACAGCCTCCGAGAGCCGGCGCGCGCGGACGATGCCCGTGAGATCGCCCTTGAGCAATGTGACGCCTGCGCTTTCCATTGCCACATCGGTACCGGTGCCCATGGCGATGCCCACATCGGCCGCCGCCAGCGCCGGTGCGTCGTTCACGCCGTCGCCTGCCATCGCCACCACCTCGCCTGCCGCCTTGTGACGCTGCACGACCGCGCTTTTCTGGTCGGGCAGGACCTCGGCCTCGACCTCGTCGATGCCGAGCCGGCGGGCGACCGCCTTGGCCGTGGTCCAGTTATCACCCGTAAGCATGACAACGCGGATTCCCTGCGCCTTCAGCGCGGCAAGCGCCTCGGGCGTCGAGGGCTTGACCGGATCGGCGATGGCGAAGATGGCAGCGATGCGGTTGTCCACTCCCATGAAGATCGCGGTTGCCCCGTCCTCGCGCAGCCGGTCGGCCTCATCCGCCAGTGGGGCGACATCAACGCCTTGCTCGGCTAGGAACTTGGCATTTCCAAGGGGAATGCGCTTGCCTTCGACCGTGCCGTAGGCGCCTTTGCCGGTCGGCGAGTCGAAATCCGCGACCGGTGCGGTCACGATCCCCCGCTCCTCGGCAGCGCGAACGATGGCCAGCGCCAGCGGATGCTCGCTGGCCCGCTCCACGCTGGCGGCAAGCCGCAAAGCCTCGTCCTCGGTGAACCCCGGCGCCGGCACGATTGCGGTGACGGCGGGTCGTCCCTCGGTCAGCGTACCGGTCTTGTCGACTATGATGGTATCGACCTTCTCCATATGCTCCAGCGCCTCGGCGTTCTTGATCAGCACGCCCGCCTGTGCGCCACGCCCGACGCCGACCATGATCGACATCGGCGTTGCCAGCCCGAGCGCACAGGGACAGGCGATGATCAGCACGGAAACCGCCGCGATCAGACCGAAGGAGAAGCGCGGCTCCGGACCCCAGATCGACCAGGTTATGAAGGCAAGGATTGCGACCACGATCACCGCCGGCACGAACCAGCCCGACACCTGATCGGCGAGGCGCTGGATCGGCGCGCGACTACGCTGCGCCTCGGCGACGAGCTGGACGATCTGCGACAGCATGGTGTCGCGGCCGACCTTCTTCGCCTCGATCACCAGCGCGCCGGACTGGTTCATGGTGCCGCCGATGGCGGTGGCGCCGACCTCCTTGGTGACCGGCATCGACTCGCCAGTCACCATCGATTCATCGACGGCGCTGCGTCCTTCCAGAACTTCGCCATCGACCGGCACCTTCTCGCCGGGACGCACCCGCAGGCGGTCGCCGACCCGAACGGTGTCGAGTTGAACCTCCTCCTCGGTGCCGTCGTCACGAATGATCCGGGCGGTCTTGGGGGCGAGGTCGAGCAGCGCCCGGATCGCGCCGCTGGTGCTCTCGCGCGCCCGCAATTCCAACACCTGCCCGAGCAGCACGAGCACAGTGATGACCGCGGCCGCCTCGAAATAGACCGCGACCGAGCCGTCATGCTGGCGGAATGCATCTGGGAAGATGCCCGGCGCCAGCGTGGCGACGACGCTGTATATCCACGCCGTTCCCGTGCCCATGGCGATCAGTGTAAACATGTTGAGGCTGCGGTTGACGAGCGACTGCCAGCCACGCTGGAAGAACGGCCAGCCCGCCCAGAGAACGACCGGCGTTGCGAGGATCAGTTGCAGCCAGTTCGAGACCTGCTGCCCGATGGCATGAGTCAGCCCGAACAGATGCCCGCCCATCTCGAGAATGAACACCGGGATCGCCAGAACGAGGCCGATCCAGAAGCGGCGTGTCATGTCGATCAGTTCGACATTGGGCTCGGCCTCAAGGCTGACCAGTACCGGCTCCAGCGCCATGCCGCAGATCGGGCATGATCCGGGGCCGTCCTGCCGGATCTCAGGATGCATCGGGCAGGTATAGACCGTCCCCTCGAGAATCGGTACTACCTCCGCCGCCGCCGGATCGAGATAGCTTTCGGGCTCGGCCAGGAACTTCGCGCGGCACCCGGCCGAGCAGAAATAATAGGGCCGGCCCGCATGCTCGGCCTTGTGCTGGGCCGTGTGGGGATCGACAATCATGCCGCAGACCGGGTCCTTGACCTTGTGCGTGTCGTCCTGCGCGACGGCCCCGTGATCATGCGCATGACCTTGGGCGGAATGAGCGTGACTCTGATTCTGGTGATCGTGTTCGGTCTTGCTGGCCATTTTCACGCCTCCTCGGCGTCTTATCCTAAGCTTGCTCTTCGCCTATTCTGCGCCTTCCAACCGTTGGAAGGTCAAGAGGTGATCGGAATCCGGGGTTCCTGCCAATCAGTGATTGTCGTGGATCTTTCCGATGCTGGTCCGTTCTTGCCCCGTCTGAGACTGCATGATGTCAATCTCGGCCGCAGAGTCCTCGCCGTCGAGGCAGTATTCCTCGATCTGCAACGTCGAGAAGTAGATGTTGAAACGCTCGCGCAGGAGATTGCTTGCTTGTCGCAGCACCCGTTCGCCTTCCTGAAAGTCCCCAACGCAGACGTGGCTTGAGAATACATTGCGCCCGGATGTCAGACTCCAGGCATGGACGTGGTGCACGTCGGTAACCCCCTCTAGCTGCCGTATGGCCTCGATGGCGGCCTCCAAGTCGAGGTCTTCGGGCGTGCCTTGCAGCAGGATGTGCAATGCCTCGCGCATAATACCCCAGGAAGCCCAGAGCAGCAGCAGTCCGAAGGCCATGCCAAGCAGCGGATCGATGGCCACAAAGCCCGTGAATCGGATCACCAGCGCCGAGACGATGATGAGGAAGCTGCCGACGAAGGTCTGCAGGATGTGCCAATACGCACCCCGCATATTCAGGTTGTCCTTCTGGCGCTCGTACATGAGCCAGAGCGCGACAAGCTCGGTGGCGATGCCGCCCGCTGCGGCGATCAACATCGGCGTCGTGGCCAGTTCGATGGGCTCCATGAGGCGCATCGCGCCCATCCACAGCACGTAGAGAGCCATGGCGACGAGGAAGAGGCCGTTGAAGAGGGCCCCCAGGATCTCCGCCCGAATGTAGCCGAAGGTGCGCGAGGGGCTGGATTTTCGCTCACCCAGACGCATGGCGACCAGCGCAATGAGCACGCCGCCCACGGCCGAGAAGGTGTGGAAGGCATCCGACATGACGGCGACTGAGCCCGTCCAGATGCCGATCCCGAGTTCCACGATGAAGTAAAGGCCGGTAAGCCAGCCCGAAATGACGAGCGCTTTGCGATCACCACTCGCCGGCATGTGGCCGGCATGACCGCCGTGAGACATTGACATAGGGTTCACCTCCTTGTTGCACAGGAGGACGCCGGTGCCGGCGTCCTCCTGCCAGCACGCTGCCTATGCGCTGACCGCGAATTCGGTCATCATGCCTGTTTCAAGATGCGGCATGTGATGGCAATGCAGCATCCAGCGCGCGGCTTCTCCGGCATCGAGTGCCACGTCGACCATCGACATCGGCGGCACATACACCGTGTCCCGCTGCGCGCCCGTGACCGCACGTCCATTCAGCCCGACGACCTGGAACACATGGCCGTGGAGATGCATCGGGTGACCCATCATCGACATATTGTGGAAGGACAGCACGATCCGTTCGCCGCGCCTCGCGGTAACCGGGCGATGCTGGCCCCAGACGGCACCGTTGATCGTCCACACATAGGGCTGCATCGAGCCGCCCAGCATCACCATGTGGCTGCGGTCCACCGGCCGCTCCGGCAAGGATTCGGAAGCGATCAGGCGCGTCTCCTGCGCAAGGTCGGTGTCAAAGGCCGGTGCTTCGGTCTCTGCCAAAGCATCAATGTGCCGTATCTCGGCGCCCGGAGTGGCAAGGATCAGACCGGTGCGCTCCCGCGCGCCTTCTCGCAGCGCGAGGATCGGCCAGGCACCGCCCTCCGAAGGCAGGTCGATCTCAAGGTCGAGCCGTTGGCCCATGGCCAGACCGAACCTCGTGCCGGAGAGCGGCTGAACGGCATGGCCATCAACCGCGACGAGCCGGGCCTGCGCTTCGCCGGTGTCGAGCCAGAACACCGTCGCCGCAGCGGCGTTGATGACCCGCAGGCGGATACGCCCGCCGCGCTCGACCTGCACCACTTCCGGGTCCGAGAGCGTACGATCATTGGCAAGATAGGCGTCCCAGTCGTAGTCGTTGAGGTCCATCGTCATGCCGTCCATGGTCCCCATTCCCATCATGCCGCCCTTGGCGCCGTGATCCATGCCAGTCATCGGCATGTTTCCCATCGCGCCGTGGTTCATACCTGACATTCCGCCCGTGCCTGTGCCTGTGCCGCTTCCGTGATTGCCCGTGGCACCATGGCCGGACTTGATCTCCGCCATCACCTCTTCGGGTGCCTTGAATGAGAAATCATGCAGAAACAGTACCACCTCCTGCCGGTCAGCGGCGACATCCTCGGCGCTGCGCACGATCAGGGGCGCGGCCAGAAGGCGCATCTCGTGCAGCGGAACATGCGCGTGCATCCAATAGGTGCCGGGCAGCGGTGCGAAGTCATAGGCGCGAGTCTCGCCGGGGGCGAGCATCGGCAAGGGCATGTCGGGCACGCCATCCTGCGCATTGGGCGGGATCTGGCCGTGCCAGTGGATCAGTGTGGCGGTGTCGAGTTCGTTCGTTAGATCCACCCGGAACGGCATGCCGGGATCGAGTGTCAGGCCCTGTCCGGATGGCCCGGCAAGGCCCCAGACAGTGGCGGCGCGTCCGTCGATGTCGAGCGTGCGGCTGGCGGCGCGAAGCGATAGCGGCGTGGCGTCCTGCGCTGCCGCCATCCGGGGCACCTGAGCGTAGGCCAGCATGGCCGCGCCAGCGGCGAGAAAGCCGCGTCGTGAAAGGGTATTCATGGTCGTCTCCTCGGGACCGCAGTCCCGTTCCTCAAAGCTGTCGGAAGGCCGCGGGCCGAATGCCCGGGCGCGATCAGAGGAGACGGATCTTCGGAGGGCGTTCGTTCAGTCCGAGCGCCCGACCGGGAATGCTGGCATCAGGCGGCAGAACATAGGCGGTTGACGTGTATTGGTTTCCAGAACCACCGCTCGGTGATACGAGAAAGATTGAAAAACCTGCACAAACCAGTTCACAGGTTCCCGCATCCATGTCTGCCGATCCGCAGTGTTTGCTGGTGCATGCAGGCTCAATGCCGGCTGCAGAGTTTGTAATCTCGCCCACATGCACAGCCTGTTCCGGCGGTATGCTCATTCGTGCCGCGTGCGCGGAGAATGCCATCGTCATGACGGCGACGCCGATTATGGCAAGCATGGAGACAACGCGCGCAAACATACTGGAACGATAGGTACTACTCACCGGAATGTCTATTGCAAATGGTGTCGCACCACTGGCAAATCCTCCTTGCCATCTCGTGCGTTGCAATTCCTCGTTACTGAACATGCGTGCCATGCGAAAGAAGCTCCTAAATACATTCTGGGCAGGGTCGCTCCTCGCAGGTGCGATCGTGGCGACATTGGCTGGGTGGCATTACGCCCGTTCCGAATCCATCGCTGCGGCATCAGCGGAGGTCGTCGAGCAGGGCCGACAAGTCTATGCGGATCAATGCGCGTCTTGCCACGGTGCGAATCTCGAAGGGCAGCCGGACTGGCGCTCGCCGCCTCCCTCCGGTCGGCTGCCCGCACCGCCGCACGACGAGAGCGGCCACACCTGGCACCATGCCGATGAGATGCTGTTCCGCATCGTCAAGGAGGGTACAGCGGCCATCGTCGGAGGGAGCTATGAGAGCGACATGCCTGGTTTTGCCGATGCCCTGAGCGACGGCGAGATCCGGGCTGTCCTCGCTTTTATTAAGAGTACTTGGCCGGAACGAGAGCGCGGATATCAGGAGGAGGTCTCCCGCCGCCGCTGAGTTTCGGAGTCCCGCCTACGCGGGCAGTTGTTGACCTGCGAAGTCGGCATTGACCCGTCCCGTTTCCGGCTCATCCATCCTTGGGCCTCATTGAACGGATGATGTCCTAGTGATGCCGCTGACATTTTTTCGGAGGCACAGGAAGTTCTCCGATAGCCAGATAAGCTTGAGACAACGGCTTGTGCGAAGCTGCGACGCCGAGCCCTCGCGCATCAATCAGTTCAAGAGCCTGCAATAGCTTCTCGGCAACTTCCATGTCGCCGTCCGAACATGCCCGTTTGAACAGGTGCAGGATTTCGCCGGCAAGCGTCATGGCTATTGCTCCCTGGCACCGTGACCGCTTCTTTCCGCCTTCGCCGACACGACGGGCCTCGTGTGCTCGAACCTGTTCCCTGTCGCGCCGGAACGATCGCGGGTGTGTGTGGGGCTGGTCTCAGGGTCATCAGTCGTCGCCAACTCATCGATGATCGGGCAGTCCGGCCGGGCATTGCCCCGGCAGTTCTCGGCAAGGTGCTTGAGCGTCATGCTCATCTCCCTGAGTTCACGCGCCTTCCGTTCAAGTTCTTCGACATGCTCGAGCGCCACGCGCTTGACGTCCGCGCTCGCCCGGTCTCGGTCTCGCCAGAGCGCAAGCAGTTCCGTCATTTTCTCGACCGAGAAACCGAGATCGCGCGCACGCCTGATAAAACGCAACGTATGCACGTCCTTATCGGAGTAATCCCGGTATCCGCTATCCGTCCGCGACGCTTCCGCGATCAATCCGATCGATTCGTAGTAGCGGATCATCTTCGCCGAGACGCCTGATGCCGCCGCTGCTTTACCGATGTTCATCGCTGGTTCCTTTCTTCGACTTATGTAGGCGCTTCTTCGGGCGTAAAAAACACGTCCGCATGTATGTCCTCGCCGCGCAAGCCCAGTTCGCGAAGCATGATGCCGGAAGCATCGATCATGGCAGGCGGTCCGGCCATATATGCCTTCCAGCCATTGAGGTCCTGCACGTCACTCACGATCGCATCCGTTACCAGGCCGGTTCGGAAGTGATCGGATCGGCTCACCTCCGAAAGCACGGGCATGAAGGTGAGGTTGTCGTAGGTGCTCGCCAGAAGACTGAAATGATCGACGAGATAGAGATCACGTTCCGTCCGTGCCCCGAAATAGAGATGGATCGGCTGCCGCAGGCCGCTTGCCAGCGCCGTTTCGACAATCGACTTGATCGGCGCCAGTCCCGATCCGCCGGCGACCGCCAGAATTGGACCCGTATGCTGTTCGCGCAGAAACGAACTGCCGAGCGGCCCGCGAACCGAAACCTCGTCGCCGACCTTGAGTGACCTGGCGACGTGTTCGCTCGTCGCTCCACCGGGCACATGCCTGATGTGGAATTCGAGATGGTCTCGACCCGGCTGGTTCGCCATCGAATAGTCGCGCGCCGGAACGCCATCGAACGTCACCTGCGCATACTGGCCCGCCTTGAACGCGACGGCCTCTCCCGTTTCGACCTCCAGCCTGATTTGCCGGATGTCGTGGGTTGCGTCATCGATCGCGACAACCCGCGTGCGATAGGTGCGGACGGGAAGATCAAGCTGTTCTTCCTCCTCATCGAGCCATGCGACCGTGCAATCCGTGAGCGGCTGCGCGCGGCATGCAAGGATCAGTCCCTGAGACCGCTCATCGTCCGTCAGGGCAAAGCGCGTGTGCGGCAGAAGATCGACCTCGCCGCTGACCAGTCGGGACTTGCACGAGCCGCAGCGGCCCGAACGGCATCCATGAGGATATGCGATCCCTTCTTCTAGCGCTCTCTCCAGAATGGTTCGGCCATCCGGCACGTCGATGATGCGCCCCGCCTGCCGAATTTCGATTTGTCTTCCCATGACAATCTCCCTCAGGCGGCGCCCGATGACAGGGCTTCCGCCAGACGAGGTTTCTGGTCAGCAAAGGTGCCATAGAAGACCTGTTCGTTGACAATCGTGATCGGGGCAACGCGCACGCCGGTCCGCGCTTTCGCCTCTTCGGCGATCTGCGGATCTGACAGGTCACGCTCTTCGAATGGGACACCCTGGTCAGCAAGCCATCGCTTGACGGCATGGCAATCGGGGCAGGTTGGCGTGGTATACAGCACCACTGACGGAGTTCCCGTATTGGTCATCGCTTCATTCCTTTACATGTGGCGAGCCTGCCGAAGCAGGCTCGCCTGTTTCTCATTCCGCAGGCGCAAGTTCAGGCTGACGGGGCCGGACTGCGCCGCTTTCCGCCTGCGCGGGCGCGCGGAAGGTCTTGAGCCTCAGCGCGTTGCCGAGGACGAAGACGCTCGACAGGGCCATCGCGCCGGCGGCAAAGACCGGCGACAGCAGGATGCCGTAGGCCGGATAGAGCAGACCGGCGGCAACGGGGATCAGAGCCGTGTTGTAGGCAAAGGCCCAGAACAGGTTCTGCCGGATGTTGCCGATCGTCGCCTTGGACAGTGCGATCGCGTTCGGCACGCCTTGCAGGCTGCCCGACATCAGCACCACGTCGGCTGCCTCGATGGCAATGTCCGTACCCGTGCCGATGGCAAGGCCCACATCCGCTTCGGCCAGCGCCGGAGCGTCGTTGATGCCATCGCCGACGAAAGCGACCTTGCCATGCTGGGCTTTGAGGCGGCGTACAGCGTCGACCTTGCCGTCCGGCAGCACTTCCGCCACCACCTCGTCGATCCCCAGCCGAGCCGCGATGGCTTTTGCCGTGCGGGCATTGTCGCCGGTGATCATCGCGACCTTGAGGCCGAGATCGTGCAGCGCCTTGATCGCTGCGGGCGTCGTCTCCTTGATCGGATCGGCCACGGCGATAATCGCCGCGAGCTTGCCGTCGATGGCGGCATAGAGCGGTGACTTGCCCTCATTGCCGAGACGTTCGGCAATCTTGGCGAAGGCAGCTACGTCGTGGCCGAGGTCTGCCATGTAGCGGTCAGCGCCAATTTCGACTTGGCTGCCGCCGACCATGGCCTTGACGCCGAAACCCGTCACCGACTCGAAGTCCGACACGGCCGGCAGCGGGATGTCCTCCCCGGCGGCCGCATCCACGATCGCACGGGCGATCGGATGCTCCGACTTCGCTTCGACGGCCGCAACCAAACCGAGGACATTTGCCCGGTTGAATCCGATGGCCAGTTCCAGATCGGTGAGCGCAGGCTTGCCTTCGGTCAGTGTGCCCGTCTTGTCGACGGCGACGACCCTGGCGTCCTTGAGCAGCTGCAACGCTTCGCCCTTGCGGAAGAGCACGCCCAGTTCCGCACCGCGGCCCGTGCCCACCATGATCGAGGTCGGCGTCGCCAGACCCATGGCGCAGGGGCAGGCGATGATCAGGACGGCGACGGCATTGACCAGAGCGAAGGTCAGCGCGGGCGACGGGCCGAACCACATCCATGCGGCGAAGGTGAGGATCGCTACCGCAAACACCGCCGGCACAAAATACATCGTGACCTTGTCGACCAGCGCCTGGATCGGTAGCTTTGAGCCTTGCGCTTCCTCGACCATGCGGATGATCTGCGACAGCACCGTGTTGCCGCCGACCGCCGTCGCACGGATGGCAAAGGCGCCCTTCTGGTTCACCGTTCCGGCCACGACCTCGCTGCCATTCGTTTTGGACACCGGGATCGGTTCGCCCGTGATCATCGATTCGTCGACATAGCTCTGGCCTTCGATGACCTCGCCATCCACCGGGATGCGATCGCCGGGACGAACCTCGACGATGTCTCCCGACAGCACGGCGTCGATCGGCAGTTCGATCGTCTTGCCGTCCCTGCGCACGCGCGCCATCTTGGCCTGAAGGCCGACGAGACGCTTGATCGCCTCGGAGGTGCGTCCCTTGGCACGAGCCTCCAGCAAACGGCCGAGCAGGATCAGCGTCACGATGACGGCGGCAGCCTCGAAATAGACGTTCACCGTTCCGGCAGGCAGGAAACCGGGCGCGAAGGTCGCGACCAGCGAATAGCCATAGGCGGCGAGCGTGCCGACCGCGACCAGCGAGTTCATGTCGGGGGCGAGCCGCCACAGGGCGGGCAGCCCCTTGTCGTAAAAGCGGATACCCGGAACGAACAGGACGATGGTCGTCAACACGAACTGGATATACCAGTTCGTCTGCATGCCGATGGTTGAAGCGATCAGGTCATGCATGCCCGGAATGACGTGTGAGCCCATCTCCAGGATGAAGACAGGCACCGTCAGCACCGCCGCGATGGTGAAATCGCGGGTCAGTTCACGACGTTCCGCTTCCTTCTTTTCGGTACGATCATCCGTCTCGCCCTGGCTGGTTCCTGCCGCCGTGGCGATCACCCTGGCGTCGTATCCCGCGCCCTCGATGGCAGCCACCAAATCCGCCGCATCGGCGCTGCCCTGGATCGTGGCCTTCTCGGTCGCGAGGTTGACGACGGCATTAGTGACGCCGGGTACGGCCTTGAGCGCCTTTTCGACGCGTCCCACGCAGGATGCGCAGGTCATGCCCTCGATCGCCACTTCAAGCGAGGCTGCCGTCGGCGCGGAGAAGCTTGCCGCAACCTCATAGCCTACATCCTCCACGGCCTTGACGAGAGTGGCAGGATCGACCGCAGCGTTCGTGGTGATGCTCGCCTTTTCGGTCGCCAGATTGACGACCGCATCGGCGACGCCAGGCACGGCCTTGAGGGCTCTTTCGACACGACCTACGCAGGATGCACAGGTCATCCCCTCAATGGGGAGTGATATCGTTCCAGACAGGTCTGTTGCTCGAACGGGGGCATTCATAGCCGCCTCCTTTTTTGTCCCGAAATTCCAGTTCGGACAGAAGATGGGGTTTCCAACCATGGGAAGGTCAAGAGGACAAACAGAGAAAAATCGCCATTGACCTTCCCATGGTTGGAAGCCCCACATTTGGCAACGTGAGACCAAACAAGGAGAATTCTCATGGAACTCAGAATCGAGAACATGACCTGCGGTGGCTGCGCAAAATCCGTCACCAAGGCGATCCAGTCAGTCGACCCCACCGCCAGGGTGGAGACGAATCCGGAGGCGCGGGCGGTCAAGGTTGAGACGACTGCTAGTGCGGGGGCTATTCAGCAGGTTCTCGAAGAAGCCGGCTATCCTGCAACTGTAAACTGACCAGGAGCTGTGTCATGAACAAGCTCACCCCGATCTTCATTGCCGGCGCGTTCGTCATTGCTGGCGGACTCGCCTACGCACAGTCTCAGATGGACGAGCAAGGCCAAGGAGCGACCATGAATCACGGCGAACATGCCGGACACGGCGCCACCGCGCCTTCGGATAACCCTGTCATTCGCGCCTACCAGCAAGTCAACGACAAGATGCATGCCGATATGGCGATCGAGTTTACGGGCGATGCGGATGAGGATTTCATGCGCGGCATGATCCCCCATCACCAGGGCGCCATCGACATGGCTCGTGTCGTTCTCGAACACGGATCAGACCCCGAGGTGCGAGCACTTGCTGAGGAGGTCATCTCCGCCCAGGAGGCGGAAATCGCGCAGATGCAGGAATGGCTGGCCAAGCGCAGCCAATGAGACGGTGAAGGGCGGATCAATTCCGCCCTTTTCCTTTGCCGGTCATCAGCACGAGGACGGTTGCCACCGCGAAGGCGACAAGCGCCCCATCGGTGCGCCTTCGGTCAAGGCAAACGGCTCGCGTGGACGCTGAACCACGTCTGGAACCCTGTTTCGAAAATGGTGATGCGTCCGCGGGCCTCGACCAGGGATAACAGCGTATCGGCCAGATCCCTGACCGCAAGCAACCCGACCCGAAGCTCTCCAACTGCGGCGATCAGATTCTCGGCTCTGATCTTCATGTCCATCTCCTTCGTTTGGCCCTCCAAGATGAGGGTTCCAACCATTGGAAGGTCAACCCCACTGATGATCGCGACAATGGTGCAAAGCAGACAGAAAGCGCCGGCGAGATTTTTTGATCGGAGGGAACCAAGATGGCTCTCGAACCTTAAATATACCCATACGGGGTATTTTACGGCCATGTGCCAGAAGGACAACAAAGCCCTCCGCGCGAGGCTCAAGCGAATCGAAGGACAGGTGCGAGGGGTCAGCCAGATGGTGGCCGATGACCGTTACTGCATCGATATCCTGCATCAGATCCACGCCATCAAGGCGGCGCTGGCCAAGGTCGAGACCGAAATCCTCAAGACCCACGCCGCTTGCTGTGTCGAGGAAGCGATAGCGGCAGGTGATGCGGACGCGCAACGCCGCAAATTCAGCGAGTTGGTCGAGGTGTTCGCAAAAGCAAAACTCTGAAATCGAAGGACTGACGACATGGCCACTTCCACCGCAAAACGCGCCGACCTGCACAGGATGGTGACCCACGAACATACCTGTCCCTACGGTCTCAAATCGCTCGACCTCCTGAAACGGCAGGGCTACGAGGTCAACGATCATGAGCTGACGTCGCGCGCCGAGATCGATGCTTTCAAGAAAACGCACGGCGTCGACACCACACCGCAGACCTTTATCGGCGGCAATCGCATCGGCGGCTACGACGATCTTCTCGCCTTCTTCGGCAAGGAGGTAAAGGACAAGGACGCCACCACCTATACGCCGGTGATCGCGTTGTTCGCGATGGCTGCGTTGATGGCGCTAGCGACGAGTTGGGCCGCGTTCGGTACCCTTGCGACCGTTGCGGCGGCAGAATGGTTCATTGCCATCGCCATGTGTCTGCTCGCCCTGCAGAAGCTCAAGGACGTGGAAAGCTTCGCTACCATGTTCCTCAACTACGATCTGTTCGCCCAGCGCTGGGTGCGCTACTCCTACGTCTATCCGTTCGCCGAAGCGCTGGCGGGCATCCTGATGATGGCCGGCGCGCTGATGTGGCTGTCGATCCCCGTTGCCCTCTTCATCGGCACTGTCGGAGCCGTATCGGTCTTCAAGGCGGTCTATATCGACAAGCGCGAACTCAAATGCGCCTGCGTTGGCGGTGACAGCAACGTTCCGCTCGGCTTCGTCTCGCTGACGGAGAACCTGATGATGGTCGGAATGGCGATCTGGATGCTACTCAAGCCCATGGGCATCGGTCTCGGACATTAAGCGAAAACCAAGGAGCCACGAGATGACCCAATCGTCCCATAATGGCAAGCACGAACACGCCGATCACGGCGAAGGACGTCCCTACCTGATGTTCTGGATCAACATGGCGCTCGGCCTGATCGTCATGTACGTCGTCATGTTCTCGATGATCGACGGATTTCAAGATTTCCGAAACAATCTCAACATGTTCTACATGGCCGTGACCATGTGGGCGCCGATGGGCATCTTCATGCTGGCAACGATGCCCGGCATGTTTCCGCGAAAAGGGCTCAATATCACCCTCTACGCCGTCTTCCTCGTCTTGACGATCGCCTCATTCGCAGCCACACGAAGCCAAACCCTGATCGGTGACGGGCAGTTCATCGATTCGATGATCCCGCACCACTCGGGCGCGATCCTCATGTGCCGGGAAGCAGACCTGCGCGATGCTGAATTGCTGACGCTTTGCGAAGAAATCATCGCAGCCCAGCGCAGCGAGATCGAGCAGATGGAGACAATTAAGGCTCGTCTCGATCAAAGGCCCTAAGACCTGTTGCCTTGCCCAATAGCGTCCGAGAATGGCAGGCTCAATGAGGATTGCATGACAAAACATCATGAGGATGGTCGCAGCTTCGTCACGGTCGTCAGCAAAAGCCAGCCGTGCCGGACCTGCGGCGGCTATTCGAGACCTTGAATGCCGCTCACGAGGGCTTCTCTTGAGATCTCGCCCATGTGTACCGATTGCAGCGTCCCGTCGCTCTTGAGGAACAACGTAGCCGGCAGGCCCGGTACCTCGTAATGACGACCGAACTCACCGAGTCCGTCGAGCACCACATGCTCAAGCTCAAGATTCTCGGCTGTGAGGTAGCGCTGAATGATCTCCTGGCCTTCACCTTGGTTGACGAAGACAAGTTCGGCAGCGTCCGTATTTGCGGCAACGTCCGCCATCATCGGCATTTCACGGCGGCAGGGCGGGCACCACGTCGCCCACAGGTTGATGACCACAGGTTGACCTTCGAGTTCACTTGGATTGAACCGTTCTCCGGCCAGCGTGCGGTAGATGTCTCCGGTCGGCAGCGGTGTCGCCGGCACGCCGGCGCTGAGCTGCAGTACGAAGAACGCGACATAGGCCGCAGCGGCGCTCGGCAGGGCCGTCCACAATGTGAGCCGCAATTCGCGCCGGAAGCGAAAGAACGTGTAGGCGAACGCCAGCGCAATGCCGGCTTCGATCATGAAGCCGCCCTGCCACATGTAGAATACGCGCAGCGGCTCGGCGAGGAAACTGCTCGCGTGCTGGATGACGTGCCCGACGCGCGCGCCGACCACGAAAGCGACGGTCGCGCCCCAGGCCCAGGACGAAAAGCGCTGATCGACCTTGCGGGCGAGGATCTCGCTCAGCAGGAGAAAGGCGGCGATGGCGAGGATCGCGGCGAAGCGGTCGGGTGCGAAGACGAAAGGCCCGATGGCGACTGCGTTCATCTCACTGCCTCGCCTGAGAGACCGATGTCAGCAACGTATCGGTTGTCACATCGCCGATGAGGCGGGAGCCGTTTGCCTCCGAGGCATTTCGGTTGAAGAAGATCATGGTCGGTGGGCCGACCACAGCAAGATCGCGCATCAGACCCTGACTGGCCTCATCCAGTCCGGTCAGATCCACCTTGACACGCTGGAAGTCGTTCAGTGCGGCAACGATTTCCGTGCTCGAAAAGACGTCGCGTTCGATCGTCTTGCAGATGACGCACCAGTCGGCCGTGAAATAGACCAATGTCGGACGTCCGTTGGCAGAGGCAATCGCTTGCTCGACCTGCGGCGTCGAGTTTGCCTCGATGAATGTCATCTCGGACTGGGCGATCTGCTGGCCCGAACCGGTCATGACGAAGTGGGCGAGCGGACGTAGCGGGTCGGTCCCGCCCGACGCCGCCCCGATCGCCAGGATGACGCCGCCGAGGGAAACCCCAAGTCCGGCGGCTTTGCGGAAACGTGGCCAGGCACCCGCATCGGCCAGGAGCCGATCAGCGACGCCGATGAAGACCGCAACAATCAAGAGGAGGCCCGCCCAAAGCGCCAGCGTCACTTGCGGCGGCAGGATTCGGGAGACCATCCAGATCGCCGCGCCGAGAAAGACGAAGCCGAACGCGTATTTGACCTGCACCATCCACGCCCCCGCACGCGGCAGAGCGCGGCTCCCCATCGTGCCAAAGGCGATCAGCGGAATGCCTTGGCCGAGCCCGAGGGCAAACAGCGCACTCGCGCCGATCCAGGCATCGCCCGTATGTGCGATATAGAGAAGTGCCGCGGCGAGCGGCGCGGTGACGCAGGGACCGACGATCAGCGCGGAAAGGAAGCCCATTCCGGCGGCTCCGCCCACCGAGCCGCGCGTGCCGGCCTGTACCCCTGCCATCCGGCTGACCCAGGTGGTCGGCAGTTGCAGTTCGAACAGGCCGAACATCGCCGTCGCCAGCACGACGAACAGCGCTGCGACGGCGCCAATGGCGTAGGGCGATTGCAGCACCATCTGGAGGTTTTGGCCGGACCACGCGGCAACCACGCCAAGCAGGCCAAACGCTGCGGCCATTGCCAGCACATAGGCCAAAGACAGGATGAAGCCGCGCCGGGCCGTCAATGCCTCGCCCTCGCGCGCCAGGGTCGCGCTCAGGATCGGATACATGGGCAGCACGCAGGGCGTGAAGGCGAGCAACAGCCCGAAGGCGAGGAAACTCACGATCACCCAGATCGCACCGCCGCTGGCGAGAAGCGAGCCGACCATGCCGCCGTCCTGCGTGTCCTCAGCCAGGCTGAAGCCGCCGTTTCCCGTCCCTCCGGCAGGGGCGGCCGGAGTTGGACCTATGCCAAAGCCGACAACGGGTTCGGAAACCTGAAGGTTTGCCGTGTTGACCGTCAGGGTCAGCGGCGGATAGCAGATCGAATCCTTCTTGCAGCCCTGATAGGTGACTGCGACCTGCCCGGGCGCTTCAGTGCCGAGACGTGCCACCGCTTCAAGATAATAGACCTCCGAAGGACCGAAGTTGGCATCCTCTGTCTCCACGACGCCCGGTCCAGTCGACAGCGGGATCGGCTCGCCGGTCGCGGCATCCTTCGCTTCCAGATGATCGCGATAGAGGTAATAGCCTTCCTCGATTTCCCACCGGAGTTGGATCTGCTGATCCGCATTCCGCTCAACCGAGAAACGGAAGGCTTCCTCGGCTTGCAGGAGATCCTCCTGTTGCGCCGCGGCGGGCAGCGACAGGAAGACGAAGAACAGGCCAGCAAGGAGGCGGAGTATGGGCATTGAGGACATGAAATTACTCGGATGATCGCGATCGGGATGCATCAAGACGCTTCGCGAGCGTCTGCGACAACCTGGCGGAAGCCGTCCTCGTCGAGGGCGGAGGCGACGAGAAACCGACCGATCAGAAACACGGGCGTGCCACGCAGACCGAGCCCCTCGGCCTGCGCGTTATTGCGCTGAAGCAAGGCGGTGATCTCGGCGTCGCGGCGGTTGGCTTGGGTCTCGAGACCCGCCGTGTCGAAGCCGGCACCTTCCAATGCCTGTCGCATCTGCTCTTCTGGCACCCGCGACCCTTCGATACCCATCAACGCCAGATAGGCTTCCTCGTAGCGGTTCTGATACCCGGCCGCCAACGCCAGCTTTGCGCCATAGACCGAAGACTGCGCGAGGATCGGCCAGTCCTTGTAGACGTGACGCACATTGCCGTCCGATTCCAGCACCGTATTCAGCGGCTCGACGGTGCGCTTGCAGAAAGGACAGTTATAGTCAAAGAACGAGACGATCGTCAGGTCGCCGTTCGGGTTGCCGCCGACCGGCGCCTCCGGGTCGTTCAGGATCATCTCGGCTGACATGTCGTCGGCACGCACGGGCATGGCAAAGCCGGCGGCAGCGAGCGCCGCCAGGCCCGAGAGCAAGGTCCGCCGACTCAATGCACCGCGGAACGGCGGCCTACCCATAGCGAAAGGATGAGGTCTACGTGTGCAGAGGCGCCGATCGTGCATGGTCTCAAAGCTCCAGATCATGGATATTGAAGCGAGCGCACTCTCCCGAGCTTAAGACAGTCTTAAGGACCGCATTGAGCCGAAGATGCGACGGCAGTTTATCCTGACTCCGGACTATCGGGTGAACGGCCGCAACCGCCGCATGAGATCGCGCCTGCTGAACGGTCCGACCGAACGGGTGCCGTTGTATTCCTGTCCGGTGGCTGCATCCACGACGAAGAATGTCGGCGGGCCGCTCGCTCGAAGGTGGGAGAGGAGCTGGCGGTTTCCCTCGTCCATCGCCGTGACGTCCACCTTGACGAGAGGGACAGCCTCAAGGTGTTGCAGCACAGCAGGGTGGGCGAGGATTTCCCGCTCAATGCGGTGGCACACCGCGCACCAATCCGCACGGATGTCGATGAGCGCGAAGCTATGTGTTCGTGCGATCTGCTCCAGTCTCTCCCGGTAGGAAGCGACGTCCGTGACCATTGCAGCCGGATTGGCGGCGGCCATCCCGCTGGGAGTCGCCAACAATCCTACCGGCACCACCAGGCCCCCGAGCAGAAGCTCGCGGCGGGTCCATTGGTCATTCTTGCGTCGAGCATCAGCATCGATGCCGCATCCAACACCTTCCGCGGACGCTACGGCGTTGTTTCTTAAAAGTCGCGTCCGCATCCTCGTCTCCTTCACAGGACCGGCGGCAAAGCGGGCGTTCCTTAAGGCCCGCTTAAGGGCGGAAAAGTGCTCCTCGCCTGCGACGCAAGCCCGCGTTTCCAACAAAGTGCCCCCACCCAATCGAAAACCTGTTCGGCCGGATCACTTGAGCCGCAGGCCGGCGCCTGAAGTCCCCGCCGCTTCGCTATCTTCGGCCGCGCTTACCTTAAGCTGCTCTTAAGATGGGCATCGTGCTGTGCGGCCTGATTGATCGCAAAGCAGAGAGCGTACGAAACGTGAGCAAGCTACCGACACCCGCAATCGCGCGACGCGCTTTCCTCATTGGCGCCAGCGCAATGACTCTCGCCGGATGCGTTTCCACGAGGCAAACACCGCAAGTCGCGCAGCCGGTCTCGATGCCTCCTCCGCCGCCGACGCCCCCGATGTACTACGCACTGCCGAACGAGCGCTTCCCGATCCCGGAAGTCGACGTTTCCAAGGTCGATCCGAAATGGTGGCGGACGGAAGTCGACTATCCAACCGATGAACGAGCCGGAATCGTCATCGTCGATACGCCAAACCGTTACCTCTACCACGTTCAGCCTCACGGCCGCGCAACCCGATACGGTGTGGGTGTCGGCAGGGACGGTTTTTCGTGGGCTGGTCGAGGGCGTCATATCGCATACAAGCGGGAATGGCCGCGCTGGACACCTCCCGATGAAATGGTTGCGCGCCAACCCGAGTTAGAGCCCTACTCAATCGCCAATGGCGGCATGGACCCGGGGCTGAAAAATCCACTTGGAGCACGCGCCCTCTACATTCATGAAGGAAACCGGGACACGATCTATCGCATCCACGGAAACCCGGAATTCTGGACCATCGGCCAGGCCGTTTCATCAGGATGCATCCGGATGATCAATCAGGATGTCATCCACCTCGCCGACAACGTTCGCGACGGGAGCCCGCTGGTTGTGATAGCAGATCCGGCTATGGGGCATCTTTTGGTGGGATAGCTTCGTCGCGCGGCGAGAAGATCACTCCCTGCGTTGGCGCATCCTGCTGGCACTCCATCTTCTTGAAGATGAGTTGGCTGCGCCCCGCACCATGTATGTGCAACGGGTCACGCGGCGTTCGCCATCACCGCTTGCAGCCCTCCGCAATCGCGATTCTGAAGTCGTAGGTGCCAACCACTCCGCCCGAGCGCCAGTTCGACGATCGCGAGACCGAGACCGCTGCCGACCGGTACTTTGTTGCGGCCGCGAAAGAAGCGTTCGGTGACGCGGGCCAACTCCTCCTCGGGGATACCGGGACCATCATCCTCGATGATCATCTGGCCCTCTTCGGCGGGGCCGGCCACACGACACCTGACGACGCCTCCGGGCGGCGAATGGTTCACAGCGTTCTCCATCAGATTCCGGGCAGCAAGAGCGAACAGATCCGGCTCGATGTCCAGCTCGATGCGGTCAAGATCAGGGGAAACCTCGACCGCAACGCCCCTGGTCGGATCTGCTAATTCGTCCGCGAGCGCTCTCAGTATACTCCCGGGCCATACCTTCCCACTACGCTCGCCCTGGTCGAGCGCCTCAACCGCCGACATATCCAGCAATTGCCGAACGAGCCGGCCGGTGCGGTCTACGCCAACCATGATCTGACGCAATGCCTGCTCGCGGATCGTGCCATCGCCGCTTGCAAGCGCGACCTGCGCCTGCGTCTTGAGGCCGGCCAACGGCGTGCGCAGTTCGTGGGCGGCAAAGGCGGTGAAGTTGCGCTCGCGTTCCCGAAGCCCGGCCACGCGTGCAAACAATCCGTTGAGCGACTGCAAGACCGGCGCAATCTCCTTCGCGGTCTGCACGTCCTCGATCGGGCTGAGGTCGGAGGCGGGTCGTGCTTCCAGGTCGCCTGCGATCTTCCTTAGCGGCTCAAGGCCGCGCCTGACGCTGAGCCAGATCAGGACAGCAAGAACCGGCAACATCAGCAGGACCGGCAGGAGAAGACCGCGGATGACGTCGTTCACCAACCCGTTACGGATACTCAGATTGTCGCCGACCAGAACGCGAACACCGCGCTCGGTATTGGTGATTGCATAAACCCGCCACCGCTCACCATTTATCACGGTTTCGGAGATCCCGTCGGTGTGCTCCGACATTGCTTGATCGGGCGCCGCATCCGATCGCCCGATCAATGTCCCC
The DNA here is from genome assembly GCF_000017405.1 of Brucella anthropi ATCC 49188. Classification (NCBI taxonomy): domain Bacteria; kingdom Pseudomonadati; phylum Pseudomonadota; class Alphaproteobacteria; order Hyphomicrobiales; family Brucellaceae; genus Brucella; species Brucella anthropi. The sequence goes on from NC_009668.1 coordinate 571,788, forward strand.
TGCAGCGACCAGATCTGGCACGAAAGCTGGCGGTCATAGGCGCTGTGGCCGCGCACCGGCAGATCGGACGTGATCGTTTGCGTCGGATCGATGGCGATCTCCTGGCTGACGATCAATGAGGAAACCATCCGGCCGGCTTCCATCAGCCGCGCGTCGAGAACCCGTTCCACCTCCGCGCGCGTGGAAAGGAAAATCCAGACGACCGCCGACAGCCAGACGAGACCGGTGGTCAGGGCGAGGATCAGGAACAGCCGTTTGGAGATCGACGGCATCACGGTTCGTCTCCGAGGCGATAGCCGATCCCACGGACGGTCTGGATCATGCCCGGTCCCAGCTTGCCGCGAAGATGATGGATGTGGACCTCGACAGCATTGCTCTCGACCTCCTCCTGCCAGCCGTAAAGCTTCTCCTCGATCTGGCTCCGCGACAGGATCCGGCCGGGATGGATCATGAGGGCATGCAAAATCGAGTATTCGCGCCGCGACAGGCGGATGGGTTCGCCTTGGTGTTCGACATTCTGGTTTGCAGGATCGAGCCGCAGGCCGCGCCATTCGATAAGCGCCTGCGGCCGGCCAGCGGCACGGCGGACGAGCGCGCGCAGCCGCGCCGCGACCTCGTCGAGGTCGAACGGCTTGCCGAGATAGTCGTCGGCCCCCGCATCCAGTCCGTGAATCCGGTCGGCGACCTGATCACGCGCAGTCAGGAGGAGGACGGGCGTGGCGTCCTGCCGTTCCCGCAGGGATTTCAGCACGTCGAGGCCGGAACCGTCGGGAAGCATCAGGTCAAGCACCAGCGCATCGAACTCATGGTTCGTGAGAGCTGCGCCGGCTTCTTCGCAGGTTTTGACCGCATCGGCGGTGAAGCCGCCAATCGAAAGGCCCACCGTCAATCCGTCTCTGAGGACGGCATCATCTTCGACTATCAGCACGCGCATGGTTATCACCCGAGGTTCCAGGTCGCATTTCTATACGAGGCTTAAGGCAGCCTTAAGGATCGAACTTGAGCGCGCTCGATATCGTTCGGGGATTGGGCGCCTGTGATGTACCTCATCTTACCTGAGCCAAGAGTCGGACGTCTTCGAGACTTGGAATCGCGCCGGCAAAAACGCCGTTCTCGCCCTGATCCTTATGGGCATCTCCAGCCCAGCGCCGAAACAAAACGCTGGCATGGCGGCAGTGTACCCGTCATTCCGGCCCTCCTGTCCATCGGGCTGTTGCTGGTCGCGGTGAAGGAACTCGCCCGGCCTGAAACGATACGCGGGTCCACTTGTCTGCCCGAGCCAGTTGGGCAATGCGCATTGGAGACGGACTCGAATCAGTTCGGCTCGCCGAGGCATCGTCCGGCTGGTGTTCAGGCGATCATCCCGTCCTGCCTGCTCAGGCGTCATTCGTGTTGACCAGGTGTTGGCCAAGCCCAAAAAGGGAAGGGCCACCCGAAGATGGCCCTTACTCAATCCTTTGATTTCCTTTAGAAATCTGAAGAGAGCGAAGGGATTCGAACCCTTGACTCCAACCTTGGCAAGGTTGCTATGCGGCGGCCCGAAACAGCAAGTTATGATGGGTGCGCCCTCCCGCAACCATCTTTACCGGCGTCGATCGCAAGTTATGATCGACGCCGGTCCCCGCAACCATCTTTACTTGCTCGGGGCGCAAGTGAAGATTAGATCCTGCCCCCGCAACCAAATTCCCACGAAAATACATAAATCTCTCGATCATATCCGATGTTCGTATCTTTGCGAGCTGGCTCCTTCTTCTCGCAGAAGACCGTTCGACCTAATATCGATGCACGGAAGCGAGTTCTATACGCACGCACCGCAGCGCGCTCATAACCCCAAGGGTGGGCAGCAAAAAGAAACGATCCAGCGTAACAATCCCCCGACAACGCAACCAGGCACCAGCCAAAAACCAAATCAAAACCCGCCGCAACGCGGGCTTCGTTGCTCCTGGGCGCGTGGTGTCTTGAACAGCTCAGATTTTCTGCTGCTTCTCGAACTCGGCGAGTGACATGACAGAACAGGTAAAAGTTGCTCTGATCACGGGTGAAAGTTGTGGCATTTGTTACTGGCCAGAGCCTCAATGCCGATGGTGGCATCGTTCTGAGCTAGATGCCTGGCGTAATTCTCAATCCACCGGAGTAACATGGTGTACCCCGGTGGATGTGTTGGCGCGGGTTAGGCTGATGAGTGTGGCTTCAAGATATTCCGGATACCGAGCGGTTCAAATCAAGGTTGCCTGACGTCCAGCGGAAAGCGGTATCGGGAAATTCCAGATCGAAATGTGCCCGTTTTAGAAGCGCATTCGTGATGACAGCGCTTCTCCAGGCCATCAGGCTCAATTGTGGTTCTGCGATGCCATGGCAAAGCCTGCCTGCGTTGAGTACAAAGATCCGGCGGTCGACTGGCCCATTCCAGTCGAGAGCAAAATCTGCACCGACACGCAAAGACCTGCCTTCGACAATTGACAGCCGATCCTGGATTGCAGAGAGGCATTCAGGTAGTGAAAATTTGTAGCCTGTGGCAAAGATCAGATGATCGGCGCTGAGCATCTCGATCGTGCCATCGAAACCGTTGCGCATCACGATCGACAGGCTCGCGCCATCCTGCTTAAGGTCAAGAACTTCGCGGTATGGAAGCAATGTGGCCTGCAGGGTATCGTGGTCCAGATGGCGCTGTTCATAAAGGCGTCGATATATGGCTCTGATCGTCGAAGCGGAAATGCCATCGCTTGCGAGCTTTTGATGCTCAACGATCGCGTGCCGTCGCGGTTCGGCAAGCTGATGGAACTCGGCCACGTATTGCGGGGTGAAATGCTCGTCGGTGAATGGTGAGTCGTCGAGTGGCTGGAAGTTCGGCCGTCTGCTGATCCAGCTGATCTCGTTATCGGAATCTCTGCGTTCCAGCAGATGCTGGAATATCTCCGCACCGCTTTGCCCTCCGCCGATAACCACAATCCTCTTGCCTTTCAGCGTGTCCAGTTTCTGTACGGCTTCGCTTGAATGGAATGCACGATCGCCAATCACCGATCTGGCCCATTCAGGTACATAAGGTTTCAACCCCACACCGAGGGACAAATTGCGGGCCGTTCGGACCTCATTATCGAAGGCCAGCTGGAAATGATTGCCGCTAAAAGTGATCTCGCGGATATTCTGACCAAAGTTCAGGCTCGGAATATTCCCCGCAGCCCAAGACAGATACCGCGCAAATTCCTTGCGGGGGATGGCGTCGTAGTCAGCGTTGAGAAACTCATAGAACCGTTTATGGGCGACCAGATAGGCTGCAAATGTCCACGGGCTCGTCGGATTAGTGGCTGTAACCAGATCCTTCATGAAGGAGGTCTGGAGTTCGGCACCGGGCAGCATCATGCCCGGGTGCCAGTCGAATTTGGGTTTGCTATCAAAAAATTGGATATTTACGCCGTTGATTGAATCCAGCTGCGCCGCCAGGCTGAGATTGAATGGACCAACGCCAATTCCGCACAGATCAAGAATGGAATGTGTCATACTGAAACTCCTTCATTGATATTGGTTTGCGTCTTCCGGGAGGAGAGGGACGCCATTTCCGCGAGGTAAAGAGGATTGTTCAGTTCGGTGCCAAGAGCGGGAACAGGTCGTTCATTGGCGTCGCCATAGCCGATCGCCAGACGAACACGATTAATGGCTATGCGCGGTATTTTCGGAAGAAATAGATCAAAAATTGTATATCGTTCGGTCAGTCCCGGGTGGCGTTGCTGATAAAGCCTCAACCGAGCCGAGAGGTGCATGTAGAACGATAATTCGGGATAGCTATCATGAGCGACCAGTGCTTCGGAAAGAAACCGCAGCACGCTCGCAAAATGTCCGGTCTGGAGATGTTGCTGCAGATGGGCCGCCGGTCGGCGCTTCAACGTCGACTTTACATCTGCGGGGAGTGTTGCCAGCTCCGGAAATTCTTGGTCAATCAGATCGGTGTCACCTTGGAAATCCTTGATCGCCACACCGGCAGGAATGTCGCCGTCCAGAAGAAGCGTGATATTCTGGCCATGCGCAATGAACCCAACCCCATAACAACACAAGAAATGGTAGAGCGGGACTGCGACTGCATCGAAGAGACGTTCGAGCCATTGATCATGGGACAGGCCGGATCGTTCGATCAGGGCGCTTATAATGGGACGCCCCGCATTATCAGACTGCGCCAATGCTCCCATCATCATGGGGCGCCAACCGTGCGGCAAGTGCTTTTCCGGACTCTCCCGCCAGATGGCCCCCAGCATCTCGCAAAACTGATAGGGTGCGCCTTTCAGTGCTGCGAAGTGCGGATGAGGGTAAAACGCACCGGCGACTTCCTGCAGAATCCGGACATTTTTCAGCGCCGGATCCCTCTTGGCTGTTTCCGCGAGCCAGTGAGACAGCTTTGGTCCGATCCGCATATATTTTCCGGGGACGCCGCGCCAGGCAGACGTATTCAGGATGGTAAGCGGCAGTTTGACATGAAGGGCTCGTCCGCGAACCTGATTGGCGAGTGTCCGTAGGGACTGTTGCGCAATATAGGCATCGCCGAAATAACCAAGCGGTACCAGTCGTCCGGCAGCGATCTCACTGGCATATAGGCTGACAATCATCGATTGCCATTGCCAGGGATGGACGGGCAGCAGCATATGCGTGTCGAGGCTGACACCCGCGTCACTCATCGCAGCAAGCAGATTGTCTCGTTCTCCTGTGCCGAGGCATTCGGCTAGCAACTCAGACTCTGCAAGGTCTTGTGCAAGTGCGAACTGGCAATGACTGCGTGCGGCGGCGAGCCAGAAAAGCTGGATCGGCGCGTCGAATTCCGGCGCATAGGCTTCGGTATCCTGCAATCCCCAGCCCAGCCGTCCCTTGTTTGCCGGTGCCTTGGGATGGCCGTCAAGAAGCGTCTGCAACTCCATATCGGACAGGCTTGCCAGCTTTTCAGAATTAAAGGTGGAACGGCGTGCCACGATACGGGCGTCCGCCATAAGCGTGTTGTAGAGCTCCTTTGCATATGTGCAGAACGTGGCAGGCGAAATCTCCAGAACATCACGCGCATCGGCCAGAAAGCCGACTACGTCATTTGCCGGGGCTTCTTCTGCCGATGTCGCCCGCACGAGGCTTTTCGGATTGATATGCAGCTGTCCCCAGATGCGACGGCGTGCTTCAAAACGATAGGAAACAGCATCGCCAAGCGTCAGCGTCCACATCGTTTCAGCCTTGTTCAAGGCGACAGGCGCAAAGCCTTCCTCATACGACAGTTCCGAGATGGCTTTGGCAATGGCTGTTCGGTTCACTATTCCCCATATCTCGTCATCAACCGCTTTGCGGCCCGGAAGCGGGCCAAGAAGAGCCCCGGAGACTGGTTGACGATTCATAACGGCACCTCCTTGAAAAAGCGGTCCCGTTCACAACACACCAGGGCGGCGCGCTTGTGAGGAAAATCAAATTCCTTCACCTTGTCATAGGCCACGTCTGCGCAATAGCTGAGCATCTTCTGGTGGGATGCCCGTGGCTCACCAACGATGCGTTGGGTTCGAGGCTCGTCAAGGAACAGATAGTGGGTAACCGAGCGGAAAAGTGCGAGCGTCTTGGGGCGGCCAAGGTGCCGGGGATTGCCGATCAGGCCATGCCAGCCGCGATCGAAATCCTCGCTCTCATAATGCGGACCGAGACGATCCTCACGCGCCCAGTAGAATTCGAAATAGCCAGTCGGCTCGTTATCAAAATTCGCGATAACACCAAAGATATGCGGGTCACGCTCCTGGTCCAGAAGATAGGTCTCGAGCGCCTCCGGGCTTTGTGCAAGCTCCCAGAAAAAGGAGACGCGTCCTTGGTTCATCCAGCCATAGAACAGGTCCATATCCGTACGGCGATCGATGGGACGGAAGGAAACGGTCTTGTTCAATTCCGGTATCCAGCGTTCGTAAAACACACCGGATGGACGAGGAGGACGAAGTAATGGCAGCCGGTCAGCGGGACCGAGTGCCGATCGGATGCTGGGATAAGGCATATGGGCAGCCTGTTTGCGCCACAGCAACGGCAACTGGCGTAACACACAGCGATCCACTACGGTCAAACCTTCGACTTCCCGCAGAGCCAAGGTGCTGACTGGAGCAAGTTCGCTGGCTGGTGGTAGTGTCAAAGCCGCAATGTCGGGAAAACGCAGAAACACCGCATCCAACAGGGCAGCAAGCAGCACGGTCGCATCGCTATGCAAAGGGTCGAGTCTGACATCTCGCAGCATGATTGTCTGCCGGTCGAAGATGAGGCTTGCTTCGGCGCGAAACGCTCCGGCTTCTCCGAACAGGAATATACGTTCACTCTTGTCCAGCCTTGCCGCAAGCCGCTCGGAATTCGTCGCGCAATAATGCCAGGATAATTCACCACCTATTTCCGCGTGTGGTGGAAGGCGTTGATAGTCACTACTCTTCGTTTGAACATTCATGGCTTCACCGTGTCGAAAGGGGGTTGGGAAACTGGATGTAAGAGGCGAGGGGATCGGTCACGTCGGTGTTTTCATTGACGTTTCCAGCTGAGATCATGAAATTTCCCTTGGCAACCAGCGTGGGGCTGTGAAGGAGATAATCCAGCGCGGTCTTGTCCCGCATAGGATGCTTGTGTAGCCGTTCCAGAAAGCGTTGCAGGGCCGCAAAAAGTTCATTTTCATCAATGAAACGCGCCGAGCCCAGCGCGGCGATAAGTGCGAAAACGCCGTTGATAAACAGATAATATCCAATCAGTTGAGCAGCTTCGTCACTGCCGAAGACATGGTCGGTAGCAGCACCTGCTTCAGGCAGATGTTCGCGCAGAAACGGCAAGAACGAGCGGACGTAACCTGTACCCTGGCAATCACGGAAATAGAGCGCATTCGGCCAACCGTCCTGGAGGCCAAGAACGAGATTCTGCTGATGAGCGCCAAAAAGCAGGCCGTAATCGCCTTGGGCAATCATGAAAGGCGCAATGGCAACATCCAGAAAGCGTTCGAACCAGCGCTTCGCTACATCGGTCTCTGGAGTTCCGTCCGACGCGGCGATCCGGTGTATGAGGTCTGCGACATGGCTGCCATTTCCATCCGGGTGACGTTCGCAAAGCGCTGCAAGAACGGCCGCGTGCGGTTGCTGCTCACCGCGAAACGGGTTTTCCCGGAAAACTGTAATCGTTTCATTGTTGATGGAGCCGTCCGGCAAACGCAGGGATATCCAGCCGGGTTCACCCATAATGTGAAAATCCGGAAAACGTTCTTTCAGGGCCTTGCCGATTGTTCCCGTTACGAGCCGATGGACGTTAATGCCCCGCAGGCATTCGCTTGGTTCTACGATGCGGCGCGAATTGGTAAGCCGGAGGCTGAGCGAAAATTTGAGCATCCAGTCGCTCTCGCGAGAATATATCGCGCGCAACGAGCTTGTCGCGCGCCAGTCAGGGCCGCTGCTGCCAAGATCGATCAACTTGCCCTGACGTTCCAGTTGCTGGATATCCGGGCGTAGCGACAGGCGAGATGCCTGCCATGGGTGCAACGGAATGAGCGGTCGCCCGGCCGCTTTTTCAATCAGTCGAGAATCCGACGCAATGGATACGATAGCTTCGGCAACGTCGAAGCCATCAGCCGCTCCCTGTGCCAGCAGTTCCGGTTCGACAGCCCACCACCGCAAAGCAAAGGCATTGCCATATTCCGGGCCGAACCGGCGGTTGTCTTCATCGGTGAATTCATCCCGGCTGCGTGGAAACGGATGTACCGCATGACCGAACCGCAACGCTTTTTCGGCCGTGATGAAATCAGGGTCTGCTTCAACAAAAGGTCGTTCATCGGCGGTTTCCCGGAGGAGGTCGGTAATTGAGCGCGTGCTGTCCAGCACTCTTTGCTGGAAGAGTAGTTTCGCATTGGGTGAAACGCTGCCGCCGATCTCATTTTCTTTGAGAAGCAGGAGCGCGAGTTCTGGCAAACTTATAGGTTCCAACCGGTCGCCATTGGATTTCCACATAGGCGCGCCGAAGCAATGATATCCGGCGAGCGACCAGAAAGTCACAGGCACCCTGACCTCAATATCTGATGCCGCAAGCTTCAGAAGTAAGTATTTTTTTGTTGTGCCTCCTGCAGGTGATGGGGGTCCATCCACTATTTCCCAATTTTTCCATTCTCGTTTCAGAGAATTTATGAATATACTTTCCGATACAGCGAAGTAATTTGTATTAATTACTCTGTTCATTTCGCTTCTCCGAAATAGTTATGATTTTTTGTTTACATACTATGCAGACATTGCTACCGATATCGAAAATTAAACATGCGGTGATTTCCATGGGTTTCGATGATACGGCGCTTAAAATGTCTTCTCGTCTTTCGGTTGCCGTTTCGACTATCGGTTTTAATCAGACAGCATTCATTGCGCTCGTCCCTCTCATCGCGACTGCGACGGGTCTGCAAACAGGTGAGATCGGTCTTACAGCGGGGCTTGGTGCCGTGGCCTTCGTTGCCAGCGCTCCCTTGTGTGGAATGCTCGGCGCTCGAATTGGAGCGCGTCGCGCTCTGTATTGGCTGGGGGGCGTACTTCTGCTGGCGCAACTCATCTTTCTGGCGCTGATGGTGGCGGGTCCACTGCCCTATGTGCCGGCTCTCGGTTTGCTCGTAGTATCGCGCCTCGTCTATGGGGCGGCATCCGCTGGAATTATGCCGATTGCTCAAGCCTGGATTTCCGGATTGTTGCCGCAAAAGGAGCGCACCGTTGCCTTGGCACGGCTCAGCGCCGGGCTCAGCATTGGCCGCATTCTGGGTTCGGCTGCGGCGGTGACCGCCAGTGTCATGCCGCTTCTGCCACTTATGCTGCTCGTTGCAAGTCCGCTCAGTCTCCTGCTGGCGCCTGCTGCAAACGACACTGTCGGCAAAGCTGGTCCGCGTTCCGATAGTCGGGCATATCTTTCTCCACTCGACGGACGCCTGCTGCCATTCCTCGGACTTGGATTTCTGGTCACGATGTCCTTCGGACATGTTCAGATGATCCTCGGACCGCTGCTGCAACTGCATCTTGCCGTCGGTCCGGCCGAGGCGACCGCTGCTGCGGGGATCACGCTGATCGTCGTGGCGCTTGCGATGATCGCGACGCAGATACTGGTCATTCCCCGGTTGCGGCTCGACAATAGAACCTGCGTTATCCTCGGTACAGTTCTGCTGGCTGCTGGTGTCCTGCTCGTGGCGGTACCCCTCGCATATGTGAATCTCTGCGGACTGGTGATGGCCGGGGTAGGAATGGCGATTGCCACGCCCAACTATCTTGGATGGCTCACCGGACGGATGAAACAGGGAGAACAGGGGGCTGCGGCTGGTTGGCTTGCAAGTGCTCACGTACTTGGCCAGGGAGCGGGCGCGATCTCCGGCGGCTATCTTTTCACAGTCTCTGCGCAGGCACCGCTTTTTGTCAGCGCGATCCTTGCTGGCATGGCAGCGCTTCTCGCCTTCTCGATGAAGGTCCGAAATACATGAAGAACAAGAGCGATGCTGGATCATGACGACCGCCTGCCAATGGCATCAACGTCTGCCCTCGGTAGTGTCTTGAGCATCCTAATCGTGGCGAGAACGGCCAGCCCCGAAAGCGCTGCTGCCAGAGCGAAGAGAGGGCCGTAGCCCAGACGATCTGCAAGGATGCCTGAAACCATAGAACCAGCCAGATAGACAACAATCTGTGCGCAGGCGAGGATCGTAAAATCAGTTCCAGGCTGATCAGGTGAGGTGACGCTCATGAAAAGGCTGTAGAGCGCAACGATCTCCATGTACCGGATGATCGTCTGAAATGCCGATGCCCCGTAAAGCGGCCAAATTCCGCCCAGTGCGCCGAAAGCATGCAGGGTGAACAGTAGAAAGCAGATTGTTCTCAAGCTCCCCAGAAGCCCAAGCACTGCGGCGACACCGTTGCGACGAAGAAGAACGGCGGCGATGGCAGAACCGGCAATGCCTGCGGTTGCGGCGGCGGCACCTGACAGATAGCCGATCACGTTGAGTGGAACGCCGGCATCCACCAGATAGGGTCCCTCCATGGCTTTCATCAGCCCTTCGCTTGCTCGATAGATCAGTGCAATCCACAGGATCTGCCGTGCTTCGGCGCGGCGTAGGAAATGCATGATCGAGGGACGTGAAAGAGCCCGCCCGTCGAGCAAAGGTGCGGGGTCGTTTTCCCGCATCGATAAGGCGGCGATCAAAGGAATGAGCGAAAGAAATGCAATCGTGCCAAGCATGATCGCCCAGCCTGCGTGGTGATAAAGAACCAGTCCCAGCGTTCCGCCGATCAGAACGCCGAAAGCGACCGCACCGCCCTGGATGGCGTTGCCGAGAGGTCTGTCTGCCTCGTCGAGATATTTTGCAGCATAGCCATCGGTCGCTATGTCCTGAGTGGCAAGCAAAAGAGAGGCAATGAAACCGACAATGAAAATTCCGATGACGTTATCTGGTCCCAGCGGGATGAGGCACAATATGGCTGCGATGATCCCGCTTTGCGTAAGCACAACCCAGCCAGCCCGGTGAGAACGTGCCCATGGCCTGAAACGGTCGACCAAAGGCGCCCATGCAAACTTCAGGACCATGGGCAGAAGCAGAATGGAAAACATGCCGATAGCGGTGCGTGACACATCCTGTTCCCGCAAGATGGGAGGCAGGGCGGCAGCAAACAGATAGGTCGGAATGCCCTGAGCCAGATAGAGCCCTGCAAGGACACAGAACAACCGTGTCCGTGATGAGGGGCGGGCGATGGAAGAGGGGGCAATCGTCATCATCGATTGCCCTTGTGAGAGTGTTGGCCTGCTAGGCAGGCCGTGGTGCTGAAAAGCATCTTCATCGCCCGGCTCTGCCCTAGAACGTCACTTTATAGGAAAGGAAAACGCTGCGCCCCAGCCCTGCGACAGGTGCGTTACGCGTGGCTGTTGCCGTGGGGTTGATATAATAGGTGTCGAAGACGTTGCGGACGGCGAGGCTTGCTTCGCTGCCGTTCTCGAAGGTTTTCGAGAACGCCATATTCACCAATGTAGCGTCGTCTATCTGCTGACCCTTGATACGGTCGCGACCCGAGAAATATTCAACTTCCCCCCGGACCTTGTACCCGCCTTCGAACGACACCGTGGTATAGGCAAGCCCCTTCCATGTGGTTGGAATACGGTTATTGGGAAGGTATTCGTCCGAACCGATGCTGCCATCCCGGTTGGCGTCATATTTGCCTTCCTGATAGGCAACCAGACCGCCGATGGTGAACATCGAATTGATGTCGTAGTCGGCTCGTGCCTCCACGCCCCAGATGCGTTCCTTCTGCTGGCTTACGCGGTTTGCCGCGATATCATAGTTCACACCATCCTTGGAGGTGGAAATATAGCTGCTCACAGTGCTGCGAAGATCGCCCCAATCGCCGCGCAGACCCACTTCATAAGTGTTGACCAGCTGAGGCTTTGGCGCGATGTCGGCATAGCTGATCGTGTAGTCAGGCGTGCCGCGGCAGCCATAGATGGCAGCTATCGAGCCGTAGGCATCACAGATTTCTGCAAGTGAATTGACACCCGCGCGGCGTGTAAATGCGCCAATATCCGTTAGGCTGTAGCCTTGCGAGAAATTACCGAAGGCCTGCACCTCTTCCGTAACGTCGTACACGGCTCCAGCGTTGAAGGTCCATGCGTTGTAGTCAAACGAACCACCAAGAACGCTGATCGCCGGATAGATATTCGCCAGTGACCGCGCAGGCCAGGCAACTGCTGTAGGCCGCGTGAAATCATTCACATCGAGGTAGAACTGATCGAAACGCGCGCCGCCCTGCAAACGGAACCGTTCCGTGACGGGAACTTCGGCCTGCGCAAAAGCTGCGATGGAATTCTGCGTCATCGGGGCGATAGCATCTTCGTCGTTCAGCAGTGTCTGCGCCACCTTGTCGTAAGCGTAGTCGACGCCCCAGGTCAGCTTGCTGCCATTGGTGATGAAATCCATCGGTGTCGTGATGGTCATGTTCACGCCTGTCCGGTCGAAGTCATATTTCGACTGGTTGAACCATGCGGTCGGCTGTCGGGGATTTCCCGAATAATAGACCTGAGTGTTCACAGCCGAAAGTTCGGTGAACGGGGACTGTTTGAAGATCTTGTTATAGAAAGCCTTCACTTCGAGATTGCCGAGCGCAAAATCCTGATCGGTATATTTTGCAGTCAGATACTTGGAATCCTCGCGAAGCGGTTCGCCGGTGTAGGCTGAACCGAATCTCGGTGAAACCGGGTTCGTCGTGTAGTTGGTGAACCATTCCGGCTTCTGCTTGGCGTAGGTCCAGTCAAAGCTGACTTCAAACCGGCGCGGACCGCTTTCATAGCCTACGATACCGAAGAAATTGCCGTTGACCGTCCTGTCGCCGCCACCTTGTCCAAGCATGGCGTCGGATGGCATTTCATTGCCATGTCCGTCATAGGTGCGGCGGGTCCAGTCGCCGGTTCCGGAGAAGTAATAGTCGAGTTTGTCTTTTCGACCCTCAATGGAGATGCTCGTTTCAGGCGCGGTCGATTTGCCAAGGTTTTCCGTGTAGCCGGAAAGGCCGGTGCGTACCGTGACGGTCGGCTTATCGCTGGTGCCCCGCTTGGTGATGAAATTGATCGTTCCGCCTGTCCCGCCGGCACCGTAGAGGCTTGAAGCTCCGTTCACGACCTCAATGCGTTCAACAGAATTGAGATCGATCATCGACAGGATGCGTGACAGGTCGCGCAGTGGTGTGTTGCGGGGCACGCCGTCCACCATGATCAGAACGCTGCGACCACGAAATGTTTCCGACGCGCCGGATATGGTCTGGTTGCTTGGTGCGAAACCGGGAACCAGGCGCGAAATCAAGTCGCTGGCATTCGGCGAGATTCGCATCGCTTCTTCGACTTGTTCCCGATCAATCACCTGAACGGATTGAGCAACGGCGGCAATTGAGCTCTCATTGCGTCCGGCGGTGATGATAATCTGGTCCAGTCGCGTAACCCCTGCGTCGTTGCCTGTAGTTTCCTGTGCAAACGCTGCCGTCGTAAATCCGCAGCCTGAGAGCAGCAGAACTATGAATTGCCTGTTCATGTTTTTCCCCGAGTGAGAATAGTCAATGGAATCCGATGGATGGCCAATCCTTGGCGTCGGTTTTCCATCAGTCCGTTACAGTCGCCCCTGGACGCAAAGGACATGGTGCCCGGTCATGAGGGTGATCCATGAAGGTCTCCTTTTGTCGTCCCGCCTTCATTCGACGGAGACAGGACTGGCCGTCTCCGCGAAAGTCGTTTAAACTAGATTATTATTGTCAACTTTATAGGGTGGCCTGTGCGTTCGGCTTGGTTTCTGGCGAAAATTGATAGGACCAGGACGAACTGACCGTTGGTCATTTACCCGTGTTGCAAGGATGCATCATGATTCCGTCTAAGCAGATCGAAACGATAGTTCCGCAGCACTTTCATATTGCCGATATCGGGAATGAAACCGACTGCAAACTCTGTGCTTCGGCGCTCACTGAGATTGTGGGAGATGTCTCGCTGGTCGTAGGCGCAACTGCACAGGGTGCTGTCCGGGGTATTTACTGCTCGGTAGATCCGCTCCGGATCATGACCTGCTATTTTCCGAGTTGCGAGATATTGATCCGGGGTAAAGGCGGATGCTCGGCCGATCAATTGCTTATGGTGCGAAGCATGGAAGGACCGCTTCGCATCCGACAATCCGGTGAGACATTGAACCTGTTGCCGGGTGACGTAGTTTTTCTGTCGCCGGACAAGGCGTATGAATGGTGGCTCCCTGAAGGCGGACGTGTCGATTGTGGACGTTTGCCTGTGAGCTATTTTCCTGTCTCAAAACAGGCCGTGAAAAACTTTTTGATGCGCCCAATACCGAAGGCCTATCCACCATTAAAGCTCCTTATTACGCATGGTGCCTATCTGCTCATGCGAGGCGCGCACGCGCCCGGCGAAGCCGAGATGATCGCGGCGCACTTCCGACAGGTGTTGCCAATGGTTCTGGAGTTTCTCCGGGACGATCACCGTAAACATCGCTCAGGTCGAAACCTTTCGCAGATCAAAGCTTTCATCGAGACTGGTCTGTCGGATGCAACCTTCGATCTTGGTACGGTTACCGCAAGGTTTGGCGTTACTGCCCGTCAGGTCCAAAAGCTTTTTCAGGCTGAGAATACGACGTTCTCCCGTTACGTGCTTGAGCGTCGACTGGATATGGCCCGACTGCGTGTTTCACGACAGAACAATCGCTCTATCAGTTCAATTGCCTATGAGGTCGGCTTTGGCGATCTTTCCTATTTCAATCGGGTGTTTCGCCAGCACTTCGGCATGACACCATCGGCGATGCGAGACCAATCGCATGCCATGGTGAGTCAGATTCAAGCTCTTGGTTCGTCCAGACTAAAGGTCACAGGAGCCACCCGTTGATAGCTGCTGTTTAACGGTCCGAACGCCTGCGCCGTTACACCTGTTCGAGCCTCGCCTATCAACAGAACGCTGGCCGACCGGATGGGTCTTTATCGATACATATCCATATTTTCCGGGGCCTGTGCGCCAAAATTACGGGCGTAATAATGGCCGCTGTAGACCGCAGCCGCGATGATAGATGGTGCGTAACAGTCGCCAATCGCCGTGACGGATATCACGCCCGCATCTTGCCAGTCATTTTTGCGGGCTTCCAAAGCAGCTTGCAGCGTGTTGTTGGGATGGCGGCTGGTCACTGGTACCAGTGTGCTGCATGGAATCTCGGTTTCCCTGCCGGAATAGACACATGCGACCGACAGACTGTCCGATGTTTGTCTTGCGAGCTTATGCAGCGGGATTATCCTGACACCCAGCTCAATCAATCTTGTTTGAATTTTTGATTGTTCAAGCGTGTGTTCCGTCCAGGGAGCCACGATCGGCGCTGGCGTAACCAATGTCGTATCAATACCGCGGCTCACGGCCAGCTCGGCCAGAACTGATCCGAGGTAGTAGCGATCATCATCAAATATCACCAGAGGTCCGCGGCACGCATCGAGTGATGTTTTGTCTTTCAGGATAGCGTCGACGCTCAGCGTGCGTCCTTCCAGTGTTTCCGGAGGTTGCCGATGCGAGCGACCGACTGCATCCGCGCGCCAGTGCGCTCCGGTGGCCAGCACCACATGCGGGATTCCGTAAGTCAGAATCTCGTCTGCATCGAGTTGGCTGTCGAGATACATCTCCACATTGGTCGCGCGCTGCAATTGCATCATGCGCCAATCGCGAACACGCGCCCAGCTTGCCAGCCCGGGGAGGGCAGATTCCTCCGTGACGCGCCCACCCCAATGGGTATGCTTTTCGGCTACGATGACTTCTGCACCGCGCTCGGCCATGGCGCGAGCGGCTTCCAGACCGGCTGGTCCTCCGCCGACCACCAAAACTTTCTCGGTGGTCTGCAGCCTGCCGATTTTCTCTGGGTGCCAGCCCTTGCGTGCTTCTTCGCCAATTGTCGGGTTTTGCGTGCATCGCAATGGTGCAACGGTGTTGTCGCTGGCCGTGCATATATTGCAGCCAATGCATTCGCGAATGTCATCGATGCGACCGCTCCGAATTTTCTCGGGCAGAAATGGATCGGCGATTGACGGACGGGCTGCGCCGATGAGGTCCAAAACACCGGAGCGGATTGCCTGCACCATAGTATCCGGCGAGGTATAGCGACCAACGCCCACAACTGGTTTGCTGGTGAGTGATTTTACAAATGAGATGTAAGGCTCCTGAAAGCCCTCCTGTGAAAAGCGCGACGTCTGGCTGTCGTTGGACCAGCCGGACAGGTTTACATCCCAAAGATCGGGTTCATCGGCAAGAGCGGCAATGACGTCCCGACCTTCGCCATTGTGCTGGATGCCCTGGTCGCCCAGAAACTCCTCGACCGCAAAGCGGACTGCAATCGCGCATTTGTCGCCGACAGCATCGCGCGTATCGGCCAGAACCTCGCGGAACAATCGCAAGCGGTTTTCGAACGACCCGCCATATTCATCCGTGCGGGTATTGTAGCGTTGCAGCAGAAAATGCTGCAGTAAGGTCATGTCGTGACCCGCATAGACATAGATAATATCGAAACCGGCCCGTTTGGCGCGAAGTGCGGCATCGCGATGCCATTTGCGAAACCGGGCGATGTCAGCCTTGTCCATGGCTCTTGCCTGAACTGGGTCCTCCACATCGACAATCATGTCCATGGGACCGAGCGGCGCCAGTCTGGTCAAACGGTTGGAGACGTGGATACCATTATGCACAAGCTGGATTGCAGCGAGACTACCATGCTGGTGGACGGCCTCAGTCAGCTTCTGGAGACGGTCGGCGTCTTTCTCGTCCCATATGCGGCCCTGATTGGATGGCGTGATATCTGACGTCGGATGGATTTCGGTTTCCTGTGTGGAAACGACACCCCAGCCGCCCTCCGCTTTCATTTCACGCAGCCGCAGATCGTGCTCGGGATAACGATGACCCATGCCGCTACAATGCGGAACCTGATAAAAGCGGTTCTTCGTCGTAACGGGGCCAATCTTGATCGGCTCGAACAGAATTTCGTGACGCTTGTCCATGGTCGCTCTGCTTGTCATTTATCAGCATGTCCCCCTTATCGGGCGACTGAATGAGAAGTGGATTTCCATCGCGCTTAACGCGCGATGGAACGCTTGAAGCGAGCTTCGAGTTTGGCCTGACCGTATTCCAGAACGATGGACAGGGCCCAATAGATCATCGATGCGGTGATGAGCATTTCGATGTGCCGGAACTCGGTCTGACCTTGGGTGCGGGCAAGATACATGAGTTCCCAAACGCCGATGACGGAGACTAGAGACGAGTCCTTGAGCATCGCGATGAACTGGTTGCCGGTTGGGGGAATAATGATGCGCATTGCTTGAGGAAGGGTGACCAGCCACATGGTTTGCGAGGGCCCAAGGCCCAACGCATATGCGCCCTCCTGCTGCCCGCGGGGAATGCTCTCGATGCCTGCGCGGAAGATTTCCGTCATATAGGCGCCGTAGCATAGGGACAGCGCCAGAATGCCGGCGGGAATAGGTCCGATGACATAGCCCACCTGCGGCAGTCCAAGGTAGATAATGTAGATCTGCATCAACAATGGCAGGCCACGAAAAAGCGAAGTGTAGAACGTCGCCAGGCCGTAGATGAGGCCATTCTTAGAAAGCTTGGCCACCGCACCGATCAGCGCCAGAATGGTTGCGAAGAATATCGAGGCTGCGGAAATATAAAGCGTCGTGACGACACCCTGGCTGATCAGAAATCCGATCTTTCTTGCGATAAAATCAAATGAGAGATCGAATGAATAGAAGAAGATCATCAGCAGCAGGAACAGTTCCAGCCATATTGCCGTGATCTGCGCCCAACGCGGAAAAAGTCTCAGGAAGCTCCAATTCGCGAAGATGACGATACTAAGCAGTATCGAGGAGATTAGCGTCGCCTTGGTGAAACCGGCTTTTGCGGCTTTCGGGTCGATGCCAAGCCAGTTTGTTATGCCGGAGAACCGGATATTCATGAAACAGAAGAGTGCTGTCAGGATAACAAAGAACGCTATCTGGACAGTACGTTTAGCGGCCTCGGGCCGCGTTAGAAAAAACCTCCCGAGCATGTTCTCTCCCCTGTCAGCTTGCCTTTCGCTCCGCAAGCCAATCCTGCATCTGCAGTTTCCAATAGGTTAGCTGGGCGGCTGCAAGACCTGCAGCGCCTCCGGCCCAGACCAGCCCGAATTTTTCGAAGAGTTTGTAGCGGTCACTCTGTCCGCAAATGGCTTCGGCCACGATCTTTCCGCCGATCGCGGTTGTGTTCAGCCCGTGCCCCCCGAAGGCTGTGCAGTACCATGTAGCGCGGTCCAATTGACCGATCTGGGGCATCAAGTGTCTGGCGTAGGACATCAGGCCCGACCATGCCAACTCTGTCTTCAGTGAAGCAAGCTGAGGATAGGTTCCAACCATTTCGTTGCGCAATTCACGGACTACACCGGGCGTATCGGCTGCTCTCGTCGTAATGCGTCCGCCCCATAAAAGCCTGCGACCACCGTCGATTACACGGTAGTAGTCACCGGCACGACGGTTATCACCAATCGCGGCCGTGGTACGGATCGCCGACGCGATCAATTCGGGCGCTTCTTCGCTCACCATCACATAGGTGGCAATGGGCAGATAGGCCCGTCTGATCTGGCTGACGAGCCCGTCGGTGTAGCCACCAGTGGTGATCAGTACTTTGCCCGCTTTGACCTGTCCCTGGGCTGTTTTTATAAGCTTGCCATCATTGTGGTGGAGCAATTGGAGCACGCGGCTGTGCTCGAATATCCGCCCCTCGAGCCGCTCTATCTCGCGACCGAGCGCCCGTAAATAGTTCAGCGGATGGATATGAAACGCATTGGGATCATAGACCGATTGGAAATAGCGTTTGGAATTCAGAATATTGCGCGTTTCAGCCGTTGAGTGAAAATCTATTCTGTAGCCATAATCACGTTGAAGCGCTTCGGCATAATGTTTCAGGCTTTCACCGTCGTCATACCGGCGCACGCTCATAATGCCGGGAATGAGTTGGGCTTCTTCAATCTTCAGCGTGTCAATGTTCTGTCGAACAAAACCGACGCCTTCGATCGATAGTTCATGAAGTGTTTTGGCAACCGTCTTGCCCGTGCGGGCAGCAATGTCATCGCCACCGGACGCGAAGCCGGGGCTGACAAATCCACCATTGCGTCCGGATGCGCCAAAGCCGATGCTTTCAGCTTCCAGGACAACGACTTTCTTGCCAGCTCGCGACATCTGCAACGCGGCCGACAAGCCTGCAAGTCCGCCGCCAATCACTGCGACATCTGCTGTTGTTTCGCGTTCAAGCGTTGGACGCGCGAAATCGTCCGCCTTTGTTTGGCTGTAGTAAGTGGCCGGATAAGTCATCGCAACACCAGGAAAAGCATATCGGATGAGCCATCGTCACGATGGCTCATTTCAATATTGATGTAAGGGTAATATCAGTCGGCGCTGTAGTCTTTGCCGTACCACTTTGCAGTGAGTGTCGCCAAAGTACCGTCAGACTTCATCTGCTTGATGATTTCGCCAATCTTGGCTGTCCAGTCTGGATCGTTTTTTTCGGCAATAACCACCAACGGCTCACGGAAAGCGTATTCACCTTCGATAATCTTTACGGGATAGCCATTCTTGATGGCGTTCTGTGCCGTTTGCTCTGGAGCGATGATTGCATCGATGCGGACGCCATCACCCAGTCTCAGATCGTCGAATGGCAGCATGGAATCTGCGAAAGTGCGAATTTCGCCTGGTTCGAGCTTGTATTCAATCGGGGGAAGGCCGGGGGCGTCGATTTCCAACTGCCGACGAGCGTAATCTTCGGAAGTCGTTGCAGTCTCGACACCGATGATTTTGCCTTTGAGGTCGGCGACAGATTTTGCCGCGCTGTCCTTATGAACGACATAGACATAGGGGCTGTAGTAGTAGATGCCAGCAAAATCGATGACGTTAGCGCGGGCTTTGGTTGGCGTGACCGATCCGACGCCAACGTCATAACGACCCTGCCAACGACCACCTGTCAATGTTGCCCAGTCTGGCGTTTCGAAGGAAACGGTGACGCCAAGACGCTTGCCGATCTCGTTGGCCACGTCCACGTCGAAGCCTACCAACTTGTTGGAATCATCCAGAAAGCTCTGGGGCGGCCAGCCAGCATTGGTCGCGACAACCATGGCCTTTTTTTCCATGACGCGATCCAGCGTCTCTCCCGCATAGGCAGAGAATCCGGTAGCCAGAATAGCGCCTGCGATACCCATTATTGTTATGATTTTTTTCATTTTATCGAACCCCTCCTCTGGTTTGATGCATGAGCATTGCATAAACCCGGAAGCAACGGCTAGGCAGCCCAAAGAAGTAGGTTATGAAATTAGCGCATGATGATATGCAATTCTTGCAGAATGTGCGCTGAAGCCTGCTTGAGCTCGGGGTCGCTCGTGCGCGACGCCCGGATATGCTGAACGAAACCGTCTGATCGTCCGCTCCGTAACTTATTGATTGCGCACGGCCATTGCCGTGACTTCGACCCGCATTTCAGGCGTGGCGAGCCCGGCGACGCCGACCGCGCAACGAACCGGAAAAGGCTTTTTGAAAAAGCGCAGATAAACTTCGTTGAAGGCGGGGCGTTCATTGATGTCAGTCAGATAGATCGTCAGGTGAATGACATTCGCCAGACTGCTGCCTGCCTTTTCGAGCGATGCTTTGAGGCTGTTCAGCGTGCATTCGCTTTGGACGGTTATGTCGCCGGTTTCCATGGAGCCGTCTGCCCGGATGGGGATATGGGTGGTTACCAGAAGATTGCCGATGCCTGCGACATCGGAAGAGATTTCGCTTTCGTCCGTATCCTCCAGAAAATAGGGCGGTGTGCTGTTTGTCATGGTCATTCTCCAAGAGGTTAGGCGTTTCTGCAAAGTGTGAAGCGGTTTTCCGATAAGTTGTGCGCTAAAACAAGCAGCCTGATCATTTCCGTCGATTGAGTGAGCCCGATGGTCTTGAGGTAGCAACAATGTGTACTCGCCGGGACGGGCAACCTATTGCGATGGTGATCGGGCAGGTCTAAGAAACACGTCGGAGGCGAGGAGGCTTCCCTCAACGACGACCGGTTCTGGTCTGAAGGCAATCCATGACAGAAAAACATTCTCATCGCGGGCTTGTTGTTGCCGCGATTATGGCAAGCATGGCCATGATCGCCGTCGAGGCAACGATTGTGTCGACCGCAATGCCGCAGATCGCGGCGCAGCTGGGCCAGCTCAATCTCTACTCCTGGGTTTTCTCGTCATTTCTTTTGACACAGACAGCAACGACAGTCGTGTTTGGCAAACTGGCCGACATTTACGGGCGCAAGCCGGTGCTTGTTTTTGGTATTGCACTGTTCCTGACGGCTTCGGTGCTGGCCGGCTTTGCGTGGTCTATGCCTTCGATGATTGTTTTCCGGCTATTGCAGGGCATTGGGGCAGGGGCGATCCAGCCTGCGGCGATGACCGTGGTGGCAGATCTCTTCCCCGGAGTGCAGCGCAGCAAGGTTCAGGGATATCTTGCCAGCGTCTGGGCATTGTCAGCCGTTGTCGGTCCGTTGCTTGGCAGTCTCATCATTCACAATTTGAGCTGGGCCTGGGTATTCTGGATTAATGTGCCGGTCGGTATTCTGGCGGCATCGGGCTTTCTTCTCTTTCTTCATGAGGAGAAGCGGACAAAGCCGGTATCGATCGATGTGCTTGGCGCAGCACTTTTCGCCGTCTCCATCTCCTCCCTGATGATTGCGCTCACCCTGATGGAGAGCGCGGTTTCGCTCGAGGGAATTCTGGCGTTCATTCTCTTTGCTCTTTCGCTGATTGCCTTCATCTGGCAGGAACGTCGCACGAAGGAGCCTATGGTCGCACCGGACCTGTGGCTGAAACGTCCTATCGCTTTCTCCAATCTGGCGGTTTTTCTGGCCAGTATGTCGATCATGGGGCTGACGACATTCCTGCCGATGTATGTACAGACAGTTCTCGACCGTTCTCCTGTGGTCGCGGGCTTTGCCCTGACCATGTTGTTGCTGGGCTGGCCGTGCGGTGCCACGATCGCATCACGGCAGTTCACGCGGTTCGGATTACGCCCGATCATGATCGCCGGAAGCATCTGCATTCCGATTGGCACCTTCCTGCTTGTCATGCTGACTCCATCAAGTTCAGCCACACTGGCTGGAACCGGTTCTCTGATCATGGGTTTCGGCATGGGGCTGCTCAACATTGGGGCGCTCATCCTGACACAGGATAGTGTGAGTTGGTCGGAGCGCGGCAGCGCCACGGCATCAAACGTCTTCTCGCGCAATTTGGGCAGTACGCTCGGAGCAGCCATTCTCGGTGCGGTGCTGACCTATGGTCTTGCCAACGCCAATCATGGCGAAGCGATTACGTCAGACCAACTTCGGGATCTGTTGAATGGCGCGGAGATGTTGATAGATCAGCAGGAGCTTCGGCTAGCGCTTCAACATGCCCTGCACGCAACTTTTGTAGCGATGATGCTTATCGCCGTTCTGATCGTGCCAGCCTGCCTTTGTGTGCCGGGGGTGAAAAAGACTTACGAAGAAAACGTGGTGACCTGACACGCTGCACTTTTAGCAAGTTAAGGGTTCAGCCGGCGATTGGTTCCAAGTCGGCTGAACTCGTGATCCTGCGGTAATCCGCACTGGCAAACCGTGGAACTTAGCTGATGCAAAATACGCCTTAAAAGCAAAAATCCCGGGCAAAGCCGGGATTTTGTTGCCTATCTGATCGGAAAACTGGAGCGGGCGAAGGACTCCATTTTGGTTTCTATATTCTGTAAGCTATTGAAAAAGCTTATTCGGTTTTCCCTATCGAACCGGCATTTTGTACCACGGCTTGTATCGCCAAGCCAGCCTCTCCAATGAGTTTTCTGGCTTTTAAAGTTCTCAGTATGATCGAACGGTATTCCCGAAGGCGGCGGAAATTATTCTTTGATGTCGGTTTGGCCTCTGCGTCCCGGTCGCAGGTTGTTTCTTAACAATGCCTCTTCATCCGGCTCTGCAAAAAAATCCGCAACACTGCATTCCAACGCTGTTGCCAACTTGGCAAGCGTTTTAACTGTTGGGTTCATCGCTCCTCTTTCAAGACGACCCGTGTAGGCGCGTTCTACGCCTGAAATCAATGCAAGGTCGTCCTGCGATATGCCGCGAGCAACGCGAATGCGCCTCAGATTAATTGCTAATAATTCTAGAATCTCCATTGGCAGACGAAACACCGTTGCCATTAGATCGGCCACGTTATAGGAATACCCGTAATTTACGACCTGAAAATATTCAGAATCGGGTTTTGCTAAGGCGGAGGGCAACATGGCGGAAACGGTAAATACACTGGTGAAAATCCGGAATGCTGAGCGGGAAGGGGTGAATGAATTCCTTCAGGAGCGGTTTGCGGAAGTTTTCTCGAAAGTGAGGGCGAAACAGAAAGACGCGACCCGCACGAATTATTCGGGTGGATCGATCATTCGACCGTGGGGGTTCAAAGCTGTTTCGACAGTTCAATCATCCTCGGATGACGCTTTGATCGTTAAGCTATGGGGAAGGCCGAAATTCCAGCTGATGGGCTATGTGGCCATGCTCTTGATGATTGGCGGCTTTCTTTGCCTTGTCGTGAACCCGATTGAATATTGGTTCTGTGCGGTCTTGATCGTGTTTTTCTATATCGCTCTGATTTCAGAACGAAAATCGACAGCGAAGAAGATCAATCAGCTGATGGAAGAAGTGAAAATCCGCTTCTCTTAAGGTCCACGTTAAATCTGCAAGAATCTGGAGTTTGGAATGCGTTTGGTTCGATCCGTATCGTTCTTGGGCGGCTTTGTTCTGGCCAATCTCATCGGTGCATCAGCATTTGCTGCTGAAAGGCAGGTCTATATGAATGAGGCTGGCTGGGAAGTATATCTCGACCGGTCGGCATCAGACCCGAATGAGCATGTCTGCAAGATGATAACGACGGACGTTTTTAAGAAGGTGGGCTTGTTTTACAACGTTGGAATGCGGATCGATAATGGGCGCATTTCCCAATATTCCACGTTGGCACTGCACTTCAATCGAGTTGACGGGCGTATCGGGCAAGAGTTGTCAGAGCCGAGCCAGAGCCTGAATTTCAGCTTCAGAATGGGCAATGGCGATTACACCACGACTTCTGCTGTCGCCAAGACTGTAAATTCGGAAACCGACCCCGTGGCAGCTGTGATTTACTCTGTTGACGAGCGTTTCAACGGCGACACGGCGGTTAATTTGCGTTTTGCCGGACGTGGAACCGCTGAAGCTGAAATCCTTGAAATGGATAATGGCACCCGTTTGACCGCATCATTTGACACGAAAGACAGCATCTATCCCGCCAATGCGATGAATAAATGCGTCAATGAGTTGAGGCAGTCGGTAACTGAAAGAAGCGGGTTGGCGCGCAGGAAGCGCACGATCTGGACCAGAGCAAGAAGAAGTCTGGTCTCGGTGCCGGTTCAGGTGGCGGGTTCTTCTCCATCTGGGGCAAGGAGGAAAAGAGTAGCGATACCGATGTCGTGGCCAATGTCGGTTCTTCGCTTTCAGCTGGCAATGATGTTTCGATCAAGGCCCGTGAGAGTGATGTCAATATCATCGGCAGCCATGTTGCAGCTGGCAAGTCCTGCGAGGACTGCGGCGATATCGCGCTTGAAGCGGCGCGTGATGTCAACATCCTGCCGGGCGCTGAAAGCTATGCTTCCGAAGACAAGGAAAAGCGCTCAGGCATCGGCATTCAGTTCAGTTCCGGCAACGGTTCAGCCTCCATCGGCATCGGTTACGGTTCTTCCAAAACCGAGACACGTCAGGGTGCAGAGACCAACGCCACCTCGTCGCTAAGTGCAGGCCGCGATGTGATTATCACGGCAGGCCGTGATGCCAATCTTCAGGCTGCACAGGTCGAGGCAGGCTCCACGGTCGATATTCTGGCGGAACGTGATGTCAATCTGCTCTCGGCACAGGACAAGACCAACTACGAGACCATGCATGAGGAACTATTTGCTGGTATAACTGCAACGGTTTCGTCTCAGGCAGCAAAAGCTGTTGGAAATGCCTATGACGCGGCAAAGAAGGTTGGCGATGGCAATGCAGCCAATTCTATTGCCATGGCGACAATTGCCGGGGTCAACGGCAAATATGCCTACGATGCACTGACGGATGGTCAGAAGTGGAACGATGGATTTCAGCAGAGTGGCCCACTCCTGCAGACGTCCATCGGTATCGGTTTCCAGTATCAGAAGAACAGCGCTGAAGGATCGTCCTCCACACCGGTTCCAACGACAATTCGTGCGGGCGATACGGTCATTGTTGAAGCCGGGCGCGATATCAATGCCGTTGGCGCTCAGATCAGTGCCGGTTACAATGCAGATGGCACGCTGTCCGGTGGTCGCGGTGATATTGCGCTCATTGCAGGCAATGATATCAATCTGGAAAGCGCCAAGGCCACAACGGAAAATTCAAGCAAGAATGTTTCTGGCGGACTATCCATTGACTTCCTAAGCCCCGGCATCAGCGCGAGCTTTGGTCAGGGCAAGGGCAACGACAAGACCGTCACCAACGTCAATACACATGTCGCAGGTAGCGGTACGGTCTATGTAAACTCCGGGAACGATACCAATCTTCGCGGTGCGACAGTCTCGGGCGAAACCGTGATTGCCGATATCGGCGGCGATCTCAATATCGAAAGCCAGCTTGATACGGCTACAGCCAACGCCAAACAGGTTGGTGCCAGCCTTGGTGTCGGGTCCAATCCATCCGGGCTTATGGGCGGACTGTCCGGCTCTTATCAGACAGCGAAGGGTGATGCAGCAATCGTCTCCGAACAATCCGGCATTCATGCAGGTGAGGGCGGTTTCGACATCAAGGTCGATGGCAATACGAAGCTGAAAGGTGGTCTCATCACCAGTGAGGCCGACCCGAAAGACAATCGTCTTGAAACCGGAACGCTGGAGTTCGAAGACCTTGATACGCATTCGAAATGGAAAGCTGATACCTATGGCGGTGGCATAACCGGTAGCGGCCCTATTGTCTCTCCACCGATCAAGGAAGGTGAAAGCGAAACCGGAAAGGCGCTGTCAGCGATTTCTCCGGGTGAGATCGTCATCACTGATCCGGACAATCAGAAGCAGAATATCGACGATCTGCGTCGTGACACCACCGACACCAACACGTCGCTGCCCGGTATTCCTGATCTGCAGAAAATCCTCAGTGAGCAACTGAAGACCCAGCAGCTCTATGATGACGCTGCCGCAAAAGCCGCCAAGATGATCGGTGATTATGCGTCGGAGCGATATACTGAAGCTTATAAGAACGACAATAAAGCCGAGATGGAGTTCTGGAAGGAAGGCGGCAATGGACCTGCCATCCTGCACGCCATCGCGGGCGGTCTTCTTGGGGGCGTCACTGACTTCAGCGGAATGCTCTCTGGCATGGCAGGTGGTGCGATGTCCGCAAAACTCGCGCCGGAAATCCACAAACTCGTCGAGCAGTTTGTAAAGGATGCTGGGCTCACCGGTTCAGCGGCCGACCTCATGGTCAATTCTATCACGGGGGCTATCCTGCAGGGCCTTGGCGCGGCAACAGGCGGAACCGGTGCTGCCTATGCGGGGAATGCATTCCAGTATAACTATCTCGGGCTTCATGACCTTGAGGCTTACAAGAAAGCGCTCGCTAAGTGTGAAACCTCATCCGACTATAAAAGCTGTGCACAACAGGTCTGGACCGAAGGCGGCTTTGACGAGATCTATCGTTCTAACCAGGCCGAATTCCTCGAATGTCTTGATACGAATAGTTACGCCTGCGTTGACCAGCATGTGAACGCCATTCTTGAAGCCCGTACTGCTGCGAGCAGTTTGCGTCAGGATATGGTCGAGCGGATGCCTCCGAACACGATCAACCAGTCGAATGCGTATGCTTTGGATGCCCTACGGTCATATTATGGCTTGGATAACGTCTCCGAAATCGCAACCTTCCGGGACGTGTTCTGCGGTGGAGTGACGAGTGATGCATGCCGTGCGCAGAGCAAACAGATTGCAGAGCTGCGCAATCAGGATGCGTTGCGCAATCTGGGCGTATTCACACTGGCTTCAATGATAGGGTTGACGGTCACTACCGAAGTGGCGGCAGCTTGTCTGGCAAGCACAGCTTGTGTTGCTGCATTTACCATGGCGGATACCGCCGTTGCATTGCAAGATTGCGCGGGTGGGGATGTCACAAGTTGCAATTTCTTGAATAAAGCGCCCCCTAACTCGGGAGGGACAGGTCGATTTAACAGCGTTCAACCGAGAGATGCCGACGAGGCTCAGTTTCTCGCAAATGCCGAGGCAACGTTTGGTAATAGTACCACATGGAATGGGGTGACACGGCATCGCAATGAACTGGTCATTCAGCGGTCAGACATTGAACTCACCCCTCAAAATATCACTCGAATGAGAAATGGTCAGGCTCCTTTTGTTAGAACTGCGAACGGTAGTTGGGAGCCTATTCAGCTACATCACGTAGGCCGTGAGACTGGCAAAATGATTGAAGTTACGCGATCACAAAATCGGTATAACTCTGCGACGGGGGGACCCTTACACATTCCGGGGCAGGGAGGTCCTGTGCGCCAGCCCGGGTACTCTCAGTCATATTGGCAGCAGAGATACCAAGATTTTGTAAACTCAGGGCAGATTATGCCGTAGGAGAACATTATGACTACAGAACGTGAAGAATTTGATAGATTGTGTCAGGCAGGAGAGGTTTCCGGGCCTGTAGGAGATTTGGCAATTGCGCAGGCTGAAGCTGATCTGGGGGTTCAGTTTCCGTTGGAGTATCGTGAGCTGTTGCAGAAATATGGCGCTGTGTTGGCAGGCGGACTCGAAGTTTACGGACTTCCCAAAATGGAAAGGAACGATCCCCCGCTATGGCAAGACGTTGTTGCTGTGACCAAACAACTTCGGGAGTGGAAACAGATTGGAGCTGACCGCCAGAGCTTTATCCCCATTTGTGATGACGGCAGTGGGGTTTATTTCTATCTCGATACGTTGGCCTCCCCAGCTACCAAAATTTATGCAGTTGGACCGGGAAAAGAGCAAGCGTTTGAAACTAGTCTGTTCAGGTTTTTGCTTGACCTCTCAGGTGGAAAAGTAATTGTCTGAATCCCGGCAAAAGCGATGCAAAGAAGGTTGGCGATGGCAATGCAGCCAATTCGATTGCCATGGCGACCATTGCCGGGATCAACGGCAAATATGCTTATGACAGCCTGACAACGAACGAAAACGGCCCACTTCTATCCACATCGCTTGGTATCGGTTTCCAGTATCAGAAGAACAGCGCTGAAGGATCGTCCTCCACACCGGTTCCAACGACAATTCGTGCTGGCGATACGGTCATTGTTGAAGCCGGGCGTGATATCAATGCCGTTGGCGCACAGATCAGTGCCGGTTACAACGCAGATGGCACGCTGTCCGGTGGTCGCGGTGATATTGCGCTCATTGCAGGCAATGATATCAATCTGGAAAGCGCCAAGGCCACAACGGAAAATTCAAGCAAGAATGTTTCCGGCGGACTATCCATTGACTTCCTAAGTCCCGGCATTAGCGCGAGCTTCGGTCAGGGCAAGGGTAACGACAAGACCGTCACCAACGTCAATACACATGTCGCAGGTAGCGGTACGGTCTATGTAAACTCCGGCAACGACACCAATCTTCGCGGTGCGACAGTCTCGGGCGAAACCGTGATTGCCGATATCGGCGGCGATCTCAATATCGAAAGCCAGCTTGATACGGCTACAGCCAACGCCAAACAGGTTGGTGCCAGCCTTGGTGTCGGGTCCAATCCATCCGGGCTTACCGGTGGGTTGTCCGGTTCTTATCAGACAGCCAAGGGCAATGCCGCAATCGTCTCCGAACAGTCCGGCATTCATGCAGGCGAGGGCGGTTTCGACATCAAGGTTGACGGCAATACGAAGCTGAAAGGTGGTCTCATCACCAGTGAAGCCGCCCCGAAAAACAATCGTCTTGAAACCGGAACGCTGGAGTTCGAGGACCTTGATACGCATTCGAAATGGAAAGCTGACACCTATGGCGGTGGCATAACCGGTAGCGGCCCTATTGTCTCTCCACCGATCAAGGAAGGCGAAAGCGAGACCGGGAAGGCTTTGTCAGCGATTTCTCCGGGTGAGATCGTCATCACTGATCCGGACAATCAGAAGCAGAATATCGATGATCTGCGTCGTGACACCACCGACACCAACACGTCGCTGCCCGGTATTCCTGATCTGCAGAAAATCCTCAGTGAGCAACTGAAGACCCAGCAGCTCTACGATGACGCTGCCGCAAAAGCCGCCAAGATGATCGGTGATTATGCGTCGGAGCGATATACTGAAGCTTATAAGAACGACAATAAAGCCGAGATGGAGTTCTGGAAGGAAGGCGGCAATGGACCTGCCATCCTGCACGCCATCGCGGGCGGTCTTCTTGGGGGCCTCACTGACTTCAGCGGAATGCTCTCTGGCATGGCAGGCGGTGCGATGTCCGCAAAACTCGCACCGGAAATCCACAAACTCGTCGAGCAGTTTGTTAAGGATGCAGGTGTCACCGGTTCAGCAGCGGACCTCATGGTCAACACCATCACCGGGTCCATCCTTCAGGGTCTCGGCGCGGTAACAGGCGGAACAGGTGCTGCGTATGCCGGGAATGCGTATCAGAACAATTATCTCAACCATCAACAATTAGATGAGTTGAAAAAAGAGCTCATAGATTGTGGTGCAAACGATAACGTCGAAGCATGCAAGGCGGAAGTCTCAAAACGTTATTCTGATCTGGATTTCAAGCAGGAAAAGGAACTAGATGCATGCAGGACGACTGAATGCGTTCGGAACACATTGGGCGATTTGTATGGTGATCCTCAGGTCGCTTATCTCCAGATAATGGAACTACAAGAGCTGGGTTTGAGTGAAGCAGTGGCGCAACGACTGCTTACTTATCAGGTCCAAGAGCGTTGGCTGACTGGTGGTGCGAGCGTATTTGAGCAACGGGTGATGGACGTTGCCGCAGGTGCAGGCTATTGCGAGGATCATGGAGGAGGAGATGGGTGTTTCCTCAAAGGACAAGCACTGAAATATGTTTCCGATAGTGTGACCGCGATAGCATTTGGTTTGATCGGAACAACCCAATTGAAGGCAGGTACCTCATCGGTTGATCTGAACAGATCTGTAGACGATATTGTCATTAGGACGACGTCTGCTGGGGAGTCAGTGATTGTCATTCAAGGCAAAGAAATGAGTATTCATTCAGCCCAGCAGGCCACAAACCGCAATATTTCAACAGACAATATAAATAATGCTATGAAGCAGCAACCTTTCCAGTACAAGCAAAATGGTCAGACCTTGGATGGATATTATGATCCAACCACAAATGTTTTTGTGGGTGTTGGTAACAGAATTACCACTGTTGTTCGCCCGCGAAATCCCAGTACATACATCGATAACTTGAAGGCGAGGCAATGAAGATTTCGTATGATGACAGCGTCGATGCGGCTTATATAAATCTCAACGATGAATTTAGTCCAACGTTGGTTGACTATACCTATTGTTGTGATCCGAATCTTGTCGACGGTCAGATTCACCTTGATTTTGACAATGATGGACGACTGGTCGGCATAGAGATTTTGCAGGCCAGTAAAAAACTCCATTCATCGTTATTAACGAAAAATAATGATAGTCGACTGGATTAATGGCTCTGAAACCGCATTCAGACAGTTTTTCAGGGGGGGATAAGCTGTGTGACGCCAGTAACTAGTTGAGTTCAACAGGTTTGGAGCACTTCATGTTTCTTTCAGATGCAGCACTATAGCCGAATAATAGTGTAACTCGGTACAGGAAAATCTCTAAGCGGTGCGACCGTTTCCGGCGAGACGGTGATTGCCGACATTGGCGGCGATCTGAACATTGAAAGCCAGCTCGATACGTCGACTGCCAAGGCCAAGCAGGTCAATGTCAGCGGCAGCGTGGGCAAAACGCTCAGGGACAAACAAGCGGCGGCATCTCCGGCTCTTATCAGACAGCCAAGGGCGATGCCGCAATCGTCTCCGAACAGTCCGGCATTCATGCAGGCGAGGGCGGTTTCGACATCAAGGTTGATGGCAATACGAAGCTGAAAGGTGGTCTTGTCACCAGTGAAGCCGATCAAGAAAACAACCGTCTGGAAACCGGCACGCTGGAGTTCGAAGACCTTGATACGCATTCGAAATGGAAAGCTGATACCTATGGCGGTGGTATAACCGGTAGCGGCCCTATTGTCTCTCCACCGATCAAGGAAGGTGAAAGCGAGACCGGGAAGGCTTTGTCAGCCATCTCGCCCGGCGAGATAGTCATCACTGATCCGGATAATCAGAAGCAGAATATCGACGATCTGCGTCGTGACACCACCGACACCAACACGTCGCTGCCCGGCATTCCCGATCTGCAGAAGCTTCTTGATGAGCAGCTGAAGACCCAGCAGCTCTACGATGACGCTGCCGCCAAAGCTGCCAAGATGATTGGTGATTATGCTTCAGAGCGATTTGCTGAGGCAAATAGGAATCAAAACACAGAAGAGATGGAGTTCTGGAAGGAGGGTGGAACTGGCCCGGCCATCCTGCACGCCATCGCGGGCGGTCTTCTTGGGGGCCTCACTGACTTCAGCGGAATGCTCTCTGGCATGGCTGGCGGTGCTATGTCGGCAAAACTCGCACCGGAAATCCACAAACTCGTCGAGCAGTTTGTTAAGGATGCAGGTGTCACCGGTTCAGCAGCGGACCTCATGGTCAACACCATCACCGGGTCCATCCTTCAGGGTCTCGGCGCGGTAACAGGCGGAACTGGTGCTGCGTATGCCGGGAATGCGTATCAGAATAACTATCTGAAGCATGCTGAGCGAGAGGAGTTTGACAAAGCTCGTTTTGACTGTTCGCAAGGGAATCAGGAAGCTTGCAAGATTGCAGACGACCTTAGACAGAAATCGTACGAAAGAGACGAATTGCTCGACAGGTGTCGAGGCGACTACAGTAATGAGTGTCAACAAGCTCGCGCTGAGTTGCGCTATGCAGCGGCTGAATACATAGATTTGGCGCGTAAAGGTTTGGGCGATCCGAGCAGCCCGCTCTACTATAGCGAACGCCATATGGTGTTTGTGGGTGCGGCAAAATATGCAGACGAAAAAGATACGTATGTTCTGCCGCAGGAGTTACTCTCGAGTTTAAGTGACCCAAAATCATTACAAATTGCTACTGGGAATCCTCAGGAGGTTTCACAGGCTTTGAGGGGGCCAATTTCGCTGGGCCTCATTGCTGGCGCTGCGTTAATTGAAGGTGGCTTAAGACCAAGAGGGACGATAAAGCGGGAAGGTGGAAATGTTGACGAAATCGTACCTTCAAGTAGGAAAGCCACCTCAGCTGATGTCGAAAGCTATTTTCAGCAGAACAGGCAGTATTGGTCGAACGATCCAATTGTCGTCAGCGGAAATAAAGTCTATCAACGTAATGACTTAATCGATCCGAAATATGTCGATCCGAGAACAGGAAAGACCAATCTTGAATTAATGCAGTCTGGCCGAGCCCCTATCGGTCCCGATGGAAATCCAATAAATCTCCATCATATGACGCAGTCTCAAACAGGACCGATTGCAGAGTTGACGCAAACTTTCCATCAGAAAAACTCGAGTACGATACATATTAACGGAAGCGATATACCGTCGGGTATTAATCGTGCAGAGTTTAGTATATGGAGGCGGGATTACTGGAAAAATAGGGCAAACGATTTTTAGGAGACTATAATGGCGAAAGAAATTGCAAGCATTATTGAGGAGATAAACAGAATTGATGATCCGACCGGGAGAAAGCTTACATTGCCAGACGATGCTCTTATTCATAAGTATGAGAGTGCGACTGGGTTTCAATTTTCTGAGGACTATAAGGAATTTCTAAAGAACGTTAGTAATGCGTTTGTAGGATATTTATCTCCGCTTATTTTAAACGAGGAAATGGGTGGAGTGTATGGAGAGTTATTAACCACGATACAACAAGCTCGGTCGGTCGGGCTACCAGATAATTGGTTGCCCATCTGTGAGGATAACGGCGATTATTACTGTATTGCACCGGACGGACTTATTCGCTTCTGGAGCCATGATGGTCCCTCGGATGAATCTTGGCCAAACTTGGCAACGTGGGCGGATGAGGTTTGGATACAAGGCAAGTGATACAGGACCAGTCTCGCGTAGTGACGAAGGTCTTTAAACTGGATAGGGGTTTATGATTTTCTACGGTCCTTAAGACGTGGCGAGTTGCTGTGCCTATCCGCCTGATTTGGAAGCTGCCCATAAGAGGCAAGGAGCAAAGTTAGCTGATCGCCTTGAGGAGCTCGGTGACTATTATTCCGTGGAATACAAGCCTTGAGCTTAGTCTCTATTCGCAATTTTCAGATCGGTCTAAAGCCTTTTCTGACAGCTTTGTTCCCAATGCTCATGGCGGCATTATGGGGAACGGTGGAGGTCTTAGCAGTTCAGGAATGCGGCTCATTCTGACACCAATCTGAAGTGGGCAGTTGTTGAAGGTGGGGCGATACACGCCTAAAGTGGTTGGAGATATTGCTCTGGAAATGGCGAAACTCCTCGATTCTGCAAATATATTAGAATGACTTCCTTGGCGGCTTCATCTGGGCCGTTCTAATACGGCTGGCTGCTGCTTTGCTGGGAGCGGCTGCAAAGGGAGGAAATTTCCATTAGCGGTAATGCTTCTGATAGCGTTCAGTAATCCGGGCGTTGATGATACGCGTCAAGAAGTGCGCCCCACGGTTAGAGCGGGCGAGATCATTGCCCGTTACTCAATTGCATCGATTGAGAATCTAAACTGGTAAACCTTAACGCCTCGGGAGATGTTCCGAGGCATTTTTATGTGTTTTTAAAAACCATTCTACACCGAATTGAAATTTCCATATTACTACGGACAGTATATTATACGGCTACAATCATTATAGGAGACAGAAAGAGCTAATCACTTCGCCTTTGATTGAAAGATTCTTGCCTTTGAAATCGTGGAAG
Source organism: Brucella anthropi ATCC 49188 (assembly GCF_000017405.1). NCBI lineage: Bacteria > Pseudomonadati > Pseudomonadota > Alphaproteobacteria > Hyphomicrobiales > Brucellaceae > Brucella > Brucella anthropi. The sequence goes on from NC_009668.1 coordinate 605,345, forward strand.
AGACAGTTTCTGGGTGACTTGCTCTCGTACGAATTCGGCCATTCCATCACCATTAAACCAGTATATAAAGTCAACAGAGTTGCGATCTGGGTCCTCATCGCTAAAGGCGGTGAAACCTTGTAGTAGAATATCTTTGACGTTATCGTCACCATTGAAATCAAACCATTCTCCCGAATACCAATATCTGGCAAAACCAGTATGGAAACAACGTTCGTGGTGAGACATCCCCCAAAAAGGCTTATGCCCAACCAGCTTCATGTCAGGCAGCCATGTCTTCGCAGCACTGAGCCGGATTCGAGCACGTTTTGATTTGCCTATTTTGTATTTTCCATGGTTTTCGACGATATAGATGAAGCCGGGGTCCACCCGATGCAGATTCCAGACTGGCATGACAGTACCAACGTTCTTGAAAATCATCTAAGCCCTCTTTTTTGGAGCGAATGTTACCTTTATGGAATTAAATACGAGAGAAATCGCAGTGCTCGCCCGGTCCCGTAGTTTTATACTAACTTGTCTGCTTAGTAGTTGCCTACCGGCTTAGCTAGAACTACGGAATGCAATGATGAAATATCGGATCATTTGAGGATTGCTTTTGCACCTACTGCATGGGAATGGGACATGCTCGATTACTTTTCCATAAGCGGCATCAAGCTTGGATGGGATACACTTTGCGGCTTGTGGCGGTTGGCGCGCCGAAATCGGCGTAACCTCAACCCGGTGAAGCGACTTGAGCTGCGGCAAAAATGGAAGCCCAAGTTCGATGACTTCTTCCTTGTTAACACCCACAAAGAACTCAGCACTGAAGTCATCATTCGAAATATCAACCGCCTAGATGAATACCCGAACAACGCTGAACCGCAGAGAAAGAACGGCATTAGCCCGTGGTTTAAAGTTTCTGTGGTTCAAACCTACGAGCGCGGATTTATGGTCTGTCTCAGTATAGGGGAACTAGTGTCTATCGGTGAGGACAAGTGGCGTTATCGGGATTGGTTAAAGGGTGAGAAAGGCGAGAAATTTTGGTGCATCGGTTTTATCCCTTACGAAAATATCTTCGACGTGGATTGGGATGGCGACAAGTATTATAATTATCCGCATATTTTTTGTTATTTTGATCAGATACGCAAACAGCCCTACGAGCGCATCATGCTTTGCCGCGAATGGAAGTTCGACAAGACGTCGCACTTTACCGAAATAGCAAACATTGAGACTGTGCGAAAAGCCAGCAAAAAGTATGGTCTAAAGTACTTTGGCTGAAGCTGCGGCAACAGTTCTACACGACATCCACCAGCGCTCATGCAAGCACCATTGCCTTGTTCTCATCTTGACATTTAGCTTGCTGAATTAACGATTGTCGATTTTCGTAGTTTCGAAAGGGTCGAGCGGCTGCAGCCAGTTGCGGCAATTATGCTATTCCAGCTTTGGCCACTCTCCAGCATTTTAAGAAGTGCTGCATTCCGTGATTTGTTTTCTGGCCTGCCTTTATATTTTCCATCAGCCTTAGCTTTATCAATTCCCTGCTTTTGTCGCCGTCTGCGATCATCGTAATCTTTCCGAGCGATGGCAGCGATCATATCCAGAAGCATGCTATTGATCGCCTCAAACATTCGAAGCGTGAACTCATCCGTATTTTCCGAAGCCATTGACCATGAAGTCGGAAGGTCAAGCGCAACGACGCGAATTTGTTTTATTCTAATTTCTGCCTTCAGCTGTTCCCAGTCGGCAGAGTTCAAACGGCTCAACCGGTCCACCTGCTCAATTAAGAGTACATCGCCGGGTTGGCTATCGGAAAGCAGACGGAATAATTCCGGGCGATCAAGGGAAGCGCCGCTTTCGTTTTCGACATAGAAGGCCGCGATCTTTAAACCACGCTCTTTGGCAAATGCAATCAGATCGTCTTTCGCTCGATTGGCATCTTGATCCTTTGTAGAGGCTCGAAGATAGGCACGTAAAAACATAGAACCACTCAAATGTTCGTTTTAAGTGGTTCTTTTATAATCGGTTCGTTTTGACTTGTAAATCGGAATTATCGAACCAGCGCAGGGCCAGTTCGCCAGAGGTATACCATTCGGCTCTACGGTATTGACTATCGAAATCGTTTTGCCCGATAGCGCTGCTCTCCCCAACCAGTACAGAGATGCTTTGACGACGGTCGAAGATCGAAGCATCTTAAATACCGACGACTTCTCGGGTTACGTTCGAGAGCTAATGCCCGAGTGGGTTAAAGATGTAATTCGCGAAGCCCATCCGCCGAGTGACGAGAATTTGGATGATTTGCAAAGCGATCTCCAAAAGCTTCTCGATGAGTTTAGATTGCCCACGCCAACTTATTCGAAGTCGCTAAAGTCCACAGAGCGTACGGATCAAAGTGACGAAGGTCTCGATGAGGCAGAGAAAGCAGACCTCGACCCACTGGCAAACGAAGAGGATCGCTTTCTTAGAGGCGAAGGCCATTCAGGAAACCGAGCCACTTCGAAGAAAATTAGAAAAGCGCCCGAAGGCGCGAAATTATCTAAAGAAGCGCAAGCTCTTGAACGCGCGCCCACAATAGAAATCCTCAGAGAATTATCAGAGATTGAAGCCAAGGGAATTAAAGGGCGCGCTGGCAAATATTATAGAGATGCTCAAACGCTCTTCGTGAATGGCCTGTATTCTGCCGTGGATAGAATGACTTCCGAGCTAGAGTTACACTTTGCGGGGCAGGCCGAACCAGAAGCCCTTAGAGGCATTATTCTCTCAGCGGCACAGCGGTCAACGGCCTACCGTGTTGGTAAAGCCACCTGTTATGCAATCAGCAAACGATTGGCGGATGATTGGCCACTTGAAGATTTGGAAAGAGCAACTTCTCCCGAATCTCTTTCCTTGGCCGCAGATGATTATCATCAGAGCCTGAACGCTGCTCGCAAATGGATACGTTCAGAGCTCAAGGTAAAGGGCTTCTTGGAAGATGAAACAGAAATGCTTTGAACAGTTTTAGGTAACATGCTGACTGAATGATGCGCAAATTACGCATTTGTCGTTCATCACTTCATTGAATCGAAGCAGATAGTCTCTCTTCGAGCGATCACGAAACATCAATATTTTAATTAAATGGAGAATTTATTGGTCAGCGCAAAAGAGATTATAAAAAAAGACGTCGCGGGGCTGAGTACCGGGAGTTCATCGGAAGACATTGTGATATCGATGCCATATCAAGGTACAAGATTATCGATGGTAGCTTCGTAGAGGGATTTTACGAAAAACTGAAGGATGAGGTTTTCGTTCTTAAGTTGACGTCCAAGGCGGACAGGGAAGACCATGGTATAATTTATATTGGAAATGGTGGTGGACCTGACCTGTTGAATCTTGCAGGGAAAGCCATTCCTCCATGCGTTAATCCGCTGAAGTGAATGTTTGAGTATTCGGAAGAAACCGGTACTCGAAATCCGGGTAGCCCACATTCCAATCAAATGACGCCGTTCAATAGGGAATTGTATGTTTTGGCAACCCTTTGCCATCTTGTGTTGAAACTGGAGCACAAGCCGGGTCTCCCAGTCGATGACTGCCTTGCTGAAGTCGTCAAACAGAAAGGCACGAATCTCCCAGATTTCTGGGCAAAAAGTCTGAACAATACGCTTGCTAGGTTGTCTGCGTCGGTTGATATCATCAATGAGCGGTTGATGATGTTGGATAAGGATGCAAAGACCTATTCGTTTCCTGAAATGCGAAAGCGATTGACGGACAGGTACGAGTATAATCCAGAGATGATTTTCGTATAAAAATAATTATATCGTTGCCACCGATAAAAAGGCGGACCAGAACGCAATCTGATCCACCGAGTTTAGAGGTTAGGCGGCAGTTCGCCTTGTTCGGTACACGCAATAGCGACGTCGGGGAGCTGAACTTCGTTTTAATTTCCCTCTAAATTGCTTTTGATAAGGAAAGGTCTTTAAGCCACTTACCTGTGGTACGGTTTTCTTGAGGTCGTACCATGAAGGTTTTCGATACCGGGCTGCGAGTTCCGGATGCCTTTTAGCCCACTTATGGCGATCTCTCGAGGCTTTGAATGCTGCCTTCCGGCGAGCCTTTAGACTTAGAGCGTGACTGACCATCGAGCGTCTACCACGAAACCATCCTTGATATGCGGCGTATTTTTGGAGATTGAAGTAATCGATAGACTTAGGAGTAACGCCTTTAACCAGATAATTTGCGAGGACCTTATCAGTATAGATATTGACCTGACGTATATCTATCGAATGCTTAAAGACGTTGTCTTTTCGCTTTTTTACCCATTTTGGAACTTTACGTTTGAATTCCTTTTCCAACTCAATTGGAACATGAACCAGCCAATGGACATGGGTAAATCCATGAGGGTTTTCAAAGACAAATAACCAATATGGTTTGCATTTAGGAAGATTTTTTCTTGAACAGGCATTGGTAAGCCAACGCCTGTAAGATTCTCTTATTTTAATGAATATCTCATCTGCATTTAATTTGAAGCATTTGTCGAATGTTATCGTTACAAATGTGTTCAGATTGTAGCCAATGTATTTTGCATAATCAATGGCATGTAGTATATTTTCTGTACCCTTATGGGTTAAATACTCAGTTCGCACTTAATAAATATTATTACTTTCCTTATCCTTTCAAAATTGACGATATCTAGCCTACATAAACTAAAAATCGCACCGAGGGTTTCTCGGGCTTTTGAGGATTTCCGTATTTGAAATTTTGGATTAAAAAATTGGGCAGATCAGATCGAATTAGATAAACTGTTCGCCTTCAGAAACAGCCCAACATCGACATCGCTTAAAGGACTACCAAGGAGCTGAATTCCGATCCTTGTAATCTTTGGCAAATTCCCATGCTTCTTTGAAGAGATCGAACCCTCTTTTAAGATCATGTTGTCGGGCAAATTCACCGAGTTCTTTTACGGTGTTGAGATATTCATCGATATCTACGTTACTGAAGTCTATCCTTATCAATCATGAGGAACCCTGCACCCTTAACGAATGCGACCTGTTGAAATTAATTAAAAAATATAGATCGACAAGAAAAACCTTATCGATCTATATTTTCAACAATACATGAATTACATCCAGAAGTCAAGCGTTATTTGAAGTCATTCTCGAGGTTTTTCAAGAATTTCTGGGTGGTTTGCAAATAATGGCCTTTCCCATAACGGGCGGTCATTGTTTTGAACTTATGACCCATGAGTCTGCTCTGCAATTCTTCTGGAACGTTGTGTTCCCGCATTCTATCGGCAAACAGATGTCTCAAGCCACGCGGTGAATGATCATCGCTTTCATTCAGATTATTCTCATTCAGGAATTTGCGAATGGCGTTCGAAGCGTTATCCGGCCCGTTAGGGTCTGCATAGCGCGTGAAACCTTTTGGGAATTCCTGAAAGGCTTTCAACGCCAGTCCGACGAGGGGAATAATGCGTTTGCGAAACTTGGTCTTGGTTCCCCGCGTTTTGTTAACCCGTATGATTATGTGCGGGACTGCATGATTGAGCTTGATGTCGGTATTTGGATCAAGCCCGCATAGCTCTTTGTATCCACATCCTGTATCGATCATCGCGAAGAGCAAAGCGCGTGCGCAGTCATTCATGCTTTCAAAGGGATTGCCAGTGAGCCAGCGCCTTTTGATGAATTCTGTTGAATAGACGCTCGTATTCGATTCATCATCGTCCTCGTCAAAGTTCAATTTGTCGAAGACTGTCCCATCATTGAGGTCATGCTCCTTGTTAAAGCCGGATAACAGCGTGCGAATATGCATGACGTATTTGTTCGCTGTGTTTTCGACAGTTTTCCCATCACTTATTTTCTTTTTCAAGAATGCATGAAAGCTTTTGGCATCGTCACGTGTGAGCTCAGACACCAGTTTATCGGTCCCGATATGATCGATCAAAGTTTTGATCGCCAGCCTTCGTGGATTAAGATGCTTGCGGCGTGAGTTGTCGTCGAGCTTGTTTAGTCGGTAGTCTTCCCGAGCTTCATAGAGCTCAACAAGCTTGGACAGATGAGTATCGCGTTCCGAGGCATTGAAGAATGACTTGAAAAGGAACGGGTCCTTGCTCTTGGTTTTGCGCCATTCAGATGCAGTTTTGAAGAGAAGGTTGGGCTTTGCGATGACTTTGCTCAAATCAATGAGTTGATGGCCTCTTGAGCCGCAAAAGCCTCGAACAAAATCGCTTCTTTTGTTGAGACGCCGTCCTGCAACATCTTCAATCGCTGTTCAGCGGCAATATCAGCTTCACCATAGAGCTGAAGTGCTTCGCTTTTTGAAGATGTTCGAAGGGAGGATTTTATTTCTCTTTTTCCAGCAGCTTTGCGCAGGAATGGCGGGACTGCCCGTCGGTAGAGATAGAAACCGTTATGTTCGTAAAGATATGGAATATCAGCAGAAACTTTTTTCAATTGTACCTTTCCTTGTACCACCAGCGCATACAGCCAATGGGAAAACCTATTAAAATCAAGAACTTAAAATATAAAAAGCCTGACTGACTGGAGCGGGCGAAGGGATTCGAACCCTCGACCCCAACCTTGGCAAGGTTGTGCTCTACCCCTGAGCTACACCCGCTCGCGCCAGTCGTTTCCGTCAGGCAGGCGCTATATGAACTAACGCCCCGGAGATTGCAACAGGGAAATTACAGGAAAATGTCGTTTCAACGAAATTAGCTGCCGGTTAATTGATAAGTATCTGTAAATATTATGCTTTCCAGAATGCATGTTGTGTTCTCTGCTGCGTTTTCTCGTCAAAGCAAGAAAAATGAGTCTCCACGGATAATGGAATCGGCTGTCAGAGGCGCGAGCGAGGCTGGTGCGTTTTGCGCGAACAATCCAATTTGCTTTGCATGGTTTCTAAGCCTGTATCCATGGTCTATAAGCGCTGTTGCAAGTCGTCGAAGCGTGAGGAGCGTGATGACATGCTCAATATATCCAATGCAGAACAGAATGGGGTGGAATCATGCCTTTGTCGCCGAGCGAACTTCACGATTATTTTCAGAAACTCGGTATCGAAGTGAAAACTGTCGAACATCCTCCCTTGTTCACGGTCGCGGATTCCCAAAGCCTGCGTGGTGAAATCCCGGGCGGCCATACGAAAAATCTCTTCCTGAAAGACAAGAAAGACAATTTCTTTCTCGTGACAGTCGAGGAGGACGCGGTGGTCGATCTGAAGTCGATCCATCAGCTGATTGGCGCGGCGAGCCGTGTTTCGTTCGGCAAGTCGGAAAAGCTGATGGAATACCTGGGTGTGATTCCGGGTGCAGTTACGGTGTTTGGTGCGGTCAACGATACTGCACATAATGTGCAGGTCATTCTTGATGCCGATCTGATGAAATATGACGTCATCAACGGCCATCCGCTGACCAACGAAGCCACGACTTCCATCAAGCGCGAAGACCTCGTCGCTTTCCTCACTTCCACCGGACATGAACCGCGCATTCTCGCCGTTTCCGAAGGTGCGAAAGCGGACACTTCGGTATAAACTGATTTTCAAAACGGGCGGCTTTCTTGCACACGGCAATTGGCAATTGAAGTGAGAGGCAGGAGCGCTAAGTTACAGCGCAACTTGCTGAAACGACCGTCTTGAAATTGGCTTTTGAAGATACGAACTGAAAGAACGACACCGGCTTGTATGCGGACCGTCGCATCGGTCGGAAAATACGAAGGAATTTCTTATGACCAGCCAGAACAATCCTTATGCCGGTGCAGGTGGCCAGATGACGGCAAATGTTTCTTTCGGTTCGGCACCAGCCGCTGCCGGAGGAACTGATCTCGTCAAGGACACGACGACGGCAGGTTTCCAGGCGGATGTAATTACCGAATCCCGCAATCAGCCCGTGCTGGTGGATTTCTGGGCGCCATGGTGCGGACCTTGCAAGCAGCTGACACCGATCATTGAAAAGGCCGTGCGGGACGCTGGTGGCGCCGTCAAACTGGTCAAGATGAATATCGACGATCATCCGGCCATTGCTGGTCAGCTTGGTATTCAGTCCATTCCGGCGGTCATTGCTTTCGTCAATGGCCAGCCGGTCGATGGTTTCATGGGGGCCGTCCCTGAATCGAAGGTGAAGGAATTCATCGCCAAAATCGGTGGGCCGAGCGACGCGGAAGCGGCGCTTGCCGAAGCCATCACAGCCGCGAATGAGCTGATCGAAGCCGGTGATTTCGTTCAGGCGTCGGAGATTTTCTCGTCCATCCTTCATGCCGTTCCAGATAATGTCGATGCGATTGTCGGTCTTGCGACCTGCCTTCTGGAATCCGGCGATGCGGAAAAGGCGCGGGAAATTCTGGCCCAGCTTCCGGCTGACAAACAGAATGCGCCTGCCGTTCGAGCGCTGGAAGCGCGCCTTGCACTGGCTGATCAGGTCAAGCTCATCGGTGATCCGATTGCGCTTGAGAAGCGAATTCAGGCTGATCCGAAGGATTATCACGCCCGGTTTGATCTTGCGCAGGTGCGTAATGCACAGGGGCGGCGTGAAGATGCGGCTAGTGAGCTGCTTTTCATCATGAAGTCCGACCGCGAATGGAATGAAGACGGCGCACGCAAGCAGCTGCTCCAGTTTTTCGAGGCATGGGGCAATGCCGATCCGGCGACGCTCGGCGCGCGGCGCAAGCTTTCGTCGCTTCTGTTCTCCTGATCGCGAGCGGTCGGGAGCATGGCGGGCAAATTATGCATTGTGCGCCATGCGGATTCCAACTGTTAGGACACATGTTTCGTGAGTCCTAATGCATGTCTCCCAAAAGTGGGAACCGGTTTTGGGATAAAGACATGCATGAAAACAAAAGCTTAAAGCGTATTGTAAGAGTACGATAAAACGCGATACGCTTTTGAGGAGGTTGTAATGCAGGTGGGCAATGCCCGTTACAGAACGGGCGCCGATATACCCGAGACCGTGCCGGTTTTCCCGTTGAAAGGGGCGCTGCTTCTGCCCGGAGGCCAGCTTCCGCTCAATATTTTCGAACCGCGCTATCTGGCGATGATCGAAAATGCCCTGGCGGGCAAGCGCATCATCGGCATGATCCAGCCGAAAATCGATGGCGACGATGACGAGACGATCGATGAGCTGGATGAAAGCCTCCGTCCGCAATTGAGTAATGTCGGCTGTCTTGGCCGTATCACGACCTTTGCCGAAACGGGTGACGGTCGCCTGCTGATTACCTTGCAGGGTATCTGCCGATTTCGCGTGCGTGAAGAAGTACATTGCCGTCAGCCTTACCGGCAATGCCGGATCATGCCGTTTCTGGCCGATCTGGAGGAGGCGCGGGATTCGTCGGAAATCGACCGGGATGCTTTGCTGGGTGCTTTCCGCGATTATCTCGAAGCGCACAATCTGGAAGCCGACTGGGACAGTATTGCACGGGCAAACAATGAAACCCTCGTCAACGCGCTCTCCATCATGTCGCCTTTTGGCCCTGCAGAAAAACAGGCCCTTCTGGAAGCGCCCGATTTGAAGACGCGTGCAGCAACTTTGATTGCCATTACCGAAATGGTATTGGCCAGAGTAAAGGACGACGATTTCGGATCGCGGCTGCAATAAACTTCGGGAATAAGATAATGGACGACAAGACGCAAACCGGCAATATCGACGTACGTCTGCTGGAACTTCTCGTATGCCCGCTTACCAAAGGGCCGTTGGAATATGACGCGGAACATGGCGAGTTGATCTCGCGCAAGGCAAAGCTTGCCTATCCGGTCCGGGGTGGAATCCCGATCATGCTGCCATCCGAAGCGCGCAGTTTGACGGAGTGACCGCAGGCCGATTTGCAGATTGTGGGAACTCTGAAACGTCGAACTGTGTCTGCTTTATCGGCTGTTATATAATTTCTGCATAAGCCTCTATCTTTTTCATAAGTTTCAGCCATGCGCATTATTGCTTGTCGGACAACAGGGCTCTATAACCCTCGCGGAACTAGATAAAGATGGTTTCGGACGGCGTCATGCCATTCGTTACTGTCGTGAATTTGAACGCAATATTCTCGGCGAAACGGCTCCCTATTCTCCCGAATATGCGAAACAAAACAGAGGCTTGGCATTATGGCATCCAGAAAACTCCTTCTCCTGCCCGGCGACGGCATCGGTCCAGAGGCGATGGCGGAAGTCCGCAAGATCATCGCTTTCCTCAACTCAGGCCTCAATCTCGGCTTTGAAACTGAAGAAGGTCTGGTTGGCGGCTGCGCTTACGACGCGCACGGTCAGGCGATTTCCGATGCTGATATGGAGAAGGCGCTGGCCGCTGATGCCACGCTGTTCGGCGCTGTCGGCGGTCCGAAGTGGGATAGCGTACCTTACGAAGTGCGCCCGGAAGCTGGTCTTCTGCGTCTGCGCAAGGACATGCAGCTTTATGCAAATCTGCGTCCGGCCATCTGCTACCCGGCGCTGGCTCATTCTTCGTCGCTGAAGCCGGAAGTGATCGAGGGTCTCGACATCCTTATCCTGCGTGAGCTGACCGGCGGCGTTTACTTCGGGGAGCCGAAGGAAATCATCGACCTCGGCAATGGCCAGAAGCGCGGTATCGATACGCAGGTCTATGACACCTACGAGATTGAGCGCATCGCCGATGTCGCCTTTGAGCTGGCGCGCACGCGCCGCAACAAGGTTACGTCGATGGAAAAGCGCAATGTGATGAAGTCGGGCGTCCTGTGGAATCAGGTCGTCACCGCGCGTCACAAGGAAAAGCACGCCGACGTTGAACTTGAGCATATGCTGGCTGACGCTGGCGGCATGCAGCTTGTGCGTTGGCCGAAGCAGTTCGACGTTATTGTGACGGACAATCTTTTCGGCGACATGCTGTCTGACGTTGCCGCAATGCTGACCGGTTCGCTCGGAATGCTGCCGTCCGCTTCGCTCGGTGCGGTCGATTCCAAAACCGGCAAGCGCAAGGCGCTTTATGAGCCGGTACACGGTTCCGCGCCGGACATCGCTGGCAAGGGCGTTGCCAATCCGATTGCAATGATTGCTTCGCTTGCCATGTGCCTGCGTTATTCGTTCAACCTCGTTGAAGAAGCGGATCGCCTGGAAGCGGCAATCGCACAGGTTCTGGATGATGGTCTGCGCACTGCCGACATCTGGTCGGAAGGTAAGACCAAGATTGGCACCGTCGAAATGGGCGATGCCATCCTCGACAAGTTTTCGAAGCTTTCCGCTCAATAAGCGTGACAAGACCGCTTGCTGAAAGCCCGCCATGCACTTCGCATGGCGGGCTTTTCTTTTTTGAATAAGTGCCCGATTTGAGGCTGTAAATTCATGCTGTGCTGCATAAGAATAGCGGCATGTTGTTCACGCTCCCAGATCAAAACAAACTCTACGACGCACTTGTCGCCCGTGATGCCGCTTATGAGGGCAGGGCCTATGTCGGTGTTGTCTCAACCGGAATTTTCTGCCGCCTGACTTGTCCGGCGCGGAAACCGAAACAGGAAAACTGCCGCTTCTTCGCATCGGTCGCCGAATGCATGGCCGACGGTTTCCGGCCCTGCAAAAGATGCCATCCGCTACAGCCCGCTGCGGAGGCGGAGCCTTCCGTCAAGAAGCTTCTCGACGCGCTTGAGGCCGATCCGGAACGGCGCTGGAGCGAAGAGGATGTTGCCCGGATGGGGCTTGATGTCTCGACTGTCCGTCGCAGTTTCCGCCGTCATTTCGGAATGACATTTCTGGAAATGGCGCGGCAGGAACGTTTGCGGCATGGTTTTCAGGCGCTTGCCGATGGTGGGCGCGTGATCGATGCCCAGATTGATGCGGGTTTTGAATCTCCCGAAGCTTTTCGCAATGCCTTTGCGCGCATTCTTGGACTTCCACCCGGCAAATTGCGGGGTGATGGCTTGTTGCGTGCCGACTGGATAAAGACACCACTTGGCACGATGATTGCGATCTGCGATGCACGAAGCCTGCATCTTCTCGAATTCGCTGATCGCAAGGCGCTATCTGCGGAACTGAAGAAGCTTTATGCTACCTGTCGCGGTGATCTGGTGATCGGTCGTTTCATTACCCATGATCTTGTCGAGCAGCAGTTGAATGCCTTCTTCGACGGCAATTCTCCGACGTTCGATTTGCCGCTGGTGCTGCATGGCAGTGCATTTACGCAAGGGGTCTGGCGTGAACTTCAGAACATCCGGGCAGGGGAGACGCGTAGCTATAGTGAACTCGCGCAGGCCATGGAAAAACCGCTTGCCGTGCGTGCAGTCGCGCGGGCCAACGGAGCGAACCAGATTGCCATCATCATTCCGTGCCATCGTGTGATCGGTGCGGACGGATCGCTGACCGGTTATGGCGGCGGTCTTTGGCGGAAGCAGAAGCTGATCGAAATCGAAGCGCAATATCGAAACAAGTAACGCTTTCTCCAGGAGTACGTGTTGGAAATGAAAACGCCGCCCTTTCGGGCGGCGTTTTGTTTCGATTAACAGGCGATTACTCAACCTTGTGCAGATCGACATCCTTGGTGTCGCGAACAAAGATCAGGCCGATAATCAGCGTCATGAGCGCGATGATGATCGGATACCAAAGACCATAGTAAATATCTCCCTTCGCCGCGCTCATTGCAAAGACGGTTGCCGGTAGCAGGCCACCGAACCAGCCATTGCCGATGTGATAAGGCAGCGACATGCCCGTGTAACGGATACGGGTCGGGAACATTTCCACCAGAATAGCAGCAATTGGACCGTAAACCATCGTCACATAGATCACGAGGATCGTCAGAATGAGGATGGTGAAAGGCCAGTTGATTTCATCCGGATGGGCAATCATCTTGAACGCACCCGCATCAGGAATGGTGAAAACCTGCTGGTCGCCAATGGTGGCGGCCTCTGCTGCGGGAATGATCTTTGCGGCAACCATTTCATCTGCTGTCATGGATGTCGCGGCACCGGCACGAACTGCAGCTGCATCCAGAGCCAGTTCCGGGTTGGCGGCGATGAATGCATCAAGTTTCGCGTCCGGAACTTTTGCCGGGCTGCGAACCAGCGGGAAACCAGCCTTTTGTAAGGCGAGATTTACATCGTGAGCAAAGGCTGGTGTGCGTACCGCAGCATCCGCCGCGGTTGCGTCATACGATGTGATGACGGAATCACCCAGCGTAATGGTTGCAGTTGAACCAGCAGGGCCTTCAACGACCGTATAAGGCACGGACGAACGCGACAGGAACGACGTTGCCACATCGCAAGACGTGGTGAACTTCGCAGTGCCGACAGGGTTGAACTGGAACGTGCAGTCACCCGGTGCAGCGGTCACGGTTGCGTTGACGGTTGCTTCGGCGCGGGCAAGCGCTGGATTGGCACTATGCGTGAGCGCTTTGAACAACGGGAAGTATGTCACGATGGCAAGGGCAAGACCCGCCATGATGATTGGCTTGCGGCCGACTTTGTCGGAGAGCCAGCCCCAGAACAGGAAGAACGGGGTGGCGATCAGAAGTGCTATCGCAATCATAATGTTCGCGGAGATGCTTTCGACCTTCAGAACGTTTTGAAGGAAGAAGAGGGTGTAGAACTGACCGGAATACCAGACAACAGCCTGACCCGCAGTAAGACCGAACAGTGCGATCAATGCGATCTTCGCATTTTTCCATTGGCCGAAAGCTTCCTTGAGTGGCGCCTTGGACTGTTTGCCTTCTTCCTTCATCCGCTTGAATGCAGGCGATTCACTCATCTGCATACGGATCCAGACGGAAATACCGAGCAGGAACACGGAAATAAGGAAAGGAATACGCCAACCCCAGCGCGCAAAATCCTCAGCCGTCATCGAATTCTGGATCAGGAGAATTACGATCAGGGACAGAAACAGACCGAAGGTAGCGGTAGTCTGAATCCACGACGTATAGAAACCACGACGACCGTTGGGCGCATGTTCCGCCACATAAGTAGCCGCGCCGCCATATTCGCCACCAAGAGCCAGACCCTGGAGCATGCGCAGGCCAACCAGAATGATCGGGGCCGCGATGCCGATGGAGGCCGAGCCGGGAAGAACACCAACGAGGAACGTCGAAAGGCCCATCACCACGATTGTGACGAGGAACGTATATTTACGACCGACAAGGTCACCGATACGCCCGAAGAAGAGTGCTCCGAACGGGCGCACAAGGAAACCGGCAGCAAAGGCCAAAAGGGCGAAGATGTTGCGGGTCGTTTCCGGATATTCGCTGAAGAAAACAGCGCCGATATAGATAGCCAGTGAACCGTAGAGATAGAAATCGTACCATTCAAAGACGGTACCCAGCGAAGATGCAAAGATAACCTTGCGCTCCTCACTCGTCATTTTAGGCGCGCGCACATCGGCGCTCGACGAAACTGCCATGAATCTGTCCTCCCAAACAGAGCTATATAGGGACGGTCATCTTTCACCGGGAAAGTGAAAACCATCCGTTGCACCTCGACAGGTTCCTCTCAACCTTCAAGGCGCTCTCCTCACACTTGTATGATGAACTGAAAAAGGGGATTCGTGCAGTAGTCTTTAGTATGAGATAGAATTGTCAGCTTGAAATACTATCAAAGACGGCAAGAGCCTTAAAAAATGCGCTTCTTGAAGAGGTAGAGAATTGACTCCATCTATAAACCGCGTAAAAGCAGTGGCGAACGAAGGAGAACCCGCGTGGATCGCGTCAACGTAGCGTCAGTTTCGCTTGGAACTGCCGGCATTTTTGCCGGGGCAGCGCGCATGCCTTCGATTTCCAAAACACTCACGGCCATTACTAAAACGACCACGAAAACGGTCTGATTCCCTTGGCCTGCTCGCCCTCTCCCCGGGTCTGGCCCGGGGGCGGAAGTCCCGCGTGGCCTGCGGGGTTCCGAATCTGGAAGCGGAGAGGGACAGGAGACGAAAAATGGGTTTCAAGGTTGCAGTTGTCGGCGCCACCGGAAATGTCGGGCGCGAAATGCTCAATATCCTCGAAGAACGCGGCTTTCCGGCTGACGAAGTTGTTGCGCTTGCATCGCGCCGCAGCCAGGGCACGGAAGTGTCCTATGGCGACCGGACGCTGAAGGTCAAGGCGCTCGACACGTATGATTTCTCCGATACGGACATCTGCCTGATGTCTGCTGGCGGCGAGATTTCCAAGGAATGGTCGCCGAAGATCGGCAAGCAGGGCTGCGTCGTCATCGATAATTCCTCGGCCTGGCGTTATGACTCGGAAGTGCCGCTGATCGTGCCGGAAGTGAACCCGGATGCAGTCGAAGGCTTCCGCAAGAAGAACATCATTGCCAATCCGAACTGCTCGACGGCTCAGCTCGTCGTGGCTCTGAAGCCTTTGCACGATGTTGCCAAGATCAAGCGCGTCGTCGTCTCGACCTATCAGTCGGTTTCGGGTGCAGGCAAGGAAGGTATGGATGAGCTGTTCGAACAGTCGCGCGCTGTTTTCGTCGCCGACCCTGTCTCAGCGAAGAAGTTCACCAAGCGCATCGCGTTCAACGTGATCCCGCATATCGATGTCTTCATGGAAGACGGCTACACCAAGGAAGAATGGAAGATGGTGGCCGAAACCAAGAAGATGCTTGATCCTAAGATCAAGCTGACGGCAACTGCCGTTCGCGTTCCGGTCTTCATCGGTCACTCCGAAGCGGTCAATATCGAGTTCGAAAACCCGATCACGCCGGAAGAAGCACGCGAGATTCTGCGCGAAGCTCCAGGCTGCCAGGTTGTCGACAAGCATGAGAACGGCGGCTACATCACGCCTTACGAATCCGCTGGCGAAGATGCGACTTATATCAGCCGTATCCGTGAAGACATCACCGTCGAGAACGGTCTGGCTCTGTGGGTTGTTTCCGACAATCTGCGCAAGGGCGCTGCTCTCAACACGATCCAGATCGCTGAATTGCTGGTCGCGCGCGGCCTTATCAAGCCAAAGGCGCTTGCTGCCTGATCTACTGTACTCAATACTGATATTAAAAAGCGCCGGTCACCCGGCGCTTTTTTGTTAGCGGGAAATGCTATCTGAAAGATTGCCGCGTATATTGAGCAATCGCGTGCGTAAATCCTGCAACTCATCGATTGGCTGACCAAGTGCGCAGAACACCTGTTCGGGGATGCTCTCGGCTTCCATGCGCAGTGCCTTGCCTTCGTCAGTCAGTGTGATGCGGACTTGTCGCTCGTCCTGCGGGTCACGCCGCCGCGTAATGCGTCCGGCGGCTTCAAGGCGCTTCAGCAGTGGGGTCAGGGTTCCTGAATCGAGATTGAGCTTTGCGCCGATCTCCGAGACCGTCCGGTCGTCTTGTTCCCAGAGCACGATCATCACCAGAAACTGCGGATAGGTCAGATCAAGTTTGCTCAGAATTGGCTGGTAGGCGCGCGTCAGTGCATTCGCGGTCGAGTAGATCGCAAAGCAGACCATGTTGGAAAGACCGAGATTGGAATCCTGATCGTCGCGCTTCATCATGATAACTCCTTGGCGAATATATACATCATGCGCAATTGGATTGCGCGTCACATAATTGTGAAATTAAATTTTGCAAAATTATATTGTGCACAATTTAATTATCTGCAAGTTTGGCTACGGAGATAAACCAAAGGAGAAGCCCAAATGCCAATTCTGTACACAACCCAATCCTCAGCAACCGGCGGCCGCACCGGCAGCGCCAAGACTGCCGACGGACGGCTCAGTGTCGTTCTCGATACGCCGAAGGAACTCGGCGGTTCGGGCGGCGAAGGCACCAATCCTGAGCAGCTTTTCGCTTCTGGCTATGCGGCATGCTTCCTGGGCGCGTTGAAATTCGTTGCCGCCAAGGAAAAGGTTGCCATTTCGGCTGATAGCACCGTGACTGCGACGGTTGGCATAGGTCCGCGTGAAGATGGCACTGGCTTCGGGCTTGATGTGGCGCTGCAAGTGGCACTTCCGGGCGTGGACAAGGCGAAGGCCGAAAAGCTTGTTCAGGCTGCACATATCGTCTGCCCATACTCGCATGCAACACGCGGCAATATCGATGTTCGTCTGAGCGTCGCTTGACAAAGAAATGCAAAAGGCGCCCGATGAGGGCGCCTTTGTTTTATGGGTGCGCCGAGCATGGCGCGTGGTGCGCAAGCATCGCTCGACCGGGATGGTATCCGTTCGATGACTTGGAGGTGAAAGTCCTCTACGGGCCCTGGTGATGGGAACCGTTAGCCGAACAGCAAGGGCGTTGTCGTAAGGCGGGGTCTGAAGGAAGCTGTAAGCAAAGTGCCGGCCTGACGAACAGGAAGCGCATAAGAGGCAGTCGCATCAGGGCAAGGGGGCCCATTTACCCAAAGCCCGATATCACCCGGATGATGCGGCTGTAGATGCGACAGGTATATGGCATGAAGGTCACGCGTCTTACCTCGGGAGATCTGTCGCCTCGCCACCGGCAACGGTGTGCTACCGCCGCTGAGAAGCGACGGAATAGGGCGGCAGAAGTCAGCAGATGCCGTAGTAGCCGTACCGGACGGCGAAGGGCTGAACATGAAGTGTCGGATGGAGAACGATCTTTCGATGACGACAGCAGATGCAGATAATGGAGCTGAAACGCCCCATGCCCATGCGGAAGGTAGTGGCCGGAAGCTGCGAGAGGATGCCTTGGGCGCATCAAACGTCACGGCAGGATCGTCCAACTCACAACCGAAGGACGCGATGCAACTGATGGAAATGATCGTCAGTCGCGATAACATGATAGCGGCCTTACACCGCGTGGTGTCGAACAAGGGAGCGGCGGGCATCGACAAGATGAGCGTTGGCGACCTGAAGCAGCATCTCGTATCGCATTGGCCGCGCATCAGGGAAGACCTGCTGGCGGGTCGGTATGAGCCAGCGCCGGTGCGCGGGGTGGAAATCCCCAAGCCCGGCGGCGGGAAACGCCTTCTTGGCATTCCCACGGTTCTCGACCGCCTCATCCAGCAGGCGATACATCAGGTGCTGATGCCGATCTTCGACCCAGGCTTCTCCAATTCCTCTTTCGGCTTTAGGCCGGAGCGGAGTGCCCATGATGCGATCCTTGCCGCACGGTCCTATGTGGCCGACGGTTACCGCGTTGTGGTTGATCTTGATCTGGAGAAGTTCTTCGACCGGGTAAACCACGATGTGCTGATGGCACGAGTGGCACGCAAGGTCTACGACAAACGGGTGCTGCGGTTGATCCGCCGTTATCTGCAAGCCGGGTTGATGATGGGCGGGATGACGACAATGCGAAGCGAGGGAACGCCGCAGGGCGGTCCCCTGTCTCCGCTATTATCGAACGTCCTGCTCGACGATCTGGACAAGGAACTGGAACAGCGCGGACATCGCTTCTGCCGCTACGCCGACGACTGTAATATCTATGTGCGGTCAATACGTGCCGGTCAACGGGTGATGGCTTCGCTCACCGCCTTCCTTGGAAGGAGACTGAAGCTGAAGGTCAACGCCACCAAAAGTGCTGTTGACCATCCATGGAACCGGGTCTTTTTGGGTTATACGATGACGTTCCACCGTATGCCCCGCCTCAAGGTGGCGGTACAAAGTGTGAAGCGTCTTCGTGGCAAACTGAAAGCCCAGTTCCGGGCTGGGCGTGGCCGGGCCATTGACGCCACCATCAAGGACCTAGCGCCGATCCTGCGCGGCTGGACAGCTTACTTTAAGCTGGCTGACGTGAAGGGGACGTTCGAGGAAATGGATGGATGGGTTCACCGCAAGCTGCGGGCTACCCTGTGGCGGCAATGGACGAAACCAGCCGCGCGCGCAAGAAACCTGATGCAACGAGGCATAAAGAAGGAGCGTGCATGGATAAGTGCCAGCAATGGCCGGGGACCATGGTGGAATGCCAGAACCTCACACATGCACGAAGCCCTACCGAATGCCTACTTCACCAAAATCGGGCTGATCTCGTTCCTGAAGGAACACCGACGCCTATACTACGCTTCATGAACCGCCGTATACGGAACCGTACGTACGGTGGTGTGGGAGGAGGGCCTAAAATGCCCTCCTACCCGATTATCTTCCGAATTTTAGTAGGAAGTCATACGATGACTATAATGCCTGATACTCGTGAGCTTCGCTCCACTTGCGAGCAAATGGAGGAGCGCTACCTTATAAATCCGACTATAGACGCCTCGTATCGTCGACTTGCTGATCGTTTTGCTGCGGACCTTACAGTCGAACGAGACATCTTGCTCAGTCGTTGTGCCGCGCTTATGGCGATCAAATTCTTGAGCGAGGATGGGGCGCTTTAAGTCAGTTCTCTATTTCCCTCAGGTGCTCAAGTGCAGCCTCAACCTGCCCGTATGCTTCGGTTCCTAACGGCAGGATCGGACGTGGTGGCTCGATTTTCGCGAGACCGAGAAGGTCGGCAATGGCATACATGACGCGGAAACTGCTGTGGGTTTTGAACAGGTCCCAAAGCGGTGTGAAAGCTGCATTTATGCGTTCCACCTCAGTATTGTTTCCGCTTTGCGCAGCGCGCGTCAACGCCAGAGCGGGGTCGGGAAGAAGTCCCGCAACCACGCTGTACCAGGCATCGGCACCAGCCAGCAGTGCATCCGCAGCACCCCAGTCACCACTATAGCCGATCGCGAAGCTTGGCGGAGTTTCGGCACGCAGCTTTGACATTGCGCCTTCGTAATCGCCATTTGCGGGCAGAGGCATCTTGATCGCGCTGATATTCTTCACACTGGCAAGCCGTGCAATCAGTTCGTCGTTGAAGATGAACTTTGTCGTGCCGGGATTATTGTAGATGCACAGGGGAAGATCGGTCGTCTCGGCAACGGTCTTGAAGTGCTGGAAAACCTCGTCTTGCGTCAGCGGTGTATAGGAAACAGGCGCCAGCAACAGCCCGTCTGCACCGGCATCTGCGGCATCCCGCGCCAGTGCCTGCGCGTCATCCGTCCGCAACGCGCCGACGCCGACGATGATCGGTATTCTGCCGCCGATAGATCTGACGGCGGTATTGATCGTATGCAACCGCTGTTCCCGCGTGAGAAAGGCATAGCCGCCAGTGCTTCCCAGAAGACCGATAGAATCCGCTCCCGCCTCGTGAATGCGCTCAAGAAAAACGCAGAGCGTATCCTCCATGAGTTTGCCATCGGTGTCGTTTGGTGTCAGCGGAAAGGCTGAAAGACCTTTGAAGAGTTCCATTGTGCTCTTTCTCAATCAGGTTAGCGCGACAGAAGCAGGCGGATACCGGCAAGGCCGAAGACAGCCGCGAGGACGCCTTCGATCCAGCGACGCGCACGACGATAGAGGCGCACCATTGGCATAGTGGAAAATATGATGGCATAGCCGCAGAAAATGGTGATGCTGAGCACGATGCAGCCACCCAGAAACGCTGCCAGATGTGGCCATGAAGAGTTGGCGCCAAGTCCCAGCGTAACCAATGCGATCCAGGACAGGATGGATTTCGGGTTTGACAGATGCATCAGAAGACCACGGCGATAAAGCTCGCCATGGGACAGAATTGCTTTGCTGCTGGAAGCTCGCGTGGCCAATGCTTTGTCTGATGTCATGGCCGCGCGTCCGGCCTTGAAGGCAAGATAAAGCAGATAAAGTCCACCGAAGATTTTCAGGATGAACAGAGCTTCGGCAAATCGTGTGAGGATGGCCGAAACGCCGGTCGCGGCCATCACGCCCCAAAAGATGGAGCCCGTAACGACACCGGCAGCAAAGGCAAGCCCTGATTTGCGACCTTGGTCCATGGCTACGCCCATGATCCGCATCGTACTCGGACCGGGGCTGCCAGCTGCAATGATGTAAGTCACATATACGAGGAGGAGCTGGTAGATGGCGGGGGAAATGCTCATATCGCTACTCTAGTGGATTGAATTTGACGTTTGATACCCGTCCGATATAGATATCGTTTCAAACGTCAAATTCGAAAAATCCACTAGATTCATAGGGTTACTAGTGGTCTTTTTGATTTCGACATTTGCTCGGCGCTCATATCCCAAGGATGCAATGTCGGAATCAGACCGCTAGTTGCATCAAGAGAAACCATAGCATTCTCTCCATGCAATATCTGTAAGCGATTGTGCCAGAATCCGAGGAAGAACTGCCAGAACTGCCGATGGTTTTGTCGAAAACGACAAATTCGGACAGTCATCTCGGCTGTGCGGCTTTACTCTGCCTGCGCCTCGATATTTTCCATATCGTCATCGGACAAGCCGAAATGATGACCGATCTCGTGGATCAGAACATGGGTGATGATATCGCCCAGCGTTTCTTCATGTTCGGACCAATAGTCAAGGATCGCACGGCGGTAGAGCGTGATGCGGTTGGGACCTTCGCCGGTCTGCAGGCTGAAACGTTCGCCGATGCCACGACCTTCGAAAAGGCCGAGCAGATCAAAAGGCGTTTCCAGCCCCATATCCTCGATGATCTGATCGTCAGGAAAGTCGGCGATCTGGATGATGATGTCGCCGCACAACGCACGAAACTCCTGTGGCAGATGCGCAAGAGCTTCAATCGCGATGGATTCGATTTCGTCCAGCGAGGGCGAGAGACGTCCCGCCCAGTCGCCGCTTTGATCTTCTCGGGCCATTCCAGCCAATCGTGTCCTATTCACTTGTGAAGGCCACCAAACCTGCGACCGAGCATTCTGGCCGAGTATATATAGTGCATACCGACATTATGCCCAGGGACGCAATTCGGCGCGCTTGGCCTCGAATGTGTCGATGCTGCCAGCCTTTTCCATGGTCAGGCCGATATCGTCGAGACCGTTAAGCAGGCAATGGCGCTTGAAATCATCGACATCAAAGGAGATAGAGCCGCCATCCGGCCCGTGAATTTCCTTGGCTTCGAGGTCGACGGTGAGCGTCGCATTGGCGCCGCGTGAGGCGTCGTCCATCAGCTTGTCCAGATCTTCTTGGGCGACCTTGATCGGCAGAATGCCGTTCTTGAAGCAGTTATTGTAGAAGATATCGGCAAACGAGGTCGAGATCACACAACGGATGCCGAAATCGAGCAGGGCCCATGGCGCATGTTCGCGCGAGGAGCCGCAGCCGAAATTGTCGCCTGCAACGAGAATCTGTGCGTTGCGATAGCCCGGCTTGTTCAGAACGAAATCCGGGTTCTCCGTGCCGTCTTCGTTGAAGCGCATTTCGGCGAAAAGACCCTTGCTCAGACCCGTGCGCTTGATCGTCTTCAGGTAATCCTTCGGAATGATCATGTCCGTATCGATATTGACGATCGGCAGGGGGGCGGCAACGCCCGTGAGCTTGGTGAACTTATCCATGTCCTGAACCTGTCGGTTGGGAATTTGCAATTTGCAAACTGGTTTACATCAGCTTGACCGAGAGTCAACGTTTGAGGCCGAAACTGCCCAATAGGTCGCAACTCCCGACCCGTTTCGCGAAATATCCGGCGCGCGGACAAGCGCGCCGGATAGTCCGACTGTCGGGTTATGCGCATAATCCTGTCTGGAAACCGCGTCAAGTTTTCCAGATCATGCGTCGTTGATACAGTTTGCGCAATTTTCAGACATTGAGGGCGACGCCACCGGTCTCGCTGCCGGTCAGGCGGCGGGATTTGCCATCTGTACCAACGACGATCGTATAACGCCTGCGCCGCATTGAGAGGTTCGGCGAAACCGCCACATCGATGGCCGGATCGAACTGAAGCGTGATGCGCCACAGTTCAGGCTTGATCGTTTCCTCAACGGCGATGATACGGGCATCGAACGGCGTCGTGTGAAACATGCCGGTGATACGCTGCCCGACACGGTAAGGCGCGGTATCGTCCTCGACGGGGGCGGTCTCCACCTTGCTGTCATTGGCGGCCAGCGTATTCCAGTCGCGTGTGCCGGACTGGCGCGCCACAAGGTCGAGTGCCTTGCCGTGGCTGATGTTGATGCCTTCCTCGCTCAAAGCCTGCCGCAGACGGCGGGCCTGATGCTTGAAGTCAGCGTTATTGGTCCCAGCGATAATAGCTGTGGTCATTGTTTTCGCTCCTGATTGTGAGCGGCGTTTTCATGAACGGGTGCCCGCATTGCCGTTTCTGCCGTCACCGGAACAAAAACGTGAAACAGGAATGCTTTACCATGGCCAAAGGCTGCGGACGGCAGGTGCATTCCAACCGAAGGCTGGAAAATAGGCGCGTCGATACAGGATTTCAAGAGCCTGCCTGCTCGCGCTCTCGGCGCTTGCGCTGCAGGATGGTTCGGTGCACAAATCGGGATATGAAAACTATTGTTCGTCCCCGTCGTTCTGTCCTTTTCGTTCCTGCCGCCAACGCTCGCGCTCTGGAAAAGTCTCTGACCCTGTCAGCGGATTGCGTGATCTATGATCTGGAGGATTCCGTCGCGCCGGAGGCGAAGGTCGCGGCGCGCGATGCGCTGGCCGCGCATTTCGCAAGCCATCCGAAGGTTGGTTTCGAGCGGATTGTACGGGTCAATACGGCGGAAACGCCGTGGGGCAGGGATGATGTCGCGGCGGCTGCGAAGATGGGGGCGGATGCGATCCTTCTCCCCAAGACTGAACGACCACAGGATATAATCGACGCGGCCAACCGGCTTGATCGTCGGGATGCCGATCCGGCAGTTGGTGTCTGGGCGATGATCGAAACCGCGCGTGGCATTCTCAATGCCGACGAGATTGCGGTTCTCGGACATCGTTCGGCGGTGCGGCTTGCCTGTTTCGTCGTCGGGCCGAACGATATTGCGCGGGAAACCGGCGTGCGTCCGCAACCGGGGCGGCCCTATCTCGTCCCATGGCTGATGCAGATCATTCTTGCAGCGCGCGCTGGCGGGATCACCGTTCTCGACGGTGTTTACAATGATTTTCGGGATAGCGTTGGCTTCGAGGCGGAATGCGCGCAAGGTGCCGCCATGGGGTTCGATGGCAAGACGCTGATTCATCCCGGCCAGATTGAAGCGGCTAACCGTGCATTCTCACCAACCGAGGACGAGGTGGCCCATGCCCGCGCTGTTGTTGAAGTCTTCGCCCGGCCTGAAAATGCCGACAAGGGCGTCATCTCGCTGGACGGGCAGATGGTCGAACGTCTGCATCTCGAAATGGCCGAGCGTGTACTCGCTAAAACGGGCGTAAAGTTATAACAGAGGAAGCAACAGCATGAAGTTATATCGTTTCATTACAGGTCCGGACGATTCCGCATTCTGTCATCGCGTCACGGCGGCGCTCAACAAGGGCTGGCAGCTCTATGGTTCGCCGACCTATGCTTTCAATGCCGCAACCGGTGTCATGCACTGCGGCCAGCCGGTGGTGAAGGAAGTGGACGGCGTCGATTACACGCCGGACATCAAGCTCGGCGAATACTGATGGCCGTCCGCCGCATCGTTGCCAATATTGCAGCCGCCGATCCTGCGGCGGCAAAGCGCTTCTACGGCGACTTGCTGGGCCTTGATGTGGCGATGGATTTCGGCTGGATCGTCACCTATGCCACGGATGCGCAGGCACGGGTACAGGTGAGCATCATGAGTGAGGGCGGAGCGGGCACACCGGTGCCCGATCTTTCCATTGAGGTCGATGATGTCGATGCCGTGCTGGAGCGCGCAATCGCGCTGGGATTCCCCGTCGAATACGGTCCGGTCGATGAGGAATGGGGTGTGCGTCGCTTCTACACGCGTGACCCGTACGGTCGGCTCGTGAATATTCTAACCCACAAGAGTTGAACAAAAGGCCGGTTTCCCGGCCTTTTGTTTTTTGGTTCTAGTTCAAACCGCGCTTTTCAATCATCGCGTCTGGCGTCGGCATCTTGCCACGGAATGCCTTGTAAAGTTCTTCCGGGTCGCGGCTGCCACCAGCGGCATAGATATGCTGCTTCAGCTTTGCCGCCAGTTCCGGATTGAAGGCATCGCCGGTTTCCTCGAATGCCGAGAAGGCATCCGCGTCCAGCACTTCCGACCACATGTAGGAATAGTAGCCTGCGGAATAACCGTCGCCGGAGAAGACATGGGTGAAATGCGGTGTGCGATGGCGCATGATGATCGCATCCGGCATGGAAAGCTTTTCCAGCGTCTTTACCTCGAAAGCGAGCGGATCAGCGATCTTTTCCTTACCGGTATGGAACGCCATGTCCACCAGTGCGGATGAGGTGAACTCGACCGTGTTGAAGCCTGCATTGAAAGTGCGGGCCGCAAGCACCTTGTCGAGGAGCGCCTTCGGCATGGCTTCTCCGGTGCGATAGTGCACGGCGTATTGTTCGAGAACGGCCGGGACGGTCAACCAGTGTTCGTAAAGCTGCGACGGCAGTTCCACGAAATCGCGGGAAACGGCAGTGCCGGAAACGGCGGGCCATGTCACATCCGAGAGAAGCCCATGCAGTGCATGACCGAATTCGTGGAACAGCGTGCGCGCATCGTCAAGCGAGAGCAGGGCAGGTTCACCTGCCTTTGGCTTCGCAAAATTCATGACGTTGTAGATGATTGGCTTCTGTCCGCCATTGAGCTTGTGGCTTGATTGCAGGGAACTCATCCACGCGCCCGAACGCTTCGAGGTGCGGGCGAAATAGTCGCCGAGGAAAAGGCCGCGTTCGCTGCCATCCGCATTGAAGACCTGAAACACCCGCACATCCGGATGCCACGCAGCGATGCCCTTCTTTTCCTCGAAGCGGATGCCGAACAGGCGGTCTGCCACGTCAAAAGCGGCTTCGATGATCTTTTCGAGCTGAAGATAAGGCTTCAGTTCCGCTTCATCGAAGGCGAAGCGTTCGGCGCGCAGCTTTTCGGCATAGAAGCGCCAGTCCCATGGCGCAACCTTGTGATTGCCGCCATCGGCTGCGATCAGGCGCTCCAGTTCGACTTCTTCTTCATGGGCCTTGGCGCGCGCCTTGTCCCAGACGGGTTCCAGCAGGTCCATGACCGCCTTTGGCGTCTTGGCCATGGTGTCGTCGAGCTTGTAGGCGGCAAAGTTGGCGTAGCCGAGCAGATGTGCCTTGCGCTCGCGCAATTCCACCATTTCGCGCACGATGTCACGATTGTCGCTTTCGCCACCGTTCTCGCCGCGCTTTGCCCAGGCATTGAACGCCTGTTCGCGCAGTTCACGATTTTCGGAGAAGGAAAGGAATGGCTCGACAATTGAGCGTGATAGCGTAACCGCCCAGGCATCCGGTTTGCCGCGTTCAGCGGCGGCACTTTGCATGGCGTTCTTCAGGAAATCCGGCAGACCGGCGAGGTCGGCTTCATCGGTGATGAACAGGGCCCAGCTTGATTCATCCTTCAGCACATTCTGACCAAAGCGCGCGCCAAGTCCGGCAAGCTTTTCATTGATACCTGCAAGCTCCGTCTTGCCCGCTTCATCGAGCTTTGCTCCGGAGCGAACAAAACCTTTCCATGTCTTTTCAAGAACGCGTTTGGTCTCGGTATCGAGGTCCAGCATATCGCGATTTTCATAGAGCGCGTCGATGCGGGCGAAAAGCGCCGGGTCCATCATGATGCGCGAATAATGACGCGACATTTTCGGCGCGATCTCGCGTTCGAGCGCCTGGATCGTGTCGTTGCTATGCGCACCAGCGCGCATCCAGAAAATCGATGAAACGCGGTCGAGCGCCTTGCCGGTCAGCTGGAGAGCTTTCAGCGTATTATCGATGGTCGCTTCATCGGTCGCCTTCGCGATGACTTCCACTTCTGCGAGGTCCTCAGCCAACGCGGCATCGAATGCAGACGCGAAATCGTCATCCTTGAAAGCGGTGAAATCCGGCAGGCCCAGCGGTCCGCTCCATTCAGTCAGCGCGCGATTGTAAGCGGTCTTGTCGGACATGATGAGACTCCGGTTCAGATGAATTCGATATGGATCAGACTTAGGAGTTAAGCAGCAGAGGGGCAAGGGCTGGAAGGCCGCTTTCACGGTTTCCACATCGCGGGCGTCTCGCTGCCGGGGCAGGAGCTTGGAAAAAGCGTTCGACATCGTCTCGCAGGGCTTGACTTTATTGGCGACCAAGCGCACATCACGCCCGCAGCCGAATTTCTGCGGCAGCATTTTCAACCGGAGTTTTATTCTCTTATGCCCAGCGACAGTCACAGTCGATTGTTTCAGCCGTCAAGGCAGTTCGTGATCTGATCGCTTGCGGTCGGCTTGCACGGTCTGCCTTTGACGGCGGATCGACAGAAAGGCAAGCCCATGACCGACAACAACTTCTTCCCGGAAGTACTCAATGTTGCCGACCTCCCTGCTGCTGCCATCGCAAGCCGCATTGCGGACATGCGTACCGGCGACGCAGTGGAACTCGTTAACGAACTCGATGCCGATGATGCAGTCGCCGTCATCGCACAGCTTTCGCACGAAGATGCCATCCGTCTGCTCGACCAGCCGGAACTGCACCGTGCTACCGAAATCATCGCTACCCTGCCGCCCGGCCTCGCGAGTCTCCTGCTCGATGGCATGTCGGCGGACCGCGCAACCGACGTTTTTCAGGAACTGGAAGACGACGACCGCGCACGCCTGTTTCCCATTCTCGCGCCTGAAACCAAGGTCGCGCTGAAGAAATTGATGGGCTATCCGCCGAATACGGCGGGCTCGCTCATGACCATCGAATTCATTGCCGTGCCTTCCAACTGGAATGTTGGCCAGACGCTGGAATATATCCGCAAGGTCGAACGCACGCGTGAGACGGTTTATGCAATCTACGTGGTTGATCCGGCCAGCCGTGTTCTGTTGGGTGTGGTCAGCTTGCGCCGCCTCATCATCCGCCAGCCGGACGAACCGATTCTGTCTATCGCCCGCGACGAAGAGCCGATCACCATTTCGCCTCTCGCAAGTCGTGAGGAAGTGGCGCGCCTGTTCCGCAAGCACGACCTTCTGGCCGTACCTGTGGTGGACGAAAGCCGTCACATCATCGGCATTGTGACCGTTGATGACGTGCTCGACGCCATGACGGAAGAGGCAAGCGAGGACGCTTACCGTTTCGGCGGTATGGAGGCGCTCGACAAGCCCTATATGCGCATCGGCTTCGGCGAGATGCTGAAGAAGCGTGCGGGCTGGCTCGGTATCCTTTTCCTCGGCGAAATGCTGACCGCGAGCGCGATGCAGCATTTCGAGCTGGAGCTTGAAAAGGCTCTCGTGCTGACGCTGTTCATCCCGCTCATCATGTCATCGGGCGGTAATTCCGGCTCACAGGCGACGTCGCTGATTATCCGCGCGCTGGCCTTGCAGGAAATCAAGCTCAAGGACTGGTGGCGTGTCGCCCTGCGCGAATTGCCAACGGGCTTGGCCCTTGGCAGCTTTCTCGGCGTCATTGGCATCATTCGCATCGCCATCTGGCAGACGCTTGGCATCTACGACTATGGCGAACACTGGATTCTGGTGGCCGCGACCGTCGGTATGGCGCTGGTCTGCATCGTGACTTTCGGCTCGCTGACAGGCTCCATGCTGCCTTTCATCCTGCAAAGGCTCGGATTCGATCCGGCCAGCGCATCGGCGCCTTTCGTCGCCACACTGGTCGATGTGACCGGTCTTGTGATCTATTTCAGCGTCGCGCTGGTCATTTTGTCAGGCACGCTCTTGTAAGGCTCGGGCATGTCGCGAAAAAGTGGAAACTGGTTTTTCGATAACGACATGCCCAAAAAGAATTCAAAAAACTGTCAGAATGACAGTGTAAAAATGCAATGAAATTCGGGTTTTTCGGGTTAATTGGGGGGCAGTTTCGCGCTGCCCCTTTCTAAAATGCAAAAAAACCTGTAAGAGCGCCGCATTGTTTTTCCGCGCGGGTTTGTTGGCGCGGCTCCCAACTCATATAGAAGTGATCTCCATATGGAATTGCGTAATATCGCTATTATCGCACACGTCGATCATGGCAAAACCACTCTGGTCGATGAACTCCTGAAGCAGTCCGGCTCGTTCCGCGACAACCAGCGCGTTGCAGAACGCATGATGGATTCCAACGACATCGAAAAGGAACGCGGGATCACCATTCTCGCGAAGGCCACTTCGGTTGTCTGGAAAAACACGCGTATCAACATCGTCGACACGCCGGGCCACGCCGACTTCGGCGGCGAAGTTGAGCGTATTCTTTCGATGGTTGACGGCGCTATCGTTCTCGTTGACGCTGCTGAAGGTCCAATGCCACAGACGAAGTTCGTTGTTGGCAAGGCGCTGAAAGTTGGCCTGCGTCCGATCGTTGCGATCAACAAGATCGACCGTCCGGATGGCCGTCATGAAGAAGTCATCAACGAAGTGTTCGACCTCTTCGCCAATCTCGACGCGACCGACGAGCAGCTCGACTTCCCGATCCTGTACGGTTCAGGCCGTAACGGCTGGATGGCGCTGAACCCGGAAGGCCCACAGGACGAAGGTCTGGCTCCGCTGTTCGACCTCGTGTTGAAGCACGTTCCGGCACCGAAGGTTGCTGAAGGTCCGTTCCGCATGATCGGTACGATCCTCGAAGCCGATCCGTTCCTGGGCCGCATCATCACCGGTCGTATCCATTCCGGCTCGATCAAGCCGAACCAGGCCGTCAAGGTTCTCGGTCAGGATGGTTCGCTGCTCGAAAATGGCCGTATCTCGAAGATCCTCGCTTTCCGCGGCATCGAGCGTCAGGCCATTGACGAAGCCCATGCAGGCGACATCGTCGCTATCGCCGGTCTTTCCAAGGGCACTGTTGCCGACACCTTCTGCGATCCTTCGGTAAGCGAGCCTCTGGCTGCGCAGCCAATCGATCCGCCGACCGTGACCATGTCCTTCATCGTCAATGACAGCCCTTATGCGGGCACGGAAGGCGACAAGGTGACGAGCCGCGTTATCCGTGACCGTCTGCTCAAGGAAGCTGAAGGCAACGTTGCACTGAAGATCGAGGAATCGACCGAAAAGGATTCGTTCTTCGTTTCCGGTCGTGGCGAATTGCAGCTTGCAGTTCTGATCGAAAACATGCGCCGTGAGGGCTTCGAGCTTGGCGTTTCGCGTCCGCGCGTCGTCATGAAGGACGGCGAGAACGGCGAGAAGCTGGAGCCGGTGGAAGAAGTCGTCATCGACGTCGATGAAGAATATTCCGGCACGGTTGTGCAGAAGATGTCCGAACGCAAGGCCGAAATGGTCGAGCTGCGTCCTTCCGGCGGCAACCGCGTTCGTATGGTGTTCTACGCACCGACCCGTGGTCTGATCGGCTATCAATCGGAACTTCTGACCGATACGCGCGGCACGGCGATCATGAACCGTCTGTTCCACGACTATCAGCCATACAAGGGCGAAATCGCTGGCCGCAACAACGGCGTTCTGATCTCCAACGATCAGGGTGAAGCTGTTGCTTACGCATTGTTCAACCTTGAAGATCGCGGCCCGATGATCATCGACGCTGGTGTCAAGGTCTATCAGGGCATGCTGATCGGCATTCACAGCCGTGACAACGATCTGGAAGTCAACGTGCTCAAGGGCAAGAAGCTCACCAACATCCGCGCCGCAGGCAAGGATGAAGCCGTGAAGCTTACCCCGCCGATCAAGATGACGCTGGAACGCGCTCTGTCGTGGATTCAGGACGACGAGCTGGTTGAAGTGACGCCGAAGTCGATCCGTCTTCGCAAGCTCTACCTCGACCCGAATGAGCGCAAGCGCTTCGAAAAGAGCGGCAAGTCCAGCGCTGCTTAAGTTGACAGAATAAAGAAAACGGCGCCTTCGGGCGCCGTTTTTGTTTGCACGTTTAACGTGAACTTCAGCTCTTTGGTCGATTATGAGATCAATTGGGGGCGCTGATGATATTCTCGCGTTATGAGCGATTTGTTCTGACTGTCGTTGGTGCGTTGGGCGCAATCGACATTCTTCTGATTGCCGCGAAGGGCATTCGCGTAGACTGGACAGGCTACGGAATGATCGGGGCGATCGGTCTTGGAACGATCATGCTCGGCCTGTTTTATCGCTTCGTAAGGAATGATACCCGGATTGCGGAGACACTCATTCTGACTGCGGGCTTCATATTGTTCACACTGGTCGGGTCGGTCTTTAACTATATGTTGCTGCCGATCCATTTCCCGCGAATTGACGAATTCCTGGTCGGCGTCGATCGACTGATGGGATATGATTGGCCAAGTCTGGTCACATACATTGCGCAGTGGCCCGGTGTTTCAGCACTGTTGAAGATAGTTTACTTCACTTCCCTGCCGCAGTTGGTGATGGTTGTTCTGTTGCTCGGCTTTTCGGGGCAATCAGAAAAACTTGCTCATTTCCTGATGACTGGAATTGTAGGCGCTCTTCTCAGCATCGTGGTGTGGGCCTTTTTTCCAACATTCGGTACATCGGCTGTATGGAACCTGCCTGATGATGTTGTGAGAAGTGCAGGATTGGCTGTCGGTCCGTCCTATGGCTTGGAATTGATCCGCTTGTCGAAGGAAGGGGTAGATTATCTGACGCCAGCCAATGTGCTCGGCCTGATCGGATTCCCGTCGTTCCACACCGTCATGGCTGCCATGTCCGTGGTCTTTACATGGCGCATCGCATGGGTGCGTTTACCGGTACTCGCTCTGAATATATTCATGGTACCCGCGATCCTGCTGCACGGCGGGCACCATCTGAGCGATGTCTTTGGTGGACTGGCAGTTTTCACCATCGCATATTTCATCACGCACTATGCGATCAACGTTCTCCGCGACGATAGGGCTGCATCAGCGCCTGCGGGACACGTGCCCGCCGCGCCATCACGATGAGCGCCACAATCGACATGATATAAGGGATCATCAGGAAGAGCTGATAAGGCACCACCTTGCCGT
This sequence comes from Brucella anthropi ATCC 49188, assembly GCF_000017405.1. Classification (NCBI taxonomy): domain Bacteria; kingdom Pseudomonadati; phylum Pseudomonadota; class Alphaproteobacteria; order Hyphomicrobiales; family Brucellaceae; genus Brucella; species Brucella anthropi. Next base: position 636,868 of record NC_009668.1, read on the forward strand.
AAACCGTCTGCAGGCGGAGCTGGAAAGCATCGAACAGCGCGAACAGCAGTGCGCCCAGAAGTGCGCGTGCAGGCTTCCATGACGCGAAAACGACGAGCGCAATACAGACCCAACCGCGCCCCTGCATCATCGTCGGGAAGAACGAGTTGAATGCAGAGAGCGTGAGGAACGCGCCGCCGACAGCCATAAGCGCGCTGCCGAACATGATCGTGAAGACGCGAACGCGGATTGGGTTGATGCCTTGCGCTTCGGCGGCATGCGGATTTTCGCCGGTCATGCGGATGGCAAGGCCGAGTGGTGTGCGGAAAAGCACATAACCAAGCAGCAGTGCCAGAGGAATGGCGATCCAGGTGAGGGCCGTCTGCGTGCCAAGCACCTGTCCGATAAACGGAATATCCGCAAGCCAGGACGGATTGACCGGCTGGAATGGTGTAATCGTTGGCGGAGTTGAAGAGAGCGGCACCAGAAGACGGAACAGGAAGTAGCTGAGGCTCGACGCAAACAGCGTGATGCCAAGACCGACCACATGCTGTGACAGGCCGAGCGGGACGGTGAGCGCCGCGTGAAGCAGGCCGAACAGAGCGCCGGAAGCGGCGGCGGCAAGCACACCGACCCACAGGTCGGCACCATTATAGACTGTCAGCCAGCCGATCATCGCACCGAAGGTCATGATGCCTTCGATGCCGAGATTAAGCACACCCGCCCGTTCGCAATAAAGTGCGCCGAGCGTGCCGAAGATCAGCGGCGTTGCAATGCGCAGGACCGAGACCCAGAGGCCTGCGGAGAGCAGGATATCCATCAACTCGTTCATCGGGCGATCCTGTATTGTGTGAAGAACAGAGCAACCAGCATAGTCAGAAGCGACAGCGCCACGGTGACATCGGCGATGAAGCTCGGAATGCCAATGGCACGGCTCATGCCGTCGGCACCGACAAACATTGCGGCAGCAAAAAGTGCGGAGAAGATCGCGCCGATAGGATTCAAATTGGCCAACATGGCGACAATGATGCCGGAATAGCCGAAGCCCGGCGACAGATCGGTCGTGACGTAACCCTTAACGCCCATGACCTGTATTGCGCCTGCAAGTCCTGCAAGACCACCGGAAATGCAGGCGACTTTCACCAGTGTCTTGCCAAGCGGAACGCCTGCAAAACGCGCGGCTTGCGGGTTGAGACCGGCAGCCTTGGTTTCCAGCCCGAACACGGTGCGCTTCTGCACATAGGCGATGATGAGCGCCAGAGCGATAGCGATGACTATGCCAATGTGAAGCCGCATGCCTGCCATGATTTTTGGCAGCACCGCCGCATCCGGCACAGGCTCGGATTGCGGCCAGCCAAAGGCGAGGGGGTCTTTCATCGGCCCTTCGATCATCATCGAGACGATGAGCACCGCAACGAAATTCAAAAGCAGGGTCGTCACCACTTCATCGACACCGAAGCGCAGACGAAGCCCGAGCGGAATAAGCAGGAAAATCATGCCTGCAATCGCGCCGACGATAAGCAACAGCGGAATGAGAATAGGGGCAGGAAGCTGCAATTGCGTCCCACAGGCGACCACCGCCAGCGCACCCATATAGAACTGGCCTTCGGCGCCGATATTCCAGAGTTTGGAGCGGAAGGCGACGGCAGCGGCAAGGCCGGTCAGCATCAAGGGTGTTGCGCGGGTGAGTGTTTCGGTGATCGAAAGCTTGTTACCGAAAGCGCCGATGGCTATCTGGCGGAAGGATTCCAAAACCGGCGCACCGGCAGCGGCAATGAGCAGTCCGGCAAGCACAAAGGCGGTCAAAACGGCGATAATTGGTGCGGTTGCTACCAGTGCCATGGGCCGTGTTTCGCGTCTTTCAATACGCATCAGTTCAGCCCCTTCGTGAGATTAGTCTGCCATTCCCCAGCCATCATCAGGCCCAGCCGTTGCGCATTGGCTTCTCCGGCGTCAATCGGCGGCGAGAGGCGGCCCTTGACGATGGCCTGTACGCGGTCGGCAAGGCCGATAATTTCATCCAGATCTTCCGAGATTAGCAGAACCGCTGCTCCCTTTGCCCGCGCTTCCAGAATACGGGCATGAATGGCTGCGACGGCACCTTCATCAAGGCCACGCGTCGGTTGCGCCGCGATCAGAATGCGCGGAGCCGTTTCAAGATTGCGACCCAGAATAAGCTTCTGCATGTTGCCGCCGGAAAGCAGGCGAATGCGGCTATCAGGCGTGCCGCCGCGCACATCGAAATCCTTGATGATGCGGTCGGTAAATTCACGCGCAGCCGCGCGATTGACCAGAAGACCATTGGAGAACTGGGGATCGCGCACGCGTTCAAGCACAGCATTTTCCCAAAGCGTCAGGTCACCGATTGCGCCTTCCGCATTGCGATCTTCGGGAATGCGGCCAACACCTTCGGCCACAAATTGGCGCGGGTCGAATTTGGTGACCGTTTGCCCGAACATGACAAGTGAGCCACTCGCAGGCTGGCTGAGACCCGAAACGAGACGCCCGAGCGCTGCCTGCCCATTACCCGACACGCCAATGATGCCAAGCGTTTCGCCAGCGCGAAGGTGAAAGTCGAGATCACTAAGGCGGGCCGCGCCATCTTCCACCACTGTTACATTCTTCGCTTCCAACAAGGTTTCGCCGGGCGTGGCCGCTGCACGCGAAGGGCGTGAAACGCGACGGCCAACCATCAGTTCGGCGAGTTCCTCTTTCGAGGTTTCGGAAGCCTTGCGCTCAGCGACAAGCTTTCCACCGCGCAGGACGATCACCCGGTCGGCTGCCGACATGACTTCATGCAGCTTGTGCGAGATGAAGATCAGCGACAGGCCCTGACGTGCCATTTCTTTCAGTGTCGCGAAGAGGTTTTCGGCTTCCTGCGTGGTCAGAACGGCGGTCGGCTCGTCGAGGATCAGAATGTCGGCGTCGTTATAAAGCGCTTTGAGAATTTCCACGCGCTGCTGTTCACCGACCGAAAGATCGCCAAGCCGTGCATCGGGATCAACCTGCAGGCCAAAGCGCTTGGCGATTTCCGCGATCTTGTTACACGCTGCACCGTGCGCGGATTTGAGTCTCCAGAGGCTTTCAGTGCCGGTGATGATGTTTTCCAGAACCGTGAGATTGGGCGCGAGCGTAAAATGCTGGTGCACCATGCCCACGCCCGCATCGATGGCTGCGCGGGGCTTGCCTTGCGGGATTTCAACGCCTTTCACGAAGACACGACCTTCATCCGGCACATAATGGCCGAACAGGATATTCATCAGCGTGGTTTTGCCTGCACCATTTTCGCCAAGAAAAGCGAGGATTTCGCCGCGCTCAAGCTTCAGCGAAATATCGTCATTGGCGGTAAGCGCGCCAAACCGCTTGGTGATGTTTTGCAGTTCAAGAACTGTGGTGGTCATGTGTTCAACCCCGCAACGGGAAATCTGTGCTGCCAACGCTGGTCCGCCTCCAGACGCTGGCCAAGGCTCAAAAGCAGCCGGTCCGCGCCCATCGGGGCCACAAGCTGCAAGGCGACCGGCATGTCGTCGGCGTCGGTTTCAAAGGGAAGCGAGAGTGCCGGAAAACCGGAAATATTCGCAAGCGCCGCATAAGGCGCGAAGGCATTCATCTTCTGCCAATGCGCATCGACATCGCCTTGATCCGTGGGAAAGGAACCGAGCGGCATCGGCCCGCGCGCGAGCATAGGCGTGATCAGCACGTCGATGTCGCGGAAAATCTGCCAGAGCATATGTGCGGCGCTGACAGCTCCGTTCATGGCGCGGTAAAGCGCGGTGGCTTCCATGCGCCGCCCGCGCTCCGCAACGGCGCGGGTGAGCGGTTCAAGCTTGTCTTCATCAAGGGCCAGAAAATCGATTGCGGCCGCAAGATTGACGGAAATGATACGGTCGAATGCGCGTGCGCTGGAAGCGATCAGCGGGCTGAATTCCGAAGCCGGGATTTCGCGGATTGTGTGTCCCTGTGCCTCAAGGAAATGCGCTGCATCTGCCACAACCTGCAGGCGCTCTGATGTGATTGGATAGTTTGCGAGATCGCCGGTCACGATGCCGATACGAAGGCGGTCCGGCAAATCGCCTGCCAGCATCGCCGGGTCGGGCAGAAAGCCTTCCGTTTTGCCTTCAACAAGCGGCAGAAGCGCTTTCGCATCACGGACCGAGCGGCAAAGCGCAAACTCGCTCGCAATGCCTGCAAGATAATTGCCGAAATGCGGACCCGCTGGCATAGCGCCACGACTTGGTTTCAGACCGACAAGCCCGCAGGTTGCGGCGGGCACACGGATGGAACCACCAGCGTCGGTAGCGTGCGCAATTGCGACTATCCCGGCTGCAACCGCTGCTGCCGCTCCGCCGGATGATCCACCGGGTGAAAGCGTTTCATCGAAGGGATGGCATGCAGGCGGTGCTCCCGCTGGTTCGCTCGCAAGCGCCAGACCGAATTCGGGAACGGTGGTAGTACCGAAGAAATTCAATCCGGCTGCGCGTAGCCGGTGGCCGAGTTCGGAATCCATCTGAGGTGAGGCATTGAGGAATGCCTGCGAGCCGAGCCGGATCGGCAGACCGGCACAGGGCCCGCCCAGATCCTTGAATAGGGAGGGAACGCCCGCGAAGGCAGCTCTGGATGGCGCTGCATCGAATGCGATGGCACCGGCGCGGCCAAGATCGCGATCGAGATATGCAATGACGCCCAAGGGGCGCCATTTTTCTGCTGCGTCGAGAGCGGCATCCATGGCCTGTTCGGCACTGAGGATTCCTTCCGCAATCGCCTGCGCGAGCGCGGTCGCATCCTGTTGGTTCATGTCGATTGCCACGATATGCTTGCCCGTCCTGAATGATTACTTCGGTTCGGCCGGGTTCGGCTTGTACTCGAACTTGCCTTCCTTCAGTTCCACACGGCGGGCTTCCATCTTGGCTTCCGCTTCGGCAGGGGCAATGCCCTTGACGTAGATGATGTCGTTGCCGCCTTCCTTCATCAGGCTGAACGGCGTGTAATCCTTGCCGGTTGCCTGGCTGGCCTTCACGTCGGCGATAGCCGCATTCAGGATCGGGCGGAAATTCCAGATCGCATTGGCGAAGACCGTGTCGGGATAGCGCGGCGTATAGTCGATCAGCGAGCCGATGGCCTTGATACCGCGTTCCTTGGCGGCATCGGCTGTGCCGATGCGCTCACCGAACAGGATGTCGGCACCGGAGTCGATCTGGGCAAGACCGGCTTCGCGTGCTTTCGGTGGGTCAAAGAAGGTGCCAATGAACGATGCGATGAACTTCGCATCGGGACGGGTTTCCTTCACGCCATCCTGAAAGGCATTGATGAGCATGTTGACTTCCGGGATCGGCACGGCACCGACGGAGCCGAAGGTGCCGGACTTGCTCATCGCGCCTGCCAGCATGCCTGCGAGATAGGCAGATTCAAAGTTCCAGGTGCCGAAAACACCAAAATTATCGCCCTGCGGCTTGCCGGAGGAGCCCATGACGAAAGCCGTCTTCGGATAATCGCCTGCCACCTGGCGCGCTTCGCGTTCGACGGCATAGGATTCGCCGACGATCAGCTTGATGCCCTGTTCGGCATATTCGCGCATGGCGCGGGGGTAGTCGCTCGCTGAAACGCCCTCGGAGAAGACATATTCGATGACGCCGTCGTCATTTGCCTGCTTCAGTGCCTCGTGAAGGCGGGAATTCCAGGCATTCTCGACCGGCGAGGCGTGGATGCCCGCGACTTTCAGCTTTTCATCGGCCGCAAAGACGCGAGTGGTCATTGCCGTTGCGCCGAGTGCTGCCGACATTGCGAGAATGTCGCGACGGGTAAAGTTCGGTGCTTTGATGATTTTGGTCATAGGACCCCTCTTTTGTGTTTTCGGCGTGCCGGGAATGCACTGCCGGTTGCTTCGTTTTGTGTGAGCAGAATGTATGAGCAACGGTTCTATCTTTGCTCAATCTGCCTCGAATACAAGCGAATTAGGCTGCGGCCTGAAAATTAGGCATGGGGTTTCAAGCCGCGACTGTTCCGGTTCGTTCATCCGGCAATGTGCCGGGTAGGCCGAAACTGTTGATATTATTAGCCGATTGGCGCGTAATCAGCCCCGTCAACCGAAGACGGACGGCCTTCGAGGTTGAGGCGGCTTATGCGCTGCGGTGTTTCGGCGATGACCTTGCCACGCTTCACGACGGTCAGGCGGTTTGCCTTGAGCCGCAGCGCTTCAATTGGATCGCGCGCCTGCAGCACCACGAAATCGGCATTGCAGCCCTTTGCAAGACCGTAGCCTTCGAGGCCCAGCGCCTTGGCGGAATTGACGGTGAGTGCATCGAAAACCTGCTTCTTGCCTTCGATCGACGTCATCTGCGCCACGTGAATGGCCATATGGCCGACTTCCAGCATGTCGCCGGAACCCATCGAGTACCAGGGGTCCATAACGCAATCGTGGCCGAAAGCGACATTGATACCGGCAGCCATCAGCTCCGGCACGCGTGTCATTCCGCGGCGCTTCGGATAGGTGTCCGCGCGGCCTTGCAGCGTGATGTTGATGAGCGGGTTCGGGATGGCGTTCATCTTTGCTTCCGCAATCAGCGGAATGAGTTTCGAGACGTAATAATTATCCATGGAATGCATGGAGGTGAGGTGCGAGCCGGATACACGGCCCTGCAGGCCAAAACGCATGGTCTGCGCCGCCAGCGTCTCGACATGGCGCGACATCGGATCGTCGCTTTCGTCGCAATGGATATCGACCGGCAGCCCGCGTTCAGCGGCAATGCGGCAGAGTTCCTCCAGCGAGGCTGCGCCATCAGCCATGGTGCGCTCAAAATGCGGAATGCCGCCGACGACGTCGAGGCCCATATCGAGCGAGCGGTTGACGAGATCGACCGCGCCCGGCGAACGGTAGTAACCATCCTGCGGGAAGGCCACGAGCTGCAGATCGATGTAAGGCTTCACCTTCTCGCGCACTTCGATCATCGCTTCAGCAGTGAGAAGGCGCGGATCGCTGACATCGACATGGCTGCGAATGGCCAGCAGGCCCTGCGAAACGGCCAGATCGCAATAACGCAGCGCGCGCTCGACCATGGCTTCAACGGTCAGCATCGGCTTCAGTTCGCCCCAGAGCGCGATGCCTTCAAGAAGCGTACCGGAACGGTTGAGGCGTGGCAGGCCAAGCGACAGGGTCGCGTCCATATGGAAATGCGGATCGATGAAAGGCGGGGTCACGAGCCGGTCGGTCGCATCGATTTCCTGAGCCGCCTGATGCTCCCCCTTGGAGGGCCCGATATCGGCAATCTTGCCGTCCTTGACCAAAATGTCCTGCTTCTCGCGACCGTCGGGGAGATTGGCGTTTCTCACGATCAAATCGAACATCGGCAGGACCTTTCGTCTGGATATGCAAGAACAGAGCTCAAAAATATGGGCTCATTTTCCAATTGCCTTATACCCTATATCCGGTGGGCGCAATGCCGGGGGAAGCTGGAAGGGGTCGTCATCCTCAATGGAAAATGCTAGGCCCCGCAATCATCTTTGTAGGATTGCCATGTTCACGATCAGTCGCGTCGAAACCTTTAGTCAGGAGATCAAGAAAAGTCGATTTCTGGCCATTGCTTCGCCTGTCGCAAACGAGCAGGCGGCGAAGGATTTTTTGAGCGAGCATTCCGATCTGTCGGCGAGCCATAATTGCTGGGCCTGGCGCATGGGGCAGAACTACCGTTTCAGTGACGACGGTGAGCCAAGCGGCACGGCAGGAAAGCCGATCTTGCAGGCAATCGACGGCCAGCAGCTGGACAATATTGCAGTCGTGGTTACGCGCTGGTTCGGCGGCATTCTTCTGGGAAGTGGTGGCCTGATGCGCGCCTATGGCGGCACTGCCGCTACCTGTCTGCGACAGGCTGAGAAAACAGAAGTTATCCCGCTGGTCGGATTTCAGTTCGCCTGCGATTTTTCAGATCATGCGCTGCTAAAAGCACGTCTGACGGCGGTGGAAAACCTTGCTATCGCGCAAGAGAATTTCACCGGTACCGGCGTGGAAATGGCGGGCACGATGCCCATCGCCGCGCGGGATGAACTATCCCGCCTCGTCACCGATCTGACGCGCGGCAAGACGATTATCGCATTTGATGACTAGAGCATGTCTCCCAAAAGTGGGGACCGGTTTTGGGATAAAGACATGCTTAAAAACAAAGAGATAGAGTGTTTCCAATGATTCAATCAAAACAGGAAATGCTCTAGATTGTACCGCTCGTATACTGCTGGCGCTTGTTCTCATACATCAGCAGGTCGGCGCGCTTGGCAACGGTTTCCAGCTTCTCGCCCGGCATGCTGGTTGCAGAGCCGATGGAAAGATTGAGCTTGAGTTGGGAATAATACTGGTTGTTGATATCGACCAGCCGCTGAATGTCCTCGACCATCGCCTCGGCGCCGCGCTCATCGACATAAGGCAGCACGATAGCGAATTCGTCACCGCCAATGCGTGCGGCATGGCCCGGCTGCTTCACGGCTTCATTCAGCACTTCTCCGATGCGTCGCAGCAATCCGTCACCTGTCGCATGGCCCCATTGATCATTCGCGGCCTTGAGGCCGTTGAGATCGATGATGATGACTGAAACGGGCGTATGGCCCTTGCGCTCAAGCCGGTTAAGCTCATCGACATAATAGGCGCGATTGTGCAGCTTGGTCAGCACATCGTGCTTGCCCAGATATTCCAGATAGGCCTCGGCCTTCTTGCGCGCCGTGATGTCGGTAAGTGCGACCTGCACCAGCGACCAATCCGTCTCATGTCCCGGCAGAACAGAGAACTGCAGCAGAACATGCCGTTCGGACCCATCGAGCGCATAGTTCACCACTTCGCGACGCTGGAACAGGATTCCGTTCCACAGATCGATCAGTTGTTCGCGGAAAGAGGCTTCCATCTCATCCTTGAAGATATGCGGCAGGTTCTGCAGCAGCGTTTTCTTGTCGGATGCGAGGAAGAGGGCCGTCGTCTCGGTGTTGATTTCGAGCACGCGGATCTCGCTCATGCACTGGCGCACGAATTCTGGATGCACGTCGGTAAACACCCGAAAATCAACGATGCCGCGCTGGCGCACATCGTCCATCAGTTGCTTGATGCGGCTGAAATCCTCGACCCAGAGCGAAACCGGTGAATGTTCGAAGAGGCCCACGGCGTGCTGTTTGTGCCGATCCTGCTCGCGGCGGGCATTCTCGCGAGCGGTCACATCCTCGATGGAAAGCAGAACCCGCTCCCACGTGTGTTCATAGCCGGGAAGCACGACGCCCTTGAGCTGGATGTCGAGCCGCTTGCCGCCGAGCGAATAGTTGATGGTGTCGCTTGAGAAAGTACCGCCGCCGTTCCAGAGCTGGACCATCTCATCGATATGCGGGTCCAGCATGTCGTCGCGAAACACGCGTTCGAGGTTGGCGACCAGATGACTGACGCTGTCCGCCTCGAAAAGCGAAAGCGTCTTGCGGTTGACCTTCAGAACCCGGATATGGCTGGTGCAGATGCGCAACCGGGTCGTGTCTTCGTGCAGGAAAGCCCCGAGATCGGTAACGCCAAGCGCACGCCATTCTTCGAACTGCTTGCGCAGACCGCTATAATCCTCAAGCCACAGGGAAATTGGCGCAAGGTCAAAAATATTGGCGCTGTCGCTCAAGGCAGACTCGATATTCATGGATTTCCCGCTCTACCATTGGCTTCCCGCATTTCCGAAACTGAGGCGTTCAGGATATGCGTCCAAACCGGATTCTCTTTTCCCATCGGGAAAAGCCGCGATGGATTATTGGGAGCGCGTTATATTACGTGAGGCTCAGATAAACTAGAGGTTTTAGTGTAAAAACACTTCGCTTTTTACGAAAAATACAAAGGGCGGCCCCTTGGGGCGCCGCCCTGAATAGATATATAGGCGGCTATCAGTTCTCGATCGGCAGCCGATGGCGCACGAGCGTTGTCCAGTACGAGCAACCCCAGGCAATGACATCGTCGTTGAAGTCATATTTCGGATGATGGAGATTGGCGCTCGGGCCGTTGCCGATGTTGATCATCGCGCCCGGCACCTCGTTCAGCATGAAGGCAAAGTCTTCACCGCCAAGCGTTGCCGGCATATCCCGAGCCACGCGGTCAGCGCCCGCAACTGCATCGGCAGCGATTGCGGCCAGTTCTGTCTCGCGCTCGTGATTAACGGTGACCGGATAGCTGCGCTGATAGTCGAGCGTGGCCTTGGCGCCGAAAGCATCGGCAATGCCCTGCACGGCGCGAGCCAGCTTTTCCTCGATATGGTCGCGCACTTCCTCACGAAGCGTGCGGACCGTACCGGTCAACCGGATTTTCTGCGGAATCACGTTGAAAGCATCGCCGCCCTGAATGGTGGTGATCGAGATCACAGCGGAATCCAGCGGGTCGACGGTGCGTGCGGTCAGCGTCTGGATTGCCTGAATGAGTGCTGCCGTCACCGGGATGGGATCGATGGTCTGGTGCGGCGAAGCTGCATGTCCGCCAACGCCCTCGATGGTGATGTCGAGAATGTCAACCGATCCCATGATCGGGCCGGAATTGATGATGAAGTGTCCGACGGGAAGATTCGGGCGGTTATGCATGCCGTAGACTTCATTGACCGGCCAGCGCTTGAACAGGCCGTCGTCGATCATCGCCTTTGCGCCTGCGCCGCCTTCTTCGGCAGGCTGGAAGATAACGATGACGGTGCCGTCGAAGGCGCGGCTTTGCGCCAGTTCGCGGGCAGCGCCCAGAAGCATGGTCGTATGGCCGTCATGGCCGCAGGCATGCATTTTCCCCGGCACTTTCGATGACCATTCCGCGCCGGTTTCTTCGAGGATCGGCAGTGCGTCCATGTCGGCACGCAGGCCGATGGCGCGACCGGAACGGTTCGACTGACCGCGAATGACGCCGACGACGCCGGTGCGCCCGATACCAGTCACGACCTCATCGACGCCAGCGGCGCGTAGCGCTTCGGCAACTTTTTCGGCAGTCCGGTTCACATCGTAAAGCAGCTCGGGGTTTTCGTGCAGGTCACGACGGAACGCGACGAGTTCGTCCAGCTGGTTCGATGTCCAGTTTTCAACCGGCATGTCAGGCTCCTTTTGTGTTGTCTTCGGCGGTGTCGAGGCGGTAGCGGAAATCGCAATGGCTTGCGCCCTTCATGATGGTCTGCGAGCGTTCCAGCTTCATTTCGGGATTGTAGCCGATGCAGAAATCGCCATCGCGATTGCAGGAAAGCAGGTGACCGATATGGCCAAGACCCATCTCGCGGTACATTTCCGAATAGCGGCAGCGCGTAACGTTGAAATCGAAATGATCTTCGCCCTGCGAAATCACGTCGATCTCCAGTGCGTTTTCCTTCGTCCACAGCGGCTGGATATCGGCAAAGTCCTGTATCGTTGGCGTGCGGCCCAGCTCGTCGGCAAAGCTCTTGCCCTGTTCGATGGCCGAACGGCTGACTGCTTCGCCGATTGCAGCCTGCGCTTCTTCCTCACCGGAGCGCTCGCGAATAACTTCGTAAACATTCTTGAGAACCAGCGCTTCGATGCGGCGACGTTCGAGAATTGACATTTGATTCATGGACCTGACCTTTCACATGAACGTTAAATGAGCGGGACTAGAGATTTGGCTCGGTGAGATCCTTGCGCCGAAGCCATGCGAGATAGAACGGCGCGATCTTCCGCGCGACTTTATGAAAAGGCAGTGGTGCCGGTTCCGAGACGGGCAGGGCAAGTTCCTGCACAGGCTCGCCGTCGAGCGCCCGTGCGAATTCACGCCCGAGCGATGTGCCAAGCGCAACACCGCGCCCGTTGCAGCCGATCCATGCCCAGCCATTGGGGCCGAGCTGATGAACGCGCGGGAAACGATCCCATGTCATGCCGATATAACCGCTCCACACATGGGTGATTTCCGGCTCGCCAAGTGCAGGGAAAGCTTCCGCCATGTTGCGCGCCGTCTTGCGCTTGACGCGTTCTGCGATGTTGAAATTACCCATTACCACGCCGCCGGTAATCAGCCGGTTGCGGGCATCGTAGCGGAAGAAGCGCAGATCGCCGCGCGTATCGGAAACCGCCTGCCGTCCCGGCAAAATCGTCGCCCGCAGATTGTCGCTGACAGGTGCCGTCGCCATTTGCCACGAGAGTACCGGCACGATGGTGCGGGCTAGGCGCGGGGCAAGCCCTTCGCGCAACTCGCCGGTATAGGCGTTGGTGGCGAGCAGAAAGCCCTTGGCACGAACTGTGGCGCTGGCGGTCTTGACTTCCCAATAGTCGCCCACCTGGGCATAGGAGATGACCGGGCTTTGTTCGTGAATGATTGCGCCGTGGCGTTCGGCTGCGGCTGCAAGCCCGCGCGCGAAAGCCAGCGGATTGATATGGCCGCCGGTCGGGTTGAACATGCCGCCATACCAGAAATCGCTGCCCAACAGCCGCGATGTTGCGGCGCGGTCGAAAAACTCTGCCGGGAAGCCGAAACGTTTCCATGCGTCCACGCGGGTTTGCGAAAGCTTCACCCGGCCCGGCGAATGGGCAGGCTGGAACCAGCCGTTCTGTTCGGCCTCAGCGTCGATATTTTCATCACGCACGATGGAAAACAGAATGTCGGCGCTATTGCCGATCAGTCTGGCAAAACGTTCACCTGATGCGCCGTAGCGTTTGGCGATTGCATCGGGTTCCGCCGAAGTCATGGTCGGAATGACCTGTCCATTGTTGCGCCCCGATGCGCCCCAGCCGACCGCATTGCCTTCCAGCAGGATGACGCGCTTGCCGCGTTTCGCCAGATGGAGCGCTGCTGAAAGTCCCGTAAAGCCACCGCCGACGATGGCGACATCGGCTTCCGCATCATTGTTCAGCGGCTTTGCTTGTGTGCGGGCAGGGGCGGTGGCAGCCCAGATGGAGGGTGGAAAGACTATGTTCTGCATGGTGTCACGCATTTTCCAAACGAGGAGGCGTCCAGCCCTTGCCAGGAATGGAGGCAAGGAGGCGCTGTGTATATTCATGTTGCGGATTAGCGAAGACCTCAGCCGTCGGACCTGCTTCGGCGATCTCACCCTTCGACATGACGATGATGCGGTCGCAAAGCTGGGCCGCGACGCGCAGATCATGCGTTACGAAAAGCAGCGACAGGTTGAGCCGTTCGCGCAAGTCTGCGAGCAGGCGAAGAACCTGCGCCTGTACCGAGACATCGAGCGCGGAGACCGGTTCGTCGGCGACGATGATGCGAGGTTCCAGCGCCAGCGCGCGGGCGATGCCGATGCGCTGCCGCTGTCCGCCCGAGAACTCATGCGGAAATCGGTCGGCGGCAGCGGGCGAAAGCTCAACTAGTTCCAGCAGTTCGCGGGCCTTTGCATGCGCCTGTGCCTTCGGTACACCATGGACGATTGGGCCTTGTGCGATGAGGTCCACGACGCGGCGACGCGGGTTGAGCGAGGCCATCGGGTCCTGAAAAACCATCTGGATGTCCTTGCGCATGGCACGCACTTCACGCGGACTGGCGCTCAGAAAATCCCTGCCATTCACATCGACCTTGCCACTATCGGCTTCAAGCAGACGGGTGACGATGCGCGAAACGGTTGTCTTGCCCGAGCCGCTTTCGCCAACGACGCCGAGCGTTTCGCCCTGACGTAGTTCGAACGAAAGGTCCTTTACGGCGGGCACGGCGCTGCGTTTGCCGGTGAGCAAGCCACCGCGCGCCTTGAAGGTTTTGCGTAAAGCGCTCGCCTTGAGAATGATCGGTTGTGTGTTCACCGATGGCTTCGGTTCGGGCGGAGTGAGAGCTGGAACCGATGCGATCAGCGCTTTGGTATAAGCGTGCTGCGGATGGTTCAGCACTTCGTTTGCCGGGCCTTCCTCGACCAGTTCGCCAAGCCGCAAAACGGCCACGCGGTCGGCAATTTCCGCCACCACGCCGAAATCATGCGTGATGAACAGGATGCCGGTATTGTGTTCGCGTTGCAGGTCGCGGATCAGTTTCAGGATTTGTGCCTGCGTGGTCACGTCGAGCGCCGTGGTCGGCTCGTCGGCGATGATGAGGCGCGGTTTCAGGATCAGCGCCATGGCGATCATGACACGCTGGCGCTGTCCGCCCGAAATCTGGTGCGGGTAGGCGTTATAGGCGGATTCAGGGTCCGGAATTTTCACTTCCGCCAGCATGTTCAGCACGGCGGCGCGACGTTCCTTGCGACCGAGTTTCGTGTGCAGGCGCAACACTTCATCGATCTGCCAGCCGACCGTCTTCTGCGGGTTGAGCGCGGTCATCGGCTCCTGAAAGATCATGCCGATGCGGTCGCCGCGCAGCTTCTTCATGTCGGCTTCGCTGAGCGAATAGAGATCGGTGCCTTCAAGCCTGATTATGCCATTGGTCACGCGCACATGCGGTTCCGGCAAAAGGCGCATGATTGCGCCTGCCGAAAGCGATTTGCCGGAACCGCTTTCGCCGACGAGGCAGACGATTTCGCCGGGATTGATGGTCATTGTCAGGTCCTGCAAGGCGTAAGGGCGGTCGGCGCCCTTTGGCAGCGCGATCTGCAGGTTTTTGATTTCCAGAACGGGTGCAGCGGTCATTATTTCTTCTGCCTCGGATTAAGCGCGTCGTTCAGGCCTTCGCCAAGCAGGCTGAAGGAGAGAACGGTGAGCAGAATTGCGATGCCGGGAATGACCGAGCAGAACCAGTCGGTGCGCAGCACAGCACGACCCTGACCGATCATGTTGCCCCAGCTCGCATAGTTCGGGTCACCGAGACCGAGGAAAGCGAGCGCGCTTTCCATCAGGATGGAGGTGGCCATCACCACGGATGCGAAGACAATCACCGGCGGCAGGGCATTCGGCAGGATTTCACGGAAGATTATTGAGGCATTCCCGACGCCGAGATTGCGCGCTGCATCGATGAATTCGCGCTTGCGCAGCGCCAGAAATTCGGCGCGTACCATGCGGGCAGGCGCGGTCCATGACACGATGCCGATGCAGATGATGATGTTTTCAATCGATGAACCGAAGATTGCCACCAGTGTCAGAAGCAGTACGAAGCTTGGAACGGTCTGGAAGGCTTCGGTGATGCGCATCAGAACGTCATCCACCCAGCCGCCATAATAGCCGGCAAGAGCGCCGATGATGATGCCGATCACGATAGAAATCAGGGTGGCGACCACGCCGATCAGAAGCGAAATGCGCGCGCCATGGACGATGCCTGCCATGATATCGCGCCCAAGCTGGTCGGTACCAAGCGGCGTTGCAGCATTGACGAATGGCCAGACGAGCGGATCGCCTGCGCGCCGCAGCGGGTCGCCGGGCGCAATGACATCAGCCAGCAACGCGATCAGGACCACGGCGATGAAGAGGATAAGGCCTAGTACGGCGGCGCGGTTGCGGCTGAAGCGCTGCCACAGAACTTTCGTGCGGGAGACCTGCGGGCGGGTGAGGGAGATGTCCTGTGAAGTCATGACAGTTCGATCCTGGAATCAAGCCGCGCATAGATGAGGTCGGTGATGAAATTCACGATCACCACCAGCACCGAGCACAGAAAGATGATGCCCATCAGCGTGTTGAGGTCGCGCTTGATCACGGAAGTGTAGGCAAGCTGACCGAGGCCGGGCAGCGAGAAGATTGTCTCGATCACGACGGAGCCGCCAAGCACAGTCGAGAACTGTAGTCCGAGCAGCGTAACGACAGGCAGGAATGCGTTGCGCATGATGTGATGAAACATCAGCCTTGCACCGCTGGCGCCCTTGGCTCGTGCGGTACGAACATAATCGAGGTCGGCCACTTCCAGCACGCTGGTGCGCATCAGGCGCATGTAGAAGGCGAGATAGATGAGCGAAAGCGCCGTCGTCGGCATGACGAGGTGCACGGCAATATCCCAGACATTCTTCCAGCCGGTGTAAAACCCGGCAATCGTCTTGTAACCGCCGACCGGCAGCCAGCCGAGCTTGACGGAAAAGATGAACATCAAGATGAGGCTGAGAAAGAAGCTAGGCATTGCATAGAAGACAAGGCCGAGCGTGGAAATCGCATTGTCGGTCAGCGAATAGGCGCGCCGCGCGGCGAAAGCTCCGAGCGCGATGCCGAAAATGAAGGCCAC
Organism: Brucella anthropi ATCC 49188; assembly: GCF_000017405.1. NCBI lineage: Bacteria > Pseudomonadati > Pseudomonadota > Alphaproteobacteria > Hyphomicrobiales > Brucellaceae > Brucella > Brucella anthropi. Next base: position 652,886 of record NC_009668.1, read on the forward strand.
CGAAAGCGAGGAAACCATGAGCAGGAGCGTCGGCACGAGGCGGGCCATCAGTACGTCAAGCACCGGCTGTTCGTAGACGTAGGACCAGCCGAAATCGAACTGCGCCAGCTTGGTCATGTAAATCCAGAGCTGTGTCCAGACCGGCTGGTCAAGGCCGTATTCGGTGCGCAGATTGGCGACGAATTGCGGATCTGCGCCGCCCATGTCACCGACAAGTGCGTCCACGGTATCGCCGGGCGCGAGCTTGATCAGCAGGAATGACCCGATCATGATGAGAAGAATGACGGGGATCGCCTGCAAGATGCGCCGCAGCGCAAAAGTCAGGATCGGGGGCAGGGGCATTGCGGGTTATCCTGCAAGATATTCATTTCAGCATTCATGAAATTGGGGAACCGCTGCCGGATGACCGGCAGCGGCTGGTATTGCTTATTGATCGATCCACAGATCGTACCAACTGGAAGAATCCCAGCGCGGCGTGTTGTGGTGGTTCTTCAAGACCTTGTTGGTCACGCCGACGAACGGATGTTCGATGGCGAAGATGACCGGCAGGTCTTTCATCTCAAGCTGCTGGATCTGGTGATAAAGATCGGCGCGCTTGGTCGGGTCGAGCTCGCTCGCGGCCTTGTCGATCAGGCTGTCCATTTCGTCCGATTTGTAGTCGAACTGGTTGGACCATGCGGTGCCGACCGGAGCGCCGGAGCGCAGCCAGACGGTGGTGGAAACAGCCGGATCGGAGCGGAATTGGTGCCAGCCGCTTGCCGTGTCGAAGTCATGGTCACGATAGACACCGTTCAGAAAGCCCGGCGCATCGTTGGTCAGGATCTGGACGTCGATACCGACTTCCTTCATCGCCTGAGCATAATATTCGGCCCAGAGCTGCGTATATTCACCCCATGGTGCCGGGCGATGACGCAGCTTGAAGCGGATGCCGTCGGGGCCAGCCGGATAACCGGCTTCGTCGAGCAGTTTCTTCGCCTTTTCAACATCATACGGGTAGGTTTGGACCTGATCCGTGTAATTGGCGCCGCCGGCGCTTGGGATCGGGCCACGGCCCGGCTTGGCATAGCCGCGCATGATTGTCTTGATCGCAAAGTCGATATCGAGCGCGTGATAGATCGCCTGACGAACTTTCAGATTGGCAAGGATCGGATTGCGCAGATTGAACTCGATGGTCGAGTGGGCAACGTTGTTTTCGAAACCCTTGGTGCCGGTGTCGAAGCGGCCATCCTTCTGGAGGCGCTCGGTATCCGACATGGAAATGCCGTTGAAGGCGGTTTCCATCATTTCACCGGCTTCAAGCGCTGCGGCAGCAGCGGCCTTGTCCGGCATGAAACGCCAGACGATGCGGTCGAGATAAGGATATTCCTTGCCACGCCAGTAATCGTCGTTGCGCTCGGCAATGATGTGCTGGCCACGCTCATATTCGACGAACTTGAACGGTCCCGTGCCGACCGGTGCGGCGTTGTACTTGTTCTTGAGAATATCCGTGCCTTCATAAAGATGCTTCGGCACCGGATGACCGAGATCAGGCATGGCGGCGACGAGCAGCTCCAGCGGCATCGGCTTGGAATAGCGGAACACTGCCGTGTGCGGATCGGTGCAATCGACGGCTTCGAGATTGGCCTGAAGCGTGGTCGAATAGTTGAGCAGCTTCTTCCAGAGGTTCATCGCGCTGTACGAAACGTCATCGCAGGTGAAGGGCTGGCCGTCGTGCCAGCGCACATTCTCGCGCAGCTTGAAGGTGATAGCCTTGCCGTCTTCCGAGGAAGACCAGCTTGTCGCCAGAACCGGCACATAGCCCTCGTAGGTGCGATCGATCAGCGGCTCCATGATGCGGCCGGTGATCTGATAGACACCGGTGGAGGCGCGCAGCGCAGGGTTAAGCACACCCTGCTCGGTGTTCATATGGACGATGACAGTGCCGCCGCGCTTCACTTCTTCGGCGTGCGAAGACGCCGTCGCAAGCGAAAACGCCGCTAGAAACAGGCCAAGGCCAGCTTTTCTGATATGCATTCTCTGTTCCCCTGAAGGACGTTGAGGGAGGGCTTTCCAGCCTCTTTTCCCGCACGTCCCAATATTGTTCAAGCCCCTGAAATCGCAACGAAATGCCACCTCAGAGGGTCTTTATTGTATGCAAGCATTGATATGCTAGAATCCGTGGCGATAATGTCAAGATAAACTAATATCGCGGGCAAAATTGGTAAAATTTCTCGACCAGCCTGCGTTAATAAATGTCGATTTTCTACGACGGAGTTTGTTGATGAGCCAGAATTCCCCCGAGCAGAACGCAAACTCGGGCAAAAACGAGCGCGGCGCGGTCTGGATCACCGGCGCCGGGTCGGGCATCGGCGCTGCCATGGCGCGAAGGTTCGCACGCGAGGGCTGGCGGGTGGCGCTGACGGGCCGCAAGGCGGATGCACTTGCAGCGATTGCCGAGGCGATCGTCTCCAATGGTGGCGAGGCGCAGATATTTCCGGCGGATGTTCTCGACCGGGAGGCAGTTGCCGCTACTGCCGGAGCTATCGTCGAATGGGCAGGTCGTCTTGATGTGCTCTGCAACAATGCCGGTCTCAATATTCCGCGCCGTAGCTGGGCGGATATTGATTTCGATTCATGGGACGATGTCATCGACATCAACATCAAGGGTGCAATCAATGTGATTGCCGCTGCTCTGACGCCTATGCGTGCGCAGGGTGGTGGGTTGATGATCCACACATCGTCCTGGGCAGGGCGGTTTTCATCGCCCGGCGGCGGTGTTCCTTATGGTGCGTCCAAACATGCGCTCAACGATCTGAGCGCCAGCCTGAATGCGCAGGAAGGGCCGAACGGCATCCGGTCGACCGTGCTATGCCCCGGTGAGGTGGCGACGCCGCTTCTGGCGCGTCGTCCGGGCTTCGATCTCTCTCGCATGGATGATGTCATCCAGCCCGAGGATATGGCTGAAACCGCCCTCTATGTTGCCAATATGAATCCCAAGGTTACGATCCACGAGATTGTTCTGGCTCCGACCAAGAAATAGAAAAGGAAGTTTTGTATGTCTCATCCGGTCAAAGGCGTCGATCATATTTTCCTGCTGGTCGGCGATCTGGAGAAAAGTGCCGAACAATATCGCCGTTTCGGATTTACGCTGAGCCCGCGCGGCCTCCACAGCAAGGAAAAGGGCACCGGCAACTACACCATCATGTTTCCGGAGGATTATTTCGAGCTGCTCGGCATCGTCGCCGAGACGCCGGGCAATCTGCATCAGCGCGAGAAGCTGGCAGCGCAGGGCGAAGGTCTCCATGCCATTGCCTGCCGCATCGACAATGCGCGCGATGCCAAGGCGGAACTGGGCGTGCTGGGCATCAAGACCGGCGAGGTTGGCGCGTTTCAGCGTCCGGTAGAACTGCCGGGCGGTGGCGAGGGTGTTGCGGCTTTTGAAACGGTGTCTTTCGCGGAAAGTGAAGTGCCGCAAGGTATGGTCTTCATGTGCCAGCACAAGACCCGCGAAACAGTCTGGCTGCCGGAACTGATCGAACATGCAAATGGTGCAAATGGCCTTTCCGCCATTGTTGCCATCTCATCCGATCCGGAAGCCGCCGCCAAAGGTTTTGCCCGCCTGTACGCCAATGGCAAGGCAGAGGCACAGGATGGTGGCTGGAAGGTTTCGACAGGCTCACGTTCGGCAGACATATGGGTTGTGAGTGAGGAGAAAGCCGCTGCAATCTATCCCGGTGTGGATTTTGCCCGGACACCGGGCAAGGCTTTCGCCGTTCTGCGCATCCGGGTCGCATCGCTGGATAAGGCGCGCGGCGTTCTCGATGCCAACGGAATTTCCCACGTGAAGACATCTGCGGGCATCGCCGTGCTGCCGGAAAATGCCAGCGGCACGGTTCTGGAGTTCTCGGAACAGTAAGGGTTTGAGCAAGCGGGGCTGTGAGGCCCCGCTTTGCTAATCAGCGCGGAAAGCGCTGGTTTTCTTCCAGTACGTTCAGGTCCATGTGGTTGCGCATATAGCGCTCGGACGCCTTTTGCAGCGGCTGGTAGTCCCATGGATAATAGGCGCCGTTGCGCAACGCCGGATAGACGACGTGGCGACGAGCCTGACTGGCCCGGACGTCGGCATCGTAGCGTTCCAGATTCCAGCGTTTTTCAGCTTTGGCCAGAAGGTCGTCCAGAACGGTTTTGAATTCCGGCAGTTCCGCCAGATTGCGCAGCTCGTCGGGATCGTCGGCAAGGTTGAGCAATTGTGGCGGGTCGGCGCGGCACAGGTTGAGCTTCCAGTCGCCATCCCGCAGCGAGATCATTGGCGCAATGGTGCCTTCGGCTGCATATTCGACCGGAACCGCACCGCGTTCGGCTGTACCGGAGGCAACATCTGTCAGTGAAACGCCGTCGGCCCACGGCATGATGCCCTTGAGGTCGATCCCGGCAAGGTCGGCCAGTGTCGGCAGAACGTCGAGCGTCGAGACGGGCGCATCCACGCGGCCAGCCCGCAATTGCGGGGCCGCAATCATCAACGGGACGCGAGCGGAGCCATCGAAGAAGCTCATCTTGAACCACAGGCCGCGTTCGCCAAGCATATCGCCGTGATCGGAAGTGAAGACGACAATCGTGTCATCCGCCATGCCGCAGCGTTCGACGACATCGAGCAGGACGCCGATCTTGTCATCCACATAGGAGATATTGGCGAAATAGGCCTGACGTGCCGTGCGAACCTGTTCGCGGGTCAGATCGTAGTCCTCGGCCTTGCAGGCCCGTAACAGGCGTTCGGTGTGCGGGTCGATCTCGCTTTCAGCCAGCGGTCCGATTTTCGGATCAAGTTCGGGAATGCCCGCATAGAGATCGAAGAAGTGCTTGCGCGCTACGTAAGGGTCATGCGGATGTGTGAAACTGACCGTCAGACACCATGGCCGCTCGTCGTGGCCGCGCGCCAGATCATAGAGCTTTGCTTCGGCCTGATAGGCAACTTCATCGTCATATTCGAGCTGGTTGGTGATTTCGGCGGAACCCGCTCCGGTGATCGAACCGAGATTGTGATACCACCAGTCGATACGTTCACCGGGCTTGCGATAATCTGGCGTCCAGCCGAAATCCGCCGGGTAGATGTCGGTGGTGAGCCGCTGCTCGAAACCGTGCAGCTGATCCGGACCGACGAAATGCATCTTGCCGGAAAGCGCCGTCTGGTAGCCAGCGTTGCGGAGATGATGCGCATAGGTCGGGATTTCAGACGAAAACTCCGCAGCATTGTCATAGACGCCAGTTCGAAACGGCAACTGGCCCGACATGAACGATGCACGCGCCGGGGCACAGAGGGGGCTCGCGGTGTAGCAGTTGGCAAAACGGGCGGAATGTTCGGCAAGCTTTCTCAGATTGGGAACATGCAGGAATTCGGCCGGGCCGTCCGGAAAGAACGTGCCGTTCAGCTGATCGACCATGAGGATGAGGATATTCGGCTTTTTCATTGTGCGGGACCGTTGGCAAGTGTGGGAACGCGAAACGGCGGGCGCTGAAACGCCCGCCTGCAAACTGCGTGTTGTTCTCGGTTAAAGACCGAGGTTTGCCTTGACGGCTTCCGCGCCCGGTTCGCCCTTGAATGTGGTGACACCCGCAAGCCATTTGTCGATCTGGTCCGGATGCGCCTTCAGCCATTCCTTGGCGGCTGCAGGACCTTCCGCACCTTCATCGAGAATCTTGCCCATCAGCTCATTCTCGATATCGACAGTGAAAGTGAGGCTCTTGAAGAACGTTGCGGCATTCGGGCACTGCGCGGCCCAGCCGGTGCGGCCAAGCGTGTAGACTTCCGCGCCGCCGAAATTCGGGCCGAAATAGTCATCGCCACCCGCCAGATATTCTATCTTGAGCTTGTTGTTCATCGGGTGCGGCGCCCAGGCCAGAAACACGACCCATGCCTTATCCTTGTTCTTGCGATCCACCTGCGCGAGCATGGCCTGCTCGCTCGATTCCACCAGCTTCCAGCCATCGAGCTTGAACTTCTGGTCCTCGATGATTTTCTGGATGTTCTGGTTGGCAGGCGCACCCGGCTCGATGCCGTAGATTTCCTTGCCAAATTTGTCCGCATGGGCGGCAAGATCGGCAAAGTCCTTCACGCCTTCGCTTGCCACATAATCCGGCACGGCCAGAGTGAACTTCGCCCCTTCGAGATTCTTGACGATGACTTCGGCGGCTTTCGCCTTGTCGAGATCGTCGCGGAACTTCTGCTGTGCGGGCATCCAGTTGCCGAGGAAAACGTCAAGATTACCGGTCTTGAGCGCCTCATAGCCGATCGGCACGGACATGGTCTTTACATCGGGCTTATAGCCGAGACCTTCCAGCAGCACGCTTGCGACGGAGTTGGTGGAGGTGATGTCGGTCCAGCCCGGATCGGACAGCCGGATGGTTTCGCAAGCTGCGGGATCGGCAGCAGAAGCCGCTCCTGAAAGCCCCGCCAGTGCCGTGAACGTCAGTGCCGCAATCTTCAAGTAGCGCATTTTGTGACCCCTCCTATAGATTAAGACCAGTTATGTCTTATGTTCCTACTTTAAGGAGAACATCATTTAGGCTAAGGAAAAACCCATTCATTTTTTATCGAAGCTATAGAAAGTATTTATGGTTTCTCCATCCTGGGACCTTGGCAGCCTTGGCGTTTTCGAAGCGGTGGGACGATTGGAAAATCTGACCCTTGCAGCGCGTGAACTCGGCATGACGCAACCGGCGGTCAGCTATCAGATAAAACGCATCGAGGAGCGTCTGGGCGTCGCATTGTTCGCTCGACGGGCCCGTGGTGTCGAGATATTGCCCGAGGGCCGCATTCTTTATGAAGCAGTGCGCTCCGGTCTCGATGGAATCGATGAGGCTGTGCAGCAGATAAAACGTCGCCAGCGCGCGCCGGGACTGCGGATCGCGACCGACTATGGCTTCGCGACGTTCTGGCTGATGCCGCGTGTCGCGCAGTTTCGCCCGAAACATCCGGAGGTGGATGTGCGCATCACGGCATCATCCATGCTTCAGCCGCTCGACCGGCGTGACGCGGATATTTCGGTCCTTTTCGGCGGTCGCGAGGATTTCCCGAAGGACGCTATCGCCTTCATCGGTGAAAAAGTCGTGCCGGTCTGTTCGCCTGCCTATCTTGCCGAGCATGGCCCGTTTCCGGATGGGAAACGGCTGGGTACCGCTTCACTGCTGCATCTTGATACGCTGCAGGGTGATCGCTGGTTCACATGGCAGTCATGGCTCGATGCTATCGGTGAGGACATCGAGGACGGCAATTACGGGCTGGTCTTCAACACCTATAATCTGGTGATCGAGGCAGCCATTGCCGATCAGGGGGTGGCGCTTGGCTGGGCGGGGCTGATCGACGGGGCCGTGCAGCGCGGGCAGCTTGTCCATGCTTGCGAGGTGTCGCAGACGAGCGACAAAGGTTATTGGCTGGTCTTCAATCCGGACATTTCTGCGGGCGCGCGCAAGCTCGCACTGGAATTGCTGCAAGCAGCAGACGAAAGCTGATATTGTAAGAAAGCAGTCGCGATCCTACTTTTGCACATCATTCAATATCTGACGCGCTTGCCAAAAGCGCGCGGTTTTTTAAGAGGTGTCGATATGATTACCTGGAACCGGATCGATGAAACGAATTGAACTTCTGATCGAAAATATCATTCTGGCGTCACGCTGGCTGCTGGTTGTCTTCTATCTCGGCCTCGCCGTCGCGCTGGCGATCTATGCTGTATCCTTCGTGGGCAAGCTGTTCGATTTTGCAACGAAAGTTACCGCGCTGAATGATACCGACACGATCCTGAAAGTCCTAGGGCTCATCGACGCGGCGTTGATTGCGAGCCTCGTGGTGATGGTCATCATTTCGGGCTATGAGAATTTCGTCAGCCGCTTCGATCAGGCTGGCGACGAGGTGCATTGGCTTGGCACCATCGATGCGGGCTCGCTCAAGATCAAGGTTGCCTCGACCATCGTGGCGATCTCGTCGATTCATCTGCTGCAGATATTCCTCAACGCCACCACCTACACGTCAAACCAGTTGCTGTGGTTCACCATCATCCATCTGGCATTCGTGTTTTCGGCGCTGTTCCTCGCCTATATCGACAAGCTCACGGCCAAGGATAAAGGCGGGGCTAAAGGCAAGGGCAAGATCGAGCCGAATATCTGATGCTCTCGGATATAATTCATTGAAAAGACCCGGCTTTTGCCGGGCCTTTTGTTTTGAAAGACGAATGCAGTAAAGTTGGTTTCAATCAATGTGAAGAAGCTGCCGATATGCATTGCAGGCAGCGGTGTGGCTCCATTTCAACCTTGTGCTAGACTGACCTTCTTTGAGAGGAAGGGCTGACCATGACACGTCTGACGGCGAAGGATTTCCCGCAAGAACTTCTCGAACTCTACGATTTCTATGCCCATGGTCGGATAACCAAACGAGAGTTTCTGGACAAGGCTGCAAAGTTTGCGGTCGGCACCATGACGGCCACAACCATACTGGCCTCGCTCAGTCCCGATTATGCGATGGCGCAACAGGTCGAATTCACCGATCCCGATATCCATCCCGAATACATCACCTATTCGTCACCGGAAGGAAACGGCGAGGTTCGAGCCTATCTGGTGCGACCGGCCAAGCTGCAGGGCAAGCTGCCCGCCGTCGTGGTAGTGCACGAAAATCGCGGACTGAACCCGTATATCGAAGACGTCGCCCGCCGTGTCGCAAAGGCCGGTTTCATCGCACTCGCGCCCGACGGTCTCACCTCGGTTGGTGGCTATCCCGGCAATGACGATAAGGGCCGTGAATTACAGCAGCAGGTCGACCCGACCAAGCTGATGAACGACTTCTTTGCGGCGGTCGATTTCATGATGAAAAGCGATCTGACGACCGGAAAGGTCGGCATTACCGGCTTTTGCTATGGCGGTGGTGTTGCCAATGCGGCGGCGGTCGCCTTTCCGGAACTCGCAGCCGCTGTGCCTTTCTATGGCAGGCAGGCTCCGGCGGATGAAGTGTCGCGCATCAAGGCGCCTATCCTGTTGCACTATGCCGAACTGGACACCCGCATCAATGAGGGCTGGCCCGCTTATGAGGAAGCGTTGAAAAAGAACGGCAAGACCTACGAGGCTTACATCTATCCGGGCGTCAATCATGGCTTCCACAACGATTCCACACCGCGCTACGACGAAGCGGCGGCGAAGCTCGCATGGGATCGGACAATCGAATGGTTCAAGCGCTATCTGGCCTGAAGTTAGAGCATGTCTCCCGAAAGTGGGAACCGGCTTCGGGATGAAGACATGCGTGAAAACGAACAGATAGGGCGCCGATCTGATGCAATCAGATCGAAACGCGCTCTAGGCCTTCGCTTTCAGGGCCTTGAAGACGTTGACGGCTATCACGACGACAATACCGATTAGAACCGCAAGTACAGCCTGCAGGAAGGACGTGGCGATCCATTCGAAGGCGGCTGCAAACCGGGTGCCCTCGGTCGGCAGGTGCGAGACGATGGAATGGATGAAGGCTTCAACGCTATGGATGCCGATGGAATCCAGCCCATGTACGATGATGCTGCCGCCGACCCAAAGCATGGCGATGGTGCCAACAGTGCTCAGAACCTTCAATATGATGGGCATGCCCGCGACCAGCCCCTTGCCGAGTTGCCTGCCGAAAGCCGTGTGACTGTTGCGCACGAGCGAGACGCCCATATCGTCGAGCTTCACGATGATGCCGACCACGCCATAAACGGCGAAGGTGATCAATATGCCGACTGCGGCGAGGATGGCTGCCTGCGTATAGATGCTCGACGGAGCCAGGCCCGCCAGCGTCAGCGCCATGATTTCCGCCGACAGGATGAAGTCCGTGCGGATCGCACCGCTGACGGTTGTTTCCTCGATCTCCTTGGCAGTCGTGCCCTTGGTTTCCTCATGTTCCTCTTCCTTGTGCGGGATGAAGAACTCCACCAGCTTTTCCGTTCCTTCAAAGGCCAGATAGACACCGCCGATCATCAGAAGCGGCATGATGAAGGATGGTGCGAAATAGCCGAGGATGAGCGCCAGCGGCAGCAGGACGATGAGCTTGTTGCGCAGCGATCCCTTGGTGATTTTCCAGATGACCGGCAATTCACGTTCCGGCTTCAGTCCCACAACATATTTCGGCGTAACGGCCGTATCATCAATCACGATGCCTGCAGCCTTGGCGCTGGCCTTTGCCGTCTGTCCTGCAACATCGTCGAGCGAAGCTGCCGCCATTTTCGCAATGGCTGCGACATCATCGAGAAGCGCGAACAAGCCGGACGCCATGGGGAACCTTTCTATATTGCTGTTGCAGGTAGCTAAACTTTGAATGGGCAGTACGTCTAGATGGAAATCATCATTGCCTGCAACTGTATCTGAAATCGATACAATCTGTGCATGATTGTCAATGTTTCAATGATCATACCGATGGCTATATTGGCGGTAACACAACAGGAGAGATAGCCATGCTTAATCAGATCAAGGGCCTCCACCACGTGACCTCGCTTGCCGCCGATGCGCGCTCCAATAACCGCTTTTTCACCGATACTCTGGGACTGCGCCGCGTCAAGAAGACCGTCAATTTCGACGATCCGAGTGTCTATCATCTCTATTATGGTGATGAACTAGGCACGCCCGGCACTGTCATGACCTATTTCCCGTTTCCCGGCATGCCGCGCAGTCGCGATGGTACGGGCGAGGTGGGGACGACGGTATTTGCCGTGCCGCAGGGTTCTCTTGGCTTCTGGAAGGATCGTTTCGAGCAATCCGCCGTCAAGATTGAATCCGACGACGAAGCGTTCGGCGAAAAGCGTATCCATTTCCGTGGACCGGATGGCGACAGTTTTGCACTGGTTGAAGTGAAGGACGATCCACGTGCGCCGTGGGCACATGAGGGGATTGATGCCGAGCACGCCATCCGTGGCTTTCATTCGGTCTCAATGCGGCTTCGCGACGAAGGCGCGACCTCGGAACTGCTGAAATATATGGGATATCAGAAGCTCGATGCGAAGGACGGTGTCACCCGGCTCATCATGCCGGAAGGCAATGGTGCGGGCGTCATCGATCTGGAAACCTTGCCAGCAGTTGGTCGCAACCAGCAGGGTGCCGGTTCCGTGCATCACGTGGCATTCGCCGTCGAAAACCGCGAGAAGCAGCTGGAGGTGCGCAAGGCGCTGATGGATACGGGCTATCACGTCACACCGGTCATCGACCGCGATTACTTCTGGGCGATCTATTTCCGCACGCCGGGCGGCGTGCTGTTCGAGGTGGCGACCAACGAGCCCGGTTTCGACCGCGACGAGGATACGGCCCATCTCGGTGAAGCGCTGAAGCTGCCGGAGCAGCACCAACATCTGCGTGGCTATCTCGAAGAGCATCTGGACAAGATCTGAAGACGTCGGGACAGGAGATTGAACATGACAATCCAAACCTATGAGCACCGGCTGAAGGCCGGTGCGAACGGAGCGCCGCTGTTCATCGTGTTTCACGGTACGGGCGGCGATGAAAACCAGTTTTTCGGTCTGGCGGAACAGCTTTTGCCGGAAGCGACCATCGTGTCGCCACGCGGTGATGTGTCGGAATATGGCGCTGCGCGCTTCTTCCGCCGCACAGGCGAGGGCGTCTACGATATGGAAGACCTCGCTCGCGCCACCGACAAGATGGCCGGTTTCATCGCTGGCCTTGTGGCGCAGCACAAGCCATCCGAAGTGATCGGGCTCGGCTATTCCAATGGCGCCAATATCATGGCGAACCTGCTGATCGAGAAAGGCAGGGTGTTCGACAAGGCGGCACTTCTGCATCCGCTGGTGCCATTCAGGCCGAAGGACAATCCGGCGCTCGAAGGCGCGAAAATTCTGATGACTGCCGGGCGGATGGACCCGATCTGTCCGCCGGATCTGACAGAAGCGCTTGCACATTATTTCGAGCGCCAGAAAGCTGATGTCGAGCTGGTCTGGCATCCGGGCGGGCACGAGTTGCGCCAGACGGAACTGGCCGCCGTTCAGTCACTGCTCCAGAATTAAGCTCAAAGCCACCGTTCAATTTTGTACGGCGGCATTATTGTTCTGGCTCTCTTGTAAAAAACAATATACATTATATTTAATTGTATATTGAAAATAGGGTGCCATGATGGATGCGATTTCGGGCCGAGCGCCAGCCCATGAAAACAAGATGACGCGCACGGAAATGGAGGGGCGGGCAACCGAGGTTGCCGAACTCCTCAAGACGCTGTCGCATCCGGCGCGGCTTATGCTGGCCTGCACGCTTGCAGAACGGGAATATTCGGTTGGAGAGCTGGAGGAAGCGCTTGGCATTCACCAGCCGACACTGTCGCAGCAGCTGGGCGTGCTGCGCGAAGCGGGCATTGTCGAAACCCGTCGCGAAGCGAAGCAGATTTTCTACCGGCTGACGGAAGCCAAGGCCGCACAACTCATCGAGGCGCTTTACGGCATTTTTTGTGCACCGGAGGAGCGGGCATGATCACAACCTATCTGCAATCATTGGCAGGCGGCATGTTGCTCGGTCTTTCCGCAGTCCTGCTGCTTGTCTTCAATGGGCGCATCGCCGGGATCAGCGGCATCGTCGGGCGGCTTCTGGGCGGCAAACAGGTTCCAGCCAATGCGGTCTTTGTCGTCGGCCTCGTTCTGGGGCCGATTATCTATGCGGCAATTTATGGTTCCTTTCCCCCGGTCACGATGGCTATGTCCTGGCCCGTCATCGTCGTGGCAGGACTTCTGGTCGGTATCGGAACGCGGATGGGATCGGGCTGCACATCCGGTCATGGCATCCTCGGCATGGCGCGGTTTTCCAGGCGTTCGATAGCCGCAACGCTCACCTTTCTTGTAACCGGCATCGTGGTGGCCAGCATTTCGGGAGCATTGCTATGAAACAGTCGGCATATGCGCGTCTGGCCATGACGCTGCTTGCGGGCGCGATCTTTGGTTTTGGCCTGTCGCTGTCGGGCATGATCGATCCGTCGCGGGTGACGGGTTTTCTGAATATTACCAGCGGTCACTGGGACCCGAGTCTTGCCTTCGTGCTGGGCGGTGCCCTCCTGGTGGCTATCCCCGGCGTGATGTTGCAGCGGCGTATGGCGCGGCCGGTGCTGGACCAGTCTTTCCATCTGCCGGAGAATACTGAGATCGACCGTCGGTTGATTACCGGTTCTGCCATTTTCGGTGCGGGTTGGGGGCTGGCAGGCTTTTGTCCAGGCCCTGTCGTGTCCGCACTGTCCATGGGGATGCCGCAGGTATGGCTCTTCGTTGCAATGATGGTTTTGGGAATGATTTTCCACGATCGTATTATGACGAAGTATTCATAGGAAAATCATTCCGGGCGGCGAAATTCCGGACAAAAGGCAGCAGAAGCATTCAAATCTTGAACTCTTTGGTCAAATTACCCTTTTAATAGGGAGATGAATGAGTTAGGCACCCTCTGAATGATCTTGAGGGAACCGTGCCATGGCTGGATTGCTGAAACGTTTTGCCGGATATTATCGTCCGCATCGTGGGCTGTTCGCGCTGGATTTTACCAGCGCCGTGGCGTCCGGCCTGCTTGAGCTTGCCTTTCCGGTTGCCGTTACGCTTTTCATCGACAAGCTGTTGCCGACCGGCCAGCTTGGCGTGATCGCCATTGCTGCGGTCGGCCTGCTGGCCATCTACGTCGTCAATGCCTTCCTGCAGGTTATCGTGACCTATTGGGGGCATATGCTCGGCATCAAGATCGAGACGGAGATGCGCCGCAAGGCCTTCGATCATCTGCAGAAACTCTCCTTCGGCTTCTTCGATAATCAGAAGACCGGCCATCTTGTGGCGCGACTGACCAAGGATCTGGAAGAGATCGGCGAAGTGGCGCATCACGGACCGGAAGATGTCTTCATCGCGATCATGACCCTGATCGGCGCCTTCATCCTGATGCTGTGGGTGCATCCGCAGCTTGCGCTGATTACCGCCGTCATCGTACCGCTGTCGGCCTATGTCACCGCCCGCTATGGCGGACGCATGACGCACACATGGCACGCGCTTTACCGGCGCGTCGGTGATTTCAACGCGCGTATCGAGGAGAATGTCGGCGGCATCCGTGTCGTTCAGGCCTTCACGAACGAAGATCATGAACGCCAGCTTTTCGCGGAGAGCAACGACAAGTATCTCACCACCAAACTCGCCGCCTACAAGATCATGGCCGCGTCGATGTCTCTGTCCTATCTGTCGATGCGCTTTGTGCAGGTCGTGGTGATGCTGGCAGGCGCATGGTTCGTGGTGCGCGGCGAACTGACGGCTGGTGGATTTGTCGGCTTCCTGCTGCTGGTGAATGTGTTCTTCCGCCCGATTGAAAAGATCAATTCGGTCATCGAAACCTATCCGAAAGGCATTGCCGGTTTTCAGCGTTATACGGAGTTTCTCGACACGCGCCCGGATATTGCAGACCGCCCCGGTGCGCAGTCCGTTGCACGTCTGACCGGCGATATCGAATATCGCGATGTCAGTTTCGGCTATAGTACCGAGCGCCCCATTGTCGACGGTCTCGATATTTCCATTCGTGCTGGCGAAACGATTGCCTTTGTTGGTCCTTCCGGTGCAGGCAAGACGACGATCTGCTCGCTGCTGCCGCGTTTCTATGATGTGACGAAGGGCGCGATTCTTGCCGACGGCAGCGACATTCGCGATATGACCCTGAAGTCTCTGCGGTCGAATATCGGTATTGTCAGTCAGGATGTGTTCCTGTTCGCCGGAACGATCCGCGAAAACATCGCCTATGGCCGTCTTGATGCGACTGACGCGGAAATCGTCGAGGCCGCGCGCCGCGCGCGGCTTGATGGCGTGATTGCCAATCTGCCGGAAGGCTATGACACGGTTATTGGTGAGCGTGGCGTCAAGCTTTCCGGCGGGCAGAAGCAGCGCATGGCCATTGCGCGCATATTCCTGAAGAACCCGCCGATCCTGATCCTCGATGAGGCGACTTCCGCACTCGATACGGAAACCGAACGTGCCATCCAGCAATCGCTCGCCGAGCTTTCACAGGGGCGCACGACGCTGGTGATCGCACACCGCCTTGCAACCATCGTCAATGCCGACCGCATTCTGGTGGTGGAGGGCGGACGGATCGCCGAACAGGGCAGTCATGCCGAGCTTCTGGCCATGAAGGACGGACGCTACAAGCGCCTGCATATTGCGCAGGCCGGGCTGGATCAGGGGCATTATTCAGCGGCGGAATAGGCTGATCTGCACATCAGGATACGCTTAAGAAAGGCGGCCTTTGGCCGTCTTTTTTATTGTCTGACAACGAGCGGAAGAGTTTCCTTTGATATCTGATGTATCAGATATTGACATATCAGATTCGCTGTTTCAGGATCGGAGCGTGAATTCAGTGACAAACAGGTGTTGCCTTGGGTGATAACGTTTCCCCCCTTTCTCCGATCAAGGTGAAGAGCCTCAGAGACCATGTGCATGACAATCTGCGGGAGGCGATTATTTCCGGGCGGATCAAGTCCGGCGAAAAGCTGAATGAGAGGCAGCTGGCATCCGATCTGGGCATCAGCACGAGCCCTTTGAAAGAAGCGCTGCGCCAGCTGGAAGGAGAAGGGCTGGTGCGCACGGAGGCCCGTCGTGGAACGTTCGTCTCGTTCAATGCGCGGCAGGCCGAAGAGATGACGCTCGCTCGTGCCGCGCTTGAAAGCATCATTGCGCGGCAGGCGGCCAAGCATGGCGGCGAGGAGGCGTTCGGCTTTCTTCGCGCGGTGATTGAAGAAATGCGGGCGGCGGTCGAGGCAGGCAATGTCGATCAGCTGATCGAGCTGAACGAGAAGTTCCACGACGGCATCCATGAGGCATCGGGATGTGAATATCTGCGCCGGTTGCAAAATGCACAGCGCATGTACGACCACGCCGCAAGGGTGACTGTTCTGTCGCGCGAGGATGTGCGTCGGCAGTCCTTCAACGAGCATGAAGCAATCATGAAGGCAATTACGGCACGTAACGGCGATCTGGCTGAGCGTCTGATGCGCGAACACATCGTGAAAGCGGGAGACACGCATATCGAACTGGTCTTCTGACCAGTACATTGGGAGGAAATAATGGATCTAGCGGAATACCGCCGGGTGCTTCGGGGCATTTCGGGTGTGCACGCGACTGCCTATGATACAGATGGTGAAATCGATGACGCGCTGACGGCGAAAATTGTCGAGCGGATCGCCGGCGCCGGTGTGCATAATATTGTTACCGGCGGCAATACGGGCGAGTTCTACAGCATGACTGTGGATGAGGTCATCCGCTTGCAGGCTATCGCGGTGAAAGCGGCAAATGGCAAGGCTGCAGTGACAGCCGCAGCTGGCCGTTCCGTGCGTGATGCGATCAGGATTTCACAAGCAGCACAAGCCGAAGGTGCCGATGGCGTGATGATCCATCATCCGCTTGATCCCTTTGCGGCGCCGCATGCGCAGGTGGATTATTTCATTGCGATTGCCGAAGCCATAGACTTGCCAATCGTTGCCTATATCCGTTCGGATCTGATTCCGCTCGATGAAATGGTGCGCCTTGCGACCCATGCCAAGGTCGCAGGCGTCAAGTTTGCATCGCAAAACACGATGCTCTTCTTCGAATGCTGTCGGGCGACAAAAGGCATGGATGCGACCTGGATCTGCGGCTTGGCGGAAAGCTGGGCCTTGCCTTTCTATGCCCTTGGTGGCCGCGGCTTTACCTCTGGCCTCGTGAATGTTGCACCGAAGCGTTCGCTGGCGGTCTGGAATGCGCTGGAAGCGGGAGATTTCGCAAAAGCGCGGGCGGTAGTCGAAAGCATTGCCGATTTCGAGACCATGCGCACCAAGTACCGTAATGGCGCGAACGTGACTGTTGTGAAGGAAGCGTTGCAAATTCAGGGGTTTGAGGTCGGAAAAGTGCGACTACCCGGATTGCCACAGCTTGAAGCGAATGATCGCGAGGTGCTCCAGACAATCGTCTCGGGCTGGGAGACTGATGGCATTGTCTGACAAATGAAACCCGGCCGTCCTGACAGGGAGAAGAGGGGCGCACCGGAAACCAAAAAGTGGAGGAGAACATGAATAAGGGAATTTCACGTCGTACATTCATGGCGGGGGCCGGAATTGCAACTGGCATGGGTATCATGCTGCCGAAAGGCGTATGGGCACAGTCGGCGAAACTGCCGTCTTCGCCGGTGGCGCTCAACGTCATCGATGCTGCAGGCAATCTTGCTCTGACCCAGCCGATCTTCGACAATTTCGCTGCCGAGCAGAAAGCGCTGGTTTCGCGCTTTACCTTCAACAAGGCACCGGCGCCGGAACTACCGGGGAAAATCAAGGCGCAACAGCGCGCCAACCGCATCGATATCGACATGGTGATCGTCGGGCCGGATGCGCTTTCCGCCGGACTTGCCGATGACATATGGACCGACATCATCGCGTTGCCGGATAACGGCTTGCCGAATCTTCAGGATATCTATCTTGAACCCGCATGGCGTATGCAGGAAATGTCGAAGGGCAAGGGCGTTGTGGTTTCCTATTATCCATCTGGCCCCCTTCTTGAATATCACCCCGACAAGGTGAAGACACCGCCCAAGACCGCTGAAGAACTGCTGGCCTGGACGAAGGAAAACCCGAACAAGTTCATCTATGCTCGCCCGGCCAATTCCGGTCCGGGGCGCACCTTCCTGATGGGGCTTCCCTATCTTCTGGGTGATAGTGATCCGAAGGACCCGGTCAAGGGGTGGGACAAAACCTGGGCCTATCTGAAGGAGCTGCACAAGAATATTGAATACTACCCGGCAGGTACGGGCGCGCTCATGAAGGAACTGGGTGAAGGCACGCGCGATATGACGGTGACCACCACTGGCTGGGACATCAATCCGCGTGCGCTCGGTGTGGTGCCGAAGGAAATGGGCGTCAGCAAGCTGGAAGGCTTCCACTGGGTTTGCGATGCGCATTACTTCGCCATTCCCAAGGGCGTGTCCGAGGAAAAAATCGCAGTGCTGATGGAGTTCATCAAGTTCTCGCTCAAGCCCGACCAGCAGGCCTATTCCTACGATGCCGGTTATTTCTATCCGGGTCCTGCTGTGAAGGACGTCACCATCGAAATGGCGCCGAAGGAAAGCCAGAACATCATCGCGGAGTTTGGCCGTCCGGAGTATGCCGACTGGATTGCAAATAATCCGATCGAGCTGCCGCTCGAACCGGAGGCGCTGGTCGCTGCATTCCGCCGCTGGGACGAAGAGGTCGCCGCTGGTTGATTGACCGAAGGCTGGGTGGTGGGCCGTGAAGGGCTCGCCACTGGCCGCTGATAGTCGCCAATTCTAAATCATGGTGCTTGTGTCAATGTCCTTTCAAGAACTCCGGCTCGACCGGATGAGCCGATCATTCGGAACTTTCAATGCGCTGAGGGAAATCAACCTCACAATCCGGAAAGGCGAGTTCATCGCACTTCTGGGACCTTCCGGCTGCGGGAAATCGACGGCTCTCAATTGCATCGCCGGACTTCTCGGCACGACGAGCGGTGGCATCTATATCGATGAACGGCGCGTGGACCAGTTGAAGCCGGAGGATCGCGGTTTCGGCATGGTGTTCCAGAACTATGCGCTGTTTCCGCATATGAATGTCCTGCAAAATGTCGGGTTCGGTCTCAAGATGCGCGGTCTGGCAAAAAGCGAAATAGAAAAACGTGCACGCGCTGCATTGGCTTTGGTGCGCCTGCAAGGACAGGAAGAAAAACTGCCGGGACAGCTTTCCGGTGGCCAGCAGCAGCGCGTGGCAATTGCCCGCGCCATCGTCATCGAGCCGCCGGTGGTTCTCATGGATGAGCCGCTTTCCAATCTCGATGCGAAGTTGCGGCTTGAGATGCGAGCCGAAATCCGCCGCATCCATAACCAGCTCGGCTCAACGACGATCTATGTGACCCACGATCAAGACGAAGCCCTGTCGCTGGCCGACCGCATCGTGGTCTTGCGCGACGGTGAAATCCGTCAGGTCGGCAAACCGCACGAGCTTTATGAAGAGCCCCGCTATCGTGATGTCGCCGCCTTCATGGGTTTCCGCAACGCCTTGCCAGGCAAGGTCGTGCGCGTCGAGAACGGGCAGGCGATCATTTCCGTCGCGGGAAACGAACTCGTTGGCCGTGCGATGGATGGGCTTGAGCCGGGTGACGATGCCGTGCTGATGGCACGCGGCGATGATGTCGTGTCCGGTTCGGGTCATCGCAATGACCTGCAGGCGACCGTCGAGACCATCGAATATCGAGGGCGCGAATATGTCGGTACAGCCCGCACCGAAACCGGGATGGAGCTGATCTTTCATGGGCCGCAGGGCGTGGAGCCCGGCAGTGGTATCGTGTTGGGCGTCGATGCTGGTCATGCGCTGGTTTTCCCGGCGGAGGGCTGAGCGATGGTGGCTGAGACCTACGCGGATGCACCGCTTAAGCCCGGTTTGCGACAACGGCTTGCAAATCACGGCTTCGACGGCGTCACCTTTCTGATCCTGCCCGCGCTGCTCTTTGTGGTGGGTGTATTCATCTATCCGTTTCTTTACGGGCTAGTTCTGTCCTTCAATCCAATTGATGGCGGCGGTGCACTGGCCAATTACCACAAGTTCTTCTCCGATCCCTATCTTTACAAGACCATCGGCGCGACGCTTTGGCTTGCGGTTCCCGTCACCGTCATCAGTGTTCTTTTCGCGGTTCCAATTGCCATGCGCGTGCGTCTGATGCCGCGCCAGCGCCTGCTGACCACGATCCTCGTTCTGCCGGTGACGCTCGGCACGGTTCTGATTGCGGAAGGCCTTCTGAATTATCTGGGGCCGCAGGGCTGGTTCAGCCGCACGCTGATTTATATCGGCCTGATCGACAACCCGCTGAAGCTCACCAACAATTACTGGGGCGTCTTTGCATCTCTGGTCATCACGGTTTTTCCGTTCACCTTCCTGCTGACGCTTTCCTACATAACCGGCATCGACCCAGCGCTGGAGCGCGCCGCTGCCACGCATGGCGCCAATAGCTGGCAACGTTTCCGCTACGTCATGTTGCCCCTGCTGGTGCCAGGGCTGGTCGTGGCCGCCTGTCTCACCTTCGTGCAAGCCTTTGCCGTGTTTCCGTCCGCCGTCCTGCTGGGCGCGCCTTCGGGGCCTACGCGCGTGATCTCCATCGCCGCAGCCCAGGCAGCCTTCGAGCAATATGACGACTCCATGGCTTCATCCATCGCCATGATCATGGCGGCAGTGCAATTGCTCGTCGTCGGCGCGCTTCTCGGGGTGCGTTCGCTCTTCTATCGCGGTTCCACCGCAGGCGGAAAGGGATAGTCATGATCCGCGATACATCCATCCTTTCCAAGCTCTGGATCACCCTTGTCTGGCTTGTGACCGGCTTCTTCGTGCTGAATGTTCTGGCGGTTATCACGGCTGTGGTGGTTTCGAGTTTCGGCACGCGCTGGCTCGGCACATGGTTGCCCGATGCGTTTACCACACGCTGGTATGCGGCGGCCTGGGCCGAGTTCCAGCTCGATCAGGTGCTGCTGGTCACCTTTCAGGTCGTCTTTGCTGTGGTGATCCTGTCGGGCATTCTGGGCGTGACGGCGGCTTATGCCATGGCGCGCCGCGATTTTCCCGGCAAGAAGCTTGTGCTTCTGATCTTCCTGCTGCCGCTTCTGGTGCCGCCGATAACCTTCGGCATTCCGCTGGCAACCGTGCTTTACAAGTTCGGGGTGGGCGGCACGTTCTGGGGCGTCGTTCTCGCCAATCTCGTGCCGACTGTGCCCTTCGTCATTCTGGTGATGATCCCCTTCATCGAGCAGATCGACCCGAAGGTCGAGGCAGCAGCGCGCGTGTTCGGTGCGGGCACGTTCAAGCTCTTCATCCATGTGCTTCTGCCCATGCTGATGCCGGGTGTGCTCGCGGCCATGCTTCTGGTTCTGGTGCGCACGGTGGCAATGTTCGAGCTGACCTTCCTGACCGCAGGGCCGACATCGCAGACGCTCGTTGTGGCGCTCTATTATTCGGTGTTCGCTGCCGGGGTACGCTCCGTCCAGTCGATCGACGCCATGGCGGTCATTTACATGGTCACCTCTCTGGTGTGGCTGCTTCTGGCGCTGCGTTTCGTCAATCCGACGCAGATCGTTGCGCGCAACCGTCAACCGTCCGCGCATTGAGGCACAACAGGATGAAAATCACCGCTATTGAAACGGTGCAGCTTCCGCACCTCAACAACATAGTGTGGGTGCAGGTCCATACCGACGATGGCATTGTCGGCCTTGGCGAGACATTTCGCGGCGCAAATGCAGTTGCGGCTTATATCCATAGCGATATCGCGCCGCTGCTTGTCGGCCAGAACCCGCTGGAGATCGACCGCATCTCCAAACTGCTGCTGGAGTCCTATGTCGGCTTTCGCTCGTCGGGCGTGGAAATTCGGGCAGCCTCGGCAATCGACATCGCGCTCTGGGATATATTCGGCAAGGTGACTGGCCAGCCGATCCACCAGCTGCTCGGCGGCCTGTCTCGACAATCGATCCGCACCTACAATACCTGCGCGGGCTACACCTATAACAAAAGCGGCGCGCGCCGATATATCGGTGATGCCGACGAGGCGAAGGAAGGGCCCTACGAGGACCAGCTCGCATTCCATCGCGACGCAGGGGCCTTGGCTGAGAGCCTTCTGTCGGAAGGCATCACGGCCATGAAAATCTGGCCCTTCGACCCGTTCGCTGTCGCATCCGGCGGAAATTTCATCCATGCCGGCGATCTCGACAAGGCGCTGGCACCGTTTCGCCAGATACGCGATGCGGTCGGCGAGCGGATGGAAATCATGGTCGAGTTCCACTCCATGTGGGACTTGACGTCGGCTCTGGCCATTGCGCGCGAACTGAAAGCCTTCCGGCCATTCTGGTCGGAAGACCCGATCAAGATGATGAACCCGCAGGCGCTGGCCGTTTACGCACGCCAGTCCGGCATTCCGGTCTGTGCCAGCGAAACCATGGCGACGCGTGCGCAATTTCTCGATGTCCTACGCGCCGATGCCTCCGATTATGTCATGCTCGACATTTCATGGTGTGGCGGGCTTTCGGAAGCGAAGAAGATCGCCACCATGGCCGAGGCATTCCAGCGCCCCATTGCGCCGCATGACTGCACTGGTCCGGTGGTGTTCGCGGCCTCCGTCCATCTGTCGCTCAACGCGCCCAACGCGATCTTTCAGGAATCTGTGCGGGCCTATTACACCTCGTGGTATCGCGATCTGGTGACGGTGATGCCGCGCATAGAGAAGGGCATGATCTATCCGTTCGAAGGAGCGGGTCTTGGATTGGAGTTGTCTGATTTCGTATTCAGTCATCCCGATGTCATTCGGAAAAAGACGGGAGCTGAATGATGGGACCGTTTCGCTGCATAGCCGATCTGCGCGGGCAACTGATGGAAAGTCCGGTCTGGGATGACCGCAGGGGAACACTTTTTGCCTGCGATATCTATGGGCGCCGCATATATGAAATCGACATTGACGCCGATAGAGGTGTGCTTCGTGAATGGTCCTTTACAAGCGAGGTAGCAAGCTTCGGATTGACAGAAAGCGGACGTCTCGTGGTGGCGCTTTCACGTGAGGTTGTCCTGTTTGATCCTGAAACCGGCATCCGTGAACCGCTATGG
The DNA here is from genome assembly GCF_000017405.1 of Brucella anthropi ATCC 49188. Classification (NCBI taxonomy): domain Bacteria; kingdom Pseudomonadati; phylum Pseudomonadota; class Alphaproteobacteria; order Hyphomicrobiales; family Brucellaceae; genus Brucella; species Brucella anthropi. Next base: position 675,477 of record NC_009668.1, read on the forward strand.
GCGGGGTACGATGAGCCGGGAACATCCCGCCTCAATGACGGCAAGGTCGGTCCTGACGGTGCGTTCTGGATCGGCAGCATGGATGGCCGTCCTGAGCGGCAAGCCATCGCGCGGCTCTACCGAGTAACATGGGACGGCGAGGCTTCTGTCAAGGCCGAGGGTTTTGAGATTTCTAATGGTCTGGCGTGGACGGCGGACGGCAGAACCATGTTCCATACGGATTCCCGCGGGCCGTGGATCGACCGTTATGACTTCGACCCGGAGACCGGTGAGATTAGTGGGCGCAAGCGCATTTGTGACCTCGATGAGCAAAGCGGCAGGCCGGATGGCGGTGCCTGCGATGCTGAGGGTGCTTATTGGAGCGCGGGTGTATCCGCTGGCATTCTGAATCGCTTCGACCGCGAGGGCAATCTGCTTGAAAAGGTTCTGGTACCGGTTCCGGCTCCAACGATGCCCTGTTTTTGCGGACCAGACCTGACACTTCTGGCCATCACCTCGCATCGCCAGTTGCCGGAAGCGACCCTGGAGGCCGCACCTCGGTCGGGTGGCGTATTTCTGGCGCAGGCTTCGGTTGCAGGAGCCCCCCTGGCCCGGATGAACGGAGTGTAACGTGATCGCGCAGGCACTCCTGAATATTTGTTTTGAATATCATCTCGAAGCCGTTTTACGCCCTTCGGGATATTTTCTGATCGGGAAGGTAGGGAAATGACCAGAAAGACCTATGGAGATCTGCGTTCGGCGCGCTGGATGCTGCCCGATGATCAACGCTCGTTCGGCCATCGTTCGCGCACCATGCAGATGGGATATGATCCGGTCGACTGGGAAGGTCGTCCGATCATCGCCATCATAAACACCTGGTCCGAGGCCCAGCCTTGCCACATGCATTTCAAGGATCGGGTGGAATGGGTCAAGCGCGGCGTCCTGCAGGCCGGCGGATTCCCGATGGAGTTGCCAGCATTGTCGCTGTCGGAAAACTTCGTGAAACCGACCACCATGCTCTATCGCAATCTGCTTGCGATGGAGACCGAGGAACTTCTGCGCTCGCATCCTGTCGATGGCGCGGTGCTTTTGGGCGGTTGTGACAAGACAACGCCGGGTCTCGTCATGGGGGCCGTCAGTATGGGACTGCCGTTCATTTTCCTGCCCGCCGGACCAATGCTGCGCGGCAATTATGCCGGTAAATATCTGGGCTCCGGCACTGATGGCTTCAAATACTGGGACGAGCGCCGCGCAGGCACCATTTCCAAGGAGGAATGGCAGGGGATTGAAGGTGGCATCGCACGGTCCTACGGCCATTGCATGACCATGGGAACCGCATCTACCATGACCGCGATTGCCGAAGCCATGGGGCTGACGCTTCCCGGTGCATCATCGATCCCGGCTGCGGATGCCAATCATCAGCGCATGTCCACGCAATGCGGTCGCCGCATTGTGGAAATGGTCTGGGAAGACCTGACGCCGGAAAAGATTATGACGCCTGCTGCAATAACCAATGCGGTCACTGTTGCGATGGCAACGGGATGTTCGACAAATGCCATCATTCATCTGATCGCGATGGCGCGCCGGGCAGACGTGCCACTGGAACTGGACGATCTGGATCGCATCGGACGCACGACGCCTGTGATCGCGAATATCAGGCCTTCCGGCACGACCTATCTGATGGAAGATTTCTACTATGCGGGAGGGTTGCGAGCGCTCATGAAGCAGCTTGGCGACAAACTCGATCCTTCGGCCGTGACCGTGACCGGCAAGCCGCTGACCGACGGTCTGGATGAGGCTCACATCTGGAACGATGACGTGATCCGCCCGCTTTCCAATCCGGTCTATCATGAAGGTTCGCTTGCGGTGCTGAAAGGCAATCTCTGCCCCGATGGCGCGGTGATAAAACCTGCTGCCTGCGACCCCCGCTTTCACCGCCATAGTGGCCCGGCGCTTGTCGCGGACAGTTACCCCGACTTGAAAAAGATCATCGACGACCCCGATTATCCCATGACGCCGGATACGGTTCTGGTGCTGCGTAATGCCGGTCCGCAGGGCGGGCCGGGAATGCCGGAATGGGGCATGATCCCCATGCCGAAAGCGCTGTTGAAACTTGGGCTGCGCGATATGGTGCGGATTTCGGATGCGCGCATGTCGGGAACCAGTTTCGGTGCCTGTGTTCTGCATGTTGCGCCGGAATCCTTCATCGGGGGACCACTCGCCCTGCTGAAGACGGGCGACATCGTCGAACTCAACATTCCAGCCCGCAGCCTCAACATGCTGGTTTCGAACGAGGAACTGGCGGCACGGCGCGTAGCATGGCAGACGCCACCACCCAAATATGAGCGCGGCTATGGCTTTGTCTTTTCCAAGCATGTTGAACAGGCCGACAAGGGCTGCGATTTCGACTTCCTGAAAACCGATTTCGGCCGTTCTGTCGACGAACCGGTCATCTATTGAGAGGCAGTTTCGATGTCAGATTATGTGCTTTCCGAGGAAACGCGGGCCAAGCTGAAGACGGTTTCGACGGCTTCCGTTGCGACGGCGCTTTACAAGCGTGGCCTGCGCAACCAGTTCATTCAGGGCGTGTTGCCGGTGGCGCGCAAGCGCGAGAACATGGTCGGTCAGGCCTTCACGCTGCGCTACATCCCGGCGCGTGAGGACCGGAATCCCATCACGGTTTTTCGTAATCCGGACCACAAGCAGCGCGTTGCGATAGAGACCTGTCCGCCCGGTTACGTGCTGGTGATGGATGCGCGCAAGGATGCGCGTGCGGCGACTGCGGGGTCTATCCTCGTGACAAGGCTTGCCTTGCGCGGCGCGGCGGGCATTGTTTCTGACGGCGGATTTCGCGATGTCAGCGGGATCGGCGAGCTTGATATGCCTGCTTATTGCTCAAAGCCATCTGCGCCGACCAATCTCACGTTGCATGAGGCGGTGGATATCAATGTGCCGATAGCCTGCGGCGATGCGGCAGTGTTTCCGGGCGATGTGCTGGTTGGCGATGCTGACGGTGTCATGGTCATTCCGGCTGGTCTTGCGGATGAAATCGCAACCGAATGTATCAGCATGGAAACTTATGAGGATTTCGTGCTGGAAGAAGTGCTGAACGGCGCTACCATTGTCGGCCTCTATCCGTGCACGAAAGAAGAGACCGAGCGCAAGTTTGAGAACTGGCGCGAACAAAATGGCCGTTAGCGCATCCCGAAAAGTGTGAAACGGTTTCCGGATAAGAATCGCGACAAAACAAAAAAAGGAGGCTTTCGCCTCCCTTTTTCACGCAGCTTTGTTGCCATGTTTTAGTAGAGCACGTTCTTGGCTTCCGGCTGGTCGATATTGTCCTTGGTGACGACGACGGCGCCCGTATCGACAACCTTCTCGACCTTTTCCTTGTTCAGCACCTTTAACAGGGTTTCGATGCCCTTTTCGCCCATCTGGTAGGAACCCTGAACGACGATGGCGTTGAGCGTGCCATCCTTGACGAATTCCTGAAGGTCCTGATTGCCGTCGAAGCCGATGGCAGTCAGCTTGCCGGACTTGCCTGCCTGCTTGATCGCGCGGCCCATGCCGATGGCGGTCGGTTCATTGGCACCGAAGATGCCGACGAGGTCGCCATTGGCCGCCAGAACGTCGGTGGTCTGGTTGAGCGCCGTCGCCATCTGCGATTGCGAATAGTAAGGGCCGACGACTTCCAGCTTGGAATTGGCCTTGATGTAATCCACGAAGCCACCGACGCGACCGATTTCCGAGCCAGCGCCCGCAACATAGGACATGACGGCGATCTTGCCGGTCGTGCCTGCCTTGTCGATCAAGGCCTTGGCTGCGGCTTCGCCGGCCTTGCGGTTATCGGTGGCGAGGAACGACCGGTAGTATTTGTCGCTGCCATCGGCGAGCTGCGAGTCGATGATGACGACCGGAATTCGGGCTTCCCACGCCTTCTTCACGGCAGGCGTCAGCGCATCCGGATCGGACGGGGCAAGAAGGATTGCATCCACTTTGCGGTTCACGGCATTTTCCACCATGTTCACCTGATCGGCGATGGCCGATTCAGCCGCCGGACCCTGGAAGGTCATGGTGTGATCCTTGGAATCCTTGATCGCAGCTTCGGCACCCTTCTGAACGTTCTGCCAGAAAGTCGAATTCACGGTCTTCACGATAACGGCGATTTCGCCCGCCGAAGCGCTTGCCGCTCCCGCAAGTACAAAAGCCGAAGCCATCAATGCAGAAACCAGTCTACGCATGTTTTCCTCCTGTTATCGAGCTCTTGGCTCTACCCTTTTCCGGAATGCCTGACACATTCCGTCTCCCCTTTCATCGGCGGTTGCGCATCTGGTCGATCCATACGGTGACCAGAATGACGAGGCCGATGATGATCTGCTGTGTGAAAGCGGAAATGCCATTCATGTTGAGGCCGTTCCGCAGGATTCCGATGACGAACGAGCCGATGAACGTGCCCGAAATCGTACCCACACCGCCGATGAGCGAAGTGCCGCCGATGACCGCGCTCGCAATGGCGTCGAGCTCATAGGCGACACCTTCATTGGGCTGTGCGGTCACGAGGCGGGACATGAGAACGCAGCCCGTCAGACCCGCCAGTGTTCCCGATACGACATAGGTGAAGGCCGTTACACGGGCGACGTTGACGCCCGAAAGCCGCGCTGCTTCCGCATTCGATCCGATGGCATAGATGTGGCGGCCAAGCACGGTGCGGTTCAACACGAGTGCGGCCACGACCGCGATCACGATCATCAGCACCACCGGGTAGGGGATGCCGGGGAAGGTGACGACCGGAAAGCCCTGTTCGTCAATGCTCTCGATGCGAAATAGCGAGCCGTTGCCCAGCACGCCGAAGGATTCGCCAAGGCCGGAGACGGCACGCGCACCGGTGATCTGAAGCGCGACACCGCGTGCGATCAGCATCATGCCAAGTGTGGCGATGAAGGGCGGCAGTTTGAGCTTGGTGATGACGACGCCGTTGATGAGGCCGCAGAGCGAACCCGTCAATATGCCGAGCAGCATGGCGAGCGGGATCGGCAGCGAAAGATCCTTGACCGCAAGTGCGGCCACAACACCGGCAAGCGCCAGAACCGAGCCAACCGAAAGATCGATGCCGCCGGTTATGATGACATAGGTTGCGCCGATGCCGAGAAACGCGATTGACGTCACCTGCAAGGCGATGGTCATCGCGTTGTTGACGGTCATGAAGGCACTGCTGGTGACGGAAAAGATCGCCGCCAGAATGATAAGGCTGCCGACAGCCGCAAATTTCTGGATGATATCCTTCTGACGGTCGCTGAGCCCCTTGGATTTTACCGTCTGCTGGGGCTTGTCCGTAGTGATTTCGGCCATTACTGCGTCCTCATTTGTCCTGCCGGCCCCGACCGGAGGCATAGGTCATGATTTCTTCCTGCGATGTCGCGGCCGTGTTCAAGACGGCGGTGATGCGCCCCTCGTGAAAGACCGCCACACGGTCCGAAAGCCCCAGAATTTCCGGTAGCTCCGAGCTGATCAGCACAATGCCGATGCCCCTTGCGGCCAGTTCGTCCATGATCTGGTAGATCGCGAACTTTGCACCGACATCGATGCCTCGCGTCGGTTCATCGAAGAACATGATACGCGGTTCGCGGAACAGCCATTTGCCGATGATGATCTTCTGCTGATTGCCGCCCGAAAGCAGTCGAACGGGCTGGGCCAGCCCCGGCGTCTTGATATTGAGAAGATCGACATAACGCTGGCTCGCCTGCCGCTGTCGCTCGAAATCGATCACGCCATATGAGCTGCTGACCGCTTCCATATTGGCGAGTGTGAGATTGGCGTCGACCGGCATCTTGACCGCCAGTCCTTGCGCCTTGCGGTCTTCAGACAGATAGGCAATGCCTGCCTCGATGGCGTCGCGCGGGCTGGAGATGGAAAGCGTCTCACCTTCAAGCACAATCGTTCCGGCATCGTGCGGATCGGCGCCGAAAATCGCCCGCGCTACTTCCGTGCGCCCTGCGCCCATCAGTCCGGCAAAGCCGAGGATTTCTCCGCGCCGGAGTTCAAAGCCGATATTCTCGAAGAGGCCGCTTCGCGTCAGTCCGCTGACGGAGAAAATCACTTCCTCCGTCAGCTTTCGGGTCGGTTCCGGAAACTTTTCATCAAGCGAGCGCCCGACCATCCCGGCCACGATTTCATCGACGGTGACAGCGTCAAAGTCCTTGGTCCAGACATAGCGTCCGTCGCGCAGGATGGTGACGCGGTCGACGATCTCCGCCATTTCATCGAGACGGTGCGAAATATAGACGATGCCGGTGCCTTGCGCTTTCAGTTCGCGGATGACCTTGAACAGAAGCTGCGCTTCCTGCTCGGTCAGCGAGGAGGTCGGTTCGTCCATGATGAGGACGGAGGCATTGAGCGAGAGGGCCTTGGCGATTTCGACCATCTGGCATTGGGCGACGGACAGGTTCAGCACCTGTGCAGACGGGTCGATCTTGACGCCAAGCCGATCGAGGCAGTGCTGCGCGTCCTGCTTCAGCTTGCGGCGGTCGACGAAGAAACCGCGTTTCGGCTCGCGAGCGAGATAGATGTTTTCGGCAACGCTCAGATGCGGAACGAGGTTCAGTTCCTGATGGATGATGGCGATGCCCGCCGCTTCCGATTCAAGCGTGGAAGCAAAGCGGACAGTCTGGTCGCGATAATGGATCGTTCCGCCATCCGGCTGATAGACGCCACTGACGATCTTCATTAGGGTAGACTTGCCCGCACCATTCTCGCCGCAGACGGCATGAACCTCGCCCGCCCGCAATTCGAAGCTGACATTCGACAGGGCTTTGACGCCTGGAAATTCTTTGGAAACGGAATCCAGCTTGAGCAAGATAGGCGCGGTATCGGCGCGCGCAGTCGCTGACGGCAATCCTCCCATCGCGCTTCCTCCCTCGCGCAAAGTTTCGTCACCTATGAATGGAAGAAGTAGAAGCCTGCTGGTTTCTGGTCAAGCCAATTTTGCGCGAGCAGCAAAAAACCCGCTACATGGCGGACTGGCTCTCCAGAAATTCAGTTATTAAACCTAATTGGCCTGACCAGACGATGGTTTTGCGGTTTTACCTGCATCGTGAATCATTTACTGGAAAGAAGAGAAAAGGCAGCTTCTGCTGGCGAGAAGAGAGCACATAAGTACTGCAATTCCGACAGTATCGCAGTATTTTGTGTCGCGGCCTCTGGAAAGAGGGGCGGTTCCTTTCTATCATTATATTCCGATTATCTGATCCCGAGGGGCAGTTTTGTACTTTGAAATAATTACGGTCGTGCTGTTGACGATCCTCAATGGTGTTCTCGCCATGTCGGAACTCGCAGTGGTTTCCTCCCGCCCAGCGCGACTAAGGGTAATGGCCGACAAGGGCAGCCGCGGCGCCCGCATGGCCATCGAGCTTGCCGATAATCCCGGCCGTTTCCTGTCCACCGTCCAGATCGGCATCACGCTGGTCGGCATTCTGTCGGGTGCATTTTCCGGCGCGACGCTGGGTGCCCGTTTGTCGGGCTGGCTTCTTGGGCAAGGCTTGTCGCCAGCCCTTGCCGATGCTGTTGGCGTCGGCTCGGTGGTCGTGGTCATCACCTATCTGTCGCTGATTGTCGGCGAACTCGTGCCAAAGCAGATCGCACTGCGTGAGCCGGAAGCGGTTGCAAGCCGTGTAGCGCCGACCATGACATTGCTGTCCAAGATGGCTGCACCTCTGGTCTGGCTTCTCGATACATCGGGCCGTCTGGTCTTGAGACTGCTTGGCCAGTCGGGCAAGTCGAGCGACGGCGTGACCGACGAAGAGATCAAGTCTGTTCTGGCCGAAGCGCATAGCGCGGGCGTGATCGAGACGGAGGAATCCCGCATGATTGCAGGCGTTATGCGCCTTGCGGACCGGACGGCACGCGGGCTGATGACGCCGCGCATGGATGTCGAAATGGTCGATGTGGATGATAGTTTCGATGAAATTCGCCTGCAACTGCACAATACGAGCCGTTCGCGGCTTCCTGTGCGCGGCGAAGATTCCGATGAAGTGATCGGCGTCTTACAGGTGCGCGACTTCTTCAATCAGCTGTCCTCCAGGGGCAGTGTCAATCTGCGCGAGATCGTCCGTGATGTTCCGGTCGTGTCGGACTTTTCCGATGCGCTCGACGTGGTGGAAGCCATTCGCGGCACGCCAACGCATATGGTGCTCGTCTATGACGAGTATGGTCATTTTGAAGGTGTGATTACTGCGGGCGATGTGATGGAAGCGATCATCGGCGCCATGCAGGAGGACCATATCGAGGAAAAGGCTATCGTGCGCCGGGCGGATGGTTCTTATCTCGTCTCGGGCTGGATGCCGATTGACGAGTTCTCGGAGTTTTTGCGTTTCCCGATTGACGACGATGCGGAATACAACACCGTTGCCGGGCTGGCGCTTGAGGAACTGAAGCATCTGCCGGATGTGGGTGAAACTTTCGTCAAGAACGGATGGGTGTTCGAAATCGTTGACCTTGACGGACGCCGCATCGACAAGCTGCTGCTGACGGCGGAAGAACAGTCGACAGAGTAGTTTGCGGGTGGCGCGTCCCTAACTATTGTTGAGCGCGCGCCTCAAGCGGCATGTCGATGGTATGCCTTGTCCGCCGAAGTGATCGTCTTGATTGAACTGCCGTACCATTGGCATTTTAGATTGTATGCATGTTATAGTTGTCAGTCGGGGGCAGGTTTGCTGTCATTCCTTTTTAATCAGGACACGAGGGGCGTCCCGATTGGAAAAAAGCTGAACGTGCTCTGGCCAGTGGTGGCGTTTAAATGGGGTCGAGAACTGAATATTGGCTTCAACTGGTCAGGTCTGCCTATGGCAGGCAGGACAGCCCGATAGCCGACAAGATACTTGCGGACCAGCTCAGGGAGATTTGCGACGGCGCGCGCTTCTCGATGCCCATCAGCACGATTCTGTCCGTGCTCATTTTGCTGGTCCAGATTGCTGCCGGGCATTTCTGGATGCCCATCATCTGGTTCGCGCTGGTCAATATCATCAATGCGCTGCGCCTCATCGATGCGATAGCCTATTATAGAAGCCCGGCTGCGCCAGTTGAGAATATCGCGGTTCTGCAGCGCCAGCTCGCCCGCTTTCAACTGTTTGGCGCACTGGCCGGTTTCGTCTGGGCCGGTGTCGCCATTCTTTCCCATGGGTTCTCTGATCCGCAATCGTCGGTCTATCTGGTCATTCTGGCCGGTATCTGCGCGGGCGCCGTCACCTACGGCTCGTCCTATGCCGCGGTTGCAATCAATTTCATAACGCCGCCGCTTGTCGTGACGGTGGTGTGTCTGGTCCTGCAAGCCGACCTGCAATATGGCGTGATTGCCGTTGCTGTTGTTCTGTTCTGGCTCGGGCTTACGCGTGGCGCACTCTTGGGGCAGAACCGCTTCATCCAGACCAGCAGGTTGAAACACGAAGCCAAGCAGTTGGCTGACGAAATGGCACTCAAGTCGCAGGAGGACCCGTTGACGGGGCTCTTCAACCGGCGTGGCCTTGAAACCTCCATTCGCCTCTATCCTGTGAAAGACGGCCCGTTCATCGTCATGCTGATCGATCTCGACGGGTTCAAGTCCGTCAACGACACCTATGGTCACAAGGTGGGTGACGACCTCCTTGTCGCCATTGCGCAGCGTATCCGTCAGGTCTCGCCGGAGCGTTCCGTTCTGGCGCGTATTGGCGGTGATGAATTCGTACTCGCTTATCCCGAGCCTTCAGCCAAGATCGAGGCCGGATTGGTGGCCGCACGCATCATCGGCAGTCTGACCGCCCATTATGAGGGGATTCTGTCGGTGGAGATCGGCGCCTGTGTCGGCATTTGCCGGCTGGAGCGTCTCGATCCGGTCGAAATGTTGCTGCGCGCCGACTTCGCGCTTTATGCGGCCAAGAAACGCGGACGCAACGAATATTATTTTTTCGAGAAGCGTCTGCAGCACGAGTGGGAGCGCAAGCAAAGCATCGAGCGAGACCTGCGCATTGCAATCGAAACCGGGCAGGTGCAAACCTACTTTCAGCCGGTGGTGCAACTCTCCAGTGGGCGCATGGTTGGTTTTGAGGCATTGCTGCGCTGGGATCATCCGCAGCACGGCACAATTCCCCCGCCGGAAATCATCGATGTTGCGTGCGAAGTGGGTGTGGTGCGTCAGCTGACGAATAATGTGCTCTTCAATTGCTGCGAGATGATCGACAAGCTCACCGAAGGCGGGCGCAGCGATCTGACAGTTGCCATGAATCTTTCCCCTCGCGAACTGGCGGGGGGGCGTATTCCACACGAAATCCTGTCCCAAATGGAAAAACGCGAACTTCCGATGTCCATGCTTGAAATCGAGATAACGGAGGAAGCTCCCTTCGATCAGCGCGGGATGAGTGACAGCCTCGGAGTGCTGTCGAGCGCTGGTGTCTCTATCGCACTTGACGATTTTGGCACCGGCTTTGCTACTTTCGCCTCCTTGAAGAAGGGCCTCATCACCAAGATCAAGATCGACAAGGTTTTCGTGCGTGGCATTGCCGAATCCGAAGGCGATCAGCATATCGTGCGCGCCATGGTCGAGCTGGGCGATGCTCTTGGCATCAAGGTCACTGCCGAAGGGATCGAGACCGAGGAAGATCGCGACATGCTTTGTAAACTGGGTTGCAATGCCGGGCAGGGCTTCCTGTTTTCACCGGCTCTGCCGGCGAGCATGGCTCTTGATGCCCTTGCCAAAGCGAGTGCCAGCTCACGGTTCGATCAGGCTGTCCGGTAGTTTGGGTGGATAATCCATCTCGATTTCGTCCTGACCGTAAATGGGGCTCTTCAGGTTGGGGCCGGTCAGGATGGGGCGGATCTTGTATTTTCCTGTAGTCAGCCCTTCGGGAAAGAACGGCGAATAGGCGTCGTCGTCGCCGACCGGGTGATAGATCACAAATTGCCCGCCGCGCTTCTGTACGGGATTATCGTCGAGCGTTTCGCTCTTTCCCGGCTCTAGGGTCTTGTTGAAGAGATCATAGAGCTTATGCGTGGTCTGCTGGCCGTCGGCAGATGTGAAAATCAGGTGCAATTCACCATAGCCGAGTTCCACGGCTTCGCGGCTTTCATTGGCCAGCGTCAGCGTGAACAGGTGCTTGTAATAATCCTGATCCTTGTCGACATCGCTGTAATCCGCGAGACCGAGCTGCAAGGATTGCGGTTTTTGCCCGTTTTCCGCCTGCCAGGTCGCAAGGTCATAGGCTTCTTTCAGGGATATCCAGCCCTCCAGCGGCCCGGTTTTACCCTGATAGGCAATTTTCATCCAGCCATCGCCGGCAAAGACAAGCTTGCGTGCCTTGTCGCCCTTGGCCAGAGAGGATTTTGTGGTGCTTTGCCGGTCAGGATTGCTGTATAGGGTCAACTTTTCCAGCGGGACTTCCCAGCCTTGTTCGGTTTCATCCGGTGCCAAAGGCATTTCAAGAACGCTGTTTCCCTGTGCGTCATAGGTGACCATGCGCATGGGTTTCATCAGGTAGGGCCAGCCAGACATCTGCTCTTCCGGGCGCGATTGTTCCACAAGCCGCACCGTCTGGCCGCGATCAATCGACAGGATGTCGACGCGGTTATAATGCCCATCCAGACTACAGCTGCTTTTGATCAGCTTTCGTTCCGGGATGCGCTCGACATTCCACAGCTCGCCGCAATTCAGTTTTCCGCCAAGTTCGTCCTCAATAATCAGTGGGGAAAAGGCTTTGGCTTTTGGATCATAGAGATAAAGCGCGGCGCCAACGTCGAGACTTCCCGCTTCGCGGGCACCCAAAGAAAAATCGGTGTAGCCATCGAAGTCATAGTCGCCGGTTTCGAAGCTGACAGGCCCGTCCAGTCCGTTGAGCCAATCGGAATCCAGCAAAATGAGTTTCGATCCATCGGGCTGGGTCAGAACATAACCCTCTTTGCGTCTTTCGATATGCGCGCTCACGCCCGGTTCTGGCAGAAGGCGAGGAAGATTTTCTTCCGCGAAAGCAAGGTTCATCAGGCCTGGCGATAGAAATGCCAGAGAAATTCCGCGTGCCGCGAGGTGGAAAAATCGTCTCATTGCCATCTGCTTGTTTGATGTGGTCAGCTTTGCTTACACGAGACATGGCTGAAACGGGAGTTGTTCTTTCCCGTCATCCAAAGCTTGGTCGCAAACCGGATGAGATGTATGGTCCCAGCAACGAAGAACCGGCGGGAGACGCGATCAGTGGAGGAAACGTAATGACCGATAAAAAACCTGACGGTCCGGTACTTTTGTCGGGCGGCAATCCCCAGATTGCAAAAGGGGAAGGGGATGCGCCGGTTCAGGCTTATATCGCCGCCATGCCGGGATGGAAAAGCGAAGCAGGTCGCCGCCTGGATGCGCTCATCGTGCGTACCGTTCCCGATGTGCATAAAGCGGTCAAATGGAATTCCCCCTTCTACGGAATGAAGGGAGAGGGGTGGTTCCTCAGCTATCACTGTTTCGACAAATATATAAAGGTTGCATTCTTTCGCGGCGCAAAGCTGAAGCCGATGCCGCCGGTTGAATCCAAGAGCCAGGATACGCGCTATTTCCACATTCATGAGCACGACGATGTGGATGAAGCCCAACTGACGGACTGGATCAGACAGGCAAGCCAACTGCCGGGTGAGAAAATGTAGGTTGGAGCGCAGATCGAAAGACGCTCTGGGAGGGGTTTCATGACAGATGATAATGACGCTTCAAAGCTTATTGACGGGCGGATTGTCGAGCTCGATGACTGGCGCGGCGAGACGCTCGCCCGAATGCGGGCGCTCATAAAGAAGGCCGATCCCGACGTGATTGAGGAATGGAAATGGCGTGGCGTGCCGGTATGGTCGCATGACGGCATCATCTGCACCGGCGAGACTTACAAGAAGGTTGTGAAGCTGACTTTTGCCAATGGCTCAGCGCTGAACGATCCCGCCCGCATCTTTAATTCCAGTCTTGAAGGCAATACGCGCCGCGCGCTGGACATAAGCGAAGGTGAAGAGGTCAACGAAGATGCCTTCATCGCACTCGTTCAAGCTGCCATAGCGCATAATACAGCCAAGCGGGCGCAGCGAAAAACCAAACGCAGCTGATTGCCCCCCTAATTTGCGAGAATTTTTGTGAAATCCGTCGGTTTGCGGCGGATTTTTTTAATGCGCATTTCGATGCTCGGGTGCGTGTCTGTCGCGCAAAAGGCAGTCTCAAAGTTACGAGCACACGAAATCGCGAAGACAAAACATGTATCTATGTCTATCTTTATTTCTTATAATTGATCATCTTGTAGAGTGTTTATTTTAGTAAATACTAATGAAAGTAACAATAATATCTATTTAATAAATTGTAATATTGTATAAGTATCGTCTCGATACAAAAATAATTGCCACTTGATCTAGGGCTTTTTTGTTGTGGCGGTAAAGAGGATATTCAGATGTGTATAGCCTGTAATCCGGGTATGGTGGCGTTTCTGCGGTCCACGGCCTCAAGGCGCGATTTTCTCAAATATCTCGGCGCTGCCGCCGCGACTTCGGCCTTTGCCTGTTCTTCGCCGGGCATGGCGTTCGCGCAGCAGGCTGCAGCACCCGCGGGTGATATCGTCTTCAAGGGCGGGACAATCCTGACCATGAATGACAAGGCGCCGCGTGCCGAAGCGATTGCCATTCGCGGCAACAAGATATTGGCCGTCGGCAAGCTGGATGACGTGCAATCCGCCATCGGTTCCGGAGCGCAGGTGGTGGATCTTCAGGGCCGCACCCTGATGCCGGGCCTGATCGATCCGCATATGCATTTCGTGTTCACGGCATTCGAGGACTGGATCGATGTCAGCCCGATCACGACACCGGATTACGCGACCGTCTGGTCGAAGTTGCAGAAAGGCGTGGCGGATGCCAAGCCGGGGGAATGGGTGCGCGCACAGCAGTTCGATGCCAGCATCACCCGTGACGCCAAAATTCCGACGATTGCCGAACTGGATGCGCTTGCGCCCAACAATCCTTTCTTCATGCAGGAAAGCAACGGCCATATCGCCTATGCCAACAGTGCCGCCTTCAAGGCCGCCGGGATCACCCGCGAGACGCCTGATCCGTCCGGCGCGCGCTTTGTGAAGGATGCCAATGGCAACCTGACCGGACGTCTGGAGGAGATGGCGGCGCAACAGGAATTCCTTGGTGTCATGCCGTCTCCGACGGCGGCGGATATGATCGGTCGCGTCCAGCGTTTTCTGGATCATGCAAGCTCCGTTGGTTGCACCATGCTGCACGATTGCGGCATCGGTATCATGGCCGGTGCGCAGGATCTCAAAATCCTCGATGCGGTTCTGGGCGAAGGCAAGGCCCCAGTGCGCTATCGTGGTATGCTCGTGTCAACGATCATGGATGAATGGGAAAAGGAGGGGATCAAGCCCGGTCGCGGCAACGATCTTTTCCGCGTCGATGGCATCAAGGCGTGGGCGGATGGCTCCAATCAGGCGCAGACCGGTTATCAGCGCGAGAATTATCTGGGCACCGATGAACGTGGCGCGCTGAACTACAGCCTAGAACAGGTCACGGAAGTTATCCGCCGGGCGCATGAAGGCGGCTGGCAGGTTGGCGTTCACGCCAATGGCGACGCGGCAATCGACATGGTGCTGGATGCTTACGAGGCCGTTCTCGGAAAGTCCTCGAACAGCGATCTTCGCCATCGCATCGAACATTGCAGCGTTTTCCACCCGGAACAGATGGTACGTATGAAGGATATGGGGCTTTCGCCGTCCTTCCTGATCGGCCATGTGCGCTGGTGGGGTAAGGCGTTCCGCGACCGTCTTCTGGGGCCTGAGCGCGCCCGCTTCTATGATCCGTGTGCTTCCGCGCTGGCTGCGGGCCTCAAGATATCGCTTCATTCTGACTGGAACGTGACGCCGATCGAACCGCTGCGTTATGTCGAGGATGCCGTCACCCGCGTGATGAACGAAGGTGGCGACGTGTTCTTCCCCGAAGAACGTATTCCGGTGGATGCAGCGCTGCGCGCCGTTACCATCGATGCGGCCTGGCAGTGTCATATGGAAGACCAGATCGGTTCGCTGGAAACCGGAAAGTTCGCAGACTTCGCCATTCTGGAAGAAGACCCGACTGCGCCCGATGTGAAGATCGGCAAGATCAAGGTCAGCGAAACCTGGATGGATGGCACCAAACGTTATGCGGCCTGACCGGAAAATCCGGCGACAGTGTGAAGACTGTCGCCGGATTGGTTCGGCTTCATAGAATATCGGCGGCGCGGTGATCTTTATCGACGCCGTCGATCAGAAACACCTCTCCCTCCGATCCCTGCCGGCGCCATTCGATAATCGCCTGTTAGGCAGGCGAGGCATACCAGTTGCGTGCTGTTGCCAGATCGGGAAAAGCGATGACGATCAGATCGTCCGGTGACAAACCTTCCAGTTCGTCCTTCGGTCCGCCGTGGATGATGAAGTGTCCGTCGAACGGTGCGAGAGTTCCATCGATGGCTTTCAGATAATCGACAATTCCCTGATTGACCCGGACATTGCGAAGCTGCGCGATTGCATAAGCTGTCATTTGAGGTCTCCGTTCGATCAGAATGCGGTTTGAGGGATGCGGGCGGCACGAACTTCGAGCCAGGTAAGCACAGTCACAGCCGCGGCCTGTCCAACGAGAAAAACCCAGCCGAACAGATTGGGTGCAATCATTCCTGCAACAGGCAGGAAAAGGCTGGCAGCAACCCATGCGCCATTGCCAAGAATGACGAGGTTTACCGCCCATGCGGGAGGATTTGTGCTCCGCGACACCCAGGCCATAAAGGCCGCCACTGGCAGCAGCAGTACGCCTGCCCAGTAAAGCAACGGTGCTGGAATTCCGGTCAGTTCGCCCACCGGTGCTGAGGCAGTGACAAGCGCGGCACCCATCGCTGCGCAGGTGATGGCATCGATTGCGACGATTGGCTTGAGGGCAAATATTGGGTGTGTGGTTTTCATCCTATCGACCTTTCAATTTGGCGTCCCGTTCTTCGGGCTGGCTGCATATTTGCCCTGTTGCGTTATGGGGTCGATTACGTGAGAGGTAATTGTTGCTATGAATTTTGCGACGCATTCCAGAATGCATCTGCCAGCCATGATGGGCAGTCAAATCGTTGAAGGGATCGGACAAGCCTATGACCGAAGCACAACAGACAGTCGGCTCGCTTCTCCGGGAATGGCGGCAGCGCCGCCGCTTCAGCCAGCTATCCTTGGCGGTCGAGGCCGAGATTTCGCAGCGTCATCTGAGTTTTCTTGAATCGGGGCGCTCGGTGCCGAGCCGCGACATGGTTCTGCGTCTGGTCGAACATCTGGACGTGCCGCTGCGGGCGCGCAACCGGATACTGGTTGCCGCCGGATATGCGCCCGTTCACGGCGAGCGAGGGTTGGAAGCGCCGGAATTTGCCGCCGCGCGAAGCGTGATTGAAGCCCTGCTGCACGGACACAACCCGCATCCGGCCCTTGCAATCGACAGGCATTGGACCCTGCTTCTGGCGAACAAGGCGGTAGGTGTTCTGACCGAGGGTGTGGCGGAACATCTTCTGCAGGGGGAGGTGAATGTGCTTCGCCTCAGCCTGCACCCGGAAGGACTGGCCCCGCGCATCCAGAATTTTCGGCAGTGGCGCAGCCATATTCTTGCGCGCCTTGCCCGCGATGCGGACAATTCAGCCGATCCGCGTCTGGCAGCGCTTCTCGATGAACTGAAATCCTATCCGGTCCCCGCGCGCGCGGTGTCTTCGGGTGGGGGGACTGTCACTGATAATCCGGTGGCCATTCCGCTCAGGATCGACAGCCTTGAAGGCCCGCTGGAGTTTTTGAGCGCGACGACGGTATTCGGCACCGCCGTCGATATCACGCTGTCGGAAGTGGTCATCGAGACCTTCTTCCCCGCCAATGAAGAAACGGCAGCCGCCATGCGGCGGCTCACCGTCGAGTCGTAGTTTAAACAGCCCGCGTCAACCCGCCATCCACGCGCAGATTCTGGCCGGTGATATAAGCGGCGCCATCCGATGCGAGGAAGGCGATCGTCGCCGCGATTTCCTCGCTCTTGCCATAGCGCTGCAATGGGACGCTTGCCCGGCGCTCTTCCGTCTTCGGCAGGCTGTCGATCCAGCCCGGAAGAACATTGTTCATGCGAATATTGTCGGCAGCATAGGTGTCGGCGAAAATCTTGGTGAAAGAGGCGAGCCCTGCGCGGAACACCGCCGAGGTTGGGAACATGGCGCTCGGCTCGAATGCCCATGCGGTCGAGATATTGATGATGACACCAGACTTCTGCTTCTGCATCGTCGGCACGACGAGACGCGACGGGCGAACTGCATTCAGGAAATAAGTGTCCATTCCCTTGTGCCAGTCTTCATCGGTAATTTCGAGGATCGGCGCACGCGGGCCATGACCTGCGCTGTTTACCAGCACGTCGATACGGCCCCATTTTTCCAGAACAAGGTCTACGAGGCGCTTCAGATCATCATTCGACTGGTTTGACCCGGTGACGCCGAGGCCACCCAGCTCCTGTGCCAGCGCTTCGCCCTTGCCGGAGGATGAGAGGATTGCAACCTTGAAACCGTCCTGCGCAAGCCTGCGCGCGGCGGCTGCACCCATGCCGCTTCCGCCAGCCGTTACAATCGCTACTTTTTCTACTGTCATGATGCGTTCCTTTTTCCGAAATGTTGCACGAGGTCGCAACTGTCGATAAGTATTCTTTGACGTTATAGCGGAGAGCCGTTATCGTGACGAACGAAAACGCGTAACGTCAATCAATAGAAAATCTATCGAGTTCAACTCATGAAAAGGCTTCCCTCGCTCAATGGTCTGCGTGTGTTTGAAGTCGTCACGCGACATCTGAATTTCCGGCTGGCAGCGGAAGAACTTGGCGTGACACAGGCAGCAGTGGCCCAGCAGATACGCGGGCTTGAGGCAGAGCTTGGACTGAAACTCTTTGAACGCCAACCCCGCACGCTGGTCATGACCGAACCGGCCCGTGCATACATTGCCAATGTGCGACGGGCTTTCGACCTGCTTTCGGAGGCGACCGAAATGCTGCGACCCGAGCCGCAGCACCTGACCATCAGCGTGACGCCGACCTTCGCATCGAAGTGGCTGATCCCGCGATTGGCGGAATTTACGCACGCACATCCCGATATAGAATTGCGCATTGTCGCCAGCGACAAGGTCGCCAATTTCCAGACCGATGCCGTCGATCTGGCGGTACGCTACGGCGAGCCGCCTTTCGGTCCGGGACTGAACGCGGAGCTGCTTTTCGAGCACGTGATTGTCGCCGTGGCAAGCCCGGTGCTGGTCGAAAGGCTTGGTGATCCGGGGCTGCCGGAAAACCTGGAACGCTATCCGCTGCTGCACGACGCACATAATTTCTGGCCGCAATATCTGGAAAAGGCTTTTCCGGGCGGCGTGTCGACATCGCCGAAGAATATCCGCTTTAACCAGACGTCACTTGCCATCGATGCGGCGATTGCCGGGCAGGGGCTGGCGCTGGCAAGCCGTTTCTTCGTGGAGAAGGAAGTTGCAGCGGGCAGCCTCGTCCAGCCAATGGCCACCGAGCTGCGGGTGGGCGCGGATTTCTATGCGGTTTCCCTGCGAAAGCCGCGTCATCCGGAATCGGTCGACGCAGTCAAAGCCTGGTTAAAAAGCGCATCCCGAAAAGTGTGAAGCGGTTTTCGGACTAAGATGCGCGTTGAAACAAACTGCATCCCGAAAAGTGTGAAACGGTTTTCGGATGAGATGCGCGTTGAAACAAACTGCATCCCGAAAAGTGTGAAACGGTTTTCAGGATGAGATGCGCGTCAGGTTGATGGCTCGGGCACTTCCAGCGGGGCTTTCTGGCTGCGGGTCGGTATGGTGATGCAGACAAGGCAGATGACAACCAGAAGAACACCAAACCAGCCGAGGGCGGAAAGGCGTTCGCCGACAATCACCACTGCGAAGAACGCGGCGACAACCGGTTCAAAAAGTGTGATCGTCGTCGCTACGCTGGTTTCAACGCGGCTCAACCCGTAGCCGAAGCAGACATAGCCGAGGAACATCGGCACGAAGGCCATGTATAGGCCGACAGCTGCATTGTTCCACGAGGCTAGGAACGGTCCGCCGGTTGCGAGCAGAACCGGCATCAACAAAAGACCGCCTATACCGAAAGTCGCGCCCATGGCGGTTGTCGATGATATGCCGCCCTGCATCAGCTGGCGCGCGCATGAGGAATAAAGCGCATAGGTGAAGCCCGCCACCAATCCGACCAAGGCTCCCATGAGTGTGGAGCCTTCTGCAGACGAGGCATGGCCGCCGCTGTCCTCCGACATGCTGAGCAGGACCATGCCGACAATGCCGATGATCGCACCTGCCAGCCAGCGCAGCGAAGGGCGAAAGCCGCTTTGCCGATACTCAATCCCTGCCGAAAGAAGCGGGGCGGAACCGAGCGAAATGACCGTTCCGATGGTCACGCCAGCCATCCGCATGGAGCCATAGAAAGCGAGGGGATAGATCGCGACGCAGACGGCTCCCACCAACAGGACGCGCCATTGATCGGCCAGCGCCTTTCGTGAAGCGATCAGCCCGCGCCAGGCGATTGCCGCCTGTGCCAGTCCGCCAAGTCCCATGGCAGCGGCGCCGATCGCCGCCGCGCCAACCTCGGGCGCAAAGGTTGCTGCGGTGCCTGTCGTGCCCCAGATGGTGGAAGCGACGATGATGGCGGTCACTCCCAGAAGATAGTTTTTTGATGATTGCATTTTACACTGGTTTCAAAATTGTCGTGACCATGGCCTTGGCCTCGCCAAGACGCGCACTATTGCCTTCAAGGCCAGCCCGCATGATTGCTCCTTCGAGAATGAAGGAGAGCTGCACGGCAAGCTGGCGGACCCGAGGCGGGTCGTCGGGGATCAAGCCGGTGAGATGTGTCACAAGCAGGCCCTCGACTTCTTCCTTGTGTTTTCTCACCGCCTTGCGGCCCGGATCGCCAGCGGGCAGTTCTGCTGCCGCATTCAGCAGCCCGCAGCCGCGAAACCCGTGTTCGTAGGCAAATTCCGCATGGTCGCGATAAGCGTCGAATATGGCCAGTATCCCATCCATCGGGCTTGCTGCCTTTTCCAGGCGCTTGTCATAGAGGCCCAACCATTCGGCATGGCGATGCTCCAGATAGGTGGCCACCAGCTCCGCCTTGGACGTGAAGTTGTTGTAGAGGCTCTGCTTTGCCACGCCCGCACGCTGGATGATTGCGTCGATCCCGGTCGCCGAAATGCCCGCATCGTAAAACAATTCCGCTGCCGCTTGCAGAAGCCGCTCGCGTGCCGGTTTTGAACTAGGTGTCGCGGGATCGCTTATCATATTTCATCCGAATGATTAGGTAGACCAGTCTACCTAATTGCAAGGTGGAGTCAATCGGGGGAGAAAAACCGTTTGGAAGTCTCACTGGAGGAGAAGTTCTGCACCGGTTTTGGTTTTAACCCCTTGTCCCTTGGGAGAGATTCACGTATCCGCTCTATTAGGCAGATGGAACGGGAGGTCGTCCGGTGCCGCAGAGAATTTCCCCCCTGGCGCCTTTCCAATACAAAACATTTCGGGCGCTCTGGTCAGCTACATTGGTTTCCAACCTCGGCGGTCTGGTGCAGACGGTCGGTGCTGGCTGGATGATGGCAACCATCGCCCATTCGGACGATATGGTTGCACTGGTGCAGGCTTCGACAACTCTGCCCGTGATGATCTTTTCAGTTGCTGCAGGCGCCTTGGCCGACAATTTCGACCGCCGCCGCATCATGCTCACCGCGCAGGTTTTACTACTGATTGTTTCGGTTGCGCTGGCGGTTTTTGCCTACCTTGGCATTCTCACACCATGGATGCTGCTCAGCTTCACATTCCTGATCGGCTGCGGCGGGGCCTTGCACAACCCGTCATGGCAGGCGTCGATGGGGGACATCGTGCCCCGCACCAATCTGCCCGCAGCTGTAGCGCTCAACAGCATGAGCTTCAATCTCATGCGAAGCATTGGTCCTGCCATCGGCGGTATCATCGTTGCGGCGGCGGGTGCGGCTTTTGCCTTCATTTTCAATGCGTTCAGCTATTGTGCGCTTATTCTGGCGCTATGGCAGTGGAAGCCGGAAACGGTCAAATCCACCCTGCCGCGCGAAACGCTGGGACCGGCCATGGTGGCGGGACTGCGTTATGTCGCCATGTCGCCGAACCTGCTCAAAGTGATGTTCCGGGGGTTTCTGTTCGGCCTGTCCGCGATTGTCATTCTGGCGCTTTTGCCGCTCGTCGCGCGCGATCTCGTCCACGGAACAGCGCTCACCTACGGTATCATGCTGGGCTTTTTCGGGCTTGGCGCCATTGGCGGCGCCTTGCTCAGTGCCCGGCTTCGCGAACTTCTCGGCAATGAATGGTTGGTGCGCGGTGCTTTCGTGGCCTTTGCGATCAGTTGTGCCTTGCTGTCGATCAGCCGGAATATGTGGCTGAGCTGCATTTTCCTGCTGCCTGCCGGTGTTTCGTGGGTTCTGGCGCTGTCGCTGTTCAACGTCACCGTGCAGCTTTCCACGCCGCGCTGGGTGGTGGGGCGTGCTCTGGCGCTCTATCAGACGGCGACTTTCGGCGGGATGGCGGCAGGCAGTTGGCTCTGGGGCTCTGTCGCAGATGAATACGGCGTGCCAGGCGCGCTTCTGGCTGCTGCCGTGGTACTGATGTTCGGCGCGCTGATCGGTCTGCTCCTGCCGCAGCCTGAATTTGAAGACCTCAATCTCGATCCGCTCAACCGTTTCAGCGAGCCGCAGCTTCGGCTGGATCTGCGTTCACGCAGCGGTCCGATCATGATCATGGTCGACTACAAGATTGCGCAGGGAGATGTTCCGGCGTTCCTTTCCGCCATGGCCTTGCGCCGCCGTATGCGCATCCGCGATGGTGCCCGGCAGTGGGTGCTGCTGCGTGATCTGGAGAACCCGGAAACCTGGACGGAAAGCTATCACGTGCCAACCTGGGTCGAATATGTCCGCCATAACCAGCGTCGCACCCAGGCCGATGCCGAAGTGTCGGAACGGCTCCTTTCTTTGCACAAGGGGGACAAGCCGCCGCTCGTCCATCGCATGATCGAAAGGCAGACTGTTCCGGTTCATGACGACATGCCACTCAAGGCACATCTGGACCTGTCTTAGAGCACCGATCTGATTCAATCAGATCGGTGCTCTAAACTTTTCTTCCCAAAGCATAATCTTACCGATCCTCGTTTTGCTCCGGTCGGATTATGCTCCAAGCGCCGATTTCAAATTAAGGCAAGTTCGGGATTTGTGTCCGTTCGGCGCTGAAGCGGCATTTCTTGGAGCAAAACCTGCTTATTTCGCATCAAATTTTGTGGCGACGAACGGGTGAAAATAAGGCGAAACAAAGGCTAGAAGCCCAGGCGCTCCCGCAACGCTTTTCGATAGGATCGTGAGACCGGCCATGACTGATCGATGCCGCGCATCCTGACCAGCCATTTGTCGATGGTACTTCTGTCCAAGTCCGATACATGCAGCACGTTTATGAACGTCGTGCGGTGAATGCGAAAAAAGACGCTAGCGGGGAGAATGCCTGCCCATATGCCAAGCGGTCTGGAATCAAGAACGGAGGAACCATCGCCAAGCCATATCTCGCTGTAATTGCCAGCCGAGCGCACCCCGATGATTTCCTCCGGGGACACTCCGCGCATTACCCCGCGTTTGCTGACATAGATTACTGATGTCGGGTCGGGCTCTTCGTCTGACACCGCTTCCTCATCGGAGGTCGAATATTTCGCCTGTGCGATCAGGCACGCACATTGGAACATGGCTTTGATTTCTGCGCGCGACCAGTGTCTGGCTTCCACGGTCGTATCGAAACCGACGATCCCTCGCAGCCGACACTGATGAAAAACCGGTATGCTGAGTATGCTTTGATTGCCCTGACGCAGGAATTCAGCCTGGATGGCGCGCGCGGTGCGCGGCAGCCCCCTGACATCGTGGACGGCGACGGCCTGTCCCTCGGTCAGATAGCGGTGCAGCCAGCCAATCAGCGTGGTTGGGGTTTCCTGAAGTTCGGAAATATAGGCGGTTGTATCGCCTTTGCACCATTCATGCGTGTTACAAAACCGCAGCAGATCAGGCGAATATTCAATCATCCAGGCGCGATCAGCCCGCGATGCATTGCCCACGAAGGCGAGAAACTCCGAAATCGCGTTCTCGAAAGGCTCTCGGAGCAGGTGCAGTGCGCAAACATAGGGCCAGTCGAGTGCAGGTGCGTCCGAGCACTCCTTTTCAGAATAAATTCGGTAGGCCCCAACTGCGCTGTCCAAGCTGCCTCCCAAAATGTTGCGTTATCGAAATCGATCGTCCTTTAATAGTAAGACAGTATATTGAATATAGTTTTTCGCTATTTGCAATGGAAATCATGCCGTGGCTGCAACCATTGTACCGGTTGATTTACCTATCAGAGCGAAGAATTATCTGGAATGGGGCGGCGTAGTGGACATGAAACGGCCAAAAGCCCCGGAAAGCCTCGGTATGTGTGGTGATAGCATAATCATACCGAGGCTGCGCATTTGCCTGATTCCGCCGAAGCGGTGCGCTGGATCAGATTAGTGATCATTGCGACAGAAAGAAGTCTTACTTCATGGCCCGATGTAATGCCTGTGGATCAATTAATTTGTATGCAAATTATTTCCATATCGCGGGCATTTTATTTCAAATACTTCGCGCGGCCATGCCCTCGATTTCGACCTTCAACTCAGGCCGTGCCAGTCCGGCGACATAAACGAGCGTGGTCGGTGGAAGGCTGTCACCCAGCAACTCAGCGCGGATGTTTTTGGCGCGTTCCGGGTTGAGCCGGTCCACGAGGAAGATGTTCAGCTTCACCAGACTGGCCGGTGTGAGGCCCTGACCGTCGAGGATGCCGACAATGTTGCGCAGAGCCAGCTCGTATTGCTTTTCCGGCTCTTCGGGAATTGTACGGTTCAAGTCCAAGCCGACCTGGCCTGCAATAACCAGAAGTTCCGTGCCGGACGGAATAACTGCCAGATGTGAATAGGCCGCTATAGGCGGTGCGACATTGTCAGGGTTTAAAATCCGAACGGAATTCTTTGTTTCGTCTGGCAAGGTCGCCTCTATCTTTGGAGAGCATTCAGGCCCGAAACGGGTCCGGGCCTGACATAGAAATCAACCGATATCTTCGACCTGATCGATATACAGACCATATCCCTCCGCTTCCATCCGGTCTTTTGGAACGAAACGGAGTGAGGCCGAATTGATGCAATAGCGAAGGCCGCCGCGATCAACCGGCCCATCCGGGAAGACATGGCCCAGATGACTGTCGCCATGTGCCGAGCGCACTTCGGTCCTCACCATGCCATGCGAGATATCGTTCAGTTCGGCAACGTTAGCGGGTTCGATCGGCTTGGTGAAGCTGGGCCATCCGCAATGGGACTCATATTTGTCGGCCGAGGCGAAGAGCGGCTCGCCCGAAACGATATCGACGTAAATTCCCGGCTCCTTGTTGTAGAGATATTCACCGGTCCCGGGGCGCTCGGTGCCGCTTTCCTGCGTGACGCGATATTGCTCGGGCGTGAGCTTCGCAATCGCTTCGGGGTTCTTGCTGTAGGTCATGATATGCGCTCCCTTGATATGTGCCCTGAATCTAGGATGAAGGGAGCAACTATTCCAGCCCGTCGCAAGTGACGAACTGTTGAAGAAGGAAGGTTGCGTGCGAAGAAGATTTTCTTCGCACGCAACAAACGCGTCAATTGCAGAGTTCAGTCAACTGCGATCATCACGTCGGATGCCTTCACCACGGCATAAGCGGCGCCGCCGGCCTTCAGGCCAAGCTCGTCGACAGCCTCATTGGTGATGGACGAGGTAACGATCACACCATTGCCGATATCGATCCGGACATGGGATGTGGTTGCCCCTTTGGTGACTTCGACGATTGTTCCCTTTAGTCGATTGCGGGCGCTTATCCTCATTGTGCAGTCCTTTCGAAGGTTGATTTCGATCGCTGAATATAGAGTGACTTCACATATTTGGAACAGAAAAATCCCCGCCGGAGAGAGGGTTCTGTTTCAATAATTTCGCGAAGATGAACCTTATTTGGCAGTGACCACTTGCTCTCCGGGAGCGGCCTTGCGGGCACCTGCGAGAAGCAGAACAGCGATGCCGCAAAGGGCCGCAAGCGTGTAGAAACCAGCATCATGATTGCCCACTGCGACATCGGCCCAATTCTTGATTTGCGGCGCGAAGAATGCACCGAGATTACCGATGGAAACAATGAAAGCGATGCCGCTGGCCGCGCCGATCCCGCCCAGATAACGGGTAGGCAGGCTCCAGAATACAGGTTGCGAAGCTGTGAGGCCCGGCACGGCAATGCAGGCCGCAAGAAGCATCAGCCATGGGTTGCCGGTAAGCCCGATGACGGCAAGCGCCACTGTTCCAGCGATGACCATGCCCATGCAGACAAGCCGATGCTGGTTGGTCTGGTCGGCCAGAACCGTGAAATAACGGGTTGCGATGACCGAACACAGCCAGGGAAGGGCGAGAAGCGAGCCGATAAGAAGATTCATCTGCCCATTCGATGCTGCCTGTGCGAAGCGCGATGGGAAATAGAAGGTCAAAGGCGCGGTGCCGATCTGCAGGAAGAAGTAGATGCCAATGAAAGCCCAGACGCGGCGGTCTTTCAGTACCGACATGGCTGAATGCTGGGCCTGTGTTTGTTTTGCGGCTTCTTCCGCGGCGATAACCCGTGTGAGGGCATCGCGCTCCTCGACCGAGAGCCAGCGCGCTTTTTCGGGACGATCCGTCAGGTAGAAAAGGGCAATGATCCCGACCAGTGATGCGCCGAGCCCTTCGACCACGAACATCCATTGCCAGTTGGTGAGGCCAAAAATACCGTGATGGGTCAGTAACCAGCCGGAAAGCGGGCTTCCCAGGACGAGCGCCAGCGGAACGCCAAGATAGAAGATACCGGTGGCGCGTGCGCGCTGCTTCGCGGGGAACCAATAGGTCAGATAAAGCAGGACGCCCGGATAGAAACCGGCCTCGCAAACGCCGAGCAGAAAACGCAGCGTGTAGAAAACGCCTTCCGTATGAGCGAACATCATGGCGGCTGAGACGATACCCCACGAAATCATGATCCGGCTCAGCCAGAGGCGTGCGCCGACCTTGTGCATGATGATGTTGCTGGGAACTTCAAAAAGCGCATATCCGATAAAGAATATGCCAGCTCCGAATGCATAGGCAGCATCACTTAAGCCCGTGTCAGCCTGAAACTCGGACTTGGCGAAACCGATATTGGCGCGGTCCAGAAAGGCCAGGATCAGCATGATTGCCAGAAATGGCAGAAGTCGCTTTGTCGCCTTGCCAACGGCGGAATCGACGAGATTGTCTTGCATCGTTGAGCCTCCTCCTCAATGCTGCCCCCTCCGGGCACGATGGTGAAGCGGAAACTAGTCACAATTCTCTGATAAATATATAGAGCATATATGAATATATGGCGACGTATTTGAGGCTTTACCGATATATCTGGTGCGATGACAGCTGCTTTAATCTTTGGTTTTATGTGTAAGTTGAGGTATAATTTATATATGAATAATATTTTTAGTATGCGAGTTTTGATGACTTATCAACGATAGTTTCCTGCTGGAATAATCCGTGATTTTGTGTGTCGCTCACCGGCTGATCCGTACGCGCGGGAAAATTTCCATGGTCAGATAGTGCTCATCGAAGCTTGAAATATGGACGAGAGCTGACCGGTTCAGAAATTCGACCTCATTGTTGCGGAAGACGAGAAGATCGTCCTCACGAAGTTCACGCAGCATCCGGTTGATATGGATCGGCGTAAGCCCCAGCGCATCGGCCAGCTCGCTTTGTGTCAGCGGACAGAAAAAGCTGTTTTCATCGCCCGTTCCGTTGATCCGCGCCCTGTGCCCCAGTTCGAGCAGGAGATGCGCGATACGCACAAGTGCACTTCGGCGGCCTATGCTGATGAGATGCTCAATCAGAATGGCACGCTGACGCGCCATCAGTTCCATGAATGTCATGGCAAGACGAGGGGAGTTGAGAAGGCTTTCGGTGAGATGATCCAGGGAGATTTCGAGGACAGAAAGCTCGGTAACCGAAATCAGGGTATAATAGTTGAAGCCGAGCCCGGTTCGGAAACCCAGAAAATCACCTTTCATGGGAAAGTCCAGAATCTGGCGATCACCATCGGGAAGATCGCGATAGATGCAGCCCCAACCACTCTTTATTATGTGAACCGAATTGGCCCAGTCTCCCTGACTGCTCACCACGGTGTGCGGGGCATAGTTTTTTGAGGATATGGGCAGGGCGCTAAGAACGCTCAGGTCGCTTTCATTGAAAACCGCACTGATAGGCGCGCTTTCCAGAAAATGGCGCAGCGTTTTTGCTTCGTCGGCATTTACCACCATAGAGCCTACCTGCCGTTTCGCCCAGCATGAGTGCATATAAGTTTTAAGTCGAGCGCCCCCCACGGTTCGTTTCCCCCGGCTCTTCCAAGGAGGCCAGGTATCTAAAGAGTTTCAGCGAGGTCATTTGTTTTGGCAAGGTAGTAATTTCTACCACTAATTGGGTATATATCTGCGCTTTGTCTAAACCATATTTTGCCGAAACCCTTAATCTAGGTTAATGACACTCAAAGAATTTTCAGGCAGTCTTTTCATCAAAATAAGAACAAAAACAAGAATTGCTTCCGGGGTTTTGTCTAGATCTCAAGAAGAAAAATAAAACAGGTAACCGATGCGCTTCCGTGATTGTGATGTGCAAGCAATGGGGTCGTGCGCATAAGTCGGATTAGAGGGCGAACAGATGAACATTTCTCCACAATTCAGTAGCAGGACGAGTGAATTAAAGAATAATGGCTTTGGGGCGTCAAAAGATAGTTCTTTTAAACCTGAACAGCCTAACGACAGCATGTTGCCGCTACTGGTCATCATAGACAACCGTGCGTTGGATCGCGAATGCCTCGCACATGGACTGACAAACCACAGCATCGAAATGTCGATCGCCACATTCAGCTCGTTCGAGCAGTGGCAACATCAGCGCAAGGGCCGCACCGCAGGTGCAGTGCTCTTCAACATCGGTGGCCAGAAGGTTTCGGACCCGGCTGTCGGAAATTATCTCAATCGCATTGTTACTGACTGCGCTCCGGCACCGGTCATTCTTCTGGCCGACAAGGAAGAAATCTCGCAGGTTCTCAAAGCGCTCGACCATGGCGTGAAGGGGTATATTCCAACATCGGTGAATGTGAATGTCTGCGTTGAAGCATTGCGGCTTGCCATGGCGGGCGGAACCTTCGTTCCAGCCAGCAGTGTGCTCGCTCTGCGTCACGCCACCGATCCGAACTCTCAGCGGCTGCAACCTCTCGGCGGAATGTTTACCCAGCGTCAGGCCGAAGTGGTCAATGCGCTGCGCCGGGGCAAGGCGAACAAGATCATCGCCTATGAGCTGAAGCTGCGGGAAAGCACGGTCAAGGTTCATATCCGCAACATCATGAAGAAGCTGAAGGCGTCCAACCGTACCGAAGTGGCTTGCATCATCAACGAGCTGTTCCCGTCGGAAACATCGTTTTCCGACTTGCAGTAGGGCGCAACTGGCGGCAGCGAAGCCGCCCGGCCGACGGATAGAATTGTTCCGTGAAGGAGACTTTTGGTGATTATCTCCGACGTTTCAGCAGGAAACGGGCGGCAGCCGGTGGCTGACCTGCTCGACACTATAAAACGTAGAAGGATGATGCTGATCGTACCGGTGCTTGCAGGCATCGGTGTCGGCTTCGCAGGGTATCTTACAGCACCAGTCAGTTATGTGTCGGAGTCTGTGCTGGTGCTGGATATGCGGCGATTGCAGGCGCTTCCCAATGAAAGCGCGATCACCCCATTGCCGCAGGACAGTCCGGTTCTGCGTTCCGAACTCGATATCATCAATTCGCGTATGATGGCGCGCAAGGTCATCGACATTCTGCAAGCGGAGAACATTGTCGTGCCGACGGAATTCCGTTCGCGCACGGTGTTGTCGTCTGCTTCGAATACAGGATCGCAGGCGAAGAGCGCACGCGATGTCGATCCGGCCATGCGGGAACGCCAGCAGATCGACCTTCTTCTTTCGCGGTTGCGGGTCACAAATGATGGCCGTTCCTATACGATCTTCATTTCTTATCGCGCTTCCGATCGGGTTTATGCAGCCCAGGTCGCCAATGCCTTTGCCACGGCCTATCTCAATCATCAGATCGACGTGCAACAATCGGCCACGCGGCGTATCAGCGAATGGCTGGGCGAAAAGCTTGGTACCTTGCGCAGCGATCTTGAAAGTGCCGAAAGTGCTGCGGAAGAGTTCCGCCAGAAGTCGCGGCTTGCGGGCGATCAGGGACAGATCAGCTTTCAGGCCCAGCGCGTCGCGGCGCTGAACAATGAAATTGTCGCCGCAACGGGAGCAGTCTCGCTCGCCGAAGCACGATTGCGCACGGCATCAGAGCTGAAGAACAACAATGAAGCGCCTGCACTGGCCGAGGTGCTGGCTTCGCCTGCGATCCAGACCTTGCGCAATGAGGCAGCACGCGTCGAACGCCAGCTTGGCGAATTGCAGTCGAACGGTGCGTTGAAGAGCGCTGAAATTCCTGTGCTGAAGGCCGAACAGGAAGCGTTGAAGCAGCAGATTTCGAGCCAGGTCGGCGAAATCATCAAGAGCCTTGGCAATGAAATCCAGATTGCGCGTCAGCGGCGCAGCGGACTGGAAGGCGCATTGAAAGATGCGGAAGCCGATCTTGCCGAAGCCAATCAGGCACAAGTCAGGGCCGGGCAGCTGGACCGCGAGGCCAATGCCAGCCGCACGGTCTATGAAAGCTATCTCACGCGTTACAAGCAGCTGATCGAACAGGACGGCATTGCTGCGCCCGAAGCACAGATGATCTCGCCTGCGGAGCCGGCGATGGCCAAGGCCAGCCCGAACCTCGCCAACTGGCTGCTGCTGGGGCTGGGGTTGGGCGGACTGGTTTCACTTGCAGGCACCATGCTGAAGGAAACATTCGACAAGATCAGGCCCGCGCAGACGGCATCTCTGATGCTGCCCGGCATTCCGGCTGCGACGTTGCTGCCGGTTTCGCCGCAGCTGACTGTGCCGCTTCTCGTCAATCGCGGTCTCGATCCGGCAAGCCCGTTCGGTCGTGCAATCAAATCCGTGCACGATCGTCTGCGGGCACTGACACGCGGCCGGGATTCCTTGGCGCTGTCCGTCGTATCCCTGTCCGATGGCGAGGGAAAGACCCTGTTGATCACCGCGCTCGCGCAACAGATCGCCGCGACCGGCTTAACGGTTGCAGTCATCGATGCGACAAACAAGCGGTCGGGCCTGTCGGAGGCCTTTGGGCTTCCGCATGGCGATTACGGCGCTGTTTCTACAGGGCGTCCGCTTTCCGGTGCAACGCTCGTGCATGATCACGGTTCGGGGATTGATATCATCAAGCCGAACAGGCAGATGCGTGACGGAGACTGGCTGGCCGAGCTGATTGCCCAGTTGCGCGCGGATCACAAGATCATCCTCGTCGATCTGCCGGCGGTCATGGAAGACAAGCGCTCGGTTCTCCTGTCGCGGGCGACGGATACGGCGCTTCTTGTGGTTCCGTCTGACCGACAGGACCAGCTTGCGACCAATGCATTGATACAGACGATGGCGTCGTTCGGGCGCAAGCCCGCGCTGGCGGTCGTGAACCATAATTCTTCGTCTTATCGCAGCTGGATAGTGCTCCCCGTGGTGCTTTGCGGACTGGGCTTGCAGAAAGCACGGCGGAGCATAAGCGCGATATTCGCGCGGCGCCGGAAACCAGATGCGGATGGCGCACAGGAACAGGCGTGAGGGCAAACCATGTCATACAGGATCATCAAGAATCGCATTGGTACCCATCTTCGGGCCACTATGCTTTCGGGCCTCATTCTGGTCGGCGGGACTTTTGGAGCGCTTGCGGACGGACAAGCCTATCGGGTCGGCGCAAATGACGTGCTGCAGGTAACCGTTTATGGGCAACCGTCACTCACCGGGCTTTACCCGGTCGATGTGGACGGCAATATCGGTTATCCGGTCGTGGGCAATATTTCCGTCACCGGGCTGACTACCAATGAGATCAGCGAGAAGATCGCGGGATCGCTATCCCAGCATATTCCGGGACTGACGGTCACAGCAACGATCAATCAGTATGCACCGGTATTTGTCGTTGGTGATGTGAAGGCGCCGGGAAAATATCAGTTCCGGCCCGGAATGGTGGTGCTTGAACTTATGGCGCTGGGTGGCGGAGCCGGAAAAGCGGAATCTCCAGCCCTGACTGCCGGGATGCAGCTTATTTCCGCGCAGCAGGAATATGTCGACCTGCAGATGCAGATCACTGCCATGGCAATCCGGCGGGCCCGTTTCGAGGCGGAACTGAACGGCACGGATTTTACTTATACTCTGCCGGATCAGGCAGCTGCGAACAAGGAAACCGTGGCCCTGACGCAGAAGATGCTGGACGGTGAAAAGACAGTGTTCAACGTCCGCCGCAATAATCTTGCAGCCGAGCGTCGGGCGCTTGAAGCGCAAGCGGCGAGCTATGGCGATGAAATCCAGACCCTGCAGCAGAGTATCAAGCTGCACGACACCGAAATCGGGCTGTTGCAGGAGAATGTGGATTCCAGCAAGTCGCTGGTGGATCGCGGCCTGGCCGCAAAATCCAACCTGCGTGACATGGAGCGTGATCTGTCAGCCACACGGCGTGCTGCGCTGGAGCTTGCTTCGTTTCTTGCACGGGCGAGACAGAACCAGCTTGCCATGGAACAGCGCATCGCCAATCTGGAAGAAATTCGCAAAAGCGAAGCGGCTACCAATTTGCAGGATATTGACCTCAACATTGCCCGCATGGAGCGCCGCAGCAATACACAACTCCAGGCTATGGCCGAGATCGCCAAGTCTTCCGGTAATATTTCCGCGGCCACGCTGCGTCAGAAACTGGTGTTCTCGATCAGTCGTATCGTGAATGGCAGCTTTCAGGATATCGTCGCCAACGAAAGCACGGAAATCAAACCGGGTGACATCTTGCGCGTCGAGCTGGATATGAGCAGGGTCGGCGGCTCGCCGTCATAGGTTGAGAGTTTCACTTCAATGGAAACTTAGGAAGGCGGGGCGCCTCTTCGTGCTTCGGGACGACGCTGCGCGTCTCCCCGGCATGAGGGATGCCGAGGAGACTTGTCCAGGATCGACAATGTCGAAGAAAACGTCGCGCTTGATCGGAAAAGCGGGTCCCGCTTTTCCGGGGGCTTCAAGCGGCGACAGGATCGGCGGCTTCCTCCAACCAATCGCGATAGACTTCACGCAGGCCGTCCTCCAGACGAATTTGCGGCTTCCAGCCCAGCGCCCGCATCCGCGACGTGTCGAGGAGTTTGCGCGGTGTACCGTCCGG
Organism: Brucella anthropi ATCC 49188; assembly: GCF_000017405.1. Classification (NCBI taxonomy): domain Bacteria; kingdom Pseudomonadati; phylum Pseudomonadota; class Alphaproteobacteria; order Hyphomicrobiales; family Brucellaceae; genus Brucella; species Brucella anthropi. Next base: position 707,879 of record NC_009668.1, read on the forward strand.
TTTGCTGAGGTCGTGTTCAAAGCGACCTTCGTAACCGACGACGCAGGCAACGGTCAGCGCCAGATCCTTGATTGAAATCTCTTCACCCGTCCCGATGTTCATCGGCTCAATGCCATCGTAGAAACGCAGCATGTGCAGGCAGGCATCGGCAAGATCGTCCACATGCAGGAACTCCCGCAAGGGCTTGCCGGTGCCCCAGAGTGTCACATGGTCGGTCCCTCGCACCTTGGCCTCGTGAATCCGGCGGATCAATGCCGGCAGGACATGCGAGGTGTTGGGATCAAAATTGTCGTTTGGACCGTAAAGATTGGTCGGCATCGCCGTCATGAAGTGATTGCCATATTGCCGTGCGCAAGCCCGCGCATATTCAAGCCCTGCGATCTTGGCGACGGCATAGGCTTCGTTGGTCGCTTCCAGCGGGCCTGTCATCAGGGCATCCTCGGTGAGAGGCTGCGCTGCGTCGCGGGGATAGATGCAGCTTGATCCGAGCCACAACAGACGTTCGACACCGTTCTGATGGGCGGCGCGGATGAGGTTCATGCCGATGGCGAGATTGTCATAGAGAAAATCTGCCGGATATTGCGAATTGGCAAGGATGCCCCCAACGCGGGCGGCAGCGATGATGATGACATCCGGCTTGCGACCGCTGATGAAATTCTCCGTCGGTCCCTGCCGGGTCAGATCGAGTGCGCTGTGCGCTGCAGTGATGATGTCGCAATCCGTGCCTTGCAGGCGGCGCAGAATGGCCGAACCGACCATGCCTGTATGCCCGGCAACGAACACCTTCTTGCCTTCGAGTGAATAAAACGGAGCGGGGGTGATGTCAGCCGTAGAAGTCATTGCGTCCAACCTCCCGCATGATGTTGCGCAAATCCCAGTCGACCATTTCGGTGACAAGATTGTCGAAGCCCGTTGTATGCTGCCAGCCGAGGCGATTTTTCGCCTTGGATGCATCGCCGAGCAGGAAGTCGACCTCGTTCGGACGGAAATAGCGGGGATCGATCTCTATCAGGCAATTGCCGGATTTTCGGTCACGGCCGATTTCTTCCACGCCGTTACCGTGCCACTCGATCTCCTTGTCGACGGCCTTGAAGGCGTGTTCGACAAACTCGCGCACCGTGTGCGTTTCGCCGGTCGCCAGCACGTAGTCGTCGGCGGTGTCTTCCTGCAGGATACGCCACATGCCCTCGACATAATCGCGCGCATGACCCCAGTCGCGACGGGCATCGAGATTGCCGAGCCGAAGCCTGTCTTGCAGGCCGCGTTCAATGGCCGCGACAGCACGGGTGATCTTGCGGGTAACGAAGGTTTCGCCGCGAAGCGGGCTTTCGTGATTGAACAAAATGCCGTTGGAAGCATGGAAGCCATAGGCGTCGCGGTAGTTTACCGTCGTCCAGTAGGCATAGAGCTTTGCTGTCGCATAAGGACTGCGCGGGGCGAAAGGCGTCTGTTCGTTCTGTGCCTGGGGCGAGCTGTTACCGAAGAGTTCCGACGTGGAAGCCTGATAGAAACGGCATGTCTTGCCGAGACCCAGAATACGCATGGATTCGAGTAGGCGCAGCGTGCCGAGCGCATCGGCATTGGCCGTATATTCAGGCGTTTCAAAGCTTACCTGAACATGGCTTTGCGCGCCGAGATTATAAATCTCGTCGGGCCGCACTTCCTGAATGACACGGCACAGATTGGTTGCATCGGTCAGGTCACCGAAATGCAGGCGGAAGCGAATGTCTTCCTCATGCGGGTCCTGATAGAGATGATCGATACGCGCAGTGTTGAACGAGGAAGACCGCCGCTTCAGACCATGTACGCGATAGCCTTTTTTGAGCAGAAGCTCGCTTAGATAAGCGCCGTCCTGTCCGGTCACACCGACGATGAGAGCTGTTTTCTCTTGCAAGGGCTTCCCTCCGACCAAAGCTTTCCAAAGCTGCAATGAAACCATGTTAGCGATTTCCTGCGTGGGCAGAACGGCTCCAAAACGGCAATTGCGGGCCGGAACATCCCTCTTCGGATGAGGCTTGAGGCGCGCCCGGCATGTCCGGTTTCACCCAAAGAGGTAGGCAGTTCGCCCGGTGTCGGTGCATGCCATGCCTTTGTGTTTCTTGCGGTATCTGCTGCGCAGTTGCGATGCTCGTTTCAACGGGATCGAACAACAGGACGTGAAATCATGCGTGTGGTGCTTGCCAATCGTTACTTCTACCCGGACCAGTCGGCGACGAGCCGGATGGTGACGAGCCTTGCCCATACGCTTGTGCGTGAAGGCATCGAGACGACAGTGCTGGCAAGCCGCAGCTATCACGACAAGCGGAAGGACGTGTTGCCCGCGCGTGAAACGATCGACGGCATAGATGTGCATCGCATATGGACCTCGGGCTTTGGTCGGGGCAAGCTTGTCGGGCGCGCGGTCGATTATGCAACCTTTCATCTGTCCGCGGCCGCCTGGTTTGCATCCAATGCCCGCAAGGACGATGTCTGCGTCGTCTGTACCGATCCGCCGCTTCTTTCCGTTTCGGCAGCGCTGCCTGTTCGCCTGCGACGGGCAAAGCTGGTCAACTGGGTGATGGATCTTTTTCCCGAAACGGCAATGGAACTCGGCCTCATCAAATCCGATACCGTTTCCGGTAAGCTCGCCCTGATCCTGCGCAACTGGTCGATGCGCCAGTCTGCACTGACAATCTGTCCGATAGAGCGCATGGCGCATTATCTTTCGACACGGGATATTCCGGCGGAAAGCCTGAGCGTGGTTCACCACTGGGCCGACCGCAACGAAATCGTTCCGGTGGAGCCGTCGCAGAACCCCTTGCGCCGTGGCTGGGGGCTCGGTCGAAAATTCGTCATCGGTTACTCGGGCAACTTCGGGCGCGCACACGAGTTCAAGACGGTGCTCGATGCTGCGGAGCGGCTCCGGCATATGAAAAGCATCGTCTTTTTGATGATCGGCGAGGGGCAGCAGCGTGGTTTCGTCGAAAGTGAAGTCAAGCGACGCGGCTTGACCAATGTGATGATGAAACCATTCCAGCCCGTGGAAAAGCTCTCCGAGAGCCTTGGCGCGGCCAATGTACATCTGGTTTCGCTGAAGCCGGAGCTGGAACATTGTATCGTGCCCAGCAAGTTCTACGGCGTCCTCGCAGCGGCCCGTCCGACAATCTTCATCGGTGATACGGAAGGCGAGATCGGCACGATTGTCCGCGATTTTCAGTGCGGTATGGCGCTGAGACCGGGCGATGTCGATGCGTTGGTCAATGCGATCCTTCATTTGCGCCATTCGCCTGTGGGACGCATGTCGATGGGCAACAATGCCCGCTATCTGATGGAAACGGCCTATTCGCGTGAATATGGCGCAGCCGTCTGGCAATCGGCCATTTCGCGGCTTGAGGAAAAGGTGGTGCCACAGGCCATGCCGGTTCTCGACCGGCAGTTCCAGCCGAGGGAATTATGATGGATGGGTCGGTCGTTGTCAGCCAGTTGGGCGCCCGCCGGCACTATGCAGTCCCGCGGATTTTTGCGAATAATCAGAAGCTGGCACATTTTTATACGGACATATGCGCTTTTCAGGGATGGCCACGTTTCCTCAACAGCTTGCCCTCCAATGCACTCCCATCCTCTGTTCGGAGATTGATTGGACGCAAGCCCCAGGGAATTCCCCAACAACAGATGACAACTTTTCCGGGCTTCGGACTGCATTCCGCCGTACGCAGACTGGCGAACCAGACTGGGCCGAAATCCACTGCCAATGCAATATGGGCTGGTGAAACATTCGGAAGGCTGGTCGCGGAAAGCGGATTTCACGGCGCAAGCGGGGTCTATGCCTTCAGCGGTGAAGCTGTTGAACTGTTGTCGGCTGCGCGAAAAATGGGTCTTTGGACAGCGGTAGATCAGGTGATCGCGCCGCGCGCCATCGTTGACCAGCTTGGTTATGAAGAGGAATTGTTGAACCCGGGTTGGCAATTGCCGCTCGAAAGCGATGGATATTCCGAGGCTTTCGCGGAGCGTGAACGAGTTGAATGGCAGCTGGCCGATGTGGTTGTGTGTCCATCGCCTTTTGTTGCCCGTCATGTGGTTGAAGAAGGTTGTGCTCCCGAAAAGATCGTGGTGGTTCCGACAGGTGTCGATACGCGTTTCCAGGTTGAACGGAAACCACGGGCACCAGGCAAATTGCACGTGCTGACAGTGGGCGCGGTTGGCTTGCGCAAAGGCTCGCCTTATGTCGGCGGGGTTTCCCGATTACTGGCGGGAGAGGTGGAATTCCGGATGGTCGGCCCGCTGGAACTGTTGCCGGAAGCACAGAAGAAGCTCGCCGCCTCGGTCGAATTGACAGGCCCCATTCCGCGCAGCGAGATGCGCAAGCAATTTGAGTGGGCCGATGTTTTTCTGTTGCCTTCGTTATGCGAAGGGTCGGCGATTTCCGTTTATGAAGCGCTGGCCGCTGGGCTGCCTGTAATTTGTACGGAGAATACGGGCAGTGTCGTTCGCAACGGTATCGACGGCTATATCGTGCCTATCCGGGACGTCATGGAGACAACAGAAATCCTGCGGGAACTTGCAGGCAATCCGGCGGCGCTGGAACGGATGGGCGAAAGCGCCCGCGAACGCGCGGCTGATTTTACTTTATCGCGTTATGGCGAACGGTTGACCTCAGCAATCTTTCGGGAGAAGGCGGCATGAACATTGTCCACGTCATCGGTTCCTACGACCCTGCCAAGGGCGGCCCGCAAGCCGTCGTGGTGCGGCTTGCAGCAGCGCAGGCAACGCTCGGTCATGAAGTGACAATCGTAAGCTATAGCGATGATGAAGTGAGCGGTCGCGCCGTCAGCGCCACGGCCACAATTCCCGGTTTCGACAAGGTGCGCACCCTGCTTCTGCCAATGCCTGACTTGCGGGAAACCTTGTTCGGCGGGGCTGCAGCAAAAGCAATGGAGATGCTGCTGCGCTCGGCAGATTTTGTGCATCTTCATGGCATATGGGAAACCAATCTGTTGCGGGCATCAATGCTTTGCCGCCGCTATCGTGTGCCATATTGCGTATGTTGTTGCGGTATGCTCGACGTGTGGAGCATGCAACAGAGCGCATGGAAGAAGAAGATCGCGATGATGCTCGGCTTTCGTCGTATGCTCGACGGTGCAGCCTTCATCCACGCGCTGAATGCGGATGAAATCGAGCTGATGCGGCCACTTGGCCTGAAATCACCTTCGATGATCATCCCGAACGGAATTTTCCTCAATGAAGTCGAGGGCGACAAGGATATTGCCGTGCGCGGATTGCCGGAACGGCCCTACATACTTTTTCTGTCGCGGCTGCACTACAAGAAAGGTCTTGATATACTTGCCGATGCCTTTCGTCGTGTTGCCCCCTTGTTTCCTGATGTGGATCTGGTTGTCGCGGGTCCCGATGGTGGTGCGGAAGAAGATTTTCGGCAGCGTATTCGTCAATACGGGCTTGAGACGCGGGTACACATGACAGGCGGGCTCTATGGTCCGGCGAAGATCGCTGCCCTGAAACAATCGGCCTGTTTTTGCCTGCCAAGCCGTCAGGAAGGATTCAGCGTCGCCATAACCGAGGCGCTGGCCTGCGGCGTACCGGTTGCGATTACCGATGCATGTCATTTTCCGGAAGTCGCTGAAGCCGGTGCCGGTGCGGTCTGTTCACTCGACCCGATGGCTGTGGCTTCAGCGCTTGAGCAAATTCTGGAAGACCCGGATCGCGCGAAACGCATGGGTGCGGCTGGTGCCAGACTTGTGCGGGCCAACTACACCTGGCCACGCATCGCTCTCCAGACAATTGCGGCCTATCAGAGCTTTCAGCCGCAAAAAAGCGGTGCCGTTGCAGGCCGCAAGGCGCTCCGGTCCGTTCCTGCTTCCTGATTGTCAGGGCTTCCGCCGGGGTCTCACGGGCTTGGCGGGATTGCCGACATAGACCATCCATGGTTCCATATCACGGAAGCCGACCCCGCGTGCGCCAAGAACTGCGCCTTCACCGATGGTCACGCCCGGCCCGACAAAGGCTTCAGCTGCAACCCAGCCATAAGGCCCGATGTGAATGGGTGCTGCCGTGAGGGGAAAATCCGCCTGATCGATATTGTGCCCCGCCGTGCACAGATGCGCGCGTTGTGAAACGATGGCGAATGGGGCAAGCGTTACGTGCGCTACGTTATAGCAGAGCGCACCCGGTCCCAGCGATGAATGAGCACCCATGGTCAGATTGCCCGGCCACCAGATACGCGCACTGCCGCGCACGATGGCGGTCTTGTGAACCTTCGCGCCGAAGGCGCGCAACACCGCGCCACGCCAGCGCCACAGGAAAGACGGCGTCCATGCCGCCAGTAACAGCCAGCTTGCCTGCCAGCACAGACGCTGAACACGGTGTCCGAGAGTGAAGGTTGCGCCGCCTTCCATGGGGCGCGACGCGTTCATTCTGCCTGAAATGCCATCCAGTTGGCGCGATTTACCGGTTTCTCCGGCGAACGTCCCTTTGTGGTCTGACGTCACGGTCATGATGACCATCCTTCCTGAAACCTGGCCCCCGCAATGTTGATCGCGCCACTTTGTGATGGCGGAAGCGGGAGCTGGATTGATCGATTGCGGATTACGCAGAACGACAGAACGGGAATGAGGAACAATGCCATGTGAATCCAGACAGGCACGACCCAATCCGTGTGATGAGAAATTGAGTGCATGGCCGGAACAATGGAAAGCATATACACCAATTGTCCGAGCATCTCGCCTGCCATTGCCGTTTCCCAAAGTCTGCGCATGGCCCAGGCAAGCAGCAGGAATTTCAGGGCTCCGAAATACCAGAATGACAAGAACGCATCGACCAATCCCGTTTCGGTCGAGCCTGTCAAAGGGTTGTAATCGCGGCTGGGTTCCGGGACATCGAGATAGAGCGCTTCCTTGATGCGACTACCCACAAGTTGCGCCGGAACGAATGTAAAGATGATACGGTTCCAGTGATATTTGCCGTAATCAAACTCGAGCCGCCGATCAATTTCATCAATACGTTGCACGGCATTGCGCATTTCCGGACCACCACGGTCAAGGGTAGCGCGAAAATTGGCGGCATAGTCGATCTCCAGAATCTCATCGAGAACAAAGCTCGCATCCGCACGGGTTACCTGTCGATAATCGCCCATACTGGTCATCAGAAATGTGCCAGCCAGAATGCTGATTGCCATGATTGTTCGAGGTACGACAATCCGTCGGTAGAACCAGAAGGCGAGAAGGAACATGAGGACCAGCTGGATGGTCTCTGCGCGTTTTCCTGTGACCAGAATACGGTCCAGATAGAAAACCAGATCGAACAGGATGATCGCGATGGCGAACCATGACGGCCGCCGTGCGAAACACAGGACGGCGATGGCCAGGCCATAGGGCATGAGCTGTGCAAAGAAGAGGTACACCACCGGCATACCAGTCATTTGTACGCCGATGGAGACGTCTCCTGGAAGACGGCTAAGGAGGAAATAGAAGACAGCGCCGAAAGCCGACAGTCCGGCTGCAGCCCAGAGCAGTCTGCGTTCGCTGAAACTCATGCTGAGAAACTGAATCGGCTTTTTCGTCAGGCGCCATCCAAGCATCAGCATTGCGAACGACAGAATGCCCATGATCATCGTCTTGGCGTAAGCGCCGGAAGGCAGAAACTGATCATATACGAGGGCGGGAAGCTGCGGCAGCAGGAAGCCGAAGGTCATCACCCCTGCAAGAAACGGAAACTGATACATGCGTTCCGGTCTGGAGAAGAGACCGCCAGCCAGAAGGCAGAGGACGCAACCGACGAAAATCCAGGTGAGTGAGAGGTTCATTGTGTAACCCCCGCATCAGCGCATACATCCGAAAGATCGGGTGCCGGTTCGTCCGTGGAAAGGTCGTGTGGGAAGATGCGGCCTGAAATCAGATACCAGCCAAGTTTCACATATTCCTTGACGACGAGTTCCATGTCCGTGGGTGTTGTCGGAAAACCGGGCCGACCGTCATCGCCGCCGATGGGAGACGAGATGAAACGCATCTGGGGGCATGCGGCGCGAAAGCTCGCTATGGCGCGGCGCGAGTGATACCAGTTGGTCACGATCAGCGCACTTCTGGCCTGTATTTCGCGCATGAGGGGCGCGGAAAATCGGGCATTCTGCCAGGTGCTGCCCGATTGGCATTCCACAAAAATCGCCGACGGCGTCACGCCTTTGCGCACCATGATCCGTTTGTTGGAGAGACAATCACCGTCGCCGGTAACAAGGATCACCGGTGAGCGGCCCTCCTTCCAGAGACGTGCGGCCTCCGCCGCGCGGGGCGGTCCGTCTCCGCCGGGTACGACGATCACATCAGCTCTGCCGCCATCATCCTGCAAGGTCAGAACAGGTTCCGAGAAGAACATGGCGACCAGTCCGAACAAAACGGCACAGGGCAGAATAATGGGCAGCATCATACCATACGCCGTTCTGGTGCTTCGGTTTCCAAAGGGCGTCTGACTGATGAAGATTCAGCCAGAAGCGCCGATTGACGCTGGCGTTGCTCTTCCATCTTGATCACGATCATGAACTCGTAAGCCGAAAGCAGGCGGCAATAGAGATAGCCGGGCTTGCCGTCGAGGAAGCCACCGCGCAGCACATACATGTAGAAGAAGCGCAAGGTCGGTCGACACGGCAAATTGTAGGACAGGGATTTCATGGCGCGCCGACGCCGTTCCGGATTGCCCGACAGGAGGCCACCCCAATCGACGCGCCGCTCAAGAAGCCGCGCTGCCGACAAATCCGCTTCAACGGTGGAATAGAGATTGTGTTTGTCGTACCAGGCGGCGAGCCCCTTGTTGAAGCTGTAATGGATGAAATGCGCCTGTAACTGGCCGCTCGGACCTCCGGTTGCGCGTGCATGGATTGAACGCTCGAAGCGTACGCGATCCGGCCTGACCAGCCGGGTGATCCATGTCGGATAGAGGCTTGCATGGCGTATCCAGCGCCCCATGAACATGTTCTTGTAGCGAAGCCGGAAAAACACTTCCGGTCGGTCGAGATCAGCGGTGACCGACAGTATTTCATCTCGCAGGTCCGGCGGTGTGATTTCGTCCGCGTCGGGTGTATAGACCCAAAGATGTTTGAACTCGATTTCCGTCAGCCCGTACATGCGCTGGCGGTCCTCGGTGTCATAGACGCGCTGATAGACGCGCGCGCCCGCTGCTTTGGCGATTTCCACGGTACGATCAGTGCTGAATGAATCGAGCACCACGATATCGTCGCACCAGTCGAGTGAGGCGAGGCATGCAGGTAGATTGACTTCCTCGTTAAGCGTTCTGATGAGGACGGACACAGTCATGAAGTTGCCCCTGGATAAGTGATGTTCGGTTTGGTGGTCGGGTTGGCCTCGGCCATCGAAGCGGTAACGATCGGACGTGCGCCTCTGGTCATGCGCAGCACGAAGAGCGTGTGTGCTGCGGCAGGGACCGCCAGCGCCAGAAGCATCGGCCAGACGGGTATGTCGAACCGGATGGCGATGTAGGCGATGGCTCCCGCCAGAAGATTGAGCGCCATGACCGCTACGGCTGTTTGCCCGCAGGAAAGCCCCGCATCCATCAGCAGATGATGCAGATGCTGCCGGTCCGGCGAGAACGGGCTTCTGCGTACAGACATGCGGCGCACGATCAGGCTCAGCGTATCAATGACTGGCACGATCACGATCCAGATCAGGACGGGAAAGGCGACGGCGGCGGTTCCGCTTGCAAGGATGAGGATAAATCCGGCAAGGGCTGCACCGAGAAATGTGCTGCCGCCATCGCCAAGGAAAAGGCTTGCTCGTGTGCGCCAGCGATGCCGCATGTTGAAGACCAGAAAGCCGAGGCAGGCAGCAGCAAGGGCGAGCGCCTGAAGCCCGAGGCGATGTTCGCCGATCCCGAAGCCGATGACGGCCAGCCAGAAGAATGCGGCAGCACTCGCCGACCCTGCCAGTCCGTCCACGCCGTCACTCATATTGACCGCATTGACGAGGCCGACAATGAAAGCAAGCGCGATAATCAGGAAAAGCGGTCCGGTCAGGACCTGTATAAGCATTTCCGGAGTGGACGTGGCGGCAGTTTCGATGCCATCGGAAGCAAGCCCGAGATAGGTCTGCGTCAGCCCGGTGATAGCAATTATCAGGAAGGCTGCGAGCAACTGGATTGCAAGGCGCGGCGCGACAGGCAGGTTGAAACGGTCATCGAGAACACCGGCGACGAGGATGAGCACAAGCCCTGGCAGCAAGGCCATGGCATTGGCATGTCCTGAAACGCCAAACGCCAGAAACGTGGCTGCGGAAAACGAGAGAAAAATGGCAATGCCCCCGCAAAGCGGGACATTCCCGTCATGCCTCTTGCGGGCATCAGGAATGTCGATGAGATGCCATTCGCGTGCCAGCCCCCGAAAGCCGAGGCAGAAAGCGACGGAAAGAGCGAAGGCCAGAAGCGTGATCCAGGAAAGACTCGTCATGTCTCCTCCGAGGCGCGTGCAAAAGATCAAACTCCGGAAATTTTTACGCACTGACACTGCTATCCACGACTTGGCTTTAGAGCGTGCCGCATACTCCTTTCAGGTCAGGTGCTAACACCAAGGGCGACATTTCGTGCCCGTGGCAAAGGATTATTCTGAGCGAGGATAGGAAAAATGCGCCTGCGGACGCTTTTGCCCGCGCTGTCATAAATGGGGGATGAAACGATGATGCAGAAAACGCTGGCGGTGCCAGAGAATACCTGTTGGAGCGGATCATGAATGGCAGTCGCAGGGGTTTCCTCATGGCGGCGCTCGAACAATATGCAGGGCTGCTCTTCAACTTTGTGACGGTGGCTGCGGTGTCACGTGTTCTGGGGCCAGCCGAAACCGGAATGGGTGTGATAGGCTTGAGCCTTACGGCAGTCGTGTTTTCGCTGCGCGAATTCGCCAGTCCCGAATTTTTGATAAAGATCGATAAGGTACGCGATCAGGACATCCGGACTTCGCTTACCTTTCTGATGGGTGTAACGGTTCTGCTGTCGCTGATCCTGTATTTTGCACTCGGATACTTCGCCGAATCCTATAACGATCCGAAGTTGAAGCTTTTTCTCAGCATCACGATTGTGGCCGCGCTGGTCGAAAGCCTGTCCTTACCGATTGTCGCATTGCTGAAGCGCGACATGGCCTTCGGAACATTGGCGCGCATCCGCACCGCCGGGGCCGGTCTGGGTGCATTGGTAACCATTGCCATGGCCTTCAGCGGTTTCGGGCATATGTGTTTTGCCTTCGGACTGCTGGCAAGCGCGTTGATAACAACGGGGCTGGCTGTCTCGATCCACCCTTTGAAAAATCTGTTCCGCCCGTCATTGGCCAGTTTCGACACGGCCTGGCGGTTCGGGATTTATCTTGGAGGCAATGCTGGTCTGAACAAGATTTGCATGACGCTTCCGCAACTATTGCTCGGGCGTTTCATGCCCATATCGGCAGTTGGCATTTACAACCGTGCCGACACTTTGAGTGGTTTGCCGGATCGCATCATCCTTTCAGCCGTCTTCACCGTGGCGTTCCCGATGCTTTCGGCGCAAGTTCGTGCCGGAGCGGATATCAGCCAGTCATACATCCGCGCCTTGTCCTATATTACCGTCGCCTACTGGCCGGCACAGGCATTGCTGGCGCTGCTCGCCTATCCGGCAGTGCACATCCTTCTCGGCCCCGACTGGACTGAATGCGTGCCCATAGTGGCGATCCTCAGCCTTGCCTGCCTCTTCTGGTTTCCTGCGATCCTGACCTATCCCTTGCTGATGGCATTGGGTGAAAATCGTGAAGCTTTCCTGTCCAACCTCATTTCGCGGCTGGTCGCACTCACCGTTATAGGCACGGCTGCATTTTATGGGCTGCTTGCCGTCGCGCTGGGTCAGTTCATCAGCTTGCCCATACAGATGGTCATAGCCATCGTTTTCGTGCGCAGGCACGTGGCCTTTTCCTATGCCGTACTTGGTCGGGAATTGCTGAAAAGCGGTCTTGTGACTCTGATTGCGCTGGCCATACCGCTTGCAATGGTTGCCGCTGATGGCTTCTCGCTGGAAATCCCCTGGACCAGAGGCGTCGTGATGGGCCTCATCGCGGTGGTGAGTTGGCTGGGCGCGCTATTCCTAGTGCGCCACCCCTTCGCTGCCGAGGTCGAGCCATCGCTGAGCTGGCTTTTCGGAAAGCTTCGGGCGCGGCTTGTGCCCCGATCGGCGTCGACCCCTGCAGAATAGGACGGCCTGTCATGGACAAATGCAAATTGGAACAGCCGACAATCGACGTTGTTATTCCCAACTTCAACTATGGTCGCTATCTTTCCGCCTGCGCCAACAGCGTCTTGCAACAATCAGGCGTCAATGTCCGTCTGCTGATCATCGACAATGCCTCGACAGATAATAGCGTCGAGGTTGCCAAGAGCCTTGCGGCCGGCGATAGCCGTGTCCAGCTGCTGCTCCGTCAGAAAAACCTGGGGCCGCATGCTTCGTTCAACGAGGGCATAGACTGGGCCGCATCGGAATATTTCCTGATCCTGTGTTCGGATGATCTGCTGGCGAGAGGGGCTCTGGAGAGGGCGACAAGAATGCTGTCGCAACGCGACGACGTTCATCTCGCGCATGGCGCGACGGGCCGGATAAAAGCCGACGATGGTGAAGCTCGTGTGACAGGTGCCACGTCCCCCGCTTCGAACGAGTGGCGGATATGGTCCGGGGAAGAATTCATTGAGTTTGCCTGCCGGCATGCGTTTAACCCGGTTACAGGCCCGACTGCGGTTGTGAGGACTGCGATCCAGAAACAGATGGGATATTACCGCACGTCGCTTTCCCATACTGACGATCTCGAAATGTGGCTTCGCATTGCCACACGCGGTTCCGTCGCCGCTACCGGCCAGATACAGGCTTTTGCGCGGTCGCATCCCCAGAACCGGTCGGCGACGGTGAATGGTATTCTGTCCTGGAACCGCGAGTTCGAGGCAGGATTCCGGTCCTTCTTCGATCATGAAGGTGCCAACTTGCCGCATCAACACCGTCTGTTTGCAATGGTTCAGGATTGCCTTACCAAACGGGCTTATTGGTCAGCGATCTCCAATCTGGCGCGGAGGCCGAAAGTGGCGGGTTCGCTGATGGCATTCGCGCTGAAGCGTGAGCCCTTGCTCGCGGTCATGCCACCCTTCGACTATCTGTTGAAGCGTTCCGTCTGGCGAAGCGGACGCGGCGCCTAGAACGCATCCCGAGAAATCCGAAACGATTTTCGGATCAAGGTGTGTGTAAATACAAAAAGATAGGGCATTTCCAAACACATTCTAGTTCGGTCGTAGTGACTGAATGGCTGGATCAGCTGTACTCCTGACATTGTCGAGAAATGTGGTGTGAAGAAGCTCTTCCTGTCGTGCCAGCCGGCTGCGATAGCGCTCCACACCGGCTTTCACCTGCGTGGTCAAAATCGTTTGATGCTCGAAAGCAAAGTCGACCTGGGAGAGGATTGTTTCAGGATCAAAATTGTCAATCCGGTGGCAGAATGCCGCCAGTCCGGTATCGTGCAACAAAGCGTCGTTTTTGCTCGCATAAGCCATGGAGATTGTGGGGCGTCCCATGGCCAGCGCGCAGACGATGTTATGGTAGCGGCTTGCGATAACGACGTCGGTCTTGGCGATCTGTTGCATGAGTTCGTGCAGGGAAGCGGATGGTTCAAATGCGACTTTGTTCGCTTCCGCCGGAGCGAGCTGCTCCAGTATATCGCGAGCCGCCTCTATGTCGCCCTTGTCTCCGATCAGCAGACGCACCTGACGCCCGCTGGCCAGAAGCCTGGTCACCAGTGTCGTTACTTTGGAGACATAGTCCCTGTAGATGGCATCGCCATCCTTCTCCATCTTTTTCCACCCGCGATAAGTCATCACGCCGATGCCCACACATTGTTCCGGCCTATCCCGATTTTGATCAGGAACCGTTGGCAATGCAAAGGCGATATCAGCACTGACGAAATCCTGAGCGGGTTTTACGCCCAGCTGTTTCATGAAGTCATGAGAGATTTGATCTCTATAGGAACGAAAAGACGCCAGCATTGCAGCCTGACGGATGAAGAACCGGCTCCATCGATGATCGACCGGTCCGGCGCCGATCGACACGAAGATCATGCGCGTGCCGGTCAGTCTGGCCGCCAGCGACCAACGCAGTACTGCAAAAGGCCAGCCAAAGGGGTTCTCGTTGAAGTCATCCAGTATGCCTGTACCCGGCACAATGATGAGATCGAGCTGAGAAGCAAGCAGAAGCGCGCAACTGAAACCGACTGTTCGTCGGGGAAAATGCAGCATCGCTTTGTTGACTGCCCGGAGCAGCCAGTTGGATGGATCGGGCTGGGAGACCGGATGAGCTGAAAGATCGAATGTCTGCGCAACGATATCGGGTTTGGAGCAGATGCAGACAAGCTGTGCGTCGGGACAGTTACGCTTCAAGAGTTGCAACATGGCTTCCAGCGAACCGTCATTGCCGGTATTGCCGGAACCAAACTGCCCGAAAAGTCCTATTCTCATGCGCGTGTCTCCCGCTGCGCCGACAAGCTTAGGCCAGACCGACCTGCAGGAAAACTGGCAGAAGGGTGAACACCATACTCTATTGTAGGATGGGGTGTACCCCTCATAGCCGAAATGCGTGGCAGAGCAATTTCGATACACTGGCCAGCGGTATATCCATTGCCCCCCGATATACCGGAGTAAGGCTTCGAGGGAGTTGTTCCCTCGAAGTCTTGTCTCCCCTGAGGTGTTTCTGTGGCAACAAGGTTCTGGCCATGAAATGTGCTTACTTTGTCCGTCCTCACATAGGCGGGACCTATTCGGTTTTCACGCGTCTGCGCGCCTCGCTTGCCCAGTCGGGCATAGAGCTTCGCTGGCTTGCTGCAGGCGCTGCTGGCGATACGGTCAATGTGCCGACAGGGCAGGGGCTTGATGATGCGCTTCGCAAGGGCGATGCCATCGACCGCATGGGTGTGCTGGATGAAGAAACCCGCGCAAGGCATATGATCAGCTTCCTGCGCGAAAACCATTTCGACGCCGTTTTCGTCAATGTTCTTGCGAACCGTTTCGAAACCAATCTGGCGCGCTATCTGCCCGCCGATATTCTGCGCATCATGATCGTGCACAATATCACACCCGGCACCTACGCGGCGGCGCGGGCAATCCGCGATCATGTTCACGCAACTGTCGGCGTTTCAAAACGCTGCCGCGACGATCTCGTGCGCCAGCATGGTTTTGATGCGTCGCGCACGCTTGTCATCCCGCATGGACTGAACCGGGACATTCACTTGTCGCGCAATGTTCAAAAGCCGGATGAGTCCGGCCCGCTTCGCCTGCTTTATCTGGGGCGGATGGAAGACAACTCGAAGGGCATTTTCTGGCTGCCGAATATTCTGCGCGAGCTCGATTGCTCCTATCACCTGACGGTCGCCGGTAATGGTCCCGATCTGGAACAGCTGCGGCATCGTCTTGCGCCTTTCGGCGACAAGGTGAGGTTTAGTGGCTGGGTTGCGCCTGCCGATGTTCCCTGGCTGGTGAACCAGCATGACGTCATGATCATGCCGTCACGCTTTGAAGGTTTCGGCCTGACGCTCATTGAAGCGATGAGCCAGGGATGCCCGGCGGTCGTCTCGAAGATCGCTGGTGTGACCGATACGATTGTCACCGATGGCGAGGACGGGCTCTTGTTTCCTGTCGGCGATTTCCGTCAGGCAGCGCGTCATATCAACCGGCTTGCACGCGACCGAGAGCTACTTGCCGGCATGGCAGCCGCCGCCCAGCAGAAAGTGGAAACGGTCTTCGACAACGATATTGCTGGTCGAGCCTATGCCGGTCTTCTCGAACATCTCGCGGAGGATCGCCCAGCCATTGCGCCGCCACTGCCGCTTTCGCAATGGTCGATGCCGAACGCACTTCATTCCAGTTTGCGCAGTCGCTTGCCAAAACCGGTAAAGAACTGGCTGCGTCAGGTGCGCGAGCGCCTGCATACGAGATGGTCGGCAGCATGATCTGTGAATAAGAAAGGAGAAGGGGCATGAACCTTTTCACATCGCAGTTCCGCAATTCTCAGTTGCTCGCCAGCAAGGCGCACGCGCTCATTCCGGGCGGCTGTCACACCTATGCCAAGGGTGACGACCAGTATCCGGTACTCGCGCCCGGGTTCATCCAGCGCGGGTCCGGTTCGCATGTCTTCGACGTCGATGGCCACGAATATATCGAATATGGCATGGGCAATCGTGCGGTCGGGCTTGGCCATGCCTACCCGCCCGTCGTGCGCGCCGTGCGCGACGCCTTGCAGGACGGATGTAATTTTACGCGCCCAAGTGCCATCGAAGTCGAATGCGCGGAAAGTTTTC
The DNA here is from genome assembly GCF_000017405.1 of Brucella anthropi ATCC 49188. Taxonomy (NCBI): domain Bacteria; kingdom Pseudomonadati; phylum Pseudomonadota; class Alphaproteobacteria; order Hyphomicrobiales; family Brucellaceae; genus Brucella; species Brucella anthropi. The sequence goes on from NC_009668.1 coordinate 724,209, forward strand.
TGGAGCTGATCGACGGCGCCGAGATGGTGAAATTCTGCAAGGACGGCTCGGATGCGACCTCCGGCGCGGTGCGATTGGCGCGTGCCTATACCGGACGTGACATGATTGCCTGTTGTGCCGATCATCCATTTTTCTCGACCGATGACTGGTTCATTGGAACGACGAAGATGAATGCAGGCATTCCAGCTTCGGTTTCGGCTTTGACGGCAACTTTCCGTTACAACGATATTGCAAGCGTTGAAGCCCTGTTCGAGGATTATCCGGGGCGTATCGCGGCCATTATCCTCGAACCTGCAAAGGCTGACGAACCGCAAAACAACTTCCTGCAGGAAGCAAAGCGCATCGCCCATGAAAACGGAGCCTTGTTCATTCTGGACGAGATGATTACCGGCTTCCGCTGGCATATGCGCGGCGCGCAGAAGCTTTATGATGTCGAGCCGGACCTGTCCTGTTTCGGCAAGGCGCTGGGCAACGGTTTTGCAATATCAGCGCTGGCAGGCAAGGCGGAATATATGCAGCTGGGTGGACTGACACAGACCGACCATCCTCGCGTTTTCCTGCTTTCGACCACCCATGGCGCTGAAACCCATGCCATGGCAGCCGCGATTGCCACGATGACCATCTATCGCGACGAACCGGTGATCGAAAGGCTCTATGAGCAAGGTTCCAAACTGGCAGAGGGCGTGAATGCGACGATTGCCAGTCACGGCCTGCAGAACCATGTTCGCCTGTTCGGGCGTCCTTGCTGCCTTGCCTATGGAACGCTCGACGAGCAAGGGCAGCCGTCGCAGGCATTTCGTACTTTGTTTCTTCAGGAAACGATCCGGCGCGGTGTGCTGATGCCATCTTTGGTCGTGAGCTATACCCACAGCGACACCGACATTGCGCGCACGGTGGATGCCATCGACGGTGCGCTCGACGTTTACGTCCGGGCGTTGAACGACGGTGTAAGCTCTTATCTGACCGGACGTCCTTCACAGGTGGTCTATCGCCGCTTCAATGAAGCGCCGACTTATCCGCCGACGATGCGATGAAGCGTTTTGTAGTCGCCATTATCGCCACGATCCTGCTGTTTATGGCAGCAGGATCGTCCGATGCAGCTGCTTCGTTCCCGATCAAGATCAGCCAGGATCGGCGCATTTTCGAGGATGCTACGGGTAAACCGTTTTTGCTGCAGGGCGATACTGCCTGGTCGTTGATCGCCGAACTGAAGCGCGAGGATGTCGAGATCTATCTGCAGGATCGCCGGAAGCGCGGTTTCAACGCCATTCTGGTCAATCTTGTCGAACACTATTTCTCCCGTCATCCACCCGCCAATGCCTATGGTGAAAAACCGTTCAAGGGCGATGCCTTTGGCGATCTCAACCCGAAATATTTTGACCACGCCGCTTGGGTGATCGGGCGGGCGGAGCAATTGGGGATAGTTGTTTTTCTGGCTCCCGCCTATCTGGGCGTGAACGGTAACAGTCAGGGCTGGTTCTCGAAGGCTGAGGTCGCCGGTCCACTGAAAATGCGCGTCTATGGCGAGGCGATAGCCCAACGATTTAAGGAATTTCATAATATAGTCTGGGTGTTGGGCGGTGATTTTAATGCGCCGGATCGGCGGCTTGTCTCTCAAATGGCTGAGGGCATAGCGCGCGTTGATCCAGACGCCCTCCAGACGGTGCACTCTGGCCGCAAGACGAATACGGCGGAACTCTGGGCCGATCAGTCCTGGCTGAGTTTCGATACGGTTTATACCTATGACGATGTGCATGCCACGGTTTCCGAGCGGCGCAAACCGAACAAAATGCCCGTTATTTTGCTGGAGGGGGGCTATGAGTTCGAGCGGGAGACGACCGCACAGATGATCCGGCGCAACGCCTATGGTGCTTTGCTTGCCGGTGCTGCCGGACAGTTCTTTGGCAATAATCCCATCTGGCATTTTACCGGGCCGGGTGTTTTCACTGCTGATCGCAGCTGGCGGGAAGCGCTCGACAGCCCCGGCGCACAGTCGATGACGGCGTTGAAGAGGCTCTTCGACAAACTGCCCTGGCCGCAACTTAAACCAGATGGCGAAGGAGCTGTTCTGGTCAGCGCGAAAAGCTATGCCGTATCGCTGCCTGATGGCACTTTGTCGGTGGTTTACGGGGACGCCAACGATTTCAAGGTACAGAAAAATGTCGTGAAAGATGGCCGGAAGGCCGTCTGGTATGACCCTGTTTCCGGCAAGTTTGCCGATGCAGGCCAGCCGACGGTGGAGGGGCTGATTGCCACCTACACGCCGAAGCGGGTGCAAAATTCCGGCGGCGGAACCGATTGGCTTCTGCTGATCGGCAGCGACGAGCGTCTGCGACCCATCCAAAAGAGGTAGGCGATACGTCCTTTCACGTTTTTTCATAAACGCTTGTCCTAATCGGGCATGCCTTCGGTCAAGTCGTCGCTCCTGTCCTCTCTGGCTAACATGCATTTATCAAAGCTTGAGGAGTCGGACATGAAAGTACTGGTTACGGGCAATCAGGGCTATATCGGATCGGTCATGGTACCGGTCCTCATGAATGCGGGGCATGAAGTGTCCGGCTATGACATTGGCCTTTACGAACATTGTCTCTTTGAAGAAGGCGGTGCCGTTATGAACGTGCCGACCATCCGAAAGGACGTGCGCGATGTGTCGCCGCGCGATCTGGAGGGGTTTGACGCGGTCATTCATCTAGCCGCACTCTCCAATGATCCGCTGGGTAATCTCAATGAGGAATTGACCTACGACATCAATCACCGGGCAAGTGTCGCCGTGGCGAAAGCGGCCAAACGGGCAGGTGTCGGGCGTTTTCTGTTTGCATCATCCTGTAGCAATTACGGCATCAGCGATGCTGATTTGATCGACGAAACTGGAGAGTTGAAACCGGTAACGGCCTATGGCCGGTCCAAGGTGCGGGCGGAACAGGAGATCCGGGAACTGGCAGATTCAAGCTTCTGCCCGGTCTATCTGCGTCCAGCAACGGCATACGGTGTTTCGCCTTTCCTGCGTTTCGACATCGTGCTCAACAATCTCGTGGCATGGGCGGTGACGAAGGGGCTGATCTACCTCAAGTCCGATGGCACGCCCTGGCGACCCATCGTGCATATCCGCGATATTTCCCGCGCCTTCATGGCGGCTATGGAAGCCCCGCGCGAAAAAGTCTGGAACGAAGCTTTCAATGTCGGTTCGACGGAGCATAACTACCGCATCCGCGACATTGCGGGCATCGTCGCCGAGAATGTTCCCGATTGCCGTATCGAATATGCGGATGACGCCGGACCGGATACACGTTCCTATCGCGTCAGTTTTGAAAAGCTGGCGCGGGTGCTGCCGGAGGCAAAACCGGAATGGGATGCCGTTGCCGGGACGCGCGAACTGCTTGCCGCTTATAGCCGCTCGACGCTGACGCTTGAGGAGTTTGAGGGCCCGCGCTTCCAGCGCATCGCGCATATTCGCAAGCTGATTGCGGAAGGGGTCTTGGATGCCGATCTGCGGCGCGCCGACGATGAACCGCAACCGCTTCGGGCAACGGCGTGATGGATACGGGGGGCGGGCACAAGGGCGTTGAAATTGCCATTCCGCCGTTGTCGAACGGGATAGCCATCTACGATCTGGCTGCCCGCCTCTATCCAGTCTGCCGCAGTCTCGCCGGTGATGGCGTGCGCGAAACGCTTGCCGTCATCGGGGAACATCTGCCGTTGACGGTTCATCAGGTTCCAACCGGCACTCCGCTTTATGATTGGAAAGCGCCGCAGGAATGGATCATTCGTGAGGCCTATATCGCGGACATGAACGGCAATCGTGTCGTTGATTTTGCCCGGCACAATCTGCATGTGGTGAATTTCAGCGTGCCTGTGCGGGCGCGAATGCCACTCAACGCGCTGAAGGAGCATATTCATACGCTGCCTGATCAGCCGGACCTCATTCCCTATCGCACCTGCTACCATGCGGAAGCGTGGGGCTTCTGCATGACGCATAACGAGTTACTGTCGATGCAGGACGGCGATTATGACGTTGTGATTGATGCGGAACGCCGCGACGGTTTTCTGACCTTTGGTGAGTTCATTCACCGGGGGGAAACCGACGAGACGTTCATCCTGTCGGCACATCTTTGCCACCCGTCGCTGGCCAACGACAATTGTTCCGGGCTGGCGCTGCTGGCGCATCTTGGCGAAGTGCTGCAATCACGGCGCACGCGCCTGACCTACCGGCTGCTTTTCGGCCCGGCGACTTTCGGCGCTCTTGCATGGCTAAAGCAGAATGAAGAGCAATTGGGGCTGGTCCGGCACGGGCTGGTCCTGTCCTGCGTTGGCGATGCTGGCGGGCCGAATTACAAGCGCAGCCGTCGCGGCGATGCGGAGATTGATCGCATCATGGGGCATGTTCTTGCCGGGTGTACCAATGCGACGATGCATGATTTCTGGCCCTACGGCTATGACGAGCGCCAGTTCTGTTCACCCGGATTCAACCTGCCGGTCGGCATGTTCCAGCGCAGTCTCTATGGCACCTTTCCAGAATATCATACATCGGCCGACAATCTCGATTTCATCAAGCCGGATTATCTGGAACAATCGTTCAACATGGTCTTGCAGGCCGTTGAAATTGCTGAGCGAAACTGGCTTCCGCTGAACACGTCGCCAAAGGGGGAGCCGCAGCTCGGGCGGCGTGGCCTTTATGGAAACATGGGCGGAGACAGTCGCGCCGCGCAAAACGCCATGGCACTGCTGTGGGTGCTCAATCTGGCGGATGGCGAGCACTCCATTCTCGATATGGCAGAACGTGCGAAACTGCCATTCGCAACCCTTGCCGATGCCGCAGACCGGCTCCGTGATGCAGGCTTGTTGGTGGAGAGCTAAAGCAGCGGCCAGGCCAGATCCTTGTCGGAAATGACGCTTGGCCTGTTCGGCCATGGTATGCCGAGCGACGGGTCGTCATAGCGTAAACCTGTCGCATAATCAGGCGCATAGGGCTTCGAGATCATGTAGCGCACGAGGACGTCAGATGTCAGGGTCTGGAAGCCGTGTGCGCAGCCTTCGGGGATGTAGAGCTGGACGCCGTTTTCGGCGGATAGTTCCACGCCGGCCCAGCGCCTGTAGGTGGGTGAATGCGGGCGCAGATCGACCAGAACATCCCAGATGACGCCCTGCAGGCAGGTGACGAGTTTGGTCTCCGAATGTGGCTCGTTTTGGTAGTGAAGGCCGCGCAATGTTCCTTCTTCGCGTGAGAAAGACAGGCTGTGCTGCGGAAAATGTGTTTCCATCTGTCGCTCCGCGAAGGCGGCTTCGCAATAGACCCGCGCGAACCAGCCGCGCTCGTCCTCAAGCCTTTCCGGCTCGATAGACCAGGCGCCATCGATGTTGAGCGAAGTGAAACGCATGTTTTGCTCCGATTTCCATACATGCGCATTCTGACAGCGGCATTATCGGGCGATAGAAGTTTCTTCGATGCATCCAAATAGCCTTCCGGGCGAGGCCAACCTGTCCGAATGAGGTAGGCGCCTACGCCCACGTCGCCATAGGGTGAAGATCGGGTACCTACTCCTCGTAGTCCGTCCGGTGAATGTTGCGCCCGATCGTATGTACGGCTCGCCCCTGATGACAGTCTCGGCAATTTTTAGGCCGCTTAGTAGTTTTGATTATCCGACGTGGATCGGAGTTCAACCCCATCAACCCGTAACGGACCAGTCCGAAGGTTCGTTGAGGCGAGGAACGACGTATGACCATCCAGACGCCGGATATTTCGCGGAGCACGAGCATGGCGCAAGAGCAGACCGGCTGTCGCCTGTGCGGTAAACTACTCAAACACACCTTTGTTGATCTTGGGATGTCGCCGCCTTGCGAAAGCTTCATTACGGCGGATCGCCTCGACCGCATGGAGCCTTACTACCCGCTCTACGCGCTTGTCTGCGATCATTGTTATCTGGTGCAGTTGAAGGAGTATTTCTCGCCTGCCGAGATTTTCACTGAATATGCCTATTTCTCGTCTTTCGCCACCAGCTGGGTCAGCCATGCGAAGACCTATTGCGACGAGATAACCGAGCGGCTGGGACTGAACGAAAACAGCTTCGTGGTCGAGATCGCCAGCAATGATGGTTATCTCCTGCAGCATTTCCTGCCGAAGGGCATTCCGATCCTCGGCATCGAACCGGCGGCCAATGTGGCCGAGACGGCCATTGCAAAGGGCGTGCCGACGCGTGTGGATTTCTTTGGCTCGACGCTCGCTGCCGAACTGGTTGGCACAGGACGCAAGGCCGACCTCCTGATCGGTAACAACGTTCTGGCGCAAGTCCCTGATCTCAATGACTTTGTGCGTGGTCTGCATCTGTTGCTGAAGCCGGAAGGCGTGATTACGCTGGAGTTTCCGCATCTCGCCAATCTTATCGAACAAAACCAGTTCGACACGATCTATCACGAGCATTTCTCGTATTTCTCGTTGCTGACGATCCGGTACATGGCGCACCGCCATCACCTGAAGGTCATCGACGTGGAGGAACTGCCAACCCATGGCGGGTCGCTCCGGGTGTATCTTGCGCATAACAGCAGCAAGCGGAAGGCAGGACCGCGTGTGGCGGCGCTTCTGAAGCGCGAAGAGAGTTTCGGCCTCAACGAGATTTCGACCTATGAGCAGTTTGCCGAAAAGACCCGGCGCACCAAGCGCGATCTTCTGTCCTTCCTGATCGCAGCCAAGAATGCCGGCAAGCGCATCTGCGGTTATGGCGCGCCGGGCAAGGGCAATACGCTTCTGAACTATTGCGGCATTGGCACGGATTTCCTGGATTTCACGGTCGATCGCAATCCGTACAAGCACGGGCGTTTCACGCCAGGCATGCACATTCCGATCTACGATGTGTCGGCGATCGACAAATACCGGCCCGATTACATCCTCATCCTGCCGTGGAACTTCAAGGACGAGATCATCCGGCAGATGCAGCACGTGGTCGAGTGGGGCGCGAAGTTCATCATTCCGATCCCACACGTCACGTTGATTGACCCGGCACTACTCACAGAGGAGCGGTAAGTCATGAAAGTCGTTCTGTTCTGCGGCGGTCTTGGAACCAGAATCCGCGAATATTCGGAGAACATCCCGAAGCCGATGATTCCGCTCGGCCATCAGCCGATCCTGCATCACGTTATGGAATATTACAGCGACTACGGGCACAATGAGTTCGTTCTGTGCCTGGGCTACAAGGCCAATGTCGTGAAGGATTTCTTCCTGACGATCCGCCCGCAGACCTTCGCGGACTGTGTGGTTTCGGATGGCGGACGCAATGTGCAATTGCTTGAGGAAGTGGATCGTGACTGGAGCGTGACGCTGCTCGATACGGGGATTTGGCGCAATATCGGCGAGAGGCTCTGGAGCGCACGGTCGCATGTGGCGAATGAGGAGATGTTCCTCGCCAATTACAGCGACGGGCTCAGTGATGTCGACCTCGACGACATGACGGAACGTTTCCGTGCCAGCGGTAAGATTGCCTGTTTCCTCGCCGTCCGCCCGCCGCTGACCTATCACCTTGCCGATATTGCCGAAGGCGGCGACGTGCGGGCTTTCCGGACGTCGAACACCTCCGATATCTGGATCAATGGCGGTTACTTCCTCTTCCGCAAGGAAATCTTCGACTATATGCGCGAAGGGGAAGAACTGGTGCTTGAACCATTCGGCCGTCTGATCGCCGAAAACCAGCTGATGGCCTATAAATATGAGGGCTTCTGGCGCTCGATGGATACGCTGCGCGACTGGCAGACGCTTGAGGACATGGTCGAAAAGGGCGACATGCCCTGGAAGAGGCACAAGGCGGAAGAGGCCGAACGACGCGCTACCAATGTCGCGATAGCGCTATGATTGATCTGCGCTCGCTCGCAAATCAGAGCCGTCCGCTGCAGTTGCTTTGTCTGGGCGCGCATTCCGACGATATCGAAATCGGTTGCGGCGGCACGCTTCTGAGCCTGATCGAGAGCGGCACGCCATTGCATGTGGAGTGGTGTGTTTTGTCGGGAAACGAAGAAAGGCGCGCGGAGGCAGAGGCTTCCGTGCGCGATTTTCTGCGCGGGATAGACAGTTTCAACATTCATCTTGCCTCGTTCGAGGATAGTTATTTCCCGGCGCAAAGCCGTGAGATCAAACAATGGCTGATCGAACAGCGCGGGCGAGGGCAGCCGGATATGGTCTTTACTCATCGCCATGGCGATGCGCATCAGGACCACCGCACGGTCAACGAGCTGACATGGAACCTGTTTCGGGATCAGATGATCCTTGAATATGAAATCCCGAAATGGGATGGCGATCTGGGCCAGCCCAACGCCTATTCGGCGCTGCCGGCTGCGATCATGGATCGCAAGATCGACCTGTTGATGAAACACTTCGGCACGCAGCGCTCGAAGGACTGGTTTGACGCGGAAACCTTTCGCGGGCTTGCCCGGCTACGCGGCATGGAATGCCGCGCGCCTGAGACCTACGCCGAGGCGTTCCATGCCCGTAAGTTGCGGTTGTTTTAGTTTGCAACTGGCTCTGCATTTGTGTCGACACGGACGACCACCGACATGCCGGGCACTAGACGTGCCGCATCCGGTTGATCTTCATCGATGGCGATACGAACGGAAAGGCGCTGGGTGATCTTGGTGAAGTTGCCGGTCGCGTTGTCGGATTTGATGACGCTGAATTCGGAACCGGCAGCAGGCGCGAAAGCTTCGATGTGCCCCTTCAATTCCGCATGACGCAGCGCATCAACGGTGAAAGTGACCGGCTGGCCAATCTTCATGCCGTATAGCTGAGTTTCCTTGAAATTCGCCATTACCCATTTGATCTTTGGTACGACGGAGACGAGCTGCGTTCCCGCTGTCACATATTGACCGAGACGCACGCCCACTTCGCCGAGCGTACCGTCACGCGGGGCAATGATATGGGTGTTCTGCAGGTCGATCCGCGCCAGTTCAACGGTTGCTTCCGCATTGGCGATATCGGCATTGAGGCTGTCGCGATTGACGATAATGGACTGCAGGTCCTGTTGTGCGACGGCCAGCGCTGCCTGAGCTTCCTCGACGGAGGCCTGCGCCTGAAGCAGGGTGCCGTGAGCCGTATCAGCAGAACTTTGCGTGGTCACACCGCGCGGCAGCAAAGCCTCGACGCGCTTTGCATTGGCTTCGGCTACCTCAAGTGCTGCCTTGGCGCCGGAAATCTGTGCCTGCCGCGACTGGATCGTCGCTTCAGCCGAACGTTGGCTCTGCTCTGAATTGGCCAGAGCTGCCTTCTTGCTGTTGAGTGCGGCCAGCGCCTGATCCAGCTTCTGCTGATAGCTGCGGCTGTCGATCTCAAACAGTAGGTCGCCCTGTTTTACTGTTTGATAGTCGTTGACATTGACCTTGGTGACATAACCGGCAACCTGCGGACTGATAACCGTCACCTGTCCACGGACATAGGCGTTATCGGTTGTCTCGACGGTGTGTTTGAAAGGCGGCAACTGCCACGCCCACAGCACCATCAGAACGCCTGCAAGGCCGATGATGAGAGCGAGGCTGCCGCGAATATACTGTTTTCCAACTGACATTTTCAAATACTCGTCGATTTAACCAGCCACCGTAGCGTTATGGTGGATGTGCATGTTTTCATAGAAGCGATAGGCGATCAGGCAAACGAGCGAGAGGCTCGCGATGACGGAGATTGCGAGAAAAGCATCGTTATAGGACAGCACCGTCGCTTCCTTGGTGACCTGTTGTCCGAGAAGCGCCAGCCCTTCGGCCTTCGTCAGTCCCTGATCAGCCAGAACCTTTGCATAGGTGCCGGAGAGCGCCTGAACGCGCTGGGCGACGACGGGGTTGGACATAACCAGTTGCTCCACCAGATAGGCGGAATGATACTTTTCGCGGATCGCGATGAATGTGCTGAACACGGCAGAGCCGATAAGACCGCCGATGTTCTGCGTGAACAGGAAGATGACGATGAAACTCGTCATGTAGGTCGGTCCTTGTTTCAGCGCCTTGGTGATGCCCGCAAGCATGGCCGGGGGCAGGAACAGAGCGCCGCCGAAGGCTATCAGGCCCTGACTGAGATAGGCGTTGTGCGGGCGGGTCAGGTTTGTGGCATGGCTGTCCAGAAAGGCACCGACCGCGATGAAGACCAGCGCCAGCCCGAAGATGAACGATACGCGTTCAAGCTTCATCCACATGCCGCAGGTAATGCCCCCCGCCAAGGATGCAGCGAGAATGACGAGATAAAGGCCGCGGCTCTGGCCGTCCTGCAGGCCGAATGCCTGAAAGAGGCCGACCGCACCGGTTGTCTGCTCGGCAAGCACGATGCGAAATATGAAGAGGATCAGCGTGAAGCGCAGGATTTCCGGTTGGAACAGCCAATGCAGGTTCATCAGCGGCTGTTCGCGGTTGAGTTCGATTGCGGCAGCGCAGGCAAGAACAGCGATTGAGATCGCCAGACATATGCCGATCCAGGGGGCTTCGAACCACCAATAGTTCTTGCCCTGAACCAGTACGACCGCGAGAAGCCCAAAGCCGATGGCGATCAGTCCGTAAGCGACGAAATCCAGCCAGTGCAACACTTTTGCACGCGGCGCTTGTGTCATCGGCAGGATATAGACGACGGCGAAGGCTGCTAGCGACAGGCCGATTTCGACCATATAGAGCTGCTGCCATTGGCCGATATCGAACAGTAGCGGTGAGATGACACGCGCCAGTGGGCCTGCCGCAGCCGAACAGGTGAGCGCAAGGCTGAGGCCCCAAGTCATTTTCTTGGCGGGCGGAAAGGCTTCGAGCATGTAAAGAAAGCCGATGGTCGAGATCGGCGCCGCAGCAGCGCCCGCAATGAAGCGGATCGGGATCGCCGACCAGATATCATAGACAAGCAGATGCAGCAGGGAAGAAATCAGAAACACGGCGATTGCGATTTCCGCAAAACGGCGCAGACCGAACTGGGTGCGTATCTTGATGAGAAGGATCGTCAGGCTGGCATAGGGAGCCATATAGGCTGCGATAAGCCACGAGGTTTCCGTCAGCGTTGCGCCGAGTGATCCCTGTATCTGCTGCGTGTTGGCCGAGATGAAATACATACTGAGACCGCGCGTCGACCACATTAGAACAGACGCGGCGATGTAGATAGCGGACATGTAAACCGGCATATGCGGAACGGCAGGCGTTGCAGCCGGTTGGCTTGCCGGGGAAGCCTGTTGTCCTTGCTGATCTTTGTCTTCTTCCGACATGGTTCTAGCGGTCTTTCCCCGCGAGTGTCGTTTCCACCGTCTGGCTGATTTCCTGAAGAACAGTAAGGGCTGCTTCCAGTGTCGGCCGGTCTATGCGCTGCAGCAGTTCGGAGCGGATGTTGCGGGTGATTTCCTGCAGCTCGCGCACCTGCGCCTGCGCTTCACCCGTCAGCTCGATACGTTTCGCGCGGCGATCGCTTTCAACCGCGGCGCGATAGATCAACCCCTGCTTTTCAAGCCCATCCAGAAGGCGCACCACGGAAGGGTGCTCGATTTCCAGAGCATCTGCCAGCTCGCGCTGGTTCCAGTCGCGCTGCTGAGCGAGAAGCAGGAGCACGCGGGCACGTGCCAGCGTCAGCCCGCGTTCCCGGACGCGGGAATCGAACAGGTTACGCATTTTGCGCGCGGCCGTGGAAAGCTCCATCGTGAAAGCCGCTTCAAGATCATGTTTTGACTGAGACATTGTATAGCTATCTATTATATGTGTAGCTATATATAATATTTAGAGCCTGCTAATCAATGGGTTTGATGGCACTCTGATGCTGGAACGGAAAAATATTTGCGGCTTCGGGAATAAATCGCGGTCGTCGATTGTCTTATCTCCATATCGCATGTCGCGATTGGAACCCCGTGAGGCAGATCATGAAAACGTTTGGTTTTATGTCCGTACTGGCAATCGCTACAGTGGCGGCGTCAGCCGCGCTGGCCGCGCCATCCGTCAAGACGATGGAAAGCTCGAAAGGGCAGGTTCTGGCAGGCGCCAAAGACATGACGCTCTACACTTTCGACAAGGATAGCAAGGGTGAATCCAGCTGCTATGATACTTGCGCCAAGAACTGGCCGCCCTTCATGGCGATGAAGGGAGCAAAGGCTTCCGGCGCATATACGCTGGTCAAGCGCAAGGATGGCAGCGAGCAATGGGCGAAAGACGGAATGCCGCTCTATTACTGGGTGAAGGACAAGAAGCCCGGCGATGTCACCGGAGACGGCGTCAATGGAGTCTGGCACGCCGCAAAGCCATGAGGCCGATGTGAGCCATCCCGCTCCCGAAAGTTTCGAGGGCCAGCTTCTGGCCCTCCTGCCGGTCATGCGGCGTTATTCGCGCAGCCTTGCCAAGTCCGATGCCGAAGGCGAGGACCTTTTGCAGGATTGCGTGGCGAAGGCGTTGTCGCGGCGCGGCCAGTGGCGTGGCCTCAATCTGCGTGGGTGGATACTCACGATGATGACCAATCTTTACCGCAATGGCTACAAAAGCCGCGCCCGGACCCGACATGAAACGCTGGATGCCACTGAAAATGTCAGTGTCGCTGCGACGGAGACGGATCCGTTCCAGCTGCAGCAGCTTGAAGAGGCGATCAACACCCTGCCGGACGATAACCGCGCGGTGCTGATGCTCATCGTCGTCGAAGGCTACAGCTATGGCGAGGCGGCAGAAATGCTGGGCATACCTGTCGGAACGGTCATGTCGCGGCTTTCACGGGCAAGACATCGCGTTGCCGAACATATGAGCGGCTCGAATATTGTAACGCTTCGGAGAAACCGATGATAGAACGCAATTCTCCCATAACCGAAGCGGAACTGCTCGGCTTTGTCGACGGGCAATTGTCCGAAGCAGAACATGCGCGCATTGCCGGGCTTCTTGAAAGCAACCCCGAGCAGGCGGCGCTGGCTGCCGAATGGCGCAGACAGAACGACGGTATCAGGCAACTCTTTTCCGGTTATGCCAAGGCAAAGAACGACGATCCCGGAATGATCCGCTCAGCGGGGATACGCCAGTCGCGCACCTATCGTAGCGCTGTTGCCGCAGCGGTTCTGGCGGCCTTGTTGATCGGCGCCGCTGGCGGCTTTGCAGGCTCGCGCCTGTTTGCGGAAGTAGAGCCGCAAATAGCGAGCGTGCAAACCCTGCCACAGCAGTCGCAGGCGGCATATCTCATCTATGCCAGCGAAGTACGGCATCCGGTCGAGGTCTTTTCCAACGAAGAGGCGCATCTTGCGACATGGCTTGGCAAACGGCTCGACATACCCGACCTTCGTGTTCCCGATCTCCGCTCGTTGGGCTTCCAGCTTGTTGGTGGACGCCTGTTGCCGGTTGACGGCAAGGCGGGCGCATTCTTCATGTATGAGGACGAGGCTGGAAAACGGCTTTCGGTGATCGTCGGTCGCAATCCGGATAACCGCGATACGAGCTTCCGTTTTGCTTCAAGCGATGGTGTCGAAACTTTCTACTGGATCGACAGCGATCTTGGTTATGCAGTAAGCGGCGAGATTTCGCGCGAACGCCTGCGGCAGGTGGCGGAAGAATGCTACCGCCAGTTTCCGGGCTGACCTGCTTATCCGTCGTCGCTGAAAGCGTGAACCATCGCATCCTTTGAGCTGCCACTCGCGATCAATGCGGCAAGCAGGATGCGCGCCTGACCCGGGCGAAGTGTATGTGCGTGAATGGCTCCAGCTTCGCCAAGATCATATCCGCCGCCGCCGCCGCCATAGCCGGGTGTCAACAGGCCTTCCGGTACGCGGCTTGAAACTGCAACGGGAATATTGCGGCGCGAGCATTCGCGGACAGCTTCGACAACGCAGGGTGTGGTATTGCCCGAACCGAGCGCTGCAAGAACGATGCCGCTGGCACCGGCTGCAATGCTCGCTTCTATGTGGAGGGCATCGCAGCCGGGATAAATGGCAATCGTGTCGATCCGGCGGTCACCGACAGGAGCGGGAAGCACCGGGCTCTGGATTTGGATCATACGTGCAGAGCGGAAGGCGTCGGCGCTGTCGCTGTTGAACTTGTATGCCCCCCAAGCCGGTACGATCCGTCCACCGAAGGCAATAAGGACGCCTTTGTCGGCATTGGCCGGATCGCAGGCAAGCCGAATGGCGGTGGCGAGATTTTCCGGCCCATCCGCCTGCGGGTGGTCGGCGGTAAACTGTGCTCCGGTGAAAATCACGGGTTTGCTGATGCGACGCTGCAGATGCACCAGCAGCGCCGTTTCTTCCATGGCATCCGTTCCGTGCAGGACGACGATGCCGTCGAAGTCGCCATCCTTGAGGCAGGAACCGACGGCATCGCTGATGCGCTGCATGTCGGAAAGGGTGAGGCTTGCAGAATCCTTCGCCATCAGGTCGACCGGGCGAAGCTCCGCTTCAAGGCCCGGTACGAATTCCAGCAGATCCTCACCGGACAGGACCGGTGTGCTTGCTCCGTCTTCCCCACGCTTGCTGGCGATGGTGCCGCCAGTGGCGATCACCGCTATGGAAGGCTTTGCAAGCGTCATATTTCCGAATCCTCTCACTTACCGGGAATGCTGGCGTCTACAGCACGTTCGGTAGCAAGTCGATGGATGCGTTCACGCATCATATACCAGCCGAGGATGAGGGCAGGGCCGATGATTGCCAGCGAAGCAATCGTCCATGTGCCGACTGGATAGTCGAGTGCCATCAGGACAAGCACGCCAAGCAGGAATGCGAGTGTGAGGATGCCGGTGTAAGGTGCACCGAACATGCGGAAATCCGGGCGCACGATTTCGCCGCGACGCGCAAGATGCCAAAGTTTCAGCTGGCAAAGGACGATGACGCCCCATGCCGTGATGATGCCGAGCGCGGAGAGATTAAGCGCGATTTCAAAGGCTGCCGCAGGCACGACAGCATTGAGAACAACACCGATGACAGTGACGACCGCGGTGACGGCGATGCCCATATAGGGAACGCCGTTCTTGTTCATCTTGGCCAGTGAGGCTGGCGCCGAGCCGGAAATGGCCATGGAGTGCAGGATGCGCCCGGTGGAATAAAGCCCGGCATTCAGCGACGACAGAACCGCGGTCAGGACGACGAGGTTCATGATGATATCCGCACCTTCGACGCCGATCTTGCCGAAGAAGGTCACAAACGGGCTCTCGCCAGCAGAATAGGCTGTGTAGGGAAGAAGCAGCGAGAGCAGCAGAACAGAACCTACATAAAAGACGAGAAGGCGGAAGACCACGGTGCGGATTGCGCGGGGCATGACCTTGCGCGGGTCTTCGGTTTCTCCCGCTGTGGTGCCCAGCAACTCGATGGATGCATAAGCGAAAACCACACCCTGTATGATGATGAATGCAGGCAATATACCGTTCGGGAAAAGGCCTCCGCTATTCGTGATGATGCTGAAGCCAGCCGAATGACCGTCAATCGGCGTGCCGGAGACAACGAAGTAAATGCCGACAACCAGAAAGGTCACGAGCGCAATGACTTTGACGAGACTGAACCAGAATTCCAGCTCGCCAAACACTTTCACCGACAGAAGGTTCATCGACAACACGATGATAAGGGCCGTCAGTGCGAACACCCATTGGTCAATGCCTTGCAGCCACGGCACATAGTGCTTGAAGAAATTCATGTAGAGCGCAACAGCCGTTACGTCCGCGACCGACGTCATGGCCCAGTTGAGCCAGTACATCCAGCCTGCCACGAACGCCAGTTTCTCACCGTAGAATTCGCGGGCATAGGAGACGAAGGAACCGGAGCTGGGGCGATGCATGATCAGCTCGCCCAGTGCACGCAGCACCAGAAAGGCAAAGAAGCCGCAGAGGGCATAGACGAAGACCAGGGCCGGACCTGCCATTGCGAGGCGTCCGCCTGCACCGAGAAAGAGCCCGGTACCGATCGCGCCGCCGATGGCGATCATCTGGATCTGCCTCGGTTTCAGGGCCTTGTGATAACCGCGGTCCTCTTCAACGAACACTTCGCGTTCGGCCGGGGTGGCTTTCATGGTTTCGATCGGCATTGCTCCTCCCTGAGAGCGCGGTTTCGACAGGCGACCGTTCGGCGTGAAAGGCCAATTAGGGCGCCCCGCCGGTCATTCAATGAGGGTATGGAATTCATCCCTATTTGATGGGCATTCTGTAAAGCTGCATGACAGATTTTGAAGCCGGTTTTAACGCATATCGCAGAACGCGCGTCAAGTATTCGGCTTCAAATGAGAAGCATCGCATGCATTTCCGAAATAGGCTGGCAGGGAAAAAATCAGCAGGAATAAAGTGTTACCGGCTTGTGCTTATCTGGCATGAAAATGCCGCGCCAAGCCGGATTGGCATGAATAATCTGCGCGAATCCGGTGTAAAGCAGTGGTCCTGCAATTGTGGTGTCAGACCTCATCCTTGCCGATGATCGTCGTTACAGCAGTCTTGACTTTGCTCAGATGCGTTTCCATTGCAGCGCGGGCATCAGCTTCCGATCCCGCCTCAATAGCTTCGACAATCAGGCGATGTTCGACATTCGAAGCTTCGCGGCGGCCAGACATCAGGTTGACGAGTTCAGATTGCTGGATCAGCGCCTCGCGGGCATCAGCGACAATCTTGGAGAAGACCGTGTTTCCGGAAGCCTCGGCAATCGCGCAGTGAAATTCGGAATCGAGCAATTCCCATTTCTGTGGGTCCGTCTGGCGGTCCATCTTGTCGCAAAGTTCAAGCAGGTTGGCGAGTTGTTCGGCGCTGCGTCGTAAGGCTGCCCAGCCTGCCGCCGGCACTTCGATGAACGGGCGTGCCTCGATCAGATCACGCGCGGAATAGCCGCCATAATTCAGTTCGCTCGCGGGGGAAGCATTCAGGACGTAGGTGCCACTACCTGTTCGGGTCTGGGTGAGGCCCAGTGTCTGTAGTGACCGCAGCGCCTCGCGCACGATTGGGCGGCTGACACCGAACCGGCCAGCGAGTTGAGTTTCAGAGGGCAGGCGGGTGCCCACGGCAAGGCGACCGGATGTGATGGCCGAGCGAATATCGTCGAATACAACTTCAGCCGCATTCTTTCGTGTGACCGGATGTGTGTCCGATAACCAGTCGGCCAATTCGCTCATGTCCGAACCTCCGTCAATTGCTTCGCTCCTGTCAAGCAGCTAGGCAATTTTCAGAAGGATATCAATCCCAAAGCGGTTCAAAAAGGCAGATCAAGAGACACAAAAAACTGCGCTCCGGCTGGAGCGCAGGGCTTTCCTATTGGAACTTATCAGGCCGCTGTGGCGGCCGTGTTCAACTTGTTGGCCGACAGGATGCTGATGAACGCTGCACCATAAGCTGTGAGCGGCGCCATCTTGGCAAGCGCGCTCGCAATGGCGTCATGGTGGCTCAGCTCTTCCTCGGAATCGTGGCGGAAGGATACGCAAACAGTTTCGCCATCTTCACCGATGAATTCTACCTGATAGGAATTTTCCTTGCCGCATCTTTTGACCAGAGCATCGACAATTTGCATGCAATCATTCTCCTTCCGAGCCGCATGAACGCTCTGGAATGAAGATGGTTCCATAAAATTTTATCTTTTTGTCCAATCTCAGTTCCGGCTTGACAGGCGGGCTGCACCCAGTGCCGCTGCGAACGCAATGGCAAGCATGACAAAGGTGAATTCGGCAACCGCAGACCATCCATCCGCAACCCAGAAATAGCCGCCCGCTGCACCGGCAACACTGGAGCCGAGATAGTAGGCGAGCAGATAGAGCGATGACGCATGTCCCTTTGTGTGGAGTGCCAGTCGACCGACCAGAGCGCTGGCGACCGAATGGCTGACGAAGAAGCCGACTGTCACGAGGATGATACCCACAATGATGACAGGCAGCGGTGCAAAGAGGGTCAGAAGACAGCCCGCAGCCTGTATGGCAAGCCCGATGGGAAGCACGGTGAAATAGCCGAGCCTGTCGCCCATTCTGCCAGCAAGCCATGAAGCTGCAATGCCGAACAGATAGACCGTGAAAATGGCGCCGAGCGCTGTCTGGCTGAGGCTATAAGGCGCCGTCACGAGGCGGAAACCGATATAGTTATAGATGGTGACGAATGAACCCATCACGAGAAAGCCAATGGCAAAGAGCAGTGGCAAGGCCGGGTTGCGGATGTGGCCGATCCATGCGCCGAGGTGAAACCGTGCATTGAAGCCCGGACGCGGAATGAAGTTCTGCGATGCGGGCAGCAGAAAGAGGAAACCGATGGATGCGGCAAGTCCTAGCAGCCCCATGCCTGCCAGACCGACGCGCCAGGAGAAATACTCTGCGAGCGTTCCGGCAATGACACGGCCCGCCATGCCGCCGAATGCATTGCCAGCAATATAAAGCCCCATTGAAGCGCCAAGGCCGCGCGGGTCGATTTCTTCCGCCAGATAGGTCATGGCGACCGCAGGCACACCGCCAAGCAGCAGGCCCTGCAGGGCACGGATGACGAGCAGCATATGCCAGTCCGGCACCAATGCACTGACTATCGTGCAAAGTGCTGAGCCGAGGAGCGAGACGAACATCAGTGTCCTGCGTCCGAAGCGCTCAGATACGACGGCAGCACCGAAAATTGCAAAGGCGAGAAAGCCTGTCGAAACGGAAAGCGATAAGGAACTGGCCGCGGGCGTGATGTTAAAATCATGCGCGAAAAGCGGCATGAGCGGCTGGACACAGTAAAGCAGGGAGAAGGTTGCAAAGCCGGACAGGAAGAGTGCAATGCTCGCATTGCGAAATGCCGGTGTGCCCTTGACGAGATAATGCTTTTGTTCGGTTGCCGTGGGAGCTGAAACGAGCTTGAGCTGGCTTTCCGGTGTTCTTACGCTGTCGAGGCTGCGTTCTGCGAGGCGTGACATGACTTTGCCTTTTCAAATCCTCCCGCTTTTTGATCTAGTCAAATGCCCGTCATTTGTCCAATATATGGAAGTGACGATTGCAATAGCTTTTGGATATAGCGATGGAACTACGTCATCTGCGTTATTTTCTGGCCGTGGCCGAAGAGGGCAATTTTACCCGCGCGGCTGCGAAGCTCGGTATCGGTCAGCCGCCGCTCAGCCAGCAGATACGCGACCTCGAGAACGAGATCGGGGTGGCGCTGTTTCATCGCGTGCCGCATGGAGCCGAACTGACGGCAGCCGGCACGGCTTTTCTTGGTGAAGCGAAGGCCTCCCTTGCCGCCGCCGAGAAGGCGAAGCTTGTAGCGCAGGGCACGGCGCGTGGAGAAACCGGCAGGCTCGCGCTGGGTTTCACTGCATCGTCCGCGTTCAACCCGACCGTCAGCGGTACAATCCGCAAGTTTCGGGCCAGATGGCCCGATGTCCGGCTGACCCTGACGGAGATGAACAGTCATCTTTTGATGGAAAAGCTGGTCAGGGGAGAGGTGGACGCTGCCTTCATCCGGCCCGGATTGGAAAATTCCAAGGACGTACGCATGAAGCGGCTGGCTGATGAGCCGATGCTGATCGCCCTGCCGAGCCATCATCCGCTTGCCGTTCATCCCAAGCTGCCGATTTCAGCTCTGGCAAATGAGGCATTCGTGCTTTTCCCGCGCATTGTGGGGCTTAGCCTTTACGACGATGTGGTTGAGGCTTGCCGGAATGCGGGCTTTGAAATGATCGTCGCGCAGGAAGCGCCGCAGATGCCATCCGTCGTCAATCTGGTCGCAGCCGATCTGGGCGTCTCGATTGTTCCAACCGCCATTGCGCAGATCAAGCTGGCCGGGGTGACTTATCGTCCAATCGAAGGCGAGCCTCTTCTGGCGCGGTTGGGGCTGGTTTCGATGAAGAACAACCGGTCGCCGCTCATCGATAATCTTACTAGCCTGTTACCGGATCAGTGATCTTCCGTATCGTCGTCGGAAGCGATAGGTTGCCGTCTGTGTCGGCGTTGACCGTCATTTTTGGACATGTATGATGGTTGTCGCGGCGACGTACCTGGGAGGGGACGCTGCTTTTCCATCCTTAAGATAACCGTTCACGAGGGCTCTGACGCCCACAAGCCGAACGGTCGAATTTTGCCCTATCCCGTCCGATTGGAGATTTTCGTGAAAAGACTTCTGATTACCGGTGCTGCGGGCGGACTCGGGCGCGTAATGCGAGATAAACTGGCCGGCAAAGCCGAGCTGCTGCGCCTGTCCGACGTTGCCGATCTCGGCAAAGCCAAACTCAATGAAGAGCTGGTTCAATGTGACCTCGGCGATATGGATGCAGTCATGCGTCTTGTCGAAGGTTGCGACGGTATTCTGCATCTCGGTGGTATTTCGACCGAGGCGTCTTTCAGCAAGATACTCAACGCAAATATCGTCGGGATGTACAATCTGTATGAAGCCGCGCGGGCGCATGGCCGTCCGCGTATCATTTTTGCCAGCTCAAACCATACGATCGGTTTCTATAGACAGGACGAATATATCGACGCAAAGGCGCCCACACGTCCAGACGGTCTTTACGGCATTTCAAAATGCTTCGGCGAGTCCATTGCCAGCATGTATCATGACAAGTTCGGTCAGGAGACGGCAATCGTTCGTATCGGCTCCTGTTTTGAGGAGCCGCGCAATCATCGCATGCTTTCGACCTGGATGTCATATGACGATTTCGCCGGTCTGATTGACTGTGTTTTCCGGGCGCCGATGCTGGGATGTCCCGTTATCTGGGGTGTTTCGAACAACGATTCGGTGTGGTGGGACAACAACCATGCCCGTTTTCTCGGCTGGCACCCCAAGGACAATGCGGAACGTTTCCGGGTCGAGCTGGAGAAGACAACGCCGCGGCCAGCGCCGGATTCAGCACTCGCGGTCTATCAGGGCGGTACATTTGTCGATGAACCGATCCATCAGGATGATTGATCGGAACCTTTCTGTTTAACGGCAGAAGTCTTGTAAGGTCAGGGCTCCTCCGGTTTGATAACACCTTGGAGTGCATATTTTGCTTTACGTACCTCAAAACGAAAGCTAAGCTTTTTATCGTGACGCTTTGGGAGGAGTTCACGTGCAGCCAGAACTATCGGCAAAGAGCATATTAAAGACGCAAAAAATGCGGCAGTTCGCTGTGGGCGGTTGCGCATGAGTGCGCCAGATAAAGATGACGGGCCAGCACTGTTGGAAGCTGTGTCGCTTTCCAAATCATTCGGTCCTGTTCAGGTTCTGAAAAATATCGATTTGCGCATTTTCGGCGGCGAAGTCCATGCGATCATCGGCGAGAATGGAGCCGGGAAATCGACGCTGATGAAGTTGCTTGCAGGCAATGAGCGTCCTACGAGCGGAGAAATCCGCATCGACGGCAAGCCGGTTACTTTCTCGGGGCCAGTGGAGGCCGAAGCGCAGGGCATTGTGCTGGTGCATCAGGAAATTCTCCTCGCACCCGATCTGACCGTCGCGCAGAACATCTATCTTGGTCGCGAGCTTAACCGTGGACTGGTTGTCGATGATAAATCGATGCGCGAAGGTGCGCGCAAGGCCATTCGTGATCTGGGCGCCGATATCGATCCGGATGCGGTTGTAGGCTCCCTGTCGATTGCGCAGCGCCAGTTGGTGCAGATCGCCCGCGTGTTGCTGGTGCCGCATCGTGTGGTGATTTTTGACGAACCGACCGCTTCGCTGACACCGTTCGAGACGGAAGCGCTGCTGAAAGTCATTCGCGACATTCGCGCAAAGGGCGTCGCTGTTCTCTATATTTCGCACCGCCTGCCGGAAGTGAAGGAAATATCCGATCGTGTGACCGTGCTTCGCGATGGCAAGCTTGTTTCAGCACATCTGTCTTCGGAATTGCAGCCATCGGACATGGCCCGGCTGATGGTCGGTCGTGACGTTTCAAAGCTTTATCCTGACCGCGCAAGCCAGCATGACAACGCTGCCATTCTCGAAGTCGATAACTTTAGCGTACCCGGCTACGTGCAGAATGCGAGCTTCCATCTCAACCGGGGCGAGATACTCGGCTTTGCCGGTCTGGTCGGCGCCGGACGCACGGAGCTGATGGAAGGGATCGTCGGTCTGCGACCCGGTAAGGGGGATGCACGCCACAATGGCAAGCCGGTTCATTTCCGCAATGCGCATGAAAGCCAGAAGGCGGGGATCGTTTATCTCAGCGAGGACCGGAAGGGCAAAGGGCTGCTTCTGTCCAAGGACCTGGGCGTCAATCTCACGCTAGCGTCATTGAAGAAATTCGTGAGCGGTTTGCAGATCGACCGCAACCGGGAACGCTCCGCGCTCGATGATGCGATCCGCGAGTTCGATATTCGCACGGGCCGCAAGGACATTCTGGCAGGTCAGCTTTCGGGGGGAAACCAGCAGAAGCTTTTGCTTGCCAAGATGATGATGCTCGATCCGTCCATCGTCATCATCGATGAACCGACACGCGGCATCGATGTCGGCACGAAGGAACAGATTTATCAGTTCATCGCCAATCTGGCCGATGAGGGGAAATCGATCATCGTGGTTTCGTCGGAAATGCCGGAACTGATCGGTATCTGCGACCGCATCGTCGTGATGCGGGAAGGGCGGATTGCCGGTGAGGTGACAGGCGACCGCATGACGGAACATGACATCGTCGTGCTTGCAACCGGCGTTGAAGCCGAAAATGCCGCATAAAAACAATAAAGTGGGAAGTAGATGACACAGGTTGCGACCGATAAAAGCTCAGTGGCGAGGACATCCAAGGATTGGGATTTAAGGGCAATTGCCCCGTTCATCGCGCTCGCCCTGCTGCTTGTTCTGGGCACGATTGCCAACCCGAACTTCATCAGCATCGACAATCTTCTCAATGTCGCAACGCGTAGCGCTTTTATCGCCATTATCGCGCTTGGTGCCACCTATGTGATTTCATCCGGCGGGCTCGACCTGTCCGTGGGCGCAATGGTGGCGTTCGTCGCCAGTATCATGATCCTGTTCATGAATAGTGGGGTGATTGCCGATCCGGTGATGATGCTGATTGCGGCCGTGATGCTGGCGCTGATTGTCGGTGCAGCCTGTGGCCTGTTGAATGGCCTGATAACGACGGTTGGCGGCATCGAGCCATTTATCGCCACGCTCGGCACTATGGGCATCTATCGTGGTCTCACCACATGGTTGTCGCAAGGTGGCGCGATCACCTTGCGCAATCCGGACATTCAGGCGCTTTATCGCCCGGCCTATTTTGGTTCCATTCTTGGCGTGCCGGTGCCGGTTATCGTGATTTTCGTGACGGCAGCGCTTGCGGCATTCGTCCTTTATCGGACCCGCTATGGCCGCCATGTCATTGCAGTCGGATCGAACGAGGATGTAGCACGCTATTCCGGCATTTCCGTCAAGAAAGTGCGTACTATCGCCTTCATCATTCAGGGCCTTTGCGTCGCTGTGGCCGTGCTTCTTTATGTGCCGCGTCTGGGTTCTACCTCGGCCACGACCGGCCTGATGTGGGAACTGCAGGCGATTACCGCCGTCGTTGTTGGCGGAACAGCTTTGCGCGGCGGCGTGGGCCGTATCTGGGGCACGATCTGCGGCGCATTCATTCTGGAGATCATCGGAAACATCATGATCCTGTCGAACTTCGTCAGTGAGTATCTGCTCGGGGCAATTCAGGGCGCGATTATCATCATCGCCATGCTTGTGCAGCGTTCGCTTTCGCGAAGATAGGTCTAATGCATGTCTCCCAAAAGTGGGAACCGGTTTTGGGATGAAGACATGCATGAAAACAAAAGCTTAAAGCGTGTCATACGAGTACGATAAAATGCGACGCGCTTTAAGGATTGGCGGAATTGTTGGGGCGATTCCAGCCAGAGAGGAATGAGAGCCCCGTGTTTACTGGGAGGAAGACTATGCGAGGGAATTTGATGAAGCTTGCTTTCGCCGCCTTGACGGCGGGTGCGCTTGCCTTTGGCAGCGCAGCAAGCGCACAGGACAAGAAAGTGACGATCGGCGTTTCGATCCCGGCGGCCGATCATGGCTGGACGGCAGGCGTCGTCTATCATGCCGAACGCGTGGCGAAGCTTCTGATGGCTGAGCATCCGGGCCTCAACGTCATCGTCAAGACGTCGCCCGATGCGGCATCGCAGGCCAATGCGTTGCAGGATCTGGCCGTTCAGGGCCTCGACGGGCTGGTTGTTCTGCCGACCGATCCCGATCCGCTCGTCAACGCCATCAAGGAAATCAAGGACAAGGGAACCTTTGTCGCTCTGGTCGACCGCGCACCAAGCAGCAACGACAATTCCATCCGCGATCTCTACGTGGCCGGTAACAACCCGGCGCTTGGACAGGTGGCCGGTGAATATATCAAGAAGACCACGCCCGATGCCCAGGTCGTCGTCATTCGCGGCCTGCCGATCCCGATCGATCAGCAGCGTCAGGACGGTTTCGACAAGGGCATTGAAGGCTCTAACGTGAAGGTTCTGGATCGCCAGTATGGTAACTGGAACCGCGACGATGCTTTCCGTGTCATGCAGGACTTCCTGACCAAATATCCGAAGATTGATGTGGTCTGGGCACAGGATGACGACATGCTTGTCGGCGTTCTCGAAGCCATCAAGCAGGCCAACCGCAGCGACATCCAGTATGTTGTGGGCGGTGCAGGCTCCAAGGATATGATCAAGAAGGTGATGGATGGCGACAAGCTTGTGCCGGTTGATGTGCTCTATCCGCCAGCAATGGTTTCAACTGCCATGGAACTCGCCGCCGGTCATTTCTATGACCAGATTCCTGTGAGCGGCAGCTACATCCTCGATGCAACGCTCGTCACCAAGGACAATGCGAAGGATTTCTATTTCCCGGATTCGCCGTTCTAAGGTGCTTGAATACCGTGCGCCTGTCTGGGCAGGCGCACGGTTTTTCTTTTCATTCCCGATATGCAGCGCGAAGCGCGCTCTCAAATTGCTCGATGCCGGTTGATGGCGGGGTCCGGGCAGATTCAGGAGAAATTTGATGAAGACAATCAAAGGCCCCGGGATTTTTCTTGGGCAGTTTGCAGGCGATGAAGCGCCGTTCAACACATGGGATGGCATCACC
Organism: Brucella anthropi ATCC 49188; assembly: GCF_000017405.1. Taxonomy (NCBI): domain Bacteria; kingdom Pseudomonadati; phylum Pseudomonadota; class Alphaproteobacteria; order Hyphomicrobiales; family Brucellaceae; genus Brucella; species Brucella anthropi. The sequence goes on from NC_009668.1 coordinate 749,092, forward strand.
AAATGGGCTGCCGAAAAAGGCTATGCCGGGGTGCAGGTTCCCACATGGGCGAGCCAGCTGATCGATCTGAGGCAAGCTTCTGAATCGAAGGATTATTGCGACGAATTCGCCGGGGTGGCTCGCCAGAACGGTGTCGAAGTCACGGAGCTTTCGACCCACTTGCAGGGCCAGCTCGTTGCTGTGCATCCCGCCTATGATGAAGCTTTCGACGGTTTCGCAGTACCGGAAGTACGCGGCAATCCCAAGGCGCGTCAGGCTTGGGCGGTCGAGCAGGTAAAGATGGCGATCCGCGCCTCGCGCAATCTCGGCATCGGCGCGCATGCAACCTTCTCCGGCGCGCTGGCCTGGCCGTTTGTCTACCCGTGGCCGCAGCGTCCTGCTGGTCTGGTGGAAACAGCATTTGGGGAACTCGCCCGACGCTGGAAGCCGATCCTCGATCACGCTGACGAACACGGCGTCGATATATGCTATGAAATCCATCCCGGCGAAGACCTGCACGATGGTGTGACCTTCGAGATGTTTCTGGAGCAGGTCAAAAATCACCCGCGGGCCAACATGCTTTACGACCCGTCGCATTATGTCCTGCAGTGCCTCGATTATCTCGACAATATCGACATCTACAAGGACCGCATCAAGATGTTCCACGTCAAGGATGCGGAATTCAATCCGACCGGGCGGCAGGGTGTCTATGGCGGCTATCAGGGCTGGGTCAACCGTGCAGGCCGCTTCCGCTCGCTCGGTGACGGGCAGGTGGATTTTGGCGCGGTATTCTCCAAGATGGCCGCAAATGACTTTGACGGTTGGGCCGTTGTCGAATGGGAATGCGCGCTGAAGCATCCTGAAGATGGAGCGCGTGAAGGCGCGGAGTTTGTCAAGGCGCACATCATCCGCGTCACCGACAAGGCATTTGACGATTTCGCATCCGGCGGCACCGATGACGCCGCCAATCGCCGTATGCTTGGATTATGAGGACGCAATGACCATCGAAGCTAAAACTACGGAAACTGCTGCTCCCCGTATCCGCCTCGGCATGGTGGGCGGTGGGGCTGGCGCGTTTATCGGCGGCGTGCACCGCATGGCGGCGCGGCTCGACAACCGGTTCGAACTGGTGGCAGGCGCTTTGTCGTCATCAGCGGAAAAGGCGCAGGCCTCGGGGCGCGAACTGGGGCTGGCCGAAGACCGCATCTATTCCAGCTACAAGGACATGGCTATTCGTGAGGCTCGGCTGAAAAACGGCATTGAAGCCGTTTCCATCGTAACGCCGAACCACGTTCACTATGAAGCTGCCAAGGAGTTTCTGCGGCGCGGCATTCACGTCATCTGCGACAAGCCGCTGACCTCGACGCTTGCCGATGCGAAGAAGTTGAAAAAGGTCGCCGATGAAAGCGGTGCCTTGTTTGTTCTGACGCATAATTACACGGGCTATCCGATGGTGCGGCAGGCGCGCGAGATGATCGCCAATGGCGATCTTGGCGATCTTCGTGTCGTACAGGTGGAATATGCGCAGGACTGGCTGACCGAAGCGGTTGAGGCAACCGGTGCCAAGGGCGCTGTCTGGCGCACCGATCCGGCGCAATCGGGACTAGGCGGCGCGACCGGCGATATTGGCACGCACGCCTTCAATCTCGCCTCCTTCGTGACCGGCCTGGCGCTCGACAGCCTTGCGGCTGATCTCGACAGTTTTGTCGAGGGACGTCGCCTGGACGACAATGCGCATGTGATGCTCCGTTTTGCGGGCGGTGCCAAGGGCATGCTCTGGTGCAGCCAGGTTGCGCCCGGCAATGAAAATGCGCTGCGCCTGCGCGTCTATGGCACAAAGGGCGGCATTGAATGGGCGCAGGAGGACCCGAACTATCTCTGGTTCACGCCTTTTGGCGAGCAAAAGCGGCTCATCACGCGGGGCGGTGCCGGTACTGGCTCTGCGAGCGCACGCGTGACCCGCGTGCCGGCTGGGCATCCTGAAGGTTATCTGGAAGCTTTTGCTACGATCTATTCGGAAGCGGCCAATGCCATCGAAGCTCATCGCAACGGCAAAAAGCCGGATAGCGCCGTGATTTATCCAACCGTCGATGACGGATTGAAGGGCGTTGCTTTCATCGATGCCTGCGTGCGCTCGTCACAGAAAAACGGCGGCTGGGTCAAGCTTTAGAAATTGACATGGATTAAAAGAAAGGGCGCCAATGGCGCCCTTTTTTGTATCCGTCGATTTAATGGCTTCAAACGTAGCGATTGACGACGTTTTCGAGATACTCTTGGCGGCCGGATTTCGGCTGCGGATTGATGTCCTTCGTTTCGACTTCAGCTGTGATCTGGTCCAGCGAGAGGCCAGTCAAAAGCTTCTTGCCGAAATCGCCGTTCCAGCCTGCATAACGCTCATCGAGCGGCTTGGACAAGGCGCCGTCTTCAAGCATTGCGGCGGCTGCTTTCAGCCCGCGTGCACAGCAGTCCATGCCACCGATATGGCCGATCAGCAGGTCTTGCGGATCGAGCGACTGACGGCGCAGCTTGGCGTCGAAATTCGTGCCGCCGGTGGTGAAGCCGCCTGCCAGCAGGACCTGATAATAGGCGAGCGCCATTTCCGGCACATTGTTCGGGAACTGGTCCGTATCCCAGCCTGACTGATAGTCATTGCGGTTCATGTCGATGGAACCGAAAATGCCAAGTGCACGGGCAAGCGCCAGTTCATGCTCGAACGAATGACCGGCGAGAATGGCGTGGCCCTGCTCAATATTGACCTTCACTTCGCTTTCGAGGCCGTAACGCTTCAGGAAGCCATAAACCGTCGCGACGTCGTAATCATATTGATGCTTGGTCGGCTCCTGCGGCTTCGGTTCGATCAGGATCGTGCCCTTGAAACCGATCTTATGCTTGTATTCGACCACCAGATTGAGGAACCGTCCCATCTGGTCAAGTTCGCGTCCAAGATCGGTGTTGAGCAGCGTTTCATAGCCTTCGCGACCACCCCAGAGCACGTAGTTCTCACCACCGAGCCGTTTCGTTGCGTCGATGCAGCTTTTTACGGTCGCTGCGGCAAAGGCGAACACATCTGGATCGGGATTGGTTGCGGCCCCGCCCATATAGCGGCGGTTGGAAAAGAGATTGGCTGTGCCCCAGAGCAGCTTTACGCCGGTTTCGGCCTGCTTCTTCTCGAAAATATCGACGATTTCGTTGAGATATCGTGTGTTTTCCGCAAAGTTGCGTCCTTCGGGCCGCACATCGGCATCGTGGAAGCAATAATAGGGCGCGCCAAGCAGGGAGAAGAACTCGAAAGCCACGTCAGCTTTGAGCTTTGCCGCATCCAGCTCGTTGGAATACCAGGGACGGTCGAAGGTGCGTCCGCCGAACGGGTCGCCACCCTCCCAGGCAAAGCTGTGCCAGTAGGCGACTGCAAAGCGCAGATGGTCTTCCATGCGCTTGCCCAGCACGATTTCATCCGGATTATAGTGGCGAAATGCCAGCGGGCTATCACTGTCCGGCCCCTCATATTTAACCTTTTGAATGTCGCCGAAAAATCCGGTGCTCATTGTGTCCTCCCGTTCGAATGTCGTCATGTCTGATTGTTTGCGGCAGCGTCACGAACCGGCGAGGGCGTGCAGTGCCGGATAAAGGGCGTGATAGCGCTGATAGGCTTCCTCATAGGCAGGGAGCAGGGCGGCTTCCGGCTCTATCGTGCGCTCCGTACGCGGTGGCGTGCAGACGGCAAATGGATCGACGCCGGTTGCCGCAATGAGGCCCAGTCGTGCGGCACCATAAGCGCCGCCGAAGTCGCCTTCTTCCGGCAAGGCAATCGGTACATTCAACGCGGTCGCGATTGCCTTCAGCCAATAGGTGGAGCGCGAGCCACCGCCGACGGCGGTCAGCGACTTGATATCGGTGCCAGCCGATTGCAGCGCGGCGAGATTGTCACGGATAGCGAAGGCGACGCCTTCCAGAACGGCTTGCGTTAATGCGCGCTGATCGGATTCATGCTCAAGGCCTGAAAATACGCCGCGTATCTTCGCATCGTTATACGGGGTGCGTTCGCCCGAGAGATAGGGCAGGAATGTCGCGCTGCCCGGTGCATTCAGCGTGTCGCCGAGTGCCTTATCGAGTTCATGTGCCGTTTTGCCGACAAGCCGTGCATACCAGTCAAGCGCGCTTGCTGCGGACAGGATGACACCCATCTGGTGCCATGTGCCGGGCAAGGCATGACAGAAGGCATGAACCGCACTTTCAGGCTTCGGCTGATAGGCACCATTTGCGGCAAAGAGCACGCCTGATGTGCCGAGCGAAACGAAGGCATGGCCCGGCTTAACTGTGCCCATGCCGCAGGCCGAGGCGGCATTGTCGCCAGCACCGCCCGCCACGACCGGCTGACCGGCAATGCCCCATTCGGCGGCAAGTCCGGCCCGCAGCCGTCCGGTTGCGTCCGTGCCTTCGGCAAGGCGCGGCATCTGGCTCTCATCGAGGTTGGTCTTGTCCAGAAGCTCGCGCGACCAATGGCGTGCACCGGTATCCAGCCAGCTCGTGCCTGCCGAATCCGACATGTCGGAGACATATTCCCCGGTCAGCCAGAGGCGAAGGTAGTCCTTCGGCAGCAGCACCTTGCGGATGCGCGCAAAAATATCCGGTTCGTTATTGGCAACCCAGACCAGCTTCGGTGCGGTAAAACCGGGAAAGACAATATTGCCGGTGATGGCGCGAAACGCCGGATCGGCATCGAGTTTGGCCGCTTCGCGATAGCTGCGCGTATCGTTCCAGAGGATGCAGGGGTGCAATACCTGATCCTGTTCGTCCAGCAGGGTAGCGCCATGCATCTGGCCGGAAAGGCCGATACCGGCAATCGCTGAAAACTCTTTCGGATGGGCCGCGCGTAGGCCATCAATTGCAGTGCGGCAGGCCTTGATCCACTGTGCCGGGTCCTGTTCGCTCCAGCCCGGATGGGGGCGGGACACGTCCAGTTCGCCATGGGCCGAACCGATCACCGTCTGCGCGTCGTCGATCAACAGCGCCTTGACACCGGATGTTCCTAGATCGAGCCCGAGATACATATTTGCTCCTGTTGGAAAGGCGTTGTGGCCCGCGCGTCAGTCGAAATGCGGCAGGTTGTCTTTAAGGAAAATTTCGATGCGGATGTGTTCCTGTCCCGGAACGATCGCCAGACGATCCGCAGATGCTTTGAGAACCCGGATGGCGCTGCGGATTTCATGGCCCGCATCCTGCGCCAGCACCGCATGGATAATGCCATCTGTCAGCGCTTTTGAGGTCACGCTGTCGCGTTCATGCGCGATGACGAGCGGTCGATTGGATGTATGCTCAGCCAACGCCTTCACAAGACCGCTGTTGCCAGCGCCGAGGCTATAAATCCCGGCAATGTCGCTGCGCTCGTCAAGCAGCTTGCCGACAAGCTGTTCCACACGCGATCCTTCATCGAAGCCTTCCAGAACGGGCAATATCTCGCGGCCCGGAAAGTCTGCTTTCATGGCTGCCGTAAAACCGTCGAAACGTTCCTGATGATCGCGGACTTTCAACGAACCGGCGACCACCGCAAGAGCCCCCTCCGTTCCGTTGGCAAAGAGCCCCAGAAGCCGCGCTGCCGTGCGTCCGGCTGCGCCGTTATCGACGCCGACATAATGCGTTCGTGTGGAATGCCCAAGGTCGGATACGAGCGTGACGGCGTGAATGCCTTGCTCACCCAATCGGGCGCAGGCTTCGCGCACGGGATCGGTGTCGACTGCCACGAATGCAACGCCGTCGGGCTTGCGTGAGGCACATTCGTCCAGTGCTGCGACAAGTGCTGCTTCATCGAAGGCCGGAACGAGTACGACATTGACCAGCACACGCTCAGCCAAAGCCCGTTCTGTCGCGGATTGCAGTTCCGCGCGCAGGCTCAGCATGAAGGTATTTTCATTGTCCGGCAAAATAAAATCGAACTGATAAAGCCGTCCGCGCGCGAGGTTGGCAGCACCCACATCGCGCACATAGCCGAGCGTGTTCATCGCTTCCATAACCCGGTCGCGCGTCTTCGCTCTCACGCCCGGACGTTCGTTCAGCACACGGTCTACCGTGGCAAGGCTGACGCCCGCTGTTCTGGCTATATCATGGACTGTAGGTTTCATCCTCGCTCCTCGATGCGGACCATAAGATCAAAAATGAGGTACGTAAATCAAAAAATGCTTGCTATTCATTTTTCTTCACGTATCAATGGTTCCCGAGGATGGGGCAGTGTGTCTTTTGCACGCTGTCCCGATGGAGTGATCTTGGCGCAAAGCGCCTTTGGGAGGATCAGCCATTCAAGGAATAAGCAGCTCTGAAGAGGGCTGTTTTGTTGTGCCGAACTCCGGGGGCGGAATACGTTCGGGGGCGCGGTTTGGTATCAGCCGGTAGCACGCCGGTGTTGTTTGGAGGAGATTTGCATGAAACGTCGTAATTTTCTGACCGGCGCGCTGGTTGCCGCGGCTTTGGGCATTGGCGCCATGGCGTCCACGCCGGTCTATGCTTCGCCGGAAAACCCGGTCATTGGCTTTTCCATCGACGACCTTCGCGTCGAGCGCTGGGCGCGTGATCGCGACTATTTCATTGAAGCGGCAGAAAAGCTGGGCGCCAAGGTCAATGTACAGTCGGCTGACGGCAACGAGGAAAAGCAGGTCAAGCAGGTTGAAAACCTGATTGCGCAGGGTGTTGACGCCATCGTCATCGTGCCGATGAACTCCAAGGTTTTCGATGCGGTTGTGGCTGATGCCAAGGCATCCGGCATCAAGGTTCTGTCCTATGACCGTCTGATCCTCAATGCGGATATCGATGCCTATATCTCGTTCGACAATGAGCGCGTCGGCTTCATGCAGGCTGAAGCCGTTCTGAAGGCCAAGCCGGAAGGCAATTATTATCTCCTTGGCGGCTCGCCGACGGATAACAACGCCAAGCTTCTCCGTGCCGGACAGGAAAAGGCTCTGAAAGAAGCTATCGATTCAGGCAAGGTGAAGGTCATCGGCTCGCAGTGGGTGAAGGAGTGGAGCCCGACGGAAGCGCTCTCCATCATGGAAAATGCTCTGACGGCTGCACAGAACAAGATTGATGCGGTTGTTGCTTCAAACGACGGCACCGCCGGTGGCGCCATTCAGGCTCTTGCCGCGCAGGGACTGGCTGGAAAGACTGCTGTTTCCGGTCAGGATAGCGACCTTGCCGCCGTCAAGCGTCTGATTGACGGTACGCAGACCGTGACGGTCTACAAGCCGCTGAAACTCATTGCTTCGGAAGCTGCCAAGCTGACCGTCCAGATGGTCAAGGGTGAAACGCCTGAGTTCAATTCCAAGCTCGACAATGGCGGCAAGCAGGTCGACACGCTTCTGCTGACGCCGACTGCCGTGACCAAGGACAATATCGACATCTACGTTCAGGACGGCTTCTACACCAAGGAGCAGATTGAAGGGAAGTAAGCTTTTCCGGCGACTTATCCTTGAGAGAATAGTGGGGCCGGAAGTCTGGAAATCATGATCCAGCTTCTGGCCCCACCAACTTGTCGATGCTGTCTGTGACAGCGTTGTCCGGAACATTTCCGCCAGAAGATGGTGTGGTTTGAAACCGGACGGCTCATTCTGCTGCATTACTGCAAGGTCATATGCGATGTCCGAATATCTTCTAGAGATGCGCAATATCGGTAAGGACTTCAACGGCGTGAAAGCGCTTGACGGTATTTACCTGAAAGTGCGCGCGGGCGAGTGTGTCGGCCTTTGCGGTGAGAACGGCGCAGGCAAATCCACGCTGATGAAAGTGCTTTCCGGCGTTTATCCCCATGGCACCTGGAGCGGGGAAATTTTCTGGGAAGGCCAGGAACTGAAGGCGACGGGCATCCGCGATACGGAAGCCGCGGGTATCGTCATCATCCATCAGGAACTCATGATGGTGCCGCATCTCTCGGTTGCGGAAAACATCTTTCTGGGATCGGAGCCGACAAGCGGAGGCTTCATCGATTATGACCAGATGAATGCGCGCGCGACGGAACTTCTGGCGCGCCTCAAGATCCATGACATCAATGTCGCGCTTCCGGTCTATCATTATCCGGGTGGCAAGCAGCAGTTGATCGAGATCGCAAAGGCGATCAACAAGAATGCGAAGCTGCTCATTCTGGATGAGCCGACATCGGCGCTGACGGCATCCGAAACACGCGTCCTTCTCGATCTCATCAAGGACTTCAAGGCGCAAGGCATGGCCTGTGTCTACATCTCCCACAAGCTGGATGAAGTGGCCGAAATTTCCGACACGGTGACGGTCATTCGCGACGGAACGCATATCGCGACGAAGCCGATGGCGGAACTCACCACGCCAGCCATCATCACCATGATGGTGGGGCGCGAGATGAAAAACCTGTTTCCGCGCGAGCCGCACGATATTGGCGAGGTTGTTTTCGAGGCACGCAAAATCAACTGCTGGGATGTGACCAATCCGGATCGCAAGGTGGTCGACAATGTTTCATTCGCGCTGCGACGCGGTGAAATTCTCGGTATTGCCGGGCTGGTGGGCGCGGGGCGCACGGAACTGGTGTCCAGCCTGTTCGGTGTCTGGCCCGGAGCGCATGACGGTCAAGTCTTTCTGGAAGGCAAGGAGCTGAAAATCCGCACGCCGCGTGATGCGGTTCGACAGGGCATCTGCATGGTGCCGGAGGACCGAAAGAAGGATGGCATCCTGCCGATCATGCCTGTGGGCTATAATATGACGGTCTCCGTGCTGGATCGCTTTTCCTTGCGCGGATTGCTCGACAAGGAAGCGGAACTGGCCACGATCCAGCGCGAAATTCTGCGCCTCAAGGTGAAGACTGCCGATCCGATGCTGGAAATTGCGTCCCTGTCCGGTGGCAACCAGCAAAAGGCGGTGCTGTCGAAGATGATGCTGCCAGACCCCAAGGTGCTCATTCTCGATGAGCCGACGCGGGGCGTCGATGTTGGTGCGAAATATGAAATCTACAAACTGATCTTCGCACTCGCGAAACAGGGTGTCGCGGTGCTGATGGTCTCTTCCGAAATGCCGGAAGTTCTTGGCATCAGCGACCGTGTTCTCGTGATCGGCGAGGGCAGGCTGCGTGGCGATTTCCCCAATGAAAATCTTACCCAGGAGAAGGTGCTTGCCGCTGCAATCGGCAAACCGATGACCAATGCGGCCTGATCCTCGAATAACTCTTTGTTTTCACGCATTTTCCTTATGCAAAACCGCTTCACATCTTTGCTGGAAATGCTCAAATTTGACCGGTGCATGATATGACATTGACGGGCAAAAGCCTTCGGAAGTTTCTGGCGGATTATAAGATTGTCGCGCTGCTGATTGTGGTTGCGCTCATCTGGGCATTGTTTGCGATCCTTACCTATGACCCCGAAATGGGACGTTCGCAGTTCCTGACGGCACGCAACTTCTCCAATCTTCTACGCCAGATGGCCATTACCGGAATGCTCGCATCTGCGATGGTTTTCGTCATTGTTGCCGGCGAAATCGATCTTTCTGTCGGCGCACTATTAGGGCTTTTGGGCGGTGTCGCCGCTGTTCTCGATGTGATCTACGGATGGCCCTTATGGGCGACGATCAGCACGGTTCTGGTTCTCGGCGTGGCGCTTGGCGCTTTTAACGGCTGGCTGACTGCCTATCTCGGCATACCGTCCTTCATCGTCACGCTTGGCGGCCAACTTGTGTTTCGCGGCATCGTGCTCGGCATTATGGGTGGCGTCACCATTGCGCCGATCTCTCCGGAGTTCAAATATATCGGACAGGGCTATCTGCCGGGCTGGCTTGGCAATCTCTGCGCCATTGCCCTGTTCGGCGTGCTGATCCTGATGACGTTGCGTACGCGGGCCAGCAAGCGCAAGCATAATCTCCAGACACTTTCATCCGGGATGGAAGTCGCAAGGCTTCTCGGTATTGGTATCCTGATCCTCGGTTTTATCCTGATCCTCAACAGCTATCAGGGTGTGCCGGTTCCGGTGCTGATCCTGCTGGTGATCCTTGGCGTCTTCACTGTCATTGCAAAACAGACCGTGTTTGGTCGCCACATCTATGCGGTTGGTTCGAACACCGAAGCGACGCGCTTTTCCGGCGTGAACGTCAATTTCGTCAAAATGGCAGTCTTCGCACTGATGGGGTTGATGGCGGCGGTGGCTGGCCTGACAACGACCTCACGCCTCGCGGCAGGCACGCCATCGGCAGGCATGGGCGGCGAACTTGACGCCATTGCCTCCTGTTTCATCGGCGGCACCTCCATGCGCGGCGGCGTTGGTTCCGTGCTGGGTGCACTGGTCGGTGCGCTCATCATGTCGAGCCTCGACAACGGCATGTCCATGCTCGGCGTCGATACGTTCTGGCAGCAGATCATCAAGGGGAGCATTCTTGTTCTGGCTGTCTATCTCGACATCGTATCTTCCGGCACGCGGCGTGGATAAGTGCAGGTCTATATATTAGACGAATAAAATATATTGAGCCCTACCAATCAGCTGGCTAAACTGCGGCCATGACGATGCTCAAGGATATCGGCGGTCTGCTCGCTCTGACAGCCCGTCTTCTGGCACGGTTCTGGCCCCAGCTGCTGCTTATCGGTACGCTGGGCTATATTGCACGCGACTTGCTGCTCGATGCTGCGGTACGCGCGGGCGGATATTTTCCGCTCGCCGGAATGGTCGTGCTTTCGCTGGTCGTACTTGTGAAGCTGCTCGTCGTGGTGACGATGTTCGCCACGCTGCGCCCCGGATTGCCAGCGCTTGCTTCGTTGCGCCAAACCGCTACGGCAGGAACCGCACCGTCGCCCGACAATCGCAAGGCCGACCGTATGCTGATGGTGACGGCAGCCGTCATTCTGCCGTTCTTCGCCTATTACGCCGCATGGGGCTTTCTTGGCGACACAGTGCGCGAATATTCGCGGCTTGCTTTTGAGCGCACAGCCTTTGGCGAGAAGATGCACATATTCGACCTTGTGCGTTCCGGCAGCCTGATCGCGGCAATTTTCGTCTGCTGGCTGATCCGCTGGATTGCCAAACGGGCGAATGAGAAAGTCCATTCACCTTGGTTGCGGCTGTTGATTGTCGCCGCCGACGCAAGCTGGATATTCATAGGTCTGTTTGCGCTCGATAAGTGGAAGGATGATCTCATCCGCTGGATTGGGGCCGGGTCCCTGCTCGATGGTTTCGATGTCAGTGCTGCATGGTTGTCGATGAGCGCTTACGCTGCCGAAAATTTTGTGCCCGTGGAGTTTCAGCAACCGAGCTTCTGGGTACAGGCGCAGAATCTGTTCTTCTATGCGCTCTTGCCGATGGTCTGGCTGGTGATGGCGGCCATCATCTACGGCTATGATCTGTCCGCCAGGAAAGCACCGGTTCCGCCAGCCCCATCTCGCGGAACGACCTTCCGGAAGTGGTTGAGCGACTTCACTGCACATTATCTGGGCGGTTATCGCAGCCGCTACCGGCCTGTATGGACCTGCCTGAAACTTGTCGTCGGGGCAGGGCTTGGAACCCTGCTGTCGTTTATCGTTCTCTACCGTGCCATAAGCTGGACCGGCGCATGGATCTGGTACGGTACGACCCATTATCTTGGACCATACGATATCGAAATTTGGCAACGCATCGCCAATGTTCTGGCTATTCTGATCGGTAGCCCGACGGAGCTTGATGGCGGCATCCTGCTTGACGCAATACGTATCGCACTTCTGGCGGCAGTCCTCGAATATGCGTTGGTGAGCCAGAAGAACAGGGCTATTTCAGAACCAGATGCTCAGGCTGTTTCCCCAGCATAGAGAGCGATAGCGAAAGCTCTCCAACGTTTTCGGGAACAAGAAAGCTCTCGACGATACGAACCGGGGCGCTGCCATTTTCATTGGCAAGATCATAGCATTTCGGCTTGTCGGCGGCTTCCGGTTTCAGTTTTTGGATTACTTGATTGGATACATACAATGTCGACCAGCTGCGGCCTTCAGCGTCCGTCGCAGTTACGAAACAGGGTATCAACTGTTTCAACTGTTCAGTGTCCTGAATAGCCACTTCGATTTCTGCAAGTACGATACTGGTTTTTGGCAATGTGCCTGGAAACTTGTCCAATGCGACCAGTTTCCAGTTGGCACCAGCATAAGTCTGCACATCGCCACGCGGCACGACAATCGGCTCTTGCAGGTTCTGCTCGATCCAGCGCAACAAACCGCCGTCGGAACGCACGAAAACAGCAAGGGGCAGGGCGATAATCAGGAGAGCAAGGCATATCCAGAACGATTTTCGCTCGCCTGAAGAGGCTGCTTCACTCATTGGCTGACCTCCAATTGCCAGGGCATGATGGTCCCCATGCGTTTGATCGCGATTGACTGGCTGACATTGTCCTGCGCCGTGGAGTTCATGCTGATCTGCACCTGTTCTGAAAGAGGGGTCAGTGAAGATTCGGCAATGAGCAGCTTTCCACCTGCGATCTGGTCACGCGGCAATTCAAACACCATCAGTATAGGACGTGGAATCCCCGGCTCCAGCCGTTCAGAGCCGACTATACCGGGCGCATAAGTCGGGCGTTTGCTCATGGCGTAGCGGATACCGTTCGGCCCAAGCCATTCGACAGCCGCGAGGCCAAGGCTCTCGATCTTTGCTTTGGCTGCGGCCTCGATGACCAGCCATTCGCCATCCGTATTATAGGCGCGGGTGCTTCCGATGCCGGGTGTTGTCAGTTGCCGGGCTCGATAAACATTCACGATGCCGACGACGAAACGACTGGTTTCTGCTGGCTTTCCCTGCTGTCCTTCAATGGTTACGGAGGAAAAGATATCGCTGTAATAGGGGGTGGAATGCTGCATGCCGTATAGCGCGGCGACGGCCACGCACAGCATGAGAGTGCTTTTGAGCCAGCCCATCATCCTTCGCTCTCGGCAGATGACATATGAACAGGCAATTGGATGACCGCGATGGGGTCCCGATCAAGCCATGTAGAGGCCCCATAGAGATTATCCCGCTTCTTGTAGATTTCACTGCCAATGAGGAGCCGCACTTCCTGCGGCGGAGTTTCACCTTGCGGCCATTCCCATACTACGGTCAGCTTTTCCGGCATGCCGGGATTGATCGGACTCGCAATCCATTTGTCCTTGATGATGTAAACGATCGGGTCTTTCAGCGCCGGATTTGGCGGATCGAGGGTGAGGAGCCTTCGCGATGCATAGGCTGACGACGCGGAACGATTGTCGAGACTGACATCGACCATGAGGTAGTTTTTGGGCTCGTAAGGTTTCACGCCGGTCGGTGGAACAGAGCTAAAGCGCGCGCCGGTTATCGCCACGTGCCAGCGTCCAGTATCGACCGTCTCGCCGGGGCTCAGTTCCCGCATAGGCTCGGGATTGGCTGCCTCATAAATTGCCGCTGCATAGGAGAATACGCTTGCGGCGGCCGTGCCGATACCCGCAATGACGATGGCAGCCAGTCGCTGCCGGAAGCTTCGACGCTGTTCGTCCGCCATGACACCTCCCTCTGTGCTGGCGATTCAAACGACAATACAGGCCCCCGGCCAAGCCCCCGGTTCCTATAGCATATCAATGCTCCAGCGTCATCTTTTGGCTTAACCTAGGTTAACCTTCCTCGACGAACACCTCGTCGCGCTTCTTGCGTACCGATGGAAGCAGCACGACCACGAGAACGGCCGCAGCTATGGCGAGCAGAATGGCGCTGATCGGGCGGGTGAAAAAGGTTGCCGGGTCGCCGCGTGACAGGATCATGGCGCGTCGCAGATGTTCCTCCAGCAACGGGCCGAGAACGAAGCCAAGCAGCAGGGGGGCCGGTTCGCAGCGCAGTTTGGCCAGCAGATAGCCGATGAAGCCGAAGAAGGCGACTGCGTAGAGATCGTAGACATTCGAATTGACGCTATAAACGCCGATTGAACAGAAAGTCATGATAATCGGAAAAAGCACATAGTAGGGCACTGTCAGAAGCTTTACCCACAGGCCGATCAGTGGCAGGTTCAAGATGATGAGCATGAGATTGCCTATCCACATCGACGCAATCACACCCCAGAACAAGGCGGGTTGTTCTGTTGCAACATTCGGGCCTGGCACGATGCCCTGAATAATCATGGCGCCGATCATCAATGCCATGACCGGATTGGCTGGAATGCCGAGCGTGAGCATCGGAATGAAGGATGTCTGCGCACCGGCATTGTTGGCGGATTCCGGTCCTGCAACGCCTGCTATCGCGCCCTTTCCGAACTCTTCCGGCGTATCGGAAATGCGCTTTTCCACCGTGTAGGAAGCAAAAGACGCCAGAATGGCGCCACCGCCGGGCAGGATACCAAGCGCCGAACCGATGACCGTTCCGCGCAGGATTGGCGCAGTCATGCGCTTGAAATCGTCGCGCGTCGGCATCAGTCCTGTGACTTTGGCCATCAGCACTTCGCGTGCATGTTCGTTTTCGAGATTGCGCAGAATTTCAGCGATGCCGAACACGCCGACAGCAACGGCAACGAAATTGAGACCATCCGCATATTCTGTAATGCCGAGCGTGAAACGCGGTGTGCCGGTGTAGATGTCAGTACCGATAAGACCGAGCAGCAGCCCCAGTACAACCATCGCCAGAGCCTTGATGATCGAACCGTGCGCCAGTGCCACGGACGACACCAGCCCGACGACCATCAGCGAGAAATACTCAGCCGAGCCGAATTTCAGGGCGATTTCTGTGAGTGGCGGAGCGAAGATCGCCACCAGAAAGGTGGAGACAGTACCGGCGAAGAATGAACCGATTGCCGCGATTGCAAGTGCTGCACCGGCACGCCCGCGGCGCGCCATCTGGTAGCCGTCGATGGCCGTCACTGCGGACGAGGATTCTCCCGGCATGTTGATGAGAATTGCGGTTGTCGACCCGCCATATTGGGCACCGTAATAGATGCCAGCAAGCATGATCAGTGCCGAAACCGGATCGCCAATCTGGAACGTGATCGGAAGAAGCATGGCAATGGTCGCGGTAGCACCGATGCCCGGCAGAACGCCGATCAACGTGCCAAGCAATACGCCGATAAGGCAAAAGCCGAGATTGGCAAGCGTCGATGCTGTTGAGAAGCCAAGCGCAAGATTGTTGAAAAGCTCCATGCTCGTGCCCCCCTTTAGAACGGCCACCAGGGCCCGAAACGCTGATATGGCAGCGCGAGCGCGTAGCTGAAGACAATGACCGAAAAGACCGTGATTGCAGCGGCAAGAATGATCGCTGCAAGTGGTTTCATACGCATCGAGGCGAAAGAGGCGATGAGACAGGTCAGAAACAGCGACGGTACGAAGCCGAGGCCGCGCACGGTCAGGCCGAAGAATATCGGCGCAGGCAGAATAAAGAACAGGCCGCGCCAAGCGATCGGGCCGATAGGCTCGCCGGAGACACGTGTAGCCTGAATAAGGATGACCAGTCCAAGCAGGATCAGAACACCGGAAAGGACAAGTGGGAAATATCCCGGTCCCATACGTAGCGATGTGCCGAGGTCCAGACCAAGCGACTGATAGGCAAAAAAGGCGCCTGTCAGTGCGAGCAGTGCACCGCACAATCCGTTGGTCGGATCTATTGAGAATTTCCTTGAGGGCTCGTTCATGGCCAATCGTCTTTCGGATTTGCCGTTGAAAGGGCTATGCCGGAAGGTCGGCATATGACGTCGGTCGTGTATCACGTCGACTGCAGTTTGATGTGCAGCCGAAGGGAAAACGACAATCAAGGCGCGTCAAATGACATGCCCTGATTGTTTCCTGTACGATCAGTCCGCGTATTGTCCTGCAGCTTCGATAATCGGCTTCCAGCGCGCGATTTCGGATTCGAGCTTGGCCTTTAACGCGGCCGGTGTCGCATCGGATTCCGGAGACGGCTTTGTGCCGAGTTCGGCAAAACGGGCAACCACATTCTGGTCTTTCAAGGCCACCTGAAGCGACTTCGACAGACGTTCGGTGACTTCCGCCGGGGTTCCCTTGGGGGCATAGATGCCGTGCCAGATGCCCACTTCCATGCCGTCCAGACCGGCTTCCTTGGTAGTCGGAAGGTCTTTCAGTACGTCCAGACGTTCAGGCGAGGTAACGGCATAAGCCTTGATCGTGCCGGCCTGAATCTGCTTCGTCGTGTTGGTGGTCTGGTCACACATGATGTCGACCTGTCCACCGAGAAGATCGGTCATGGCCGGGCCGGTTCCCTTGTAGGGAACTGTAACGAGCGGCGTTTCAATCGCGCTCATGAACAACATGCCGCAAAGATGCGATGCCGCGCCGATACCGGCATTGGCGACCGTCGCCGTATCTTTGTTGGCCTTGGCATATTCGATCAGCCCCTTGAGATCGGTTGGCTCAAGGTCTTTGCGTGCAACAATCGTCATCGGAACTTCCGTGACAAGACCGACATATTCAAACGCGTTCAGCGTGTCATAAGCGAGCTTGCGGTAAAGCGTGGCGCTTGTGGCCATGCCGATATGGTGAAGCAGAAGCGTATAGCCATCCGGATCGGCGGTTGCGACGCGCCCGGCTCCGAGTGTTCCACCTGCGCCGCCGACATTCTCGACGATAACCTGTTGTCCGAGATCCTTGGACATGGATTCTGCCACAAGTCGCGTGACAGTATCGGTAGGCCCACCGGCTGAGAAAGGCACGACCATGGTGATCGTCCGTTCCGGATAATTTTGTGCCTGTGCGGTGAAAGCTGCGGTGGAAATAGCAAGTGTTGTCGCCAGAGCGGCGATAGTTTTCATCATAGCGTCCTCCCAGACTATGTTGCGGCGGGCGTGCCGGTATTCTGAATTTGGTTCCCCACGCCTCTTTGGGCGCTTCGGGCAATCAGATGCGATACTATTCAATGACTGCAATAAAATGTTTCTGCACCGTTGTTGCTCTTGAATTGGCAGGATTATTCGGTGCGCTTGAAAAAGAATGTAGATGTATCCCGGCGGCTTGCCAATGCCTGACCTTCAATGAAAGCGCTTGTACTACCAAAGTCTGGGTAGCTCGCTTGTCATGTTTTCGCCGTGCGTTGAGGTATCGTCTTGAAGGTTCTTTCTGATCGGGGCTAATCTTATGCAGTTTTAATTGCAGGAAGCTCAGCATTCAAGACGAGGTGATCGACGAGGCTCCTGGCCGGTGTGGTAAGTTCTTCTAAGGATTGCACCGCTATTGCCAGATTTCTTCTTGCCCAAGCATCGGAGATAGCGACCGTTGCAATGGGGAGTGTCTTTCTAAGGCGTCGGGCGGCGGTCTGCGGAATGATCGCAACACCTACGCTGGCAGCCACCATATTACCGACCCCTTCAAACGTGCGGAGTTTCGTCCTGATTTTAAGTCTGCCGCCTAGCCGGGTTGCCTGAATTTCGAGGTGCTCCTGCAGTGCGCCAGCTGATAGACCGATGAACTGTTCCTGCAGGATGTCAGAGAAACTCACGCGCTTATGTTCAGCCAGCGGATGGCTTCTGGCAGTGATCAGTACCAGCTGATCTATTGCAAAAGGAACCAGCTCCAAACCCGTAGTTTCCACCGCATCCGATAAAATTCCGATCTCAACAAAGCCGCGCAAAATGGCACGAGCAATATCGCTGCTCTGTCGTTCTTTCAACTCCACATCGATGCGAGGATTTTTTGCCATCCAGGCGGCGAGTTTTGCCGGAAGATATTCGGTGACGGTAGCGGTATTGGCCGCGACGCGAATGGCTGTGCGCATGGTTTTGGCATGTGAGCCCAATTCGCTATGCAGGTCGGCCATCTGCCGCATGACCGCTCTTGCGTGATGGACAAGGGCTTCGCCTGCTTCGGTAAGGGCAACGCCGCGTCGTCCCCGCTCCAAAAGCGAAACCTGCCCGGAGGCCTCCATATCACGCAGGCGCTCGCTTGCCGCTGGAAGCGACAGGCCGATTTCAGCCGCGCCATGAGTGATGCTGCCGGTATCGGCGACAGCGAGGAAGAGGCGAAGGTCGGTAAGATCAAAGCGCATAAGCGATGTTAGCGCGAATTCTGCCTATGGGAAAGCCGAAGGCTCTATAAGGAACTTCCGCATTCCGTCCGATGGCCAAGTCGCTATAGCAGGGACATGATTTATTCATTACCCTTGATCCTGACGATTGCGGTAACGTTCCTCGGTGCCGGCTTTGTCAAAGGCGTGACAGGAATGGGGCTGCCCACAGTCGCCATGGGCATATTGGGCGCGCTGATATCTCCGCTCTCAGCTGCAAGCCTGTTGATTATTCCGTCTTTCATCACCAATCTTTGGCAGCTTCTGGCGGGGCCTAGCTTCGGTCAGCTTATGCTTCGTCTCTGGAGCATGATGCTTGCCATTGCAGTCGGGACCATTGCGGGAACTGCGGTTCTGGTCGGGGGGAACATTGCAGTCACCACATCGATGCTGGGCTTCTCGCTCGTTATCTATGCAGCCTACACGTTGTTCGCCCGCCAGCTACAGGTGTCGGAAAAGCTTGAACGCCTGCTGTCACCTGTCATCGGGCTGCTGACCGGCTTGATTGCGGGCGCTACAGGGATATTCGTCATACCGGCTGTGCCCTATCTGCAATCGCTAGGATTCAGAAAAGATGATCTTGTGCAGTCGCTCGGGCTTTCCTTTACTGTCTCGACTGCTGCACTTGCGGTCGGGCTTTCGAGCAGGCAAGCATATTCCGGTGATCTCCTGCTGGCGTCTGTTCTGGCCATTGTTCCTTCACTGGTTGGCATGTTCCTAGGGCAGGCTTGTCGCCGCAAAATCCGACCGGAAAACTTTCGTCGATGGTTTCTGATCGGCCTTATGATCCTGGGGCTTGAAATGACATTGAGACCATTGTTCTCGATGAGTTGATGAACGGGGAACAATTTTTCCATTCCGGCAAGCGGATACGGATTTGCTTTCTTGTTCGAATCCGGCAAGGGCAGGATATTGTCTCACCCCCAAGAGAACAGTCTTTAGCTTCAACGGGTTTTCGCTGAAGCGTCCCCTATCATCGGCCTGATTGACGGAATGACCCAGAGAGATCCAGAACAACACCAGTCGCGTGCGCTCCGACTGTTCAAGCCAGTTCTTGCCGGTGCAACGCTGCGAGAACGTTCGATTGCTTGCCTCGGTGCCTTGATTGGTATCGCGCTGACCGGATTCATATCGAGCATGCTGCTGGGAAGCGGTCCGCATCTGCCTTTGATCGTAGCGCCAATCGGTGCTTCGGCGGTTCTGCTTTTCGCAGTTCCAACCAGCCCGCTGGCGCAGCCGTGGTCGATCATCGGCGGCAACACGATTTCCGCCTTTGTGGGACTGGCCGTCACCCAGTTTGTTGATGATCCGGCTTTGGCGATCGGCCTTGGCGTGGCGCTCGCGATCGCGGCAATGTCGGTTACCCGTAGCCTCCATCCGCCCGGTGGCGCAGCGGCGCTGACTGCAGTTCTGGGTGGTTCTGCGGTTGCCAAGTGGGGATTGCTGTTTCCGCTTGTGCCGGTCGCGCTGAACTCTTGCCTTCTGGTCGGCCTTGGTATCCTTTTTCACAAACTGTCGCGTCGGAAATATCCGCACGTGGCGGCGGCTGCTCCGGTAAACAAGCACAGCACCGAAGATTTGCCGCCTTCGGTCCGGATGGGTATCCGCGAGGAAGATATCGACCGCGCCTTGCTTGCACTGGATGAAAGCTTCGATATCGATCGCAACGATCTTGGACGTCTGCTGCGGCAAGTGGAGCTTGAAGTGTCCATTCGTTCCCACGGCGACCTGACCTGCGCCGACATTATGTCTCGTGATGTCGTCAGTATCGATGAAGATGCAACGGCGAGCCAGGCGCGCGACCTGATCTTGCGGCATAATCTACTGACCTTGCCGGTACACACGGCCGACGGTCGCCTGAAAGGCGTAGTCGGTTTGCGCGAATTGATGCATCCGGGTGACGATTTCAGAAACTATATCGTGGAAGCGCCCACCGCTGCGCAAGCCGATCCGGTGATGAGCCTTCTGCCCAGCCTGACCGATGGATTGGCGCATGCTGTCGTGGTTGTTGATGAAATGCGCCGCATCATCGGTTTGGTGTCGCAAAGCGATCTTCTGAGCACACTCGCGCGTTCACTTCCCGATGAAAAGCGGGTGCCTCTGAAAGCGGCATAACCTGCCGGGCCTGCGCTTCTCTATTGAATTGGAATGGTTTTCCGGGCAGGGTTTCCTGACCCGGAAATCTGCAGCAGGTGATTATGTCCGTCCAGCGCGCGAGCTTCTATATTCTACTGGCACTGGTCACCATCGCCTTTGCATGGCTGCTGTTGCCTTATTATTCGGCGGTTCTCTGGGCAGTCATTCTCGCCGTGGTGTTCTCGCCAGTACAACAACGCCTGGAACGTCTGCTCGGCGGCAGGAAAAACATTGCCGCTCTGCTTTCCGTGCTGATGTGCATCTGTCTGGTCATCATTCCAATGCTTGCGATTTTCGGTTCGCTGGTACAGGAGGGAAACTCTCTCTATCAACGCCTGAGCAGTCGCGAGTTTGATCTGAACAGCTATATCTCACGCATTCTGGGCGCCTTGCCGGATTCGTTGGAGGAGTGGCTGACCCGGTTCGAGCTGGGTGATTTCGCGGAATGGCGGGCGCGCATATCGTCTGCGATCATGCAGGGCAGTCAGCTTTTTGCCGGAAAACTGGTCAGCTTCGGCCAGAACACGCTGCAATTTTTCATAGGCTTCGGCATCATGCTCTATCTGCTGTTCTTCCTGTTTCGCGACGGTGCGGACCTTGGACGGAAGATCAGGCAGGCCATTCCGCTCAATGATGATTACACGCGGCAGTTTCTGGAAAAGTTCATCGCTGTCATCCGCGCGACGGTGAAAGGCAATATCATCATTGCCATCATTCAGGGCACGATCGGCGGTGTGACTTTCTGGTCCTTGGGCGTTGAGGCGGCTTTGCTCTGGGGCGTGTTGATGACATTCCTTTCCATGCTGCCAGCGGTCGGCGCAGCACTGGTCTGGGTGCCGGCAGCGGCCTGGTTCTTTGCAAGCGGAGAATGGATCAGCGGAGGCATTCTGGTTTTCGTGGGCGTATTCGTGATCGGACTGGTCGATAATCTCCTGCGCCCGCCTCTGGTCGGAAAAGGCACCCGCATGCCGGATTATGTCGTGCTGATCTCCACGGTTGGGGGCATTTCACTGATCGGGATCAATGGTTTTGTGGTCGGGCCGCTGATTGCCGCGATGTTCATTGCTGCGTGGTCGCTTCTGGCAGAAGAGCAGAAGGGGAATAGCTCCGCTCAACTGCCAAAGAACTAAATCTTACGCGACCTTCAGTTCCGCGATGGGAAGTCCGGTTTCGGTCATCTTGTTGTCGACACCATTTTCATCGAGAAACTGCTTCATCTCGGCATAGGTCTCGAACCATGCCCGGTTATACTTGTCGAACAACGACTGATCCCAATAGTCTTCCAGCCGGAAAGGCTTGTCGCTGAAGACGTCATAGCTCGGTATCTTGTAGGTTTCGGCAAATTCGGCTGTACGGCTGTCATAGGTGAAATAGATGGACGGCACACCGTTGGCCAGCGCCATCAGATTACCATGCAGGCGATAGCCGAGAACGAGCTGTTGCCTGCGCACCAGTTCCTCGTAATCGGCAACGACATCCGAATAGAACATACGATGGCGATAGAGGTTTTCTATTGTCTCGTCGAAATACCAGTCCGCTGTCCAGCGATGGTTCTTGAGCGCTGCAATGGCCTCCTCCTTCTGCTCCGCAGTGCCGAAGACCATTTTCTTCTCATCGATCTCGCCCTGAGCCATCAAGGTCACATCGAAGCGCTCGGCCATGGTTTTGATAAGGTCGCGGTGACGCGTCAGATATTGCTCGATATCCTGCGCATAGGCTGGTGAAACCTCTCGACGAACCGTAACGCCGACTTGAGCCACGTTTTCCAGTGGTGGCAACTTGATACGCAAATGCTGGTTGTTGCGGCGAAACGCCGTTGGACAACCGACGATGCGCACATTGCGGATGCCGATATCGTTCAGTACCTGCGCCGTGTAAGCGCCGCGCACACCGATGGATGTCGTCGAATCTGCAATGATGCGCAGGACCGCCTTGGTCTCTTCGGAAAGCTGTATTTCTCCTCTGACCGGCGCTTGTGCTCCGATACCGAATGCTATGACCGGCAGTTTAAGCCGTTGCAAGACCGGGATCGTGTCGCGCCAGTTCATATCCTTGTTGATATAGTTCGAACCGCGCAGGATCACATAATCATACTCTTCACGCAGCTGATCAATCTTCTCAGGTGAGAAATTGGTGATCGGAAGTTCTGAAGCCTTCTCGTAATTCATCAGTTTCAACGATGACTCGAACACGAAGGCATCGCCGATATTGTGATAATGATTGATGCTGCCCTGAACGTCGGTGTGACGATACCAGCGGACATTGTCGTGATCGTACACTTCTCCCGCAGGGATCATGACGAGGGCGCGTGCCATACGGTCTTCCTTCTGTTTCACTAAGGTCAAGCCAGGCTCAGCTTGCCTGAGAAAGAGCAGTTTGCGTAACTGCCGGTTTCTGTCTGCGGGGTTTTGACCCACGCAGCCGGTTGTAGAGGTCCAGATGTTCCTTTGCGCAATCGACATAGTGGACCGGATTGCGGATGGAATGATGCAGTCTATCCCATATGCTCGGCTCGCTGAGCACTTCTGTAAAACGGTCGGCCAGATCCTCGGCGCTGCGAACACGGAAATGCAGGCCGTCTTCGCCATCGCGGATTTTCTCAGCCATGCCGCCAATATTCGAGCAGATGACCGGACGGCGATGGTGCAGCGCCTCCTGAATGACAATGGGTGAATTTTCCCACCAGATTGAGGGCATGACCACCCAGTCGACCGACTGCATGAGGCGCGGCATTTCAGCATTCTGGTACGCACCATAGAAACGCACGCGCGGACCAGCCTCTTCAATCAATTTCTGCATGCGCTCCTGAAAAGCGGGCGGCTGCTTTTCCAGATTGCCGCCGAAGATCATCAGGCGGGAATCCTCGCCCCATACCTGTTCCGGCACACGCGATACGGCATCGACCAGAACGTCTATGCCCTTGAACGGGTTGATCTGACCAAAAAAGGCAAAGCGGCTGCGACGCGGGTTCGGGCCGGTTAGCTCACGCGGAGGGGTAACATCGCGGATGGCGATACCGTTCTCGATGACTGCCATCTTGTCGGGGTTGAGGCCCCATTCCAGATAGCGGTTGGCAAGGAACTCGCTCGGCGACACAAATCCGTCGGCCAGTTCCAGCATGCCGCGCACGAAACGTTCGCGCTTGAGAAAACGCGCTGGCGGTATCTGCGGAAAACAGCCGTGGCAATCAATAGGGGATGCCTCGTTGCAGAGCTTGGAGGTGCCAGCTTTGACCATCTGGCCATCATTGTTGCAGATCGACAGGAATTCATGAAACGTCACCAGAATGATGCGATCCGGCAGTGCCTCGCGGATGGCATAGAGCGTTTCAAGCCCGAGGCCGAGAACATGATGGAAATGCACGATGTCCGGATCGAAGTCGCGGACAAAGCGCAGCAGGTCACGACGGATTTCATCGGTGTTCTTGTTCGACAGATAGAAGTGATCGTATTCGTCGGCATGGAACAGGATTTCGTCGCTGGCGCGCCGCATGCTCATGAGAGCCGTCGTGCCATGCCGAGGGATCGGATGAGCGGCTCGGGCCAGATAGACTGACTGCACATCGGGAATGCTGTTCAAACCCTTGTGCAGATTGTAGGAAGCGATTTCACCACCACCGAGCGAGATCGACGGGTGAGCGTGCGAGATGACGAGAACACGGAGTTTATCGCTCATGCGGATTCCTCCACCTGTACGTTACGCCTGCCAGCGAGAATGGAGGACCACCGTGCATCGAAGACCTGCCGGTCAATGCGCTCAATGAGCGCTATGGTCGATGCCCTGTCAGTTACGGATGTATCGTCTGCTCCCAGCATCTGCGCTGATGGTAACCAATAGGAGCGCAAGCCCGATTGTTTGAGTTTCAATCCGAGATCCAGTCCCTTTTCATGGGTGCCGAGATAACCGCGCGTGAAACCGCCGACTGAAAACAGGGCTTCGCGTGGAAGAATGCAGCACTCGAACGTAGCCGTTGCGACTTCCGTCAAGGACATTCCTGAAACGGCGTCGATCGGATAACCGGCGTAGCGGCTGATCAGAGCGCGATCCGCCGACATGCCGGATTGCGGTCCTGCAACCCAGGTTCCCGCCCAGCGAATTGAATCATCCTCATAGGCAAGGGTGGGAGACAGAACGCAGTCCTTGTGCGCTTCATAGGCGCTGATGAGCTTGTTCAGCCATCCGGAGCGGCGCGGCAGCAGCGATCCCGCCAGAAATATGACCTGATCTGTCGAAACCGTGCGGGCGCCGACTTCCAGTGCATCGTAGAGGTCTTCCGACCCCGTAGCTGAAACGAGCCTGATGCGAAGGCGGTAGAAATCCGCAAGACGCCTGATTTGTACGCCGACGCGATCAATGATCTCGGTTGCAGCTGCGATTACGATTGGCGCGATGCGGGTTTCGGGATCAAGCGCGAGAAGCGCCAGCAAAGGTTCGACTTCCTCGACGCGCTCGTCGATACCGATGATGATCGCAGGCCCTATCGCATCTTCGAAGGGGCCGAGATCGACTACACCAAAGACTTCCGGCGCAGGGCGGTTGACGCCGCGCAGCAGCGGCACGAGCTGCTGGTCGACAATATGGCGCAACGCCCATGCATTTGGATCGGTCGCGCGGATTTGCCGTACGATAGCGTCACGCGAGGTGACGCGGATTGGCGTCAATGGAAAAAATGCGCGCCGTCCGTCGCTGATTGCAAGTTCTAGATAGAATGGCGACGTGCTGTCGCCTGCAAGCTCGGGTGCGAAGGCAACGAAACCATGCGCGTGACGGCTGGGGTCCAGCCCGGCATTGAATGGCGGCTGATTGTCGAATTCGTGGGTGACGTCGGGCCGGTCGATGCGGGTCCAACTGGTATCGATCTGGATTTCACCGCGATGACGGCGCAGCTTCACACTTTCCACGTGGCTATCGGGATCGAGCAGCCAGCCCGAAACCAGCATGCCGCTGCCTTCCACCCGGAAGACATTGTCTATCCCCATCCGGACAGGAAAGGGAAGGCTGGATACCGTGTCGGCACCATCGAAACGATTTGCGGCGGAACGCATGCGCAGCAGGATGTCTGTCGAGCTGCGTACCCGCGGCAGAATTGCCCGGATATGGCCCGGCGTTTCACGCGAGCCGGACAGCAGCCTGCGGTCGTAGACTTCGGTAAAACGCCAGCCCCTTCGCCCGCGAAACAGAAGCCGTTCGATATCAGTCGGTTCGACCGGTTCGTTGGCAAGAAGAAGGCCTGCAAATCCGGAAGCTTCATCATTGAGATCTGGCCGTGCGAAAACGCTGACTGCGCATTCCGCAAGTGATGGGTTCTTGCCGCTGATCAGCAGCCGGGTTACGGCGGGCGTCAGATCCTGCGCCCAGCCCTGAACGAAAATCTCGCCTTCATCGCTGCCGCCGATGAGTTCGATGCAGCCGTCAGAACGGGCTCCCGCTTGCAGCAGAACGGTGATGGCCGAAAGTTTCTTCCGGCTGATAGGGCCGGAAATCAGACCTTCCACCAGTTCATCGATGACGCCCGGCAAGCTCGGTCCGGCTAGATCGCCGATCATGGCGACAAAATCGGCAATAGAAGCGGAGCGCGATGCGAAATTGTAGCGGGCGACCTTTGCCCGGTGTTGGAACATGATCGTCTTGAGAGTGCCACGGCGCAAAGCAGCCGTTGGCACGATGGCGACGAAACCATGTGTTCCAACGGGCGAAGGCTCCCTGAGCGGCCATGTGATCAGGCTTGTCTTCACGCTCATGGCGGGGTCGCCATTCAGGAACGCTGTTACCTGATCGTTTGTTGCGCTGCCGATGCCGAGCACCAATGCCAGCGTGTCTTCGATCGCGCTGCCGACGACCATTTCACCCTCCATCATCATGGGAGGGCGATCCGGTGAACGAGTTGGTCTTGCAATCGACTGTTGCGTGATAGGTCTCTCGTCTTGCGCCATAAGGTTTTTCCTCAGGGCATGACCGCGAGGGTCAGCAATGCGCCTGCGACAAAACCCGTCAAGACGGCAGCCAGCAAGAACAGGAACTTGAGGTCGCCGCCGCTGCGCTTGCGCACGTCATCCAGACGCTGTTCCAATCCTGCGACAACGCCGTCCATGCGCATGATGTGCACGTCAAGTTCGGTCATGCGCTGATGGAGATCGGTTCGCAAACCGTCGACGGAACTTGCAATGTCGAGCAGTTCTGCCGGGGCGGCATTGCCGGATGCATCAAGGGTAGGCGCGACGCGCTGCAACGAACGTTGGTTGACTTGCAACTGGCGCTGCGCTGCCATCAGCATGTCGAGCTTGTCCAGAATGCGCGTCATCGGCGCGGCGATAAGCGCTTCGGCCGCCTGTTCGTCAGGCTTCGGTACGCGTAGCTTCTGCTCCGCGCCAGACGCATTGGCGGCGACGACAACGAGTTCGCCAGCTCGAGCAGCGGCAAACTGCGGCAGCATCACCTCAAAAGCGTGCTTGCCATCGCCGATACCGTTGCGCTTCAGATCAGGGCGATCCTTGTCGGCGGGGGCTTCAGCAATAGGCTTGTCGTCCAGCAGAACGCGGATCAGAAGCCGTTCTGTCGGAACTGATGGATCGAAGGCCCAGCCATAGAGACGGCCTTCCTCGATGGCGTCAACGCGTCCTTTCATGGCTTCGGTCCTTTGAGGCGCGGCAGTGGCATTGGATGCCGCTGCCTGTTTGGTTTCCCCCTCGGATGGAACTTTGGTCGCGATGTTCATGATTTACCTCTTATGCTGCCTCGACACGTGCGATACGCAATGTCCCGATCAGATCGAGGTAGCGTGCGGCGGTCGTGTCGATGGTGTCCGGATGACGCGCATTCTCGCTCAGAGACTGGCGCAAGTCCGGGTTTTCCGCCATTCGACGCATCGCCTGTGCGAGCGCGAGCGGATCATTCGGCGGAACGGTGAGGCCATTGACCTCATTCTCAATCATTTCGGCCATTCCGCCGATATTGCTGCATATGACAGGACGATTCTGCCCCTGTGCTTCCTGAATGACGAGCGGAGCATTTTCCCACCAGATCGACGGCATGATGGCGCAGTCGACGGACTGGATCAGCTGGGCAATGTCCTCACGACGATAAGCACCCCGACGCTGGACAAACGGCGATGTCTCGGCAAAGAGCCGGTCGATTTCGCTGACAAAGCTTTCGCTTTGGAATGGTGCTGCGCCGTGCACGCGCAATTCGAAATCGAAACCCTCGGAAATAAGCTGCTGTGCTGCTTCAAGCAGGACCGTCGCGCCCTTCCACGGATTGAGATTGCCGAAATAGCCGAAGACCGGTTTGTTGCGCTCGACCTGCCGCGTTTCGGCGGCGGGGCGCTCCGGTTGGCCATTGGGAATGACGCTGATCTGCTCTTCCGCAAGTCCCCATTCGACATAGCGTTGTTTCAGAAACTCACTCGGTGAGACGAAAGCATCGACTGCGCTGAGGAGCGATTTGATATGCCGTTCACGCAGTACGAATTTATCAAGCGCGATGTCCTTGAAACAGGCATGGCAGCGGTCAGGACCGGCCCCATGACACAGTTCCTTTCCAGTGGTACGAACCATCAGGCCATCATGGTGACAGATGGGGTAATAGTCGTGTAAAGTCAGTATGATACGGCAGTCCGGTAAAGTTCGGCGCACGATATGCGGGAATTCGACGCCGAGCAAAAGCAGATGGTGCAGATGGACGACATCAGGCCGGAAATCCTGCAGTAGTTCGACAATGTCGGGAACGATCCCGTAAAGGTCGATCTGGCTCATGTAGAAACGGTCGAAATGACCGGACCAGAGCAGGATTTCATCGCCACCATTACCGATGCTCTGAAAGCTCGTACCGGGACGGGCCTCACGATGCACCTTGTTGGTGGCACCCATGAACATGGCTTCGCAACCGGCGCGCTGATAGGCGCGGAAAAGATCGTGCGCGAAAATTTCAGTTCCGCCGGGGTGCAGAGATGGATGGTTATGGGCTGCTATGAGCACACGCTGGGCCATCAGGCAGCACCTCGCGAGGCGATGAAAAGATCCTGATAATGATCCGCTTCG
The DNA here is from genome assembly GCF_000017405.1 of Brucella anthropi ATCC 49188. Lineage (NCBI taxonomy): Bacteria > Pseudomonadati > Pseudomonadota > Alphaproteobacteria > Hyphomicrobiales > Brucellaceae > Brucella > Brucella anthropi. The sequence continues at coordinate 777,185 of NC_009668.1, forward strand.
ATGCCGCGCCAGTGGCCGAATGATTTTGTTTCGAGCGTCAGTTTCGTGCCGGCAAGCGCACGATCCAGAAATCCGTTTTCAAACCCGACCGCCGCAAGCGGCGGCAATTCCGGTACGAACCAGCACGGTCCGTTGCCATGGCGTTCAAATGCAAGTCGTTTGTCCCGTTTGCCAAGGCGGTCGCGCGCGGCCACATCGTCCACGACGAAGGCCGTCATGAATAATTTTCCACCGGGAACGAGGACGCGAGAAATCTGATCGAGATAGGTCTTAACCTCGTCTGACGTCAGATGCGTGACCACCGATGTCATGATGATGAAGTCGAAGCTCTTGTCCGCGAAAGGCAGGACGAGATTGAGCCCGCTGACCGCCCCTTTTGGGTTATAGAGGTCGTGGGCAATATCGATGTGGCGGAACTCGAAGTTCGGATAACGCGATGTGATGTTCTGGCGACACCAGTTCACGCCGCCTGCCACGGGATCAATCCCGGAATAGCGCGCTTTTGCTGGATCGAGATATTGCGTCAGCGGCACTGCCATGCGACCGATACCCGAACCGATATCGAGCACACGGGCATCGGGTCGAAGCCCGCCCTTGCGAATGAAATGACCGAGAAATTCGGCGCCGACTGCACGATAATCCCCGTCGCCGACGAACACGCTGTTCGGGTCGGGGGAGGGCAAAAAGCGGTTCTTCAAAACAGACTGCATCAGCCAATCGATCTGCGCATCCGGTATTGCTGGTTTGGCTTCAAATTCTGGCTGTTTCAGCGCTACCACGTCCGTCAAGCGGCGCTCCTTTCAGATTTGGTCATAATCACATTGGACAGGTCGGCAGTGCCCTCCTGCTCCCGTGGCGGGACCATCAATTCGGTAATGTCATCATCCCAGCGCTGTGTGTGGAGCCAGGAATTATATTGGCTGGCGAGGCCGCGCATGTAATCCGTGCTGCGGCGGATCGAACGGCGCTCGAAATGGTAAAGTGCTACGGCGGGTTCATAGAATATCTGGAAGCCAAGTTGCCTGATCTTCAGGCAGAGATCGCTGTCCTCGTAGTCGCCGATCACATAGTCTTCCGTAAAGCCGCCGACGAGATCGAAGATATCCTTGCGTGTTATCAGGCACGCACCGGTAACCCCCGGCACCTCCCTCGAACGAAGCGCAGGCGGATAGTTGCCCGGCATACCCTTGTAATAATGGTGGTTCAGCCAGACCCCCTGACGGTCGCGGGCAAAATAAAGCCCCGCATGTTGAAGCGAGCCATCCTCGAAAAGAAGGCGAGGACCGATTGCTCCGAGCTTGGGCTGATCGAACAGAGGCTGGATCAGCTGCTGCAGCCAGCCATGTTCCGCAGGAACGACGTCGGAATTCAGCATCACGATAGTCGCTCCGGTCGCAATGCTGGCGCCTGCATTGCAGGCACGTGCATAACCACCATTGCGGTTCATGATGGCGAGCTTGAATGGCATATCGTGCAGAATGTGCAAGCCGCCCAGCATATGCTCGGTGTCGTCCTGAATTTCAGGAGAATCCAGCACGAAAATGAACTCTGCATTCTCCATCAGCCAAGGGTCCGTCGCCATCGACGAGAACTGGAAACGCAGAAAATCCAGGTTGCGGTAGAGTGGAATAACGATGGATGCGAGTGCGGAGGCGGGCGTTGTTCCGTAATCCTTCACTTCGGATATCCGCACCGTTGCGGCGAGCTTCTTCTCAACTTCGGTGAGAGCTGGTCCCAGAATATGCGAGAAGACGTGAGGCCTTGCCTGCTGCGGCGGCACGGACCGCAAGATGCGATTACGCTGCGTCGATGGCTCGAAGGGTTGCGGTGCGGGGACGAGGGGCGCGGTGGTACCGGACGCAAGACGCATCTGGAATCGTGGCTGCAAGAGCGGCCCAAGATTCTGCACCGAAGGAAGCCAGGCGACAAAGCCCGTCACATCCTGCTGTGGCGTATCTTCCCGCTTGGCAATTTTGGCTGGAAACTTGTGAAAGTTCGGCTTCAGCGACAGCGCGCTTCCGTTTTCGGGAAGATATTCGATATCGGCAAGCATGGCGGCGGGGTCATGCATCCACCCGCCAACAATCAGTCCGCCATCGAGCGCCAATGCGAGATCGATTTCCGCTGCGGGATGGGTGGCCGATTGTGCTATCTGGCGAACAGGGAGCGGAGTGCGCGTTTGCAGGTCGATGGCGACCGCAGCACCGGAAGGGCTTAGTTTGCCGAGCTGGCGAACTAAAAACTCCCGCAAAGCACCATTGCCCTGCCATTTGGTCCACCACTTGGCGAAATCTGTTTGTTCACCGGTCGTTGCCGCAAGCTTGCGAACGGCAACGCCTTTCTGGCCGGTGAACACCAGCAGCAGCGATGACGGCAGGTCTTGCGCTGCTTCCAGCAGAAAATGGCATGGCTGCCAGGCATTGCGAGCCTGCCTGCCCACCACAAATCGTGGCGGAATAACCGTGACGCTGCCGGGTGTGATGCCATAGATGGCCGAAATCTCGCCCAGCATCGGGTCGACCGCGGTTTCAAGAAGGTGATGTCCCTGAACCGGCTCGCCGCAATGCTGGGCCTCGCGCGGTTCCGGCGTCAATGCGAAAGTCAGGTCACGCACGAGGGATGCGAAAGTCTGGTTTCGCGACAGCCGGAAAGTGCTGCGCCACGTGGTCAGAATATTGGTCAGAAGCTTGATGTGGCCGGGTAAGGTGAGGTCGCTCACGACATACTCAACGTCAAAGGGAGCAAGCTCGTTAGCTGGATACACGATAGCCTGAGCCGTAGGGCCGAGAGAGCCTGCGGAGAGCGAAAGTTCGACGGGTTCTTTACCCGTGCGCATGGCCCAAAACATGCGTAGGCCGCCATTCTCGAGCGGAATGCCAACGCTCAACAGCGGAACCGGCTGGGCCGCCATTTCAAATGTACATTTGGTGGTTGTGCGAGCCGGGCCTGGGATATCCCAGATGACCACAGCGACATCGGCGCAAAGACGGCAAATAGAGAGGTTCTCGGTTTTGCTTTCAGTGTCCGCCGAATGATCGAGGTTCAATGTGAGGCCCTTTCATTCTTGCAGGAAGTTCGGCTTGCAGGAAGTTCCGGGCACGCAAAACTAGGGAAGATGCGTGCCCGGTGAAGACGAAACGTGCCCGACGGGAGGATTGCCGGGCACGCTCTCAATTGTTCAATCAGTGAACAGTGAAGTACTGGTCGGGATGAGCCTGTACATCGTCTGCATTGGTGTTCACGAGGGTAACGGAATCGCCATTGCCGAGATCGACAACGACATTGCCACCAACCTGCGTGACACGATCGGCAAGATCGTCTGCGGAAGCGATATCAAGACCATTGATACCCTTCTGAATTTGCAGAATGTCTTCGCCGGGATTGAAGTCGAGAATGACGTCGTTTCCGCCGCCACCATTGAACAGGAATGTATCGCTGCCATTTCCGCCGATGAGAACGTCGTTTCCGGCACCGCCATCGAGGATATCGCTGCCATTCCCACCGTAGAGAATGTCATTATGCGCGCCGCCAAAGAGCAGGTCGGAGCCGTTGCCGCCCTGGAGAATGTCATCTCCATTGCCGCCATACAGCACGTCGCTGCCATTGCCGCCGCTCAGGACGTCGTTTCCTTCATTACCGAAGAGAATGTCGTTCCCGTTTTCGCCGAACAGGGTGTCGTTACCCGCGCCGCCGAAAAGGATGTCACTCCCGTTACCGCCGAAGACAGTGTCGTTACCATCGCCTCCGAATACGAGATCATCACCGCCATGGGCGCGGATGAAATCGTCAAAGCGGGAGCCGAACAACACGTCGTCGTAGGCGCCGCCTTCTAAAGTGGCCATCTGCTTCTCCTTGTGTTCCTGTATGGGGTTTCCACAAGCCGGAATGCTCCGACCATTATGCTCTTAGTAGTCTGCTCTGCATTAACTGGAATTGCAACATTGGTAATTGGTATAAATTTGGCAACTATAAGTAACAAATTATTACGATTAATTTATATTACAGTTGTGTAAACAAAAATATGAGTGATATTTATAGTCATTATAATTTCTATTTAAGTTGTATTTACAGAGAAAATAGTTCTAAATTTGAAATATCGGGGTGATGAAAAGAAAAGTGAAATATTTCAATGAGATGACGCCGCGCATGAAATGTCATGCGCGGCGTCCCTTCTTTTCGGAATTTCAACCTATGATCGAGTTTTACTTTGAAATTATCTGATCATTAATCTTCACGGAATGCCCGGTTCAAACTATCTGTGATAGGTGAGACCAAGTAATCGATGGCGCGACGCTCCTTGTGCACGATGATTATCTCGGCGGGCATGCCAGGATAAAGTCGGGCAGTCGGATTTGCGGCAAGTGACGCCGGAGTAATTTCGGCTCGCGCGACGAAAAATGCGGTATCTGTCTTTTCATCGAGGGACTGATCGGCGGCAATATAGGTCAGTTTGCCGTCTAGCGGCGCCATTGAGCGCTGATTGTAGGCAGTTAACCGGATCTGTGCGCCTGCGCCAACCGAGATGCTGTCGATATCACGCGGGCTGATCTTCATTTCAACGACCAAAGGTTCGTTCTCAGGAACGATATCCATGATCGCCTCGCCCGGCGCGATGACGCCGCCCGGTGTGCGCAGCCGGATGTTCGCGACGATACCATCCTGCGGCGAGCGAACTTCCACGCGACGCATCACGTCCTTGGCGGCAACGATACGTTCCTGCACATCTGAAAGTTCGACCTGGCTGGAGGTGATCTCTCCTGCGATCTCCGACTGGAGATCGCTTTCGATCCCTGTCAGGGCGAACTCCGCACCGGCTTTCGCCTGTTCGGCTTTCGCCTTGTCACCGGCATATTCGCCGCGGTCGCCCGCAAGCTGGCTGAGGCGTGTATCGATTTCCGTGAGTTTCGATTTCTGGGCAAAGCCTTTTTCAACAAGGCTGGCAATCGCCTTGCGCTGTTCGCTGATAAGCTCGATCTGTCGGTCGGTTGCCGCTATCTGCGATGTGGAGGCCTTGGCCTGTTCAGTATATTGCTCGATGGTCTTCTGCTGGATGTCGATCTTGCTCAGTTTCTGCGCGAGTCTTTTCTGGAAAAAGATATTCTCGGCGCGAATGGCGTTCTGTGCATTCTCACCGCCATCGGCGAAACCTTCCGGAAAACTGATTTCTTTTTCGCCGGATTGCTCGGCGCGCAGGCGGGCCAGTTTTGCGATCAGGCCGATGCGCCTGCTTTCCAGAGACTGGAGATCAGAGCGTGCCTTGGTGTCGTCAAGCCGGAGCAGGGGTTGGCCAACCTTGACTATGTCGCCTTCCTGCACGAGCAGACGATCAAGAATGCCGCCTTCGAGATGGCTGATTGTCTTGCGCTTGGAATCGACAATCACCGTGCCCATTGCGACTGCCGCACTTCCCAGATTAGCGGAATAAGCCCAGGCGAAGAATCCACCGAAAGCGACACCGATTGTGGCGAGTCCTGCAATGATGAGACCGCGCAGCGGTGACCTCGAATCCTCTCGTTCCAGATCAAGCGCCCATTCAGGTTTGACACTGCCGAAACGGGTGAGGGTTTTGTGATCCGATGATTCTGCTCGCGGCGCGAGCAGGCTGGAAACACGACGAGAAATGACTGATTTACCCATCATGCGTTTGCTGCTCCCATTTGCGGGCCGTTATTGGCAGGTGTCAGTGATGCGACGACATCGGTGCGCGGACCGAACTGTGAAATCCGCCCGTTTTCAAGCACCAGCAGCTTGTCGGCGACCTGCATGATAGATGGCCGATGTGCGATCATGATGACAATGGCGCCATCGTCGCGGGCATGTTCGACGGCCCGGATCAGGGCACGTTCGCCGACGGCGTCAAGATTCGAATTCGGTTCGTCGAGAACGATCAGGCGGGGGCGGTTGTAGAGGCAGCGGGCGAGCCCGATTCTCTGACGCTGACCGCCAGAGAGGGTGAGGCGACCGTCGCCGACCGGCGTGTCATAGCCGAGCGGCATGCGTCCGATCATCTCGTGCACATCGGCAAGGCGCGCGGCTTCCAGCACGCGATGCGGGTCGCTGTCACCCATGCGGGCGATGTTGTCCTTGATGGTTCCGTCGAGCAGCGAGACTGACTGCGGCAGATAGCCGGCAATCTCACCGAACGAACCGCGTTCCCAGAGATAAACGTTATTGCCGTCGAGGAAAACGCCGCCTGACGTGGGTTTGACGATACCGATCAACAGTCGGGCCAGCGTTGATTTACCGGCAGCCGAAGGACCGACGACGCCCAGCACTTCACCTGGCGAAATCGAGAAGGAGATTCCCTTGATGATTGGAACGTCGACGCCCGGCGCTGCATAGATCAGCTTGTCGATCACGAGATCGCCGTTGGGTCGCGGTGTTGGCATGGTCTGGCGAACGGCCAGATTTTCCGAAAGCAATGACTGAACGCGTTTCCAGCTGGCAATTGCGCTGACCCACTGGCGCCAGTTTTCAACGATTCGATCGAACGGCATCAGCAAACGGCCGATGATGATGCTGGTCGCGATCATGGCACCGGGGGTGATTTCCTGCTGCATGGCAAGCAGCGTGCCGATACCGAGCGATCCAATCTGGATGATGAAACGTGCCGTGCGGGCAATCGAGGATAGGGCACGGGCGCGTGTTCCACCGAGGTCGAGTACTTCCAGCGCCTGAACCTGCATCGTTCGCCATCGACGAGCGAGCGCCGGAAGCATGCCCATGGCTTCGATGACTTCGGCGTGGCGCAAGCTGCTGCCGATTTTGGAAACCGCTTCAATGTTGGCTTGATTCGCCTCCTGAATCAGATTTCGGGTCAAAAGGTCGGTGAGCAGGCCACACGCCACCAGAATGATGACCGCGACGAGACCGATCACGCCCAACATCGGGTGAAGCAGGAACAGAACGCCGAGGAAAATCGGCGACCATGCCGCATCGAGCGGAGCATTGATGGCCGGGGATGTAAGGAAACTGCGCAACTCGTTGAGATCGCGCAACGTCTGCGTCGCTTTCGGCATCCCCTGATTCACAGAGGCCTGCACCGCTGCTGTCAGAACCGCGAGGTTCAGGCGGCGCACGAGCGCGCTGCCCATGGCCTGGAAGGAAAGCGAGCGGATATATTCCAGCACGCCGAACACCAGCATCGCACCAATGGCGAGCACAGTCAGCATGGTGAGCGTGTCCATGCTTCGGCTGTTCAGCACCCTATCATGAACCTGCAACATATAGAGAGGTACAGTGAGTTGTAGCAAATTGATACAGGCGCTCAGCAGCACTGCATAAAGTAGTCCCGACAGGAAAACGCGGCGGGCCTTGAAAATCAGGCCTTTGGGCGTAGTTACCGAATCGTCCTGCCCCTTTTTGTGCGCAGGGCTCTTGCCAATCGATTTGAATTCGCGAGTATCATTCATACGCTATCTGCCTTGGAATGGTCACAGGTGGCGGATATCCCTAAAAACTGTGTGCTAGTTCTCAAGATCAGTAAAGTAATACTGCAGAGAATGTGACAGAAAAAAGGTTCTTACGGCGGGGAAATGCGAAAGGAGCAAAGAAAATATAACTGCAAATTTCTTCAAAATTTGAAGTAAAATTGAAAATGGAGAGCAAAAGATGCAAAAACTTCTACACGAGGGAGTGGAAGTCGAAACATCAGTCGATGGCTTTACTGCCGTTGATTTTCCTGAAGTTACCGCCGAAAAACAGGAACGCAGACATCCGGTCCATACAGTCGTTATCACGCATTTCGAACTGGCCCGGATGATAGAACGAGTAAACCGCCGCTTTGTGAGCTTGCTGAAAACCGAGCTGACGAAGTTGGGCGTGGAAGATATCGGTCCGGCCCAGACCCTGGTTCTGATGGCTATCGGCGATGTCGAGCTCACTGTGGGTGAATTACTGGATCGCGGACATTACGTCGGTTCCAACATTTCCTATTATCTTAAACAGCTTACCGATGGTGGGTATGTTGATCGTGTCGCCTCGCAGAGGGACAAACGGTCTGCCCGTATCCGCCTGACGGACAAGGGTGAGCGGCTGTGTGCAAGCTTGCGGAATGCAAGCCGGGCCTACAACCATATCCTCACTCGCGATGATGACGATCTCAGAAATCTCGAGATCGCCTATCAGACTCTGCACAGACTGGAACTCGTGTGGGGTAACGCCGCACGATTTGGCATTTGATGTGTTGCGACGCTTTTCGGCCACTAGCCGAGCACGTTTCGTAACATGCGTATAGCATTTGTGCACAGGCGCGGTTTCGGCCAGTTTGCTGCTTTAGCCGAAAGTCTGGCTACCAGCGGACATGATGTAAGCCTGATCTGCGAGACAGTGGACCGTCGCCTCCCAGCGGTCCGCGTCATCCGCCACAGAGTGGAATCTGGTCCTCGCACCGGCGGTGCGATGGCCAGATATCTCGAAGTACCCGATCATCATACGAGGATCGGGTACCGTGTGGCCGAAACCCTGGAATCCATGGCTCATCAAGGCCAGGCACCTGATATCGTCATCGGTCATATTGGTTGGGGCAGCATGATGTTCGTCAAGGACGTGCTGCCGTCAGCACCAGCTCTTGGTTATTGCGAGTTCTTCTATCGCGCCAATGGTGCGGATGTAGGATTTGCGCCCGGCGACCGACCAGACATCGAAACTCGCAAGCGTCTGCGTTTGCGCAACATGGCCCAGCTCGTCACCCTTGAGGGAATCGATGGTGGGTTTAGCCCGACACACTGGCAGAAAAGCCTCTACCCGCGTTCCGTGCAGAATCGCATCGCCGTGGTGCACGAAGGGGTGGATACAAAACTCTTCTATCCAGACCGTCACGCCACGATTCAGCTACCCGATGGACGCACGCTGAAGGCAGGAGAATCGCGCGTGATTACATTCGTCGCACGCGATCTCGAACCCTATCGTGGATTTCCGCAAGCGCTCGAAGCCGCTGCCAAGGTCGTTCGGCAGAACGATGATGCGATCTTCGTGTTTGTCGGCGGTGATGGTGTCAGCTATGGAACGCCACCGCCCGGTGGCGGATCGTGGCGCGAGCATCTGGTCAAGAATTTGGATCTACCGCCGGATCGCATCGTATTTCCTGGTACAATTCCGCACGCCCAACTCCGTAAGCTCTACCAGATATCCACCGCGCATATTTATCTGACATATCCGTTCGTCCTGTCTTGGTCGGTGGTGGAAGCGATGGCCTGCGGCGCGCTTATCATCGGTTCGGACACGCCGCCCGTTCGGGAAGTGATCCGCTCCGGTCAAAACGGGCTGCTCGTGCCGTTTTTTGACTCGGATGTGTTGGCGGAAGTGATCATGAATGTCCTTCGTGACCCCGATGCATGCCTCCAGATGCGTGCAGCCGCACGCCGGACAGTCGAAAATCGGTTCAAACTGTCGGATTGTTTACAGCAGCAAAAAACCTTGATCGATGCAGTATTGAACGGGAGATAGTCAGTATGTGGCGACAATCGGGCGTTCAAACAGTGATGATGAAATATAAAATGCCGTATTTCTGCGTGTTTACGACGTAGGCGCAATATATATGCACATTGTTTCAAATTTTGAATTAAATTTGTTCCAAATATTCGCAATATTATCATATAGTTGATGCTATAATGCTGTTGACAATACATTGACTGTATTTTCTCATTGCAAGTGCAGGCCGAGACTCCCAAGTCGGCCATCACACAATGGATGATTATGTTGAGCACACCACTTCCTGCGATCTCGGCGCGGAGATCCCGCCGATATGCCATTGCTTCGATGCGTGATCGTGAAGCGCTGGAAGCGACGTCTCTGGGCGGGCTGACCACTTTTGTTGAAGGGGATGGAAAACGTCTTCGGCTGGCGAATACATTTCCGCTCATCGCAATTGCTGCTTCGCAAGAGGGCGAGGACGAACTGAAGACGGTTCTGCAACAGGTTTATCGTCTGAGCACCATTCCGGAACTTCCCGTTGTGCGAATCGATGATGCGACGGCTGAAACCGTTCCCCTGCTGGTCACCCAACTGCTTGAGAGCAGTCTGGACCGTCTTGTCGGCCACGTCAGCAAGGTTCACACCGAGCTCGCCATGCTGCGTCGCGAGCGTGAGACAATGTTTGAGAATTACCGGGCGATTGAAGACGCGTTTCACGCTCGCAACTGGGATTCCTCAACGGAAATCTTCAGTCATGCCCCTCTGGTAGACCCAAAGGATGAAGGTTTTGCACGTCTGCTGCGCGAATCGGAGATCGAGCAGCTTTTCCCGGTTTCGAGTTATGCCGTTTCCGGTTTTGCCCTGCATTTCCGTGAGTTGCCTGCTAATCGCAATGGCCAGCTGATCGTCACGCTGGACTATCTTGAAAACGGTGAAGGGATTGCTGAGTGGCTGGTGCCTTACGGTGCGCTGCATTCGGAGTGGAACTTCTTCTCGCTTCCGAAGGCGTGCGATGGCAGCCATCGCACATTGCGTCTGCGCATCTCAGCTTCGGGCGGGGTTCCACCAGAATTGTCGTTGGGCAATGTGATCGCCAATGAGCGTTATGCAGCGCGTGCGCGTATTCCACATGCTGATCTTGACATGCGCCCTCTGGCATTGCGGATATTCACCGGCCTGCCGGGCGTCCGTCCGGCATCGCTGCCGAATGCCATTGTACCGACTGCGCTGATCAATGGCCGCAAGGTTGATGATTACCGTCTGCCCGTTGAATTGCTGCGTAACGTGGCCAACGTGTCCGTCACACCTATTACGCCCGACTTTCCGACTGTGCGGTTTCTGGAACATGAAGATGCCATCGGCTGCCATCCGCTTGAGGAGGGGGTCACCGCAGCTGCAATCCGTCGTGTGGTCGCGCCGGGCACAGTACGAGTTTCAGCGCGGGCTGTGATTGATCATCCCGAAGGCCAGCCCTGCGCAGTGGGACTGCTGCTGGTCAATCTGGCGTCGGATGTGAAGGAAGAAATCGATGCGATTTCCAGCCTCGACCGCCGCCGCCAGCAGGTGTTGTTCAGCGGCTGGTCGGAAGTTGCACCCAATCGTCCGATCGACATCAACTTCATGCTTGAGGAACCGATCGACCGCACGATGGATCTCGTCGTCCTGAGCAAAGCCGCAGCAGGTTCCGTGGATTTTTCCTGGCTCAAAGTGTTCAACTTCCGGCTGGTCAAGCACATCGAGGCGCGCCCCAGTCAGGAAATAACCAAAGAGGCCGCGAATGTACGATAGGTCGAAAGATTTGATCGTTGTCGCCATGCCGCTCTATGGTCATGCGGCGCTGGCTCTCGAAGCGCTGGAAACCGTTCTCGCGTCAGAAACGGTTTTCCGCACGCAGATCGTGGTGTCCGTCGATGGTGATCCGCGCCGCGAAGTGTTTGATAGCCTGACGCTTTATGCGGCGGCTCATCCAAACATTCACATCATCTTCGGCGAGAATGCAGGGCCCGGCGGTGCGCGCAATCGTGCTGTCGACTATATTCTCGAAGAGATGCCGGATGTTAAAGCGGTTTATTTCGTTGATGCCGACAACCGGGTACAGCCCCACACCATCGATACGCTCTATCGCAAGCTTTTGGCGTCGAATGCGGGCTGGGTCTACACCAATATCGATACCTTTTCGGTCAACTGGCGCGCTCATTATGGCGACAGCTATTCGCGCCTGATCCACTGCATCACTGATAATATCTGTGATACCGGATCAATGATTTCTGCGGAGGTTTTCCGCAGCGGTGTCCGTTTTGATGATGATCGTCAAAATGGCTTTGAAGACTGGGAGTTCTGGCTGTCCGCCATTGAGGCAGGCTTTGTCGGCGCGCCTTGCCACGATACCGGCTTCGAGTATCGCCTGCGCGCGGAGAGCCGTTTCAAGGAAGCTAATCGTGACCGCTCCGGCTCGATCAATTTCCTGCGCAAACGGCACAAGGCGCTGTTCCGTCGCCCGACGCTTGTGGGGTTCGAGCATGAAGAATGTCCGCGCTATGGCGTGATCCGCGCAGGCGAGGGGACAGTCAGCCTTTTCACCGACCTCAGCCTCGGCACGAAAGATCTCAAGTTCGACGACGCAATTCGTGCCTTCTGGGGCAGTGTGTCCGAACCGGACAATTTTCACTTTCCTCCATTTCTCGCCTCGTCCAATACCGAGACGCTGAAACTTCTGGCGCGTTCACGACTGCTACCGAATATCCTGTCGCGGCTCGAAAAGCTTTCTGAACAGGCCAATATCGTCTTTGTGGAACTCACCAATGTTGAAGACGAGCGGCGCATTGACACCGAAATCATGCCTTCCGGCACGCGCCAGCCGCACGCTGATCTGATTTTCGTCTCGACGAAATTGATCAAGGACATCATCGAAAACGATGCGCTGGATTGGTTTGCATCACTGGGCACGCAGCAATTGTGGCCCACATCAGCGCGGATGAAAGTGCGTTTCCCGTTCCCGCGTGTGCGTCAGCGCCGGGCCTTGTCACGGCCTGAACAATCGATGCTCAATCTGGTGACGTCGATTGCGACGAGCCCGCTTAAGCAAAGTGCCGCCATGCGCTGGACATGGCGTCCGCGTCGCCTGCCCGCACTTTCTGAAATGTATCAGGTGCTGCGCAATGAACTTGGTGGCGGGCCGGTGCTGCCACTTGCGCATAATGCAGCAAGGAAGAAAACGGCCGCCGTTCTGGTGCCGAATGCCTCGTTCGGCGGGGCGGAGAAGGTTGCTTATGCCGCCGGGCGTGAGTTGAAAAACCAAGGATTTGAAACCCATCTCTTCGTGCTCGGCAATGAGCGGATGGATGTGCTGGACGAATTCGACCAGTCCTTCGATTATTTGCATTTCTGGAAGGATGGCATTCCCGCTTGGGGGGACACAAATCGCTTCTTGGGGCAGGATTTTATCACCGACGATCATCCGCTTGACTGGAGCATCCTGCGCGGCCAGCTTTCAGGATTCGACCTTGTCGTGAACAATCACGTCATGGCGGCGCATCCTTTGATGGGTAAACTTCGCTCTGAAGGCACGCGCACCGCCTGCTATCTGCATGTGGTGGATGAAACGGTCTTCCGCCGCCAGGCGGGGCAGCCCTATGCCGCGATTGCCTTCGAACATGCCTATGATGCATTTCTGACCTGTTCGGATCAGTTAAAAATCTATCTGCACAGCTTTGGCGTGCCGTATGAAAAAGTGTTTTCCGTGCCAAACGGAGCCAGTTTTTCAATCGATACAAAACTGCGTACACAGGTCACTGCGGCGCGCAAGCAAGGCCGCAAAGGCGAGCCGATACGAATGCTCTATATGGGGCGTCTCGATCGCCAAAAGGGTATCGACAGGCTGCATGATGCTATCGTCAAGCTGAAAGAGCAGGGTATTCCCTTCGAAGCACAGGCAATTGGCGGCGAAATCCTCTCTGATGATCCAAGCGCATCTTGGATGACGCGCTTGAAGGATGCGGGTGTGAAAGTCTCGCCCCCAGTCTTTGACGGCAAGGATATCGCGAACCATCTTGCATGGGCCGATGTTCTCCTGATGCCATCGCGCTGGGAAGGTGCGCCGCTGATGATTGCCGAAGCACAGCAGCTTGGCTGCGTGCCGGTTGCCACAGCGGTCGGCGCTGTTGATGAGCTCATCAATCATGGCCGCGATGGCATTCTCATCCGCAATGGCAATGACGCGCAGATCGTCTCTGACATGACCCGCATTCTGACCATTCTTGCACAGGATCGCGAAGCCCTGATGCGGACCGCTGAAGGTGCGCTCACCTCCGCTGCTCACCGCACATGGAGTTCGGCTTTCTCCGAATTTACCGATTGGGCGAATGAAATACGCCCCGCTTATCCGAAATCCCGGTCTTCCCAGCCGGATGTTGCAGACGCTGCCAGCACGATTACCGCTCTTCCCGGCCGTGCAGTTGCCTGATTATACCAGAAAGGTCGACCTATGAGCCGCCCAACCAATCCAAGAATCCTTGTCACGGGCATTCCGAGCCATCTGACGCGCCTTATCCAACGTGCGGATAAAGCACAGGTCCATTATTCGGAAAAACAGAGGGATTCCGAATCCAGGGATAATTTCATCCAGGAGCTGAAGAATATCAGCAATACTGGCAATTATCTGATCGGCGAAGGTGCCATGACGGCGCTTCTGCCGAGCGCCAAGCACATTCCGTTCTGGCATCTCTATAATTGCGTGAACAATGGAACGGGTCTCGAAGAGGTCAACAAGGAATTCGATATCTGCGTCTTCACCTGCGCAAACCTTCTGCGCAAAGGCCTGTCTGCGGATGCGGAAGCCCTCGTTCTGTCCAAGCTCGACATGCCGGTGGTTATGCTCGGTATAGGCATCCAGAACCGTCCTGACATTGAAGGCGAAGACGGTCTGCCAGCGGGCACGAAGAAGCTTTTGGAAGTACTCAAATCCCGCGAGCATTATTTCCTCACGCGCGGTGAAAATGCTGCCGGATATCTCCGCGATCAAGGCTTTTCCTATGTTCGTCCGGTCGGCTGTCCGTCGCTCTATTTCCGTCCGGATAATATGCGCAAGGCGATCAGCCGTCTGCCCGATGTGAAGGTGGGCGAGGGCCGTACCGTTTTCACCGGCTATATGGGTGCGGAACTTGAAACCATTGGCGACATGAACGCGCTGAGTTCGGATGACGGTCGTTCAGCCTATGTGGTTCAAGATGAGCTGCTGCACTTTGATATGCAGCTTGAATCCGATGTCAATGGCCGCGCCTACGACTCCACAACTGGCGAACTTGTCGGGCCGCTGACCTATAAGGGTTCGGACGATCTCAAGAAGAAGATCAGCGTTCACGCCTTCCTCGATACTAATCAATGGCGCGCCTGGTGCTCGACCATGGATTTCTCCTTCGGTCGCCGCTTCCATGGCAATGTTATTTCAATGCAGGCTGGTGTGCCGAGCCTGATGGTCGCCGTCGATGATCGTATGCGAGAGATGCTGAACTTCTCCGGTCTGCCGAAGATCGACGCGCGCGATCTCAATGCGGCCAATGATCGGAGGGCTTTCGTGAGCGACCACATCGCCGCGATGAATATCCCCGAAGTCATCGAAAACTACTCGGCGCGAGAACGCAATTTCCGAAGCGTGCTTTCAGAAATCGGTATTGGATAACTCCCAGTCCAACCCGGTCTGAAGCAGACTTCAGATTTTTATTGTTCGCATGTCTTTGTCCCAAAACCGGTTCCCACTTTTGGGAGACATGCCTTAACTCCAGCGAAGATGGATCACCATGCGCATAATGATCACCGGCATCCCGTCCTATTTGATGCGGACCGTCGAAAGCGTTTCAGGGGCGAGTGTCAAGCATCGCCCATATTTCGAGCCCATTCGCACCAAAAAGGATGTGATCGATCAGGTCAAGAAGATTGCCAATACGGGCAATTATCTCATCGGTGAGGGTGCAGCCAATGCAGTGCGCGGCCATGATGTAACCTATGTCCCGTTCTGGCATCTGGCCAACAGCCTCAATTCACCGGATACCTATGCGAAGCTCAACGAAAGCTTTGATCTTTGCCTGTTTGCCTCAGCCAACCTTCTGCGGCCCGGTTATGCGGCAACGACGGAATCCTTCGTTTTTGAAAAGCTGAACATGCCGATTGTGGTCATGGGCATCGGTATTCAGAAGAAGGAAAATCTGAAAGCGGAGTTGCCAGAAGGCACGCGACGGTTCCTCGAAATTCTGCGCCGCAAGGAAAGTTTCTTCCTTACGCGCGGGCATTTCACCGAAGAGTTCTTGAAAGATGCGGGCATGAAATATGTCCGCCCGACGGGTTGTCCTTCGCTCTATTATGCGCCGGATCAGATGAAGCTCTCGCTGAGCCGCCTTGCCGATCCTAGCCTTGCAGACGCGCAGAAAATTTCCTTCGGTGGCTATCTCGGCAGTGTGGCGGATACGATTGTTGATGCCCATGCACTGCTCGAAAAGGACAGCGTTGCAAGCTACGTCATTCAGGATGAGGTCATCGTCTACAACATGAACATGGCGGGTGAAGATCATTCCGAAGCCTATGATCAGGCCGCAAGCCGCATCACAGCGCCGGTCGATTACAAGCACATGGAAAAATGGCAGCGCAAGAACGAATTGCTGGTGTTCTTCGATACGCACAAATGGCGCAGCTGGATTTCCAGTCAGGATTTCGGCCTGAGCCGCCGTTTCCACGGCACTATCATCGGAATGCAGTCGGGCGTCCCGGGACTGATGATCGCTGTCGATGACCGTATGCGCGAAATGCTCGGTTTTGTCGGCTTCCCGCATATTGAAGCGAGCGTCTGGAACCGCGAGCCGCAGAAAAAAGCCTATCTGCGCGATTTCCTTTCCAGGATCGATGTGCCAGCGGCCATCAATCGTTATTCGGAATGTGAAGCCAATTTCAACGGCGCGCTGAAGGATATCGGTATCCGATGATGAAAACCTGCAAGAGCATCGGGAGTGGGGTGGTGGCAGCGGTGGCGCTTTTAGGCGGCATGTTGTTAGCAGCCCAATCTGAGAGCGCTTTTGCCGATACGCGCTTTGGCGTCAACAGGGTCAACATGGCCTGGCTCAAGCCGGCAGAGCGCGAAAAAATCTTCGACCAGATGGTAGAGAACGGTGTGGTGGCGGTTCGGCTGTCACTCACACGACCGCTCGATCAAAGCATCGATGCTGTGCGCCTTGCCCATGAGAAGGGTCTGGCCATTCTGCTCGAAATATCGCTCAACAATGCAGACTTTTATCCTGAAGGAACGAAGCCCCGTTCCGGGCGCGGGCGTATCTGGGACATGTATCGGCTTTCCGATATATCTCCCGAGCACTTTCAGCAGGCGATGGGTGACGCCTTGCAAAAGATTGATGCGCTGGGTGTGCCGCTGGTCGCGGTTGAACCCGGAAACGAGATCAACTGGGGCGCTTATAATGGCGATCTTGCCATCCTGCCCAAGGAAAAGATGAAGACTGCCCGCTCTTTAAGCGAGATGGACGAGCTTTCGCTGGTCGAAAAAGGTGCTGAAAAATACGTCGAACTTTTGCGTATTGTCCGGGCAGAGCTGGCGAAAACCAGGCATAGCACCAAGGCAAAGGTCGTATCTGCGGGCTTGTCCGATATCCCCTTCATCGATGCCGACCGGCGCGGAATAGACACTGTTGACCCCGCCGTCTTTACCGATCTCCTCAAGAAGTATGGTCTTAATGACGCTGCTGATGGCTACGGCATTCACATCTATCCCGGCAGCAGCGGCACGCGGGCTGCGCGCGCGAAGCATATCAACGGCGCACTTTCTTTCTGCGGTGGAGCAGATGGCAAGCCTTGCTGGATCACCGAATGGGGCTTCGCAAATACGTCCAAGGCCTGCCCGGCCAATGACAATAATCGCGAACAACTGGTCGAGAAAGCACGCGACCGTTTTCGGCAGATGATGGATAGCGGCCAGATAGCAGCCGCTTATTATTTTGATTGGGATGCAAGCACTTACGGTGTGTGGCGTTGCGGTTCGCTGACGCCAGCCGGTAAGGCTGCAACGGTGACGAAATGAAACTCAAGACTGTAATCATCGGTGGTTCAAACACCGTCATGCTGCCCGGTTATCTGCCGACGCTTTTATCGACGATGGCGAAACGCGGGGTGGAACTCGACATCGTCGCTGATCTCGCGGTTGGGGGCACGACGAGTGCTCTTGGCCTTTATCAGCTCAAGCAGTTTGAACAGCTCGAAGAGTGTGAGCTGTTGCTGATTGAGTACGCGATCAATGATGCCTTCGTTTATGGCGATGAACGGCGTCCATTCCGTCATTGGGCACGGTTTTACGAAGGGATCATTCGTTACGCGCTTGAACGCAACCCAAACTTGCGGATTGCAACGCTTGTGTTCGGCGCACGTAATGGCTCATTTCTGAATTCCGTTCCCTCGATTGATGCAGGCATCAACTACATTTCGCAATGGTATGGAACGATCACGGTTGATGTTTCGCGAATGCTGATGCAGCAATATGGCCGCGATGTCGTAAGCAATCCGGCTTTCTATCTCGATCAGGGTCATTATGCGCGCCCAGTTTCGACAACCATCGTTGCGAACTTGATTGCAGATGTTCTCGAACCGGCTTTGTCTGTTCCACATCGTCCAAAAGCGCTGCCGTTCGCTATCGACCCGGATCATTTTGCCAATGCGCGTGCCTTGAGCGGCGAGCAGCTTTGCAAGCGGCTGGGGCGCGTGCCGGTCCAATACAGCAATCGTCGGTTCTCGATCTCGGCGCTCGATCTTGGTGCGGACAGGATGCGCTTTGAAGTTGATAACGGACAACTGCTGGCGCTTGGCTATGTCTGTGATCCGCGCATTCCACCGCTTGATGTAACGATGGGCGGGGAGGTGCATCGCGCGGCAATGATGAAGGGCGGCGTACGCGACGGAACCTACAAGTTTCTGGTTTCGATGCTGAGCTTCGAGTTTCTTTACGGCATTAAATTGCTGGAAGCACGCGGGAATGTGGCACTTATTCTATCTGGTGCCGAAGAGGGTATGGAACATAAGCTGCATGTTCCCAAAGATAGTGCCCATCACGAGGAACTGCCTGTGGAGCCGGTGCTTCCGATAACCGGCATCCTGTTTTCCGGCAATTTGAAAGTCATGTCGCTGGAGAAGAAAGCTGCGGAAAACACCGTTCTATCAGAAGCGGCCCAGTAGCCGTTATTCTACGAAAATGTTGACGCTGGCGGCCCGTCCGGCAGCGTCAACCACGGTCAACGTTGAATATCCGGTTCCGTCCGGTTGCCAGTTTGTTGTCCGCCGCCGCTCGATCTCAGCAATGGGCTTGCCATTGGCAAGCCAGCGAAACGGTGCGCGTCCGCCCTGTAATTTCAGCACCAGCGGCGATGCATTGTCGGTCAGGGCTTTCAATTCGACATGCGCGCCATCAGGTGGAAACACGATGCGCGGTGCAGGCTCAATCGTGGCTTTGAGAACCGGCAGAGGATCGCTCGCAGACGAAAAACGTATCTGCGTCACCGGAAGATCGGCGCGTGCCGTGCGAAATGCGCCAGCAGGCGCACGCGGCAGCGGCACTGACGCAACCCCTGAACGTACAAAGGCTTCAAACAGGATTGGAGCCGCCGAAACATAGCCCGCGAGTCCCGGCACCGAGCCACCATCGGCACGCCCGACCCAGACACCCAGCACATAACGCCCGTCATAACCGACCGACCATGCATCACGATATCCATAGGACGTGCCGGTCTTGTAAGCGAGGCCGAGGCGTTTAGCACCCTGCGGCGGCACGACACCGGCCAGAATATCGCCAATCTGCCACGATGCCTGCTCGCTCAGAATAGGAGCCGATGGCTGCACCGGCTCGGTACCTTCGGTGCCGTCACGAAGGGCTGCACCGCGACCGCCATTGGCAAGGCCTGTATAAAGCTGCACCAGATCGCGCAGGCTGATGCCCGCGCCACCAAGGCCGATAGCCAGTCCCGGCGCTTCGCCTTTCGGCAGTTGCAGATTAACCGCCGCCTGACGAATGCGCGTCGTGAGCCGTGCAGGCCCGACAGCATCAAGCAGACTGATGGTCGGAACATTCAGTGACATTTGCAGCGCCTGACGGATGCTGACATCGCCCTGATAGCTCATATCAAAATTGCGTGGACGATAGCCTGCAAAATCCTGCGGGCGGTCCTCAATGATGGTTTCCTGCGCAATCAGTCCCTGCTCGAAGGCCAGCCCATAGATGAAAGGTTTTAACGTTGAACCGGGCGAGCGCACGGCGCGGGTCATATCGATCCAGCCCTGCCGCTTGCCATCAAAATAATCAGCGGAGCCGACTTCGCCTAAGATATTGCCGTTGCGACTGTCGGCCAGCACCATGGCGACCGATACTTTTGGCCCAAGCTTCGCAGCAGCTTCGCGTGCCACAACTTCAAGCCCAGCCTGCACCGACTTCTTAAGCGTCAGGTGATGCCGAGCCTCGGTCGGTGCCGGCTTCAATGCGAGATCGGCAAAGTGGGCGGCCAATGCAGGCAGCGGATGACGCGTCGCGGATATGCGCTCACGCGATGCACGTTCGGCTTCCTCGCTGGTGAAAACTGCAGAGGTTACCATGCGTGTTAACACACGATCCCGCGCGGCAACCGCGTTCTTCATCTCGCGATCCGGGCGGCGGCGTTCAGGCAATTGCGGCAGAGCCACAAGAAGTGCTGCTTCCGAAGTGGTGAGGCGAAGCGGCTCCTTGTCAAAATAGGCAAGTGATGCCGACCGCACGCCCTCCAGATTGCCGCCATAAGGTGCAAGCGTCAGATAGCGTTCAAGAATTTCAGACTTGCTTAACCGCCGTTCGATCTGGATTGCACGCGCCAGCTGTCGGAACTTGGAGCCGAAGCTGCGGCTTTCGCGAGGTTCGATCAGGCGGGCAAGTTGCATGGACAGTGTGGAGCCGCCGGAAACAATACGACCACTCCCTGCAAGCTGATAAGCGGCGCGCAACAGCGCCCAGCCATCAATACCGCCATGATCGTAGAACCGCTTGTCCTCATAGGCGATCAGCATTTTCACGAATTTCGGATCGACATCCTCAATCCGTGTATTGAGCCGCCAATAGCCGTCCGGCGTTGCATAGGCGCGGAGCAAAGCGCCGTCACGATCCATGACTTCGGTGGAAATGGTCAGCCGTTCCGGCAAAGGCGGAGGATAAGCGCGGTCGAGCCAGTCAAGCCCAGCAACCGTTCCTACAGCGGCGATGCCGAGAAACGCGGCACCGCCAATCGCTATTTTCCACCGCCTTTTCATTCGTCTGGCCGCGCTATGGCGCGGCCACCTCCATCATACCCGTTGCCGTGCGCGCTGCAAATTGCGGACGATACATATCCTCAACCGTTGCCGCCGGATGGGTGTAAAGACCCGGCGTCACCGCACGCACCACATAAGCGAGCGTGATCGGCTTCTTCTCGCCTGCGGAGCGGTCGAAAGCAGCCACAAAACGATCATTGCGGAATTCGAGGTGGGCCGCTTGCGTGCTTTCAAGCCATGGGAAATTGCCAAGATCAGCACTGGAAACAAGGCCCGGATTGTCGATCTCGAAACCAGCTGGCAGCAGATCGGTCACAAGCAGACGCGACTGCCATTCCTGCAGGTCGTCGATTTTCAGAACAACAACATAGCGCTCATTCTGATTGACCCCGGTGACATTGGCCGGCTCGCCATCAAGCGTATAATAAGTACGCTCGATGTTGAAACCTTCTCCACCCGCAGGCAGTGACTGCGCAGGCGGTGCAACTGCGGTCACGACCGCATCAACCGAACCCTGACCCTTGTTAGTGACGACCAGCGGCTGTGCTTCAAGGGCTGCACCATTGAGACGCTCGGAGAACGCGCCCTGATGCGCTGTGCCATTGATGTCGAGGCTGATTGCACCATTGTCATCCTGAAGCCCGCGTGCTGCAAGCAGCATCCATGCCTGATCCTGCGTGCTCAGATAACGCGCGCGCTCACGTTGGAACTCGACCAGCGTAATCAGCGACGGCAGCACTTTCGGCGCAGGTTTGGTTTCCGCAGCAAGCGCCAGCATTGCCGCGCCATCACGCAGCGGCGAACCATAATCCGAGCGATTATAATCGTAGCTGGACTGGCTGGTTGCGAGCTGGAGCGACGAATTGAATACGCGTTCAGAGCGCGGCTGATCACCATAAAGGGCAAGTGCAGCACCAAGCTGGGCAACGGCCATCGGGCTTGCGAAGTTTTCGAGCTGGGTATCGGCGAAGTAACGCAGATCGCCAACGGAAGCCTTCTTGTTGCGGGAGAGAACATAGAGCGCATAGGCAATGTCGTTGCCGCGTTCCTTGACGTCGGTGGTATAGCCGAGCGCGTTCTGCAGATTGGCAAGTGCGGAGAGCATCGCCTGCTGCGGCACGTCATAACCCTTTTCACGGGCACGCGTGAGGAAGTCGGTCACATAGGCGTCCATCCAGAGATCACCCGATCCCGGCGACCAGAGGCCAAACGAACCGCTCGAAGACTGGTTGTTCAGCACGCGGAAAATGGAATCCTGTACGCGCTTCTTGAGCTCTTCCTGACTTTCCAGACCCGCAGCTGCTTCTGTACCTGCCGCCATTTCGCTCAAATAGAGCAGCGGCATTGCGCGGCTGGTGGTCTGCTCGGTACAGCCATACGGATAGCGGTCGAGCGCCATCAAAAGCGCTGGCACATCAAATGCAGCACTTCGCGTCACACCAACGCTGACAAAAGCACCATCAAGCAGGCTTTCCGACAGAAGGCCGCCGTCGACTTTCAGGCTTCCGCCATTGGCCGTGAGATTGACGACATGGCGGCTCGTGACCGGCAGATCGATCGGACGCACCGGCAATGCCAAGGCCTGTTCAACATTGAGGCCTGCATCGTTGGAAAGCCGGATCGTCACACCACCCGCACCCGTTGCCACAGCATTGAGTGGAACGGTGATCGACTGCCGTTTGCCACCTTTAAGCGCGATGCTTTCAGGATAGGAGCCAACCTCGACACCGAGATTATCGGTGGTCTCTAAGCTCACACGATAATCGCCATCCGGTGCATCCGTATTGGCAATATCGAAGCGGATATTGGCCTGATCGCCGGGGGCCATGAAGCGCGGCACACCAGCGGTAATAACCACCGGATCGCGGATGATGACATCGGTGACGGCGTGGCCGACAGCCTTCTTTGTCCATGCTACCGCCATGACGCGCGCGGTGCCGTTGAACTGCGGTATGTCGAAAGTGACTGTTGCCTTGCCGTCGCTGTCGAGTTCAACCGGACCGGAGAACAGCGCAACCAGCTTTTCGGTGGGCGGACTGCCTTCCGCTGCCATATTGCCACCATCGCCACCTGTGCGCAGCTTGCCGGTGACGCCGAGCGAACCATCGATCAGGCGACCATACATATCGCGCATTTCAAGGCCCAGCTGACGCTGGCCGAAGAACCAGTTTTCAGGGTTCGGCGGCTGATAGCGTGTCAGATTGAGAATGCCGACATCGACTGCCGCGACCATGACATAGGCCTGTTCGCCACCCGCATTTTCAACCGAAACAGGGATGGAAAGTGTGGAGCGCGGCGTGATCTTTTCAGGCGGGGTCAGCTTGACAGCAAGCTGCTTGTCGGCAGGATCGACCTTCAGCCATTTAAGACCAATCGCACGCGCAGGCATACGGCTTTCAATAGCCTCACCCGGACGGAACAAAGTTGCCGTAACGTAGGCGCCCGCACCCCAATCCTCACCAACCGGAATATCGATGGTCGTGCCACCTTCCGGCACACTGGCCGTGATGGTCTGGAGCAGCTTTTCCGCACCAATGGTGATGAGCAACTCACCGGCAAAACGCGGGGAGATTTTCAGTTCTGCCGTGTCACCCGCCGCATAATGTTCCTTGTCGAGCGCGATTTCGAGCCCGTCCGGTGTTTCGGTCGAGGTTGAGCTGACAAACCAGCCCGCATCAAATTCATAGCTTGTGGCCGGGCCCGAAGCATCAGCTGTTTCGATTTCCAGACGGTAACGACCCCAATCAACCGGCAGGCTGATTTCAGCTTCGCTATCGATTGTAAGGTCAATCTTGCCGTTGGAAACCGCCTTGGTGAACGTCACCGGCTCGTAATTCCAGCTGTTGCCGCTACGATACCACTGATAATTACGCTCGATCTTGACCAGCGACCATTGTGCGCCGTCGAGCGCCTTGCGATCACCCTTGCTGTCAGATGCGATTACACTGAACTTAGCGGTTCCGCCCTGCGGAACTTCATCGCTAGCAAAATCCGGGCGAATGCCGATGAGATCGGTTTCCGGCTGAATGGCCACATCGATCTTACGCTCAACCGCACGACCGCCGGTTTCGCGCATGCGAACGGTGACGGCTGCATTTACGAGGCGCGTTGTTGACGGCATTTCATCGATTGTAACCGGGAAAGTCGCCTTGCCATTCTCATCAACTTTTGACAGGCCATCGAGCGGCAGGCGCGTGGCTTCGCCCTGTTCTTCATCGGCGAGGCCGAAATAATAGCCCTTGAAACGGTCCCACTGACGCTTGGTCGAAAGCGTGACTTCGCCTTCAAGCGCAAGACCGGCGGCAGGCGCACCATAGAGGAAACGACCGTCCACGGTGATATTGGCAGTTTCGCCAACAGCGATTTCCGGCTTGTCAGACGTCAAATCGAACTCGATCCGGTCCGGCACGAAATCTTCAACCAGGAACATCTGCGTGGCAATCGCTGGCTGCTTGGGATCGGTATAGACCGAAACATTCCAGGTGCCGCGCATGGCGTTCGACGGCAAGGTCAGGTCGATGGCATGACCACCGGCCAGTTTGCTGTCGGAAACAAGACGGCGATCTTCCACGCCATCGGGACGCGTAAAGATGAAGGTGAGCGGCAGATCATCAATTGCAGTTGCGGTGTCGTCACGCGCAAGCGCACCCACATGCACAACTTCGCCAGCACGATAGATACCGCGCTCTGTCCATGCATAAAGATCAAGCGCTTTCGGCACGGCACGGCCCGTCACGCCGCGGTCAGACAAATCAAAACCAGCGCGCGCCATATCTAGGAATGTGAAATCCTCATCATCCCCGCTCGCCATCAGCACCGCTGGCACCATGCCGTCTGTGCCGCGTGTCAGTCCCGGCGTAAACGTCGCCCGACCATCGCTGTCGGTGGTCGCTTCGCCCAGCACTTCGTTGTTGCGTGCCAGCAGCGTCAGCTTCACGCCTTTAAGTGGCTCTGCGCTTTCCAGCGAACGGGCAAACACATTGATGCCGTCCTGTCCGGTATAGGTCGAAAGGCCGATGTCGGAAACAACAAACCACTGTGTTGCCTTGGTGCCATATTCATCATCGGACTTCTGAACCAGCGGCTCAGCAGTCAGCACATAGACGCCCGGCTTGCGTTCCGGCAGTGCTTCATCAACCGGGAAACTGGTCGTTGCTTCCTTGTTCAGCTCATTGCCTGCAACCTCGATCTCACCTTCCCAGACAGGTGCACCCATCTGTTCGGAAACCGTGCTGATATCGTAGCTGTCTAACTGGCGCAGGAACTGGTAGCCGGAAAGGAGCTGTGCCAGCGAACGGTCGCCGACGCGGTAGAGCTTGACCTTGGCTGTGCTCAAATTGACGCTGACCAGCGGAATGCCGCGACGGGCTTTCGCAGGCAGCACGAAGCTGTCGCCGGTAAAGCGCACCGATGGCGCGCGGTCCTGCACATAGATCGAAAGATTGACCGGAGCTGGCAGCACTTCGCCAACAGCCGATGGCAGACCCTGACGGAACGTCACCGTATAATTGCGGCCATGTTCCAGACCCTCGACGCAAATCTGGCGATCCTTGGCTTCAACTGCCTGCGGCGCGCCATTGTCAAGCTTGACGAAGCTTGAATAATCGACACCACTCTTGACCAGTTCTTCCGAGAACTGCGCGCAAATGCGCGGGGCGGCATTATCATTATCGACCGTGTTGTTGACGATGCGGAAGCCTTTGCGGGCTTTCAGATCTTCATAGACTGCACGAACGGATGCGGAATTGACGAGATCAAGGCTCGCTTCATAAGCCTGCAAGGCCGGGCGCGATGCATCGCGCTTTTCGAGTACCTGCGCCATGACGGCAAGCGCTTGCGCGCGCTCATCCTTGGTGCGTGAAGCCTGATAGGCAAACCACGAAGCCGACGTCGCATCGCGCTGGAATTTGGAGCGTTCCTGACCATTGGACGGCTCGGTCGCAAGCGCCGAAAGCGCATATCCGGTCCAGATTTCGCTTTCATCCGGCGACATGCTGGCAGCCAGGCGGAACTTTTCCATCGCCGTGCGCGGATCGCCATTCAGGCCCGCTGCACCTGCTTCATTTCGCAAAGTGCGCAGGCTGTCGGAGCTTTCAAGGCCATTGATTTCGCGCTTCAGACGACGGGCTTCGTCAACCAGATTGGTGGCAAAGAACGAGATGCTGGGCGGAGCGCCAATATCTTCAACTTCGCGGGCTGCAGCGGATTGCGTGACGACCTTACCTGCAATGGAGCCAACGGACTGATTGAGTTTGTTGAAATCGGATTTCAAGAAGCACCACTTGACCTTCGGATTATAGGTGAAGGCGAGGCATGCATTGTCGCCCAGACAAATGTTTTTGCACTGGTCGAGCGAGACATTCTTTTCCGTACGCAAGTCGAAGCCGAAATAATCGCTATCTTTGGTGATCTCTATCCGCCGGGTTTCGGCAGCTTGTGTAGTGTGTGGAGCTGCCGACAGGCAAGCTGTGACTGCAAAGGCCCAGAAAAGCCGGTTGAAACCAATAAGCATTTGCATCCCCTCACGACGACCGGTGCCATTTCCAATTCTATTAGAAAAGGCGAAAAGAATCCGGCTCATGTGAAGCCTCACCGCGACAAACTGTCAAGGCGAATAGGGATTATCTACAACTATTGGGATAAGTTTAGGGAATAATACGCTCTACGAGGTAAATGCCTCGCAGAGCGTGCACGGGTAATCTAGATGATCCCACCATTGGCGCGCAGTATCTGGCCATTTACCCATGCACCGTCGGGTCCGGCCAGGAACGCAACCACCCCTGCAATGTCTTTCGGGGTCCCCAGACGTTCGAGCGGGCTCATCTTGGCCATGCGTGCGACCAGCTCTTCGGATTTTCCATCGAGAAAGAGATCGGTCGCAGTGGGGCCGGGCGCAACGGCATTGACGCTGATGTTTCGACCGCGCATTTCCTTGGCCATGATGGCCGTCAGCGTTTCGACTGCGGCCTTGGTTGCAGCATAAACACCGTAGTTTTCCAGTTTCAGGCCGACGACAGTGGTAGAAAAATTGATGATACGCCCATTGTTGCGGAGGCGTTTGCCAGCCTCCCGCATGGTATTGAAGGTGCCCTTGAGGTTGACCGAAACGAGCTTGTCGAAATCTACGTCCTCTGTTGTGGCGAGAGGCGACAGGGTCATGATACCGGCATTGTTGACGAGAACATCTACGCCGCCGAAAGCGTCTTCGGCCGCATCGAACATTCTCTTTACTGCGACAGGATCGGCAACATCAGCCTGTGCTGCTCGCGCAATGCCGCCTGATGCCTCGATCTTGCTGACCACGGCATCAGCAAGAGCAGCATTGCCCGCATAGTTGACGATGATAGTAAAGCCGCCGCGACCCAGTCTTTCGGCAATGGCAGCGCCAATGCCGCGCGATGCTCCAGTAACGATGGCAACCTTGTTTTTCATATCGGACATTGTCTGCTCCGTTCCGGTGGTTTGGGTTTGTACAACCCTCAGCAAGATCGCACTTTTCTAACATCGTTTAATCCGGCATTATTTGTCATTACTATCCGAAAGTAGCGAACAATCAGATGGACCGGTTTGATGCGATGCGGGTTTTTACCCGTGTACTGGAACGACGCAGTTTCACATTGGCGGCGGAAGATCTAGGGATTCCGCGTTCGACAGTTACTGACGCGATCAAGCAGCTCGAAAGACGATTGGGCACGCAATTGTT
The DNA here is from genome assembly GCF_000017405.1 of Brucella anthropi ATCC 49188. Classification (NCBI taxonomy): domain Bacteria; kingdom Pseudomonadati; phylum Pseudomonadota; class Alphaproteobacteria; order Hyphomicrobiales; family Brucellaceae; genus Brucella; species Brucella anthropi. The sequence goes on from NC_009668.1 coordinate 804,612, forward strand.
CTTGCGCACTACGCGTCACGTTAATCCAACGCTTGATGGTCAGGCCTATTATCAGCGCTGCATAGAAATCATAGCTAGTATCGAGGATGCCGAAGGCGGATTTTCTGGCGCAATGCCGAGAGGTTTGCTTCGGGTGGAAGTGCAGGGCACGCTTGCGCGGCATTTTCTGCTACCGGAATTGCCAGCTTTTCTGGAAAAATATCCGGATATTGAACTTTATATGACCGAGGGCGATCGGTTCGTCGATCCGGTTCGGGAGGGTATCGATTGCGTTCTGCGTGTGGGTCTCCTGCAGGATAGCGACATGATTGCCCGGCGTGTTGCGATGCTGGATGAGGTTACTGTCGCGTCTCCTTCCTATCTTGCACGATTTGGAGAGCCCCAGCATCCAGATCAACTGACTGATGGCCATCAGATGATCGGCTTCCGAGCCAGCGGCAGCATAGCCCGTATGCCCCTGGAATTTATGGTCGACGGCAAGTTGCGAACAGTGACGATACCGGCTCCGGTTTCGGTCAATGCCGCTGAAAGCTATACGGCTGCGGCCAGCTTGGGCCTTGGGATCATTCAGATACCTCGCTATCATGCGATGAAGCATATCGCTGGCGGAAAACTGGTGCAGATACTCGGCGCTTATCCGCCCAGCTCGTCACCGGTATCTGTTGTATATCCGCGCGATCGGCAACTTTCGCCTCGGGTCAGGGTATTTATCGACTGGATTGCCGTGATACTCGCCCGTCAGAACAATTGAGGCCGTTAACCCCTCATTAAGAATTTGGAACAAGATGGCTTCTTACGTGTTAGAATAGAGCCTGCAGAAATGCAGAAAGCACATCGCTACGCACCACGGGAGGGAGGGCAGAGATGAGCAACATTCTATTCTGGACCGCTTTGGTAATCGTTCCTGTGCTTCTGGGCACAGCCTACGCTTATGTGCAATCGATACGGCATAGGGACGACTTCTAGAACGCAAGCGTAGCTGACGGAAAGCTGCTCTTATCTTGAAGCAGGCGAGTGGTCGCGTGCTTCAAGATAATTCTATTGCATAGAATTTTGTATCGACAGCCATCCGCGGAAAATCTTCCGGTAAATCTGTATGGGAGATTTCCACGAAGCCGTTCTTTTCATAAAACCGATGTGCGCCCAGAAACTTCTCGGTCGTTCCAAGCAATATTTTGGTAACGCCTCGTTCGTGAGCGTGCGAAATGAGCGTTGCAAGCAATTTGCGCGCAGTACCGAATTCGGAACCGCGATAAGCCTTGGCGACAAACATTTTCCGCAAAGCAGCCTGACCTTGCCCTATATCCTTGAGGGCTATGGTGCCGACGATGTGACCATCGGCTTCGGCTACCCAAAATTCACCGCTTCCCTGACGATAGAACCCCTCCACGTCTCGTATATCAGGTTGGTCGTCTGCGCTGATCGGAATGTCGAACTCGCATTGTTGTATTGGCAGGATTACAGCAAAAACACCGTCCGCGTCGCCCGTCTGGAATGTTCTAATTCTGATCAAGTCCGCTTTGCTCGTCATAGTGCTGCCGTTCATCTCGCCCGCGAATCTGCATTGATTTAGTTGTTAATGAATCCGCTTCTCGGATTCTGGGTCAAGAGACGTTCAAATCTGTCCGGCTGACGAGGTTTTCGTAGATAAAGTTAATATTGGGCTCGTTTTGAAGGTTTTGATCACATCCAGTTGGTGTTCGGTTGCTTAAACCAATTTCAACCAGAGCGCGCTGTGTGCGGCAGCGTGTGAATCCCCCTATTCAGGGGGATCAAGGCGAATATATGAGCAAAATTAGCAGTTTACGCTATAAAATATATTTCATGCTATTTTACTCGGAAGAAAAGGTGTCATATTTTGGTAATCGATATGGTTGCTTTGAACTTTTGATTATCTTTGTTTTGTGGAAGTAGTTTCACTTTTGAAGTGATATTTTACGTTGCCTAATGAAAGAAAATACCCTTCTATTGTTTTGAGTAGAGCACTGCAAAGAGCTGAGGGGTTTCAATGCATTGTCGCAACATCGGCTCGCGCGCCATCCGTTTTCTGTCCAGCACAGCGCTCATATCCTTAGGAACGGTTTTGCTACAAAGCACTCCCGGCATGGCTGCATGTTCGTTTTCGCCGACGCTAGGTGATGACACATTCATTTGCGACAGCGGCACATCTTCCGGCGGTCTTACCGACCTCAATGGTAACAATACATTGCTTTTGCCGACTGGAGGAACAGGCACCGTCAGCGGAGATGTAGCGTTCGGCTCCGGCGTGGACCGCGTGGAAGTCCATTCCGGTTCGATTGTCGGGAATGTCAATCAGGGCGATGGTCTCAACAGCTTTCTCATTACGGGCGGAAGCGTTACAGGCAATGTTCGTCAGGGAAATGATATTGACGAGTTCCGTATAACGGGCGGCGAGATTGGTTCGCTCAATCAGGGTAACGGGTACGACCAATTTTTTATGTCGGGTGGACGTATCGTCGATGCCTTTGACGATGGCGATTATGCCGTGATGACGGATGGACGCATCGGACGCGTCAATCTCAAGCTCGACAATAATTATTTCAACATGTCCGGCGGAACAATTGATCGCAATCTGATTGCCGGGCTCGGTAATGATACGATTATCGTGTCTGGAGGGATGATCGGCGGCAATATAAGCATCAGCAGTGGAACCGACAGTGTAACGATGACGGGTGGCACAGTCGCAGGCGATGTTTTGCTCGGTTTCGGTAATGACCAATTCTCATGGAATGGTGGCGGTATTATCTATGGGAAGATTGATCTTGGCCCGGATAATGATACGGCCGTTCTTACTAATCTTACTGATGCTAATATAGGCGCTACTGCGCAGCTTAGCGGCGGCGAGGGGAGTGATGTCCTCACGTTTAATAATGTGAAAACCGGAAAAGTCTCTCGTATTGACAGCTGGGAAACAGTCAACCTGACTGACGATACGCGCCTTGTTTTCGACAGCGCTCTCACGTTGGGCGACGCCGGAACAGGAACGGGGACGCTCAACGTTGATGCCACAAGTACAATTTATGGCGGTGCTGCAAAGGGCGGCGTGAACCCATTCGCCTCAGGCCAGCTGGCAAATGTTTTCAACGCCGGGCGTATCGACCTCACCAATGGCGGGACGAGTACGACTGACGCATTTACGATCAAGGGCAATTACGTCGGGCAGAACGGTCTTCTGTTTTTAGATACCGTTCTGGCTTCTGATGGCGCTCCTTCGGACAAGCTTGTGATCGATACAGGTGTTGCATCAGGTAATACCGCCATTGCGGTTACCAACGCGGGTGGGGCAGGCGCTGCAACAAATGCGGACGGCATTATGGTCGTACAAGCATTGAATGGTGGTTCCACCAGTCAGAATGCTTTTTCGCTGAACGGTCGTGCTGCTGCCGGTGCCTACGAATATTTTCTGTTCAAGGGCGGTGTAACGGCGAATACCACCGAGAACTGGTATCTGAGATCAACTTTGGTTCGTGGAAGCGAACCGCCTGCTTCGACGGGGGGAACATCCGTTTCGCCGGAAGAGCCCGAAACAACTGCGCCGCCACCCGCACTCGAGCAGCCTCCAGCGACTTTGCCTGTCGATCCGGATACAGAAACTCCGGTAACAGAAGATGCTTCCGCTCCCGATGCGCCTCCGCCTCCCGTATCGGCGGAGGCTCCCAATCCACCCGACAATACGACGGGTCAACAACAGAATGTTGTCCTTCCATTCGATGGAGCAGTTCCGCCTTCACCTGGCGCAACGAGGGTTAAGGGCGACGTGATTTCTCTCTATCGCAAGGAAGTGCCGGTTTATTCAGCATTGCCGCCTGTGGCGTACCATCTGGCACTTTCTACTCTCGGTACGTTTCATGAACGTCGCGGCGAGCAGGATTTGCTGAAAACTGCCGGATATCTGCCTGCGAGCTGGGGCAGAGTCTTCGGGCAGGATATTGATATGAAATGGCGGGGAACAGTTGCACCGGGTCTCGACGGAAAGCTCTTTGGTATTCAGGCGGGACAGGATATTCTGGGTCGCGAAACGGATGGCGGACATTTTGACCGTTTCGGTCTGTTTTTCGGTTATGCCCGCGCAACAGGTGATATCACCGGGCAAGCGCTTGGCTGGAACGATCTCGCTGTTGGCGATCTGGAAGTTACGGGTACGAGTTTCGGCGGGTACTGGACTCATATCGGGCCGCAAGGCTGGTATCTCGACGCCATACTTATGGGAACGTGGTTCGGTGGTGATGCAACCTCGAATGAAGGTCAGAGTATTGACCTCGACGGGCATGGGGTTACGGCTTCGCTCGAAGGAGGCTATCCTCTCGCCCTGAGCGAAAGCTGGACACTGGAGCCGCAGGCGCAACTGATCTGGCAGCATCTCTCGCTTGATGATCAGGCTGATCATTATTCCTCGATAGCGTTTGATACAGATGATGCGTGGACGGGCCGGATCGGGTTCAGATTGCAAGGTGAACAAGAAACTTCGGTCGGGAAATTACGGCCATATCTGAAAGCCAATCTCTGGCAGAATTTTTCATCGGATCAGACTGTACGTTTTGCCACCGATCCGATTGTGACTGATCTCAAGGGCACATCGCTGGAACTGGGTGGCGGGCTGACCTTGGATATTACCGAGAAAGCCAGTTTGTTTGCGACTGCAGACTACACGACCAATCTTGGTGGCGAACGCAACCGGATATGGGAGGGTAACTTGGGGCTGAATATAAAATGGTGAAGGCAATGGCGATCGGAGATGATCGCCGTAATGACAGAGGAGGGAACAACGGTAATGGGTAGACGTGCATACGAAAAGCTCGCGAGAATCTGTGCATCCCTAAACACATCCGAGCAGGAGCTGGCCCACTCTCTCGGTATTTCGCGAGTTGCGCTGAAAGCGATAGATCGCACTGATGCGCCGCTTTATCTTCGATTGGCATTGGCCGCTTTGGTATCGGAAATGGATCCGGATCAGGTGCTGAACTCCAAACGAGGGAGTTCAGAAATGGAAGCACCTCGTCAGCTCTTGTCGGTGAGGTGATCATCAAAAGTTATGGGTTTCAAAGGTGTTGTGGTGGCAAAATCTTTCGCCTTGCTTCTTTTGATTGGACTGTTCTGTTTCCCGCAATTGGCTGCCGCGTCCTGCACGCGTGCAGCCGGTGCTGCGGATATGATGACGCAGCGCCAGCTTTCGGCACTGCGCGCGCTGGAACGCAGCCGTGGTTGCAAGGGTGGCGACGAGCGCGGCGGTTTTTTCAATCCTTGCCGCGATCTTTCTCAAAGAATAGCTGAAATACAGCGGCAGCTTTCATCCAGTTCGCTTTCTTCCCGATCATGCGTAGAACAACCGACTGCCAGTCCGGCAGCAAAAGTGAAACCTGACCGTCCCAAAGTTGCGTCTGTCGCAACGAACGACAAGCCATGGGTGCCGAATGGTATCAAAGGCGCTCTGACTTATTGTGTGCGTTTGTCGGATGGTTATCTTTTCCCAGCTCCGCATTCACAGTTTCAGAAGTCCGACAGCGTGACGGAGACAGTGGCACAATGCCGTTTTATTTGTCAGGGGGAGAATGTCGATCTCTACGTTCTGAATGATCCGAACGGCGAAACGGCCGATATGGTGTCGGTCTCGAACGGTAAGCCCTATGTCGAGTTGTCTACAGCATATAACTATCAGGGAAGCGGTGATTTCAGAAGATGCAACTGGGCCGGTTATGTCGACAAGATCAGTGAGCTGCGGGCCAGTAGCAAGGGTGGTCGCGCGCTCAAAAATGTCGTTGTTCCCATGCCAGATGCTCGACCGACTCGTAATGATGACGTAGCTGCTTCAGCGGCGTCTTTTGCTCCCATAACAGACCGTAGTGTACGTGTTGTCGGCCCTGCCTTCATTTTTGATGACGGTGCGGGAAACATGAAGCTTACTGCACATTGACGGTGATGCACCAAATCCTCAAGTTCAATTTGAATGAGACGTGTCGCGATTGGGACTGAACCGCTCGCTTTCCGTCTGTAACCTCCCTGAAACGGGCGTTGTCAATTTGCGTCCGGAAACCATCGATCATTGCATTGTTTGAAATCTGTCAGTGTTGTTCGACCTGGAGGAGGTAGACATGAGCAAGAACCGTGGCGTCGTTTATTTGCGGCCCGGGACAGTCGAAGTGCGCGATATTGAAGATCCAGCGTTAGCGGCACCGGACGGGAGGAAGCTGGACCACGCCGTTATATTGAAGGTAATCTCGACAAATATTTGTGGTTCCGACCAGCATATGGTTCGCGGACGCACGACTGCGATGCCCGGTCTCGTGCTGGGGCATGAAATTACCGGTGAAATTATTGAAAAAGGCAGCGATGTCGAGATGCTTGATGTGGGCGACATCGTTTCAGTCCCGTTCAATGTCGCTTGTGGTCGCTGCCGTTGCTGTAAATCCCAGGACACAGGTGTTTGCCTGACGGTCAACCCGTCGCGTGCCGGTGGCGCCTATGGATATGTTGATATGGGAGGCTGGATTGGCGGGCAGGCCCGCTATGTCATGGTGCCCTATGCCGATTTCAATCTGCTCAAGTTCCCCGATCGCGAGCAAGCGATGGAAAAAATCCGCGACCTGACGATGCTTTCTGACATCTTGCCGACCGGCTTTCACGGTGCGGTGAAAGCCGGCGTCGGGGTTGGTTCGGTTGTATATGTCGCGGGTGCGGGACCGGTGGGGCTTGCTGCTGCGGCATCCGCTCGCATTCTGGGCGCTGCGGTCGTTATGGTCGGTGACTTCAACAAGGAACGGCTCGATCACGCACGGAAAGTGGGGTTCGAACCAATCGATCTTTCGGCAAGCGATCGTCTCGGCGACATGATTGCAGAAGTCACAGGCAGCAACGAAGTGGATAGTGCTATTGATGCTGTTGGGTTCGAGGCGCGCGGTCATAGCGGTGGCGAGCAACCGGCGATCGTGTTGAACCAGATGATGGAGATAACTCGTCCCGCCGGGGCAATCGGTATTCCGGGGCTTTATGTCACCGAAGACCCAGGTGCTGTCGACAATGCTGCGAAACAAGGCAGCTTGTCGTTACGGTTTGGCCTCGGTTGGGCCAAGGCGCAGTCATTCCATACCGGACAGACACCGGTTCTGAAGTACAATCGCCAGCTGATGCAGGCGATCCTGCATGGGCGCCTGAATATCGCCGAGATCGTAAACGCTCAGGTCATTTCACTTGAGGACGCGGCAAAGGGCTATGAAAGTTTCGATCAGGGCGCTGCGAAGAAATTCGTTCTCGATCCGCATGGCCTTTTGAGCAAGGTGGCTTGATTCAAGTCGATTTCGAAATGCGAAAAAAGGGCGCTCTCACGAGTGCCCTTTTTGTTTGTGATTGTTGCAATCTGTAACGTTACAGATTCATAGGTCTTGAGTGTTTCATGCTGAATATCTTACGAGATAAAACACAAGATGATTCTTTCGCGCCAAAAAAGTTCTTTAAGGAAAACAACAGAAGATCAATATGTTAGACTCTGCCTGAGCGCCAGATTCCACTCGTTGGAAATTAAGGACTTGCAAGCGAGATTGTTTTGAATACCATATCTGTAACGTTTCAGATTTGGGAGGATATGAAATGTTACCAGAAAGAGCAAAAGTTCTCGCCACATCCGTGTGTCTCGCTATGACAACGTTAACAATGGCAGATTCGGCTTCTGCGGCTAATCTTGAAGTTACGCATTGGTGGACATCTGGCGGTGAAGCGGCAGCTGTCAAAGTTCTCGCTGAAAAATATGATGCGCTCGGCGGCGACAAGTGGGTCGATGGGGCGATTGCCGGTAGCGGCGCTACAGCCCGCCCGATCATTATCAGCCGTATTCTCGGCGGCAATCCAATGGGAGCGACCCAGCTCAATCATGGACGGCAGGCTGAAGAACTGGTTCAGGGCGGATTAATGACGGATTTGACCGAGCTCGCCGAAAAGGAAGGCTGGGCCAACTTCATTCGTCCGAAGAGCCTCTTGGAATCCTGCACTTATGAAGGGCGCCTCTACTGTGTGCCGCTGAATATTCATTCGTGGGAATGGATGTGGATCAATCCGCAAGCCTTTCGCGAGGCCGGAACCGAACCTCCAAAAAACTGGAATGACCTTATAGCTGCAGCTCCCAAGCTGAAGGAAAAGAACATTGTGCCGTTGGCGACCGGTGACGGTTGGCAGGTGAATGGCATGCTGACTGTCCTGACAACTGCGATTGGCGGTAAGGACCTCTATCTAAAGGTCAATAAGGACAAGAACGCCGATGCGGCACGCGGTCCTGAAATGAAGAAGGTTTTTGAAGCGCTGGCTCAGGCGCGTTCACTGGCTGATCCGGGTTATGTGGGCCGTTCATGGAACGAGGCGACCAACATGGTGCTGACCGGCCGCGCCGGTACGCAGATCATGGGAGACTGGGCGCAAGGCGAGTTTGGGACAGCGGGCAAGGTTGCAGGCAAGGATTATGACTGCTTGCCAGGACTCGGCGTTCATCAATATCTGGATACTGGCGGTGACGCGATCTACTTCCCGAAGAACAAGGACCCGGAAGTCACCAAGGCGCAGCTCAAGCTGGCAAGCATGCTCGTTTCCAAGGAGACGCAGGTTGCATTCAATCTGGCCAAGGGGTCGCTGCCGATCCGCGGCGATGTGGATCTCGATTCAGCCTCGAGCTGCATGCGTGCAGGTATCGATATTCTGAAGAACCCGGACAACATCGTTCCCTCTGTGGAGCAGTTGCGTGCGCCGGATACCCAAGGGCAAATCGAAAGTCTGGCTGCCGAGTTTTTCTCCAATCCAGACATGACGGTCGATGATATTCAGGAACGTTTTGCGGAGATTATCGAACAGGCACAATAGTCACGTTCAAGTCCTGCGCTGTCGATGAGGACGACGGTACAGGACACTCCGAGAACCGGAACAGGGAGGAGCATCATGGCCGTCATGGAAGAGGGCAATCGTGGAAAGCCGTCGGGAATATTTCGCAATCTGAATGCAAAGGTTGCAGCACTTCCAATGATCGCGACGGTTCTCGTGGTCTTCATTGGCTGCACGCTCTGGACGGTTGTTTATTCCTTCACGTCCTCCAAATCGCTGCCTATGTTGAATTTTGTCGGCTTCGATCAATATACGCGCCTGTTTTCTGCAACCCGCTGGCATGTGTCAGTCCGCAATCTGGCGATCTATGGCGTCCTCTGCATGGGCTTTTCCCTTGTGGCCGGGTTTGTCCTTGCTGCCCTGATGGACCAGAAAATCCGCTTCGAGAACACATTTCGCACGATTTTCCTCTATCCCTATGCCCTGTCGTTCATTGTGACGGGCCTTGTCTGGCAGTGGATTTTCAACCCGCAACTCGGACTGGAGAAAGTCATTCGCGATATAGGCTTCGACAACTTCCAGATGGCTATCCTGTCGAGCCGCACCTACGTCATCTATGCAATTGTCATTGCCGGGCTCTGGCAGATGACGGGGTTGGTCATGGTTCTGATGCTGGCCGGGCTGCGCAATGTCGATGATGAAATCTGGAAGGCTGCACGAGTTGACGGCATTCCGAAGTGGAAAGCCTATCTCTTCATCATCCTGCCGATGATGCGCCCCGTTCTGGTGACGACCGTCGTTCTTATCGCGACAGGCATCGTCAAACTATACGATCTGGTGGTTGCCATGACCAATGGCGGTCCCGGCATAGCGTCGGAAGTACCAGCAAAATATGTCTACGATTTCATGTTCGGCTGGGCCAATTTGGGGCAGGGGCTTGCTGCTTCTACCGTCATGCTGACCACGGTTCTGATCATTCTCGTTCCTTGGACAATGCTGGAATATAGTCGGAGGAAAGCGCGATGACTGAAGCTGTCCTCAACAGGAAGAGGCCAGCCGAAACTGAGGCTGTAGCAGCCCAGGCTCGTCCGGCACAAAAGCGGGCTTCGCAGCCGTGGGGTCGTAAGCCAAAACGGCGCTTTGCACCGGCCACCATCATGCTCTACAGCATTTTGTTCGTTGCTGCCGTCTATTATCTGTTGCCGCTTTACGTGATGGTAGTCACTTCTCTGAAGGGTATGCCGGAGATCCGGCTCGGCAACATCTTTTCACCGCCAGTCGAAATCACCTTTGAGCCATGGGTCAAGGCATGGAGTCAGGCTTGTACCGGCCTTTATTGTGAAGGCATCAGCGCGGGGTTCTGGAATTCGATCAAGATCACCGTGCCGAGCGTGATCGTTTCCATCACCATCGCTTCAGTCAATGGTTACGCGCTGGCCAACTGGAAATTCAAAGGATCGGAAATATTCTTTTCGGTCTTGTTGTTTGGGGCATTCATTCCGTATCAGGTCATGCTTTATCCCCTCGTGATCATAACCCGCGAGCTTGGTATATTCGGCACGCTGACCGGCGTTGTCTTCATCCATACCATCTTCGGCATGCCGATCTTGACGTTATTGTTCCGCAACTATTTCGCCGGCCTGCCGCCGGAACTCTTCAAGGCAGCGCGTGTCGACGGAGCCGGGTTCTGGCGCATTTTCTTTCAGATCATGCTGCCGATGTCGCTGCCGATCTTCGTGGTTGCAATCATTCTGCAGGTGACCGGTATCTGGAACGACTTTCTGTTCGGCGTGGTGTTTGCAGGAACGCAGAATTTTCCGATGACCGTCCAGCTGAACAATATCGTCAACTCCATGCAGGGCGTGAAGGAATACAACGTCAATATGGCCGCCACCATTCTTACCGGGGCCGTGCCATTGCTCGTCTATTTTGTTTCTGGTCGGTATTTTGTACGCGGCATTGCCGCTGGCGCAGTGAAAGGATGAATTCATGAACTCCAGCGTTTCCATCCAGGATCTGTCGCTCGGCTTCGGCTCGGTCAATGTGCTGCAAAATCTCAATCTGGAAATCGGGGAGGGCGAATTCCTCGTTCTTCTGGGGCCGTCCGGTTGCGGCAAGTCCACTCTGCTCAATTGTGTAGCGGGCCTTCTCGATATCTCCGAAGGCAGCATTTTCATCAAAGGACGTAACGTTACCTGGGAGGAGCCGAAGGATCGTGGCATCGGCATGGTGTTTCAGTCCTATGCGCTTTATCCGCAAATGACTGTTGAGAAGAACCTTTCCTTCGGTTTGCGGGTTGCCGGCTTCCCGAAAGGGGAGATTGATAAACGCATCAAACGCGCGGCCGAAATTCTGCAGATCGAACCCTTGCTGCAGCGCAAACCTTCGGCACTGTCCGGCGGACAACGTCAGCGTGTTGCGATCGGTCGTGCGCTGGTGCGCGATGTCGACGTGTTTTTGTTCGATGAACCGCTTTCCAATCTGGATGCAAAATTACGTTCTGAGCTACGCGTTGAGATCAAGCGCCTTCACCAGAGACTCGGCAATACCATGATCTACGTCACGCACGACCAGATCGAAGCCCTGACATTGGCGGACCGCATCGCAGTCATGAAAGGTGGGGTGGTCCAACAACTGGCTGATCCGTCGACGATTTACAATCGCCCAAAGAACAGGTTCGTAGCGGGTTTTCTCGGCTCGCCGTCGATGAATTTCTTTACGGGAGAAATTACGGCTACAAATGGCAAGCCAGTCTTCCATGCTGGCGAGACCGCCGTTCAGCTTGATGGATATGACGGTGGGCTGACACCCGGACGTAAGGCCACTCTCGGGGTTCGTCCTGAGCATACTAGACTTGATGTCGAAGATGGTTTTGAGGCGACCGTCGATCTGGATGAGCCGATGGGTGCCGACAGTTTGGTCTGGCTTCGCCTGAACGGACATTCGCTATCCGCACGGGTGGAAGCGGGGAAGCGCTATCGGGCAGGTGAGAAGGTCAGGATCGGTTTCAAGCCGGATGCCCTGTCGCTTTTCGATGCGCAAACGGAGGAGAGGCTTTAGATGAATAGCGAAGAACGTTCCCCTTAAGAGCCTCTCCTGCGAGAGGCGAAGCTATTGGCTTTCAATGGACGGCACGAGGGCTTGCCTCGGACCGTGCGGGGATTTTTTGCTCGCAAGAAAGCCCGACACAATTCTGGATAGAGTTCTGAGGACGAGGACATGAACGGATATTCCTATCAACTTTACAGCTCCCGCAACTTCCAACCGTTGGAACGCACGCTCACCATGCTGCGGGATCTCGGCTATCGTCGGGTGGAAGGCTATGGGGGGATTTATGGTGATCCTGTTCGATTAAAGAAGGACCTCGACGCATTGGGACTTTCCATGCCTACCGGACACTTTGGTCTGGATATGCTGGAGAACGAAGTCAACCGTGTTCTGGAGATTGCCAAGGTCGCCGATATGAAGGCTATTTTCTGCCCTTATCTCGATGCAGACCGCCGCCCGGATAGTGTTGCCGGTTGGCAGGAGTTCGGAAAACGCCTTGCTGTCGCTGGAGAGCATTATCGCAAGGCGGGCTATGCATTTGGCTGGCACAACCATGATTTCGAATTCCGCCCGTTGGCCGACGGTTCCGTACCACAGGAACATATCCTCGATGCTTCGCCCGATCTTGCATGGGAGGCGGATATTGCGTGGATTATCAAAGGCGGTGCCGACCCGCTTGAATGGATCAGGCGCTATGGCGACCGAATCCTTGCGGTCCATGTCAAGGATATCGCCATAGCCGGTGAAAAAACCGACGAAGACGGCTGGGAAGACGTCGGACATGGCACTGTGGACTGGGCTGAATTGTTTACGGCTTTGCGCAAGACGCCCGTCCGCTATTTCATCATGGAACACGATAATCCGTCGGACGACACCCGATTTGCGCGCCGTTCCATCGAAACCGTAAAGAATTTCTGAGTTGGAGAACGAAATGACCAAGGCACTTGGTGTCGGCATTATCGGTTGTGGCAATATATCCGCTGCCTATCTGCGGCTGTCTCCCATGTTTCGAGGTATCGAAATAATAGCATGCGCCGATATAAATCCTGCTGCAGCAAAAGCGCGCGCAGACGAGTTTGGTATAAAAGCACAGACTATCGATGAGCTGCTTCAGAACGACGGCATTGATATCGTCGTCAACCTGACAGTTCCCGATGCTCATTATGCTGTCACGAAGCAAATTCTGGCCGCAGGCAAACATGCATACTCAGAAAAACCTTTGGTTCTCTCGATGGAGCAGGGGCTGGAACTGAAGGCGCTTGCCGATGGTCGCAACCTGAAAGTGGGGTGCGCGCCGGATACGTTTCTGGGTGGAGCCCATCAGCTGGCGCGGCGCGAAATCGATAATGGTAATGTCGGTCGCATCACCTCCGGTACATGCCATGTCATGAGCCATGGCATGGAACATTGGCATCCGAATCCCGACTTTTTCTTCCGAAAGGGCGGTGGGCCGATCCTTGATCTTGGACCGTATTACATCGCCAATCTCGTTAATCTGATTGGCCCCGTGAAGCGCGTCGCCGCTTTGACTTCTGCAGCTACACCGACGCGGACGATTAGCTCTGAACCACGCAAGGGCGAAGCCATTCCTGTGGAGACGCCAACGACCATTCACGCATTATTGGAATTCGAACAGGGCGCAACAGTAACACTATCAGCCAGTTGGGATGTCTGGGCGCATCGCCATGCGAACATGGAGTTGTATGGCACCGAAGGATCGCTTTACCTGCCCGATCCCAATTTTTTTGGCGGAGAAGTTCAACTGGCGAAGCCGGGCGAACCAGCGGAAATAGTGGAAAATTGGGAGCATCCATTTGGCGTTGCCAATGAACAGCATTCTCAAGGTATGATGGCTAACTATAGAACGGCTGGTCTGGCAGATATGGCGGCTGCTATTCTGAACGGCCGCGATCTACGTTGTTCGCTGGAACGTGCACTGCATGGGGTCGACGTCATGCTGGCTATTTTGAGATCAGGCGAGGAAAAGCGTTTCATTGACATCGAAACGCGCTGTACGCGCCCGGAAGCACTGAACATTAAAGCGGCTGAGGCTTTGTTGCTGCCAGTTGAAAATGGAAAGAAACGGGCGGCGAACTGACTTTGCATCGCTCCTCCCGAGCGATAGGAGGCCATTCCGGGCTCACGGGTCCGGAGTGGCCTCCGCCCATTCTTATCCGATGGTCTGCAAGGACCTCACATCGATGCCGTTAATCCGGCCCAGAATGGCTTTGCCAAGCTGCTGCCCGGCCAGCTTGAAACTTTCCTCGACGACAATCAGCCCCGGGCGAAACCAATGCAAAATCTGCGTCGATTGTTTGGCTGCGACATCGACTTCATTACCGATACTCAATCCCGCATCTTCTACACCGGCAACAATTGCCAGAGCGGCTGCACTGCCAGAGCAGATGATACCGTCCGGTCGATCAGGTCTTTTCATCAATTGAGCTATATGCTGCCGCAAATCCTCAAGCGGTGTATCCAGATCAACGTCTTCGAGCGGCGATCCACTACAGTGAAAGGCACGCAGACCTTCATAAAATCCACCTACCATATGCCGGTAATAGGTGAGATGTGCGGGCGGAGTCAGTAAAGCGAGCCGCTTTCGTCCGCGCGCTGCCAGTTTGCCAACCATATCCAGCGCGAAAGTGAAATTATCAAAGTCGTGAAAAGGATGCTCAATGCCCGTATCAGTGCGACCATGGGTGGCGAACGGAAAATCATGTTCCGTCAGATAATGGACGCGTTGATCGTCCGGTTCTGTACGCGAAAAAATAATACCGTCGGCTGAGCCCGTTTCCACGATATAGCGGATCGGTTCGATTGGCGCCCGCGAATGAAAATAGGGTGTCAGAATGAGATGGTATTGCGTTTCGGCAAGAACATCCGCGACGCCATGAATGACCTGGCTGGTAAAGCCCATGATCTCGTCCTGTGTGTTCAGGACAAGGGCAATGACATTCGTCTTGCCGGTTCGAAGGCGCACACCGGCACGATTGGGACGATAACCGATCTGTCGGGCGATCAGTTGTACGCGTTTTCGTGTTTCCGGACCGATTTCCGGTGCATCCTTTAAAGCACGCGAAACCGTGGTCACGCCAAGGCCGGTCATGAATGCAATTGTCTTCAGCGTCGGACGTTCATTTTCAAAGAACGATTTGGCTGGATTTTGCGGCTTGGAAGCCTGCGGGCTCCGTTTTTCATTCATGCGTATTTCGTCCGGCAGCGAGGAACGATGTGTACGGGAAAAGCTAGAATTCGCTTTATCTATCAATAGCTTGTTTTGACGGACTTGTCATCTTTTATGATGTTGAATCGATATTTTCAGATACCATTTCGAACGGTTTTTATTGCGTTCCGCACGTACTCGCTGAGGCATGCTTTCCATCGTCTCGGTGCTTGTCATTGCCAGCGATAAGAACTTCTCCTTGAACGCTGTTTTGACTAGATTGTCATGAAGAAATTTCAGTATAATAGGACAATTCTGGATATGTCATGATGGAGTTGGTAGACGCATGTGGGAACCCATGTTGGAAATGCGCAAGGGCGTCACCAAGCACAGGCTTTTGACAGATAAAATTGTCGACGATATCGAGAAGGGCGTTCTTTTGCCCGCCACGCGCATGCCGACCCATCGGGATTTGGCGCACAAGCTCGGGCTTTCGGTACAGACGGTCAGTATCAGCTACAAGGAGGCAGAACGGCGCGGTTATTTGCGTGGTGAGGTTGGCCGGGGAACCTATGTCTGCAACCGGGTGACGGAGCGGGCTGATCGTTTCATGCTTGATCGGGATCCCAGCGGAACGGCGGATCTATCCATCATTCGCGCAGTCTATACAGAAGCCCACGAGAATGCATCGCGTCGTCTGCTGGAGGAAATGAGCCAGTCGGACAATGCGAGCTTCATGCGTCCATGTCGACCTATTGCGGGGCTGGATCGACATCGCGCGGTCGCGCGAGACTGGCTGCGTGGCCTGTCGGTTGATGTTGATCCGGGCCGGATCATTATTACGAATGGCGCTGCTCATGGCTTGTTTCTGGCAGTCGCAGCGGTTGTGCAGCCGGGTGAGGTTGTACTGACGGAAAGCCTTACCGATCATGGCATCATAGGTCTTGCCAATGTGCTTGGCTTCACGCTGCGTGCGCTGCCGACGGATAGAGAAGGTATATTGCCCGATGCTTTTGAAACTGCGTGCAAGGCGGGAGATGTAAGGGCGCTGGTGCTCATTCCGACGCTTGGCAATCCGACTAGTCATTTGATGGGAGTTGAAAGGCGCATTGCTGTCGCGGATATTGCCCGGCGATACGGCGTTTGTGTCATCGAGGATGAAGTCTATAAGCCGATCCTTGAAGAGCCTCTGCCGTCAATGCCGGAACTGCTGCCAGAACTGGGCTTCTTTGTGACAAGCTTCACCAAGACGGTTATGACCGGCTTGCGGACAGGCTATCTTGTGGTGCCTGCGCATTATTCCATCCGCGTAACGTCGATTTTGCGCGTCACGAGCTGGAGCGGCGTCAATCTCGTTGCAGAGATGGCCAGCCGCTGGATCGAGGACGGAACGGCGACCGAGCTTCTGGATATTCAGCGTAGCGAGTTGCGTTCAAGGCAGACATTGGTAGCCGATATTCTTGAGCCGCACATTGCTGGCAGCAATCCGCTGTCGCTTTGTGCCTGGTTGAAGATCCCGCGCAACTGGTCGGAGGATGGTCTGGTCCGTGCTCTGGCAAGCAAGGGCGTCGCTGTCACACCTTCTGATCCGTTCGTGGCAGGTGGTGAGCGGGGGGATGGCGGCATCCGCATCTGCCTCGGCGGAAGGCTTTCGCGATCTGCCTTGCAGACGGCTCTTGAAACTATTCGCGAAACCTTCGCGCAACTGCCGCCAGTCTATGACGTCAGTTCTATAGCCTGAGCGCTATAGAACTGATTGCAGAAATTCTTTCGTCCGCTCTTCGGTCGGAGACTGGAATATCTGTTCGGGCGTGCCCTGTTCGCAGATGCGTCCCTTGTCGAAAAAACAGACACGATCGGAAACTTCGCGTGCAAAGCGCATTTCATGAGTGACGAGGAGCATTGTCAGGTCATGTTCTTGCGCGAGACTGCGAATGACTGCCAGAACTTCGCCGACAAGCTGCGGATCCAGCGCCGATGTGGGTTCGTCAAAGAGTAGAACACGTGGACGCATAGCCAATGAACGCGCAATCGCAACGCGTTGCTGCTGGCCACCTGAAAGCTGTGAAGGGTAGTGATCTTTTTTGTCAGTCAGGCCGACAAGAGCAAGAAGATCGAGTGCACGCGCCTCGGCTTCGTCCCGCTTCATACCGAGAACGTGTACTGGCGCTTCGATGATATTGCGCAGCACAGACATGTGCGGAAACAGATTGAAGCTCTGGAACACCATGCCGACATGCGATCTGATTTTACGCAAGTGGGCTTCGCTCGCTTGAAACGGTCCTTTGCCGTTTGGTTGGTGATAGGACATATCTGCGAGTTCGAGCGTACCCTCCTGAAACGGCTCCAGTGTCATGAGAATACGGAGCACCGTCGATTTTCCCGATCCTGATGGGCCGATCAGTGTTACTTTCTCGCCTGTCTTGACCGAGAAATTGAATTGATCCAGCACAGTCAGTGCGCCGAAACGCTTGGCTACGTCCTGAAAGCGGATGATTTCCTGGGTCATTTGAGGGCGATCCCGTTCTTTGGAAGTGTGCGTTCGAGCAGGCGTATGAGCGCCGAGCAGATAAGTGTCAGGATGAGGAAGATCAGGCCGACCATGGACAGCGGCACCAAATATTCGAAGGTGCGGTCGCCGATCAGATTGGCGAGGTTCAGCATGTCGACGATACTGACGACAGACAGAACCGGGGTCTCCTTCAGCATGGAGACGAGGTAGTTGCCCATGGCCGGGATGATCCGGGGTATGGCTTGCGGAATGACAATGTCGCGATAGGTGCGCCAAGGCGTAAGGTTCAGGGCGCGCGCTGCTTCCCATTGTCCGCGCGGAATGGCCTCTATACCTCCGCGGTAAACCTCCGACGTATAGGCCGAATATTGAAGGCCAAGCGCCAGAGCGCCGGTCAGGAATGCGGGCAGAACAATGCCATAGGCAGGCAGCACGTAATACAGGAAAAACAACTGTACCAGCAGCGGTGTATCGCGCAGAAACTCCACAACGACCACGGTCGGCCAGGATATGATTTTGTATGGGCTGCGGCGCAGAAGCGCAAAGACGAGGCCGAGCACTAGCGCAATAGCAAAGCCGGTGGCTGCGGCCTTGAGTGTTACTGTGAGGCCAATTCCCAGAATTGGTAGAATGGAAATCGCAAAGGATAGCGTGGACGAGGTGTCCCATGCATAGCCGTAGATCATGCGAAACCTCCTGCCATTGTCTGGCGTTTCAGTCGTCGCTCAAGCCAGCGAATAGCGGAGGCGAGCACCAGGGCCATTGCAAAATAACCAAGTAGTGTCAGCGAATAGATCGTCACATTGTCGAGCGTCAGATTGCGCAAACGCTGGGCCTGGAAAGTGAGATCGCTGATGGCGATAAGCGAGGCGAGTGCTGTATCTTTCAGATTATGAATAGCCAGATTGCCGAAAGCCGGCATCATCTCGACAACCGCCTGTGGCAGGACGATGTGAAACAATGTGTGGCCTCTGCTGAAGTTGAGGGCTCTTGCGGCTTCATGTTGCGCTTCAGGAACGGCCTGCAAGGCACCACGCACGACCTCAGCACCATAAGCACCAATGTTAAGGCCAAGCCCCATAATGCCGGTCGTGATCGGATCGAATGAAATGCCGATCAATGGCAGGGCGTAATAGAGCCAGAACAATTGCACGAGCAGGGAAGTACCCCGGAATATCTCGATATAGATCACCGCAATCGTGGAAAGGATCGGCCCACCCGCAAACCGGGCAATACCGGCTGCGAACGCCAGCAGAGTGCCGATAGCCATCGAACTGAGGGCAAGAACGACGGTGATTTGTGCGCCTTTGAAAAGGGCGGGAAGATACTCCGTCCAGTGCATATGGTCTTCTCCCGATAGAGATGAGACAAGGCCCGCCGAACCAATCATCATGGCACGGCGGGCGATAAAAGCGTTACTTTGCGTTGCAGAGGCTGGCCGTATCAACAGTCCGCGCCGCTTCGACGCTCTCTTCGCTAAGCCCATAGGTCATCAGGATTTTCTTGTAGTCATCGGTCTTCTTGAACTCGATAAGCTCCTTGTTGAAGGCGTCGTAGAACTCCTTGTCCTCTGGACGGAAGCTGAAAGCGCCAAAACTGCGCGCGGATTTGCCATCCACAACCGGATCGGTAAACGGATGTGCCTGTTCCAGTTGTGGCGAATTTTCAACGAGCTTGGCCACTGTCAGCTCTGTTGCGGCATAGGCATCCGCACGACCGGTCTGAACCGTGGATGGAGCGTCAGCATTGCCCTGAATCATGACGATCTGTGATTCATCGATACCCATTCCATGCAGGAAATCGATCTGATCGGCACCCGAAACAATTGCGACTTTCAGAGACGGATCTTTCTTGATGTCATCATAGGAATGAATGTTTTTTGGATTGCCTTTTGGAACCAGGAGACCTTCACCGTAGCTGGAATTGGCGACCGTGAACTGAACCTGTTTGCAGCGGTCGGGCAAAACATTCTGCTCGGCGGCGACAAACTCAAAGCGCTTGGCCTTCAATCCGGGAATAAGCGAGCCGAAAGGCGTAACAGTCCAATCGACTTCTTCAATTCCGAGTTTTTTGAAGATTGCTGCGGCAACGTCCGGGCCGATGCCTTTGGCTGCGCCACTCGCGTCCATATAACCATAGGGCACTTCGTTGGCAGTCGCTCCTCGCACAAAGCCCGCGCTTTTCAGATCGTCGATGGTGACGGCCTGTGACGGGATTGTAAGAGCTGCAAATGCTGCCGCGGAAAGCAGAGCGGAAATCGTATGAAATTTCATGCGCATGGTGTTCACTCCTCTTTATGGATGCCGGTTGTTTTTGGTCCGGCTTTTCAATTGGTCGGTACTGATTGATTTAAGACGAGGACGGTTCCTCGCTGATCGTGGCGATGACCGAAAGGCAATCACCCATCTTGATGAGACCCGGAAAGTGCCGTGCCGCGAGAATTCCGTCGAGTGCGGCGCGGTACTCTTGCGGAGCTACGCCGGTGCGTGCCACATTATGAACGCGGGCAATGAGGTCGCCCTTGCGTATTTCCGCGCCAAGATCGACCAAAGGTTCAAGCAAACCTTCGGTATCGGCAAAGCCGAAGCATTCCTGCGATGGCATATCGAGCCATGTCGTGGGTGAAAACTCCACTTCGCCATGCAAAATGTCTGCGTGACGCAGAAGGTTGCGAATGCCGCGCTTGGCGATTGTTGCCGACCGTGCTGAAATCGTGCCGCCGCCGGAAAGCTCGGTCGTCACAAACACCTTCCCGGCTTCCTCAGCGGTCGTGTCGTACATGCCTACAGCATCGATCTCGATCATCCGCATGGAGAAAGGAGCCGAAAAAGCTTTGACGGCAGCAAAGCATTGGGCTTCCTGAGTTGCATCGGGCAGGGCGTGTGCTGCTGCATAGGGCAGGAAATCAAGTGTGCGGCCCCCGGAATGAAAATCCATGACGATATCGGCTGTGGGCAGCAGATAGCGGGTGAAATAATCGGCGATCTTTTCAGTTACCGTGCCATCCGGGCGGCCAGGGAAACTACGATTGAGATTGCCTTTATCTATCGGCGATGTGCGTGTTCCCGCCGTGAAAGCTGGAAAATTCATTGCAGGAACAATGATAACGCGTCCGTTGATCTCAGCCGGTTTCAGATTGGCGGCGAGATCGTAGAGTGCAACCGGCCCCTCATATTCATCGCCGTGATTGCCACCCGTAAGAAGGGCTGTGGGTCCATCGCCATTGCGAATGACGCAGATTGGCAGCATCAGCGAGCCCCAGGCGGAATCGTCTCTGGACCAAGGCAGCCGCAAATGTCCGTGTTGCACGCCGTCGCGGTCAAAATCGACAGTTGGCGTGATTGGGGAGGGACGGGAAGGGGGCGAGCTAAGCATCATCGTAGCGTCCTAATTCTTGACCACGAGCTTGCGTGGCACATTCGACAGGCATTCGACGCCGGTTTCGGTGATCACGATGCTCTCGGTGATCTCCAGCCCCATGGTTTCCAGCCAGAGACCTGTCATGAAGTGAAAGGTCATGCCGGGCTGCAATTCGGTGTGATCGCCGGGGCGCAGGCTCATGGTGCGTTCGCCCCAATCCGGCGGATAGGACAGGCCGATGGAATAGCCGGTGCGGTTGTCCTTGATGATCCCGTATTTCTTCAAAACAGCGAAGAAGCCGTTGGCAATATCTTCGCAGGTATTGCCGGGACGAGCAGCAGCAAGTCCCGCTTCCATACCTTCGAGTGTTGCTTTTTCTGCATCAAGAAAAGCCTGCGTCGGCTTGCCGAGAAATACAGTCCGCGACAGTGGGCAATGATAACGCTTATAGCAACCTGCAATCTCGAAGAAGGTGCCTTCTCCGGTCTTCATCGGCAAATCGTTCCAGGTGAGATGCGGGGCGGAGGCGTCAGGTCCAGAAGGCAGCAACGGCACAATGGCAGGATAATCGCCGCCGAAATCGTCAACGCCGCGTGTGCCTGCATCATAGATTTCTGCAACCAGATCGCATTTACGCATACCCGGCTCGATTTTATCGACGATGCGCTGGTGCATGGCTTCCACGATGCGCCCGGCTTTGCGCATATAGCCAATCTCGGTTGAACTCTTCACCGCCCGCTGCCAGTTGACGAGACCTTGCGCATCTTTGAACTGTGCATTGGGCAGATGCTTCTGCAAAGCATGGTGGGCCGCAGCAGTGTACCAGTAATTGTCGAACTCGACGGCTATCGTCTTGTTACCCCAACCCTTTTCCTCAAGGGTTGAGGCCAGAAGATCCATCGGGTGGCGTTCCAGCGATTGCACGTAGTGGTCAGGATAGCCGATGATGTTGTCATGGCTTATCCACGCGGTGCGTTTCGCACCGTTGCCATCCTGACCGCGACCGTACCAGATCGGTTCGCCTTCCATCGAAAGCACAACGCATTGATGGACATAGAAGGACCAGCCATCATAACCGGTAAGCCAGTGTATGTTGGACGGGTCTGTGACGATGATGACATCGAAGCCTGCCTTCTCCATGGCGCGACGGGTTTTGGCTATCCGCTCATCATATTCCGCGCGGGTGAAGTTGAGTTCCACACTCATCGACTGGCTCCTGCAGTTATGGTTGAATCAATTTTCGTGCCTGCGTCGCGCAGGCTGGCGCGCTCCGTCGCAAGGCGAGCAATTGCGGTGTCCTGAACACCGGTGCCCGTGAGGTCGCAGAAGGTTATGTCCTCTGCCTGACGCTGGAATTTCGCCTTATTGAGAACGATCTGGCCCAGTTCTGAAAAGACAGTACCCGCTGCTACAATCCCAGCCGAAATTGCATGGTGCAATTCGCCAAGCCTGCGTGTCTGGGAGAGGCTGTCAGCGACATAGGTGATTGATCGCAGGAAAAGGGCGGGGTCGATCTCGTTCTTATGTTCGGCATCCGAACCCATCGCAGTAACGTGTTGGCCGGGTGCAAGCCATTCAGCCTTTATGAGCGGTGTTTCCGATGGCGTCGTCGTGACGATAATGTCAGTGCCATCGCAAGCTTCCTTTGCATCTGCGATTGCCGTCACCGGTATTCCGAGCTTTTGGGTAAAGTTCTGCGCGGCTTTTTTCGCGCTATCGACGTTGCGTGCCCAAATCCGCGCCTCGGTGATGGGGCGCACGAGTTTCAGCGCTTCAAGCTGCATTCCTGCCTGCATGCCCGCACCGATGATGGTGGCGACGCGGGCATTTTCCCGCGCCAGATATTTTGCTGCGACAGCACCGGCAGCCGCTGTACGCACATCGGTCAGATAGCCATTATCCAGCAATAGTGCTTCGATAAGTCCGGTCTTTGCCGAAAACTGGATCATCAGTCCGTTGGTAGAAGGCAGGCCGATGGAAGGATTATTGAAGAAGCCCGGACTTACTTTGATGGCAAAGCTGTCTAATCCAGGAATATAGGCCGTCTTCACATCGACTTCGCCACGCTCTGCAGGGATATCCAACCGAAGAATGGGCGGCATGCTGACACCGCCACTGGCGAGTGCCCGGAAAGCATCCTCCACGCACGCCACGCTTTCAAGGTCGAGGGCTATGATCTGTCGCAGATCAGCTTCGGTCAGAATTCTCATTTCAGCCATCAGCCTGCCCTCCGATAGCGGTCTTCCACGATTGCGCGATGTTGTTCGGGATCGATATTGCCACCAGAAACAATGATGGCGGTTGGTCCTGTCGGCTTGATTTTTCCAGCAAGCAAGGCGGCAATACCAACAGCTGCCGCGCCCTCAATAATCTCGCTTTCCAGCCGCGCCGCATGGCGGATGCCTGCTGCGATCTCCTCTTCATCGAGCAGGATCACATCATCAAGTAGCGAGCGGCACATCGCAAACGTCCAGCGATTGTCGAGCCCGATACCACCGCCGAGGGAGTCTGCCAGCGTGTCCAGTTCGTCAACATTGACTGGTTTACCCGCTTCGAGGCTCGCCTGCATAGCCGCACCGCGTTGCATGGAAATTCCAATTACCCGCGCTTGCGGAAGCTTTGCTTTCACTGCTGCAGCCACTCCGGCGGCAAGGCCGCCACCAGAAAGCGGAACAAGCACCGTGTGCAGTTCGGGGAGATCTTCGACAATTTCCAATCCCACAGTTCCCTGTCCGGCAATAATGCGCGGATCGTCGAACGGTGGGATGGCATTCATGCTTTCATCACGCACAAGCCGCATGACTTCTTCCATCGCGTCGTCCTGGGATTTGCCGATGATGCGCACATCAGCACCAAGTGCGCGGATGGCCTCGACCTTATTGAGCGGTACAAGCGATGAAAGGCAGATCATGGCGGTCAACCCTTGCGTGGACGCTGCATGAGCCAATGCGCGCCCATGATTTCCGGTAGAGGCTGTGACAAGCCCCCGCTCGCGTTCATTCCCGGACAGGCTGAGAACAGCATTTGTTGCACCGCGAAGCTTGAAACTACCCGTTGGTTGTCGGTTTTCAAGCTTGAGAAAAACCGGCACGCCTGATCGCCTGCTGAGACTTTCGGAGTGGATCAGCGGTGTTCTTTGGACATGACCATTCAGCCTGTCTTGGGCTTGCTCTATTTCGTTGAGACTGATCATTTGCGACACACTTCCCGACATCCGCACCGCCGTTCAAAGCGGCGTGACAATGGGGAGCGCTGCACCAAGCAAAGCACGTCTTCGCTGCAGGCGAGCAAGTTGAGGGCGCAATAAAGCACCATATGCGAAACCGTAAGGCCGCATCCTCGTTCCCCATATGTTTGATTTTTTGTTCTTGGCTCTATGTGTGAAAGACCAATTACATCATGTCAATAATTATATTGGATCATTACAATATTGCTCTGAAGTGATTTATTACTGGCGCAGGCTTGCCTGCGATATGCGACCATGCCAATGAGAATGGCCTTGAAACGCAAATACTCACTTACATTGGACCGTTATAATGAAATCCGCCCTCAAGCTTGATGCTGTTGATCTTCGCATTCTGGAAGCGGTGCAGCAGAACGCGCGGATCACCAAGCTCGCGCTCGCAGAGCAGGTGGGTTTGTCACCAACACCGTGCTGGCTGCGACTGCGCAAGCTGGAGGAGGCGGGCGTTGTCACGGGTTATCACGCGCGCATTGCCTATCGCAAAATCGCCCCCATTGCGCATGTCATGGTTCAGATCACGCTCGGTAATCACCGCCAGAGCGATTTTGACCGCTTTGAGCGCGCAATTGCTGTCATTCCCGAAATTGTCTCGTGCTGGTCGGTCGGTGGAGGCATAGATTATTTTCTGATGATCATGGCCCGCGATATAGATAGCTATCAGCGTCTGATTGACCGCCTGTTGGATCAGAATATCGGAATCGAACGCTATTTCACATACATCGTGACGAAGCTTGTCAAAGACGAGCGGACTGGAACACCCTTGTCGATCCTCGCCGACGAGGTAGAATAGTCCAAACGATCTGTTTGATCGCTGAAGTTTAGTCCAATCCTGCTGTTCTTCGTTATGCCTTTGGTCCGAATAATGGCCCAGCCTATGAGATGTTTCTTCCAGAATTGGGAGAAGCACAATGAACGCCGTTCTGGATCATCCGATACAACATGACGGGCTTAACAGGCTTCGGGACAAACACCTTTTTCGCGAACTTGGCTATATCGATGGGCGCTGGGTTGCGGGAGAGAAGGCTGAAACTTTTGCCGTTGTCGACCCGGCAACCGGGCGACGGCTGGCACGCGTTGCAAGTCTGAGCGAAGCCCAAACAACGCTTGCGATAGATGCGGCAGTAAAGGCGTTTTCGGCCTGGCGTGATAAGCTGCCCCAGGAACGATCCGCGGTCTTGCGGCGTTGGTTCGAGCTGGTCACGGCAAATCGCGAAGATCTCGCATTGCTGATGACGCTGGAGCAGGGCAAGCCGCTGGCGGAATCGCGCGGCGAAATCGACTATAGCGCATCTTTCATCGAATGGTTTGCAGAAGAGGCCAAGCGTCTTAACGGCGAAACCATAGCGAGCCATCTCCCCAATGCCGAGATGCTCGTGCGCCGTGAGGCGTTGGGTGTCGTAGCACTTGTTACTCCATGGAATTTTCCGCATGCCATGATCACACGCAAGGCGGCTGCAGCGATTGCCGCCGGTTGCCCGGTCGTCGTGCATCCGTCTTCAGAAACACCGCTTTCTGCACTCGCCCTCGCCGAACTGGCCGAACGTGCGGGAATGCCTGCGGGCATATTCAATGTGGTGACGGGCAAAGCCGCGCCTATCGTCGATGTATTGTGCCGCGACGAGCGTGTACGGGCGCTGAGCTTCACCGGTTCAACGGAAATCGGCAGGCTGATTGCCACCAAATGTGCGAACACGATGAAACGGCTTGTCATGGAGCTTGGTGGACATGCACCTTTAATCATCTTCGATGATGCCGATATCGAGCGGGCGGTCGATGTTGCTATGGCCGCCAAATTTGCGACCTCTGGTCAGGATTGCCTTGCCGCAAACCGTATCTTTGTTCAGCGCGGCATTCTGAAAGCGTTCACAAAGGCTTTTGCAGCGCGCATTGCGGCGCTGAAGGTTGGCAACGGTCTTGATCCGACGGCGGAGATTGGGCCTCTGATGCACAGCCGGGCGGTGGACAAGGTCGAAGAGCACGTGCGGGACGCTGAAAAGCGAGACAGTAAGATACTCGTCGGCGGCAACCGGCTGAGAGAGAACTCGCTTTTCTTTGAACCGACATTGCTGGTCGATGTGCCTGACGATGCGGCGATTATGCACGAAGAGACATTCGGGCCGGTGGCCGCTGTCACGGTTTTTGGCGATGAACACGAGGTCATAGCCCGCGCCAATGCCACACAATATGGTCTAGTTGCTTATGTCGTAACGACGAACGGTGCGCGGCAGCTCCGCATGGGGCGCGCACTCGAATATGGAATGGTAGCCATCAACCGCGCGAAAATTACTGGCGCACCGATCCCCTTTGGCGGCTGGAAGCAATCCGGGCTTGGCCGCGAAGGCTCCCATCAAGGCATCGAAGCCTTCACCGAACTCAAATATCTCTGCATCGATACCGCCGCGTGAAAGCGTGGCGACAGGAAAGGAACATAACCATGTTGAATAATAGCAATGAACTGACCGCTTGGGACCGGGATCACTTCTTTCATCCGTCCACGCATATGGGTATGCATGCCCGTGGTGAAACGCCAACGCGCGTGCTGGAAGGCGGCGAGGGCGTGTACATTGCCGACGCGAATGGCCGGAAGAGCCTTGATGCGTTCGCGGGTCTTTATTGTGTCAATGTTGGTTATGGTCGCACCGAAATTGCGGATGCGATTGCAGAACAGGCGCGCAAGCTTGCCTATTATCATGCCTATGTCGGCCATGGCACCGAAGTGTCCATCACGCTTGCCAAGATGATCATCGACCGTGCACCGGACCATATGAGCCGCGTCTATTTTGGTCTGTCCGGTTCGGATGCCAACGAAACCAACATCAAGCTGATCTGGTATTACAACAATATTCTTGGCCGCCCTGAAAAGAAGAAGATCATTTCTCGTTGGCGCGGATATCATGGTTCAGGCGTGATGACGGGAAGTATGACGGGTCTTGCAACCTTCCATAATGCATTCGATCTGCCGCGCGCGCCTATCCTGCATACGGAATCCCCTTATTATTTCCGTCGCGCAGACCGCTCGATGAGTGAAGAACAGTTCTCGCAACATTGTGCTGACAAGCTCGAAGAAATGATCCTTGCAGAAGGTCCGGATACGATTGCTGCCTTCATTGGTGAACCTGTTTTGGGCACCGGTGGTATCGTTCCGCCACCTGCTGGCTATTGGCAGAAGATTCAGGCCGTTCTTGATCGCTACGATATTCTGCTCGTTGCCGATGAGGTCGTTACCGGCTTCGGCCGTCTCGGCAGCATGTTTGGTTCCGACCATTACGGCATGAAGCCGGATCTGATTACCATCGCCAAGGGCCTGACCTCGGCCTATGCGCCGCTCTCGGGTTCAATTGTATCGGATCGCATGTGGCAGGTGCTGGTTCAGGGCTCCGATCAGATGGGTCCAATTGGCCATGGCTGGACCTATTCCGCCCATCCGATCTGCGCTGCAGCAGGTGTAGCCAATCTCAAGCTCATCGACGAGTTGAAACTGGTTGAAAATGCAGGCTCCACAGGTGCCTATTTCCGCAAGGCACTGCAGGATGCTCTTGGCGATCACAAGCATGTCGGCGAAATTCGCGGCGAAGGCCTGATGGCGGCAATCGAATTCATGGAAGATCGCGATGACCGCAAATTCTTCGATCCTTCGCTGAAGATTGGCGCACAGGTTTCAACGGCACTTCTTGCCAACGGCGTTATCGCTCGCGCTATGCCTGAAGGCGATATTCTCGGATTTGCTCCACCACTCTGCCTGACGCGTGAAGAAGCAGACAAGGTTGTTGCCGCGACGAAAAAGGCAGTTGCGACCGTCTTTGCTTGAGCCAGTAAAAGCCGTGGCTGTCGGATATTCAATGTCTGACAGCCACGGCTTTTCTCTTTGTCCGCCAGAACAGGAATGTGGCCTTGTCGAAGCCGTTCCATTCGCCATATGTGTTGGTGAGGCATTGAGGAACCATTCCTATGACGACGATTGGCTTGAAGCGTATTTATGAAGCTCCTTCACCGAACGATGGCTACCGTGTACTCGTGGATCGTGTTTGGCCGCGCGGTATGACGAAGGAGAAGGCGGATATAGATCTTTGGGCCAAAGATATTGCCCCGACCGCCAATCTTCGCAAATGGTTCTGCCATGATCCGGCGAAATGGAATGATTTTCAGATAAAATATCGCGAAGAGTTGGAAGGTAACAAGCCAGCACTGAAGGATTTGATCGCGACCGCAAAGGCAAGAGGTGGGCGACTAACGCTCTTATATGGCGCGAAAGACGAAGAGCATAATCAAGCTGTCGTCTTGCATGAATTCATGCAAACTCTGTAGACGACCTCAAAGAGTGCCACAACCGTGGCACTCTTTGGTATTCAATCTCGAAATCACCACTTGGTGTGGACCTTGAGTAGCGCTTTACGCCCTTCACCATAGCCGCAGACATAAATGCCCTGACAACCAGCGACATAGCTCTTGTCGAACAGATTGGTGACGTTGAGGTCGACCCCCCAATTGTCTTTTTCGTAACCGAGCTTCAAGTCGGCAAGCGCCACAGCTGGCACCTTGAGTGTATTTTCCTCATCAGCATAAGAGGAACCGAGGTAGCGTACACCGCCGCCGAGCGTCACCCCTTGAAAAGCACCGTCTGGCACCTTGTACTCGACAAAGACGGAGGCCTGTTGTTCCGGCAAGAGGTAAGGACGATTGCCGATAATATCGGGGTTGCTGTCATTCTCTTTGATTTTCAGGTCGTAGGCAGTAACCGAAGCAGTCACTTTCCAAGCATCGGTGATATTGGCCTGAACTTCCAGTTCGAAACCGCGCGAGTTGACCTTGCCAAGCTGCTCACGCGCGAAGCTGGAGCCAGTGAGGGCATTCTCCTTGGTCAAATCAAACAGTGAAGCGGTGATCAAGCCGTCGAACAAGTCCGGACGGTATTTGACGCCCACTTCATACTGTGTTCCCGTCTCCGGTTGAGCATAGCTGCCATCTGCCAGCGTTTCGATGATCGGATTGAAGAAAGTCGCGACGCTGACATAAGGCGTTATGCCATTGTCGAATTCGTAGCCCAGTCCAGCGCGGCCTGAAGCTTTGCCCTTGTTATATTCGTAGCTAGGCAATCCTGCCGCGTCGGTTTTGACATAGTCGTAGCGACCATTGAATGTTGCGATCCAGCCGTCGCCGAACTCTACTCGATCCTGTGCGTAAATGCCGATCTGGTGACGTCGCAGATCTTGATCGATATAAGGGTCGAACATCGGGCCCTGTGGTTCACCATATATAGGATTGAAACCATCGATAACAGTCGCCCCGCCGGTCTGCTGCATCTGTTCAATCCGGAAATAACGGTACTCGACACCAAACAGAAGATTGTGTGTCAGAGCATCGGTCTCGATTGTTCCCTCAAGCTGGTTGTCGGCAAGGAAGGTGTTGACCGTCGTATCGTGCCTGAAATTGATGCGCGCAATGTTCGGGTTTCCTGGTGCCGGCTGCGGCAAGAAACCTTCATAACCATAGGCGTAAAGGGTGTGTTCTTTCACATGTGAAAAACCATAGCGAACGTTCTGTCGTACAGTCCAGTCATTGTCGAACTGATGCTCGAATTCATAGCCGATGGAGGCTTGCTCGCGCTCGTAGGAATCAATGTCGGGCTCGGTGAAATTTCGCTTGCGCGAAATCTTGCCGAACTCGGTTGGAACGACAGTGCCGTAGTAGGGAAGAAAGCCTCCACCATCGTGGGTCAGATCAAGATGGGTATAGTTGCCGAGAATGATCAGCTTCGTCGCTTCGTCCGGCTTGTATTCAATGCTTGGCGAGATGACGCCGCGAAATTCCTTGGCGAAGTCTGTATAATTATCACCGCCCTGAATCTTGCCGTTTACACGGTAATTGACCGTATCGCTGGCTTTGTCGCCGATGTCGAAACCAAGATAGGCGTTACCGTAACTATTGATGCCCGTTTCTAGATATCGTAGCCGCTCGTCGGTCGGACGCTTGCTGATATAGTTGACAATGCCGCCCGGATTGGACCCGCCGTAAAGGGCAGACGATGCTCCACGCAGAACGTCGATACGTTCAATGCCAAAGCTATCGATCAGGAAACCACCGAAGCCGTAGCTGAAGTTCTGCAAGCCGTCGAGATAGGTGCCGTATTGGGTGGCTTCGAAACCGCGAATATAGAGCCAGTCGGTATCGTTATCGACACCGAAAGGCTGTCCGAGCACACCTGGCGTATAGCGCAATGCTTCGTCCAGCTTTTGCGCGCCGATGGCATCCATCTGCTTGCGCCCTACAACTGATACGGATTGTGGAATCTTTTCGATGGCAACGCTGTCTTTCGAGCCGGTTGTCGTTGCTGTTGGAACAAAGCCGTTTACCGGCGCAACACCCTCATCACTACGACCATTTCCCGTCTGTACGACAACCGTGTCAAGGCGAACCGTATTGTTAGCCTCTTGCGCATAGGTTGTCGAAACCGGCAGAAACGCAAATGCTGCGTTGCCGGCCAGCAGCATCAGGAAGTGTTGCTTTATCGATGTGGTCATTCGGTGCAAGCCCCTTGAGAAATCCTATATCTGACCCAACTTGCCAACGTCCGATAAGACAACAGCCAGGTGCGGCGAATGCGTCAGCGCTGCAACGCATTGCGAATTAATATGAGTATTTACATCAAGATATTGCTGGAAGATTGTTCGTTATTTCGCCTAATTGAATGATCTTTGGCTAATGTAAAATGTCCTCAAATATCGCTCGTGCTGGGTTTACTGTTGGTGTTGTCTGACCCAGGCGGCAGGCGTAGTGCCAGTCAGTTTCTTGAAAACACGGGTGAAATGCGCCTGATCGGCGAAGCCCGTGAGAGCTGCGATATGGGGTAGGGACACGTTTGGTTGCAGAAGCAGCATCTGCGCTTGGTCAATGCGCTTCCGCATCTGCCAGGCGTGCGGTGAAACACCTGTCGAGGCCTTGAAGGCGCTGCAGAAATAGGATTCGGACAATCCGGCGAGCGTTGCCAGTTCTTGAAGGCGGATAACGCGCGCGTAATTATCCTCCATGAATTCAGTAACGCGGCGAAGCTGTCGCGGTGAAAGCTTGCTGTTAAGTGTCCTTTGTTCCAACTGCGCTTCAAAGAGTTCTGTTACAAGTGCGGTTAGCAGGCCCTCTCCATAAAGGTCATGCATCGGTGCTTTTGAAATGCATTCTTCGGCCAGCAAGGAACCAATCTGTTCGATCTTCGAGTTCGAAAAGAACAGGCGAGGCTTTTCGATGCTACTTTTGTCCAGTACGTGACCGAAGCGTTGTTGTAGGGCAGCAATATCGAAATGCAGATCGAGATGCTTTAGTTTTCCCGGACGTGTTACGCGGCTCCAGATCGTCATGCCAGCAGGGACGTAGCAAAGCCTTTGCCGCGGTTGAACACTCGCCAGCGTATGGTTGGTTTGTTCGGGGCGGATTGCCAGTTCCCCTCGGCTTTCAAGCACAAGAAAAAGGCGCGGCGCTTCCGAAACATATTCTCCGCGTGCGCCTGGTCCGCAATCGACCGACCATACGTCGGCTATTGCGCCATTCCAAACGCGATAATGGAGATCGTCCAGTAAGCTGACGTCTTCAATGTGACTTTTCATATGCGGATGGAAGCCCAAACTCTTCTTCCCGATGGTGTTTCTCAAAACATGTATATCTTTCTCATATTTTGCTATCAACCTTCGATGAACTGCTTTATTGCAGGGCAGATATCTAGGTCCTGACCCTAGAGTTGACCAAAATCAGGAATGAGAATGATGACCTCCGCTCTGTTCGAACTCGAGAATGTCACCTTTTCAGCCGCCGGGCACGTCCTGTTGCAACCGCTGACGATGTCGATACCGGTGGGAAGCCTGACAGCGCTTATCGGGCATAATGGTTCAGGCAAATCAACACTTCTAAAAATTTTGGCTCGGCAGCAGCCAGTGTCCGGCGGGACTGTACGCTTTGCGGGTAAGGCGCTTGGTGATTGGGGTGACCGTGAGTTTGCGCGTAAGCTTGCCTACCTGCCACAGCAGACTGCACCTGCGGCAGGCATGCTGGTCAGGGAACTTGTCGCTTTGGGGCGCTACCCCTGGCACGGTGCTCTAGGGCGCTTCGGCGCAACGGACCGTCAGAAGGTGGAAGAAGCCATCGAACTGACCGGGATCGGAGCCTTCGCGGACCGATTGGTCGACACCCTTTCGGGCGGTGAGCGTCAGCGCGTCTGGCTCGCCATGCTGGTTGCTCAGGATGCGGAATGCCTTCTGCTTGATGAACCGACTTCGGCGCTGGATATCGCGCACCAGATCGAAGTTCTCTCGCTTGTGCGTAAGCTGTCACACGAAAAGGACCTGAGCGTCTTCGTCGTCTTGCATGATGTCAATATGGCCGCACGCTTTTGCGATGAAGTGTTTGCACTCCACAGCGGCAGATTGATCGCACAATCCACGCCTAAGGGAATTATGGTGCCAGAACGCCTGGAGGAAATCTATGGCATTCCGATGGAAGTCATGCAGCACACTTCTACGGGACAGTTGATCGCTTCGCCGCGATAGGCTGTCAGTCCCTACCTTCTTCGGGCGTTCCTAACGGAAACAGATGACGGAATGGTCGCGCTTCGTCGAGTGCGCGGGCATAGCTCGGCCGTGCAAGCAGACGTTTGCGATAGGTCCACACATTGGCGAATTTTTCGGGAATGGCATAGGTCCAGTCTGCGTAGAGCAGGGCAGGCGCCGCAGCGCAGTCGGCAAGGCTGAAATCATCCCCCGAGACCCATTTGCGCCCTTCCATATGTCGATCCAGAAACGCATAGGCTGTATCGAAGGCTGCTCGCCAGCGGTTGCCCCCGTCGTCATGCTCGCGACCAAGTGCGATATAGACGAGGCGTTGCTGCGGGTAGTTTATGTAATTATCGAAGAAACGATCCCACATTCTCACGTCCGCGCTGACAAGCGGGTCCGATGGGATCAGTTGTCTGGTGTGGGGATGGGTGGCGTCGAGATACTCGATGATACCGGTCGCTTCAAACACCAGTTTTCCATTATGCGTTAGCACGGGGAATTTACCGAAGGGCCAAACGGCGTTGAACTCGCTCGCTACCGGTTCCGTACCATCAAGCATTCTTGCTTCGAAAGTTATGTCCTTTTCATAGAAGGCGGTTATCGCCTTCTGGCAGTATGACGAAAAGGGATGAAGGTAGAGTTTCAAGGTCATCGTGGTCCTCCCAGACAGATGGCAGATGAACTTCAATCGCCGTTGGCGCGATAGTCCGCGCGATTGATGCCATGACGCTGCATCTTATCGTAAAAGGTCTTTCGCGGAATACCGAGCGCCTCAATCGTTTCCTGAACATTGCCATTATGGGCGGCAAGCGTTTCGCGGATGAGCGCTTCTTCGTAGCGCTCGAGCCGTTTTGGAAGTGTTTCTTGATTGCCGACCATCGATTGCAGCAAGTGAGCCGGTTTCGCAACGCCAAGCGCTACGCGGTCGGCAAAATGTGCCAATTCGCGGACATTTCCCGGCCAGCTATGGTTCATGAGATGTCGGTGTGTGGCCGCATCGATAGCGGGCACATCGCGATTGAATCGTTTCGACGCTCGCGTCAGGAAATGTGCGAAAAGCAACGGAATGTCGTCTCGTCTTTCTCTCAGCGGCGGGATGGAAAGCGTGACAACATTCAGCCGGTAATAGAGGTCCTCACGGAAGTCGCCTCTCTGGGCGGGGTCACCGAGGTCGATCTTTGCTGCAGCCACAACCCGCAGATCGACCGGGCGAACCTCATTCGTGCCGAGTGGTGTGATTTCGCGCATCTCAAGGACGCGCAGCAGTTTCACTTGCGTTGCTGCAGGCATGCTTTCAATTTCATCGAGAAACAGCGTGCCACCACTTGCATGTTCAACCCGTCCGAGCCGCTTTTTCTGAGCTCCCGTGAAAGCACCTGCCTCGTGACCGAACAGTTCGCTTTCAATCACCGTTTCGGGCAAGGCCCCGCAGTTGAGCGCTACGAAATTGCCTTTGCGACGATGGCCCCAGTTGTGCAGCAACTGTGCGACGACTTCCTTGCCACTGCCAGTTTCACCAGCCACGAGCACATCAACATCCGTATCGGCTATATCGCGCAAGGTACGGCGCAGATTTTCCATCGCCGGTGTCTGGCCGATCAACGGCAGATCGCCCTCCACATTCTCGGCGGCTTCGCGTAAGGCGCGGTTTTCAACGATAAGCTGTCGCTTTTCCCATGCACGACGGATGCTGTGCACGAGCCTGTCGGCTGCAAACGGCTTAGCGATGAAATCATAGGCACCGTCCTGAATGGCTTGCACCGCCATCGGAATATCACCGTGGCCAGTAATCAGGATTACTGGCAAATCGGGGTCAATGGTTTTGATCCGGGCAAAGAATTGGAGACCGTCGATCTGCGGCATGCGGACATCGGTAACGACAACGCCATC
The DNA here is from genome assembly GCF_000017405.1 of Brucella anthropi ATCC 49188. Classification (NCBI taxonomy): domain Bacteria; kingdom Pseudomonadati; phylum Pseudomonadota; class Alphaproteobacteria; order Hyphomicrobiales; family Brucellaceae; genus Brucella; species Brucella anthropi. Next base: position 839,186 of record NC_009668.1, read on the forward strand.
ATACTCAAAAGTAACGCTGTTCAACGCATCCAGTGCGCTTGGAAAATCAGTAACCTCAAAACCGGCAAGCTCAAGCGTTTGACGAGTGGCGCGGCGGAGCGCCTTGTCATCGTCGACAAGAATAACGGAGGGTGACTTGCCCATCATGCTTTTCTCAGTTCGATGCGGAAAGATGTGCCTGCGGCATTACTTTCGGCGGAGATGGCCCCGCCATAGTCAGTGACGATCTCCTTGACGATCACAAGACCTAGACCGAGACCTTTCTCCTTCGATGTGTTGAAAGGCGAAAACAGATTGTCGCGAATATGCTGCGGCATACCCGGTCCATTGTCGGAAACCGATATGATGACCTTGTCACGATCTACATGAGTACGAACTTCTATTTTTCCGTCATTCTGTTTTAAATCAATGGCTTCCAGTGCATTCTGGAACAGGTTGATGAAAACCTGTTCCAGCCGGATTGAATGACCGATAACTTGCAGTTCCGGCGGTGGTAGTGCGATATCGAGCTGATCCATGCGCCCGGAGAACCTGCTTCGCAACAGTACCAGCGCACCCGAAATGACCTGACTGAGCGAAGTCGGCTCGGAAGGAGTGCGTCCTTTGCGGGCAAGTGCTTTAAGGTCGCCCGTGATTGTACCTATGCGGTCCGTTAATGCGGCGATTTCACTGAGGTTTTCGGTTGCGTCAGAAAGGCGTTTCCGTTCGATGAAGGTTTTTGCGTTGTCTGCATAGGCGCGAATAGTTGCGACGGGCTGGTTGATTTCATGCGCCACGCCAGCCGCTACTTGCCCCATGATGGCCAGGCGATTGGCGTGCACGAGGTCCTGCTGCACCCCTTGCAGCATTGTTTCGGTGCGACGGTGGTCGCTGATCTCAGCTTGCAGTCTGTCGCGTGCCAGACTGAGATCGCGGGTGCGCTCTTCCACGCGTTCTTCCAGTTCCATCTGTGTACGCTGTGCATTGGCGATGCGTGTCGCGATTTTCTGCCTGCGACGTAAAAGAAGTCCGGCAACCGTTGCGATGGCTGAAAGGATGATAAAGGTGAACAACCGGGATTCACGAATGGCGGAAGGAATCTGCGGGCGAATTGGCGCGAGACTGTACATCTGCCAGGGAGTGGAAGGCACGATCGAACGGATCGCGAGAAAGTCGGTATTGCGCGCATTGCCGGGCAGCAGCGCATCAATCAACTGTACATCCTCGCCGTCGATTGACTTGATCGACAGGGGCAAGGGTTTAAGTGGCGCGTCACCAAACTGCAGGCTATCGCGGATAGACTGAAGCTGCTCCTGATCGATCGAGCCAATGGTCATGAAACGCCAGGACGGCAAGCTTGTAATCAGAACGATATTTCGTTCATCCGTCACGAAGGTCGGTCGTCCGGCATTGTTCCAGTCACTTTCCAGCCTGTCGAACTCCAGCTTGACAACGATCACCCCCAAGGGACCGCTTGGGCCATCGATGCGACGGGATATGTAAAGACCGGGGCGATTGCTGACATTGCCGAGCGCAAAGTACTCTGCATCCCCGTTTTTCAAAGCGTTGTGAAAATAGGGGCGAAACTTGTAGTCGTTGCCGACAAAACTCGTTGGTCCGCGCCAGTTGCTTGCCGCGATGGCAATGCCGTCCATGCCGACAAGATAAATGACGGCCGCTTGCGTCCCATCCGCCAATGCTTCGAGTTTCTCATTCAAGGGATCGATTGTTGTGGCTGTTTTGTCCAGTAATGCAGCTTCCAGCGCCTTATCCTTTGACAGCACCAGAGGCAAAGCACGTTGCTTGTCGAGAACAGCGCGCAACAATGCAGTGTTGAGGTTGGCATCGATCCTTGTCTGCTCGCTTAATGCGAGGACGGCCTTGTCTCGTGCCATGTCGCCGACGACCCAGAATGCAAGCGCGAAAACCGCAGCCCAAAACAATCCGAACAACGCCCATGTCCGTCGGTTGATGTTTGTGGGTCGGGTGCGGCTGTCCGCTGGGGAGGGGTTCGAACTCATTGCTCTCATTGTGCAATATTTCACACAAATAGGAAATCCAAATGTGCGGATAATCGCACTTATTCTAGATTTACTTCGATGCGAAAACTCACAAATTTAAAGAAAACAACACGTTAGTGATCTATCTCCAAACTGGCACGGACATTGCAATCAATCAGTTCAGCAGCGGCTGGGACCGCTGGAATTCGAGACTGAAGGCTTGGGAGGCTGGACAGGTTCCGGACTGAGCCGAACGGAGGACACTATGATTGCAGTACCGACAGGTGCCGCGGCTGCGCCGCGCGGCCCAATCCCCTTTTACAAGCATCTTTATGTACAGGTACTGGTGGCTATTGCTGCCGGTATTCTGCTTGGCCATTTTTATCCCGAACTGGGCACGCAGTTGAAGCCGCTTGGCGATGCGTTCATCAAGCTCGTGAAGATGATTATCGCGCCTGTCATCTTCCTGACCGTTGCGACCGGCATCGCCGGAATGACCGACATGAAAAAGGTCGGTCGCGTTGCCGGTAAGGCAATGATCTACTTCCTGACCTTCTCGACGCTTGCCTTGATTATTGGGCTTATCGTCGCCAACGTCGTGCAGCCGGGCGCCGGGATGCACATCGACCCGGCTTCGCTTGATCCGAAGGCCGTTGCCAACTACGCCGCCAAGGCACATGAGCAGACCATCACCGGCTTTCTGAGCAACATCATCCCGACAACGATTGTTGGAGCATTCGCAGACGGCGACATTCTGCAAGTGCTGTTCTTCTCGGTTCTGTTTGGTATTGCGCTGGCTCTTGTCGGCGACAAGGGCAAGCCTGTCACCGATTTTCTTCACGTCCTGACAGCACCCGTTTTCAAGCTGGTTTCGATCCTCATGAAGGCCGCTCCAATCGGTGCTTTCGGTGCCATGGCATTTACCATTGGCAAATACGGCATCGGCTCGATTGCCAATCTCGCGCTTTTGATCGGCACATTCTATCTCACGGCCCTGCTGTTCGTGCTTGTCGTTCTGGGAGCTGTCGCCCGTTACAATGGCTTCTCGATCCTCGCTCTCATTCGCTACATCAAGGAAGAGCTGCTGCTGGTTCTGGGCACCTCTTCGTCTGAAGCCGCACTTCCTGCGCTGATGGACAAGATGGAGAAGGCTGGCTGCAAGCGCTCTGTCGTTGGCCTCGTCATTCCGACGGGTTATTCGTTCAACCTCGACGGCACAAATATCTACATGACGCTGGCAGCGCTCTTCATCGCGCAGGCGACGGATATTCCACTGTCACTGAGTGATCAGATACTGCTTCTACTGGTGGCTATGTTAAGCTCCAAGGGTGCAGCAGGCATTACGGGTGCCGGTTTCATCACGCTTGCGGCTACGCTGTCCGTTGTTCCAGCCGTTCCAGTCGCGGGTATGGCCCTGATCCTCGGTATCGACCGCTTCATGTCAGAATGCCGCGCTCTGACCAATCTCGTTGGCAACGCGGTCGCAACCATTGTCGTGGCACGTTGGGAAAATGAACTCGATACCGACAAGTTGGCCGCAGCGATGAACGGAACGCCTGTTGTCACAGACCTTGTTCCGCAGCTGGAACCTGCCGAATAACGGCATATCAGACAGTAAGAGAAACGGCCCGCTTCTGGCGGGCCATCTTCCATCTAGCGCTCTACAGGTTTGCCTTGCGTTATCAACCGGGCGCTATGCTGGCCGGAGATGTAAGTCCAGAGCCAGCTCCAGGCGACGGCGGCACGGCTTCGCGTTCCAATAAGGAAGAAGATGTGCGCAATGCCCCAGAACCACCAGGCGATGAGTCCCTTGAGCTTGAAGCGCCCCATATCAACCACAGCGGCGCCTCTGCCGATGGTCGCAAGATTGCCCTGATGCTTGTAACGGAATGGCATCGGTGGGGTCTTACCTTCAATGCGGCTTTTGATGACCTTGGCAACATAGGCACCTTGTTGCTTGGCGGCAGGGGCAATACCCGGAACCGGCTTGCCGTCCGGTCCCTCGACCCACGCCGTATCACCAATGACGAAGATATCCTCATGGCCAGGTACATTGAGGTTGGATAACACCTTCACGCGCCCTGCTCGGTCACTCTCGGCGTTGAGCCACGTTGCAGCTGGAGAGGCAGCCACGCCTGCTGCCCAGATTGCCGTCCGGCATGGAATGAACTCTTCGCCGACAGTCACGCCCTCGGCTGTGATGTCTTTGACTGGAATTCCGAGCCGTACTTCCACCCCCAGTTTTTCGAGCGCTTTCAACGCATAACTGGACAGGTCTTCTGGAAACGCCGCCAGAATGCGCGGACCGGCTTCAAGCAGCATCACGCGTGTCTGCCGCGTGTCTATATTGCGAAACTCCGGCCATATGGTTTGCTTGGCCAACTCAGCGATAATGCCTGCTAGTTCAACGCCCGTCGGCCCGCCACCCACGATGGCAAATGTCAACAATGCTTGCCGCTTTGCTTCATCGCTTTCACGTTCTGCACGCTCAAAGGCGAGAAGCAGGCGACGGCGAATGGTGGTTGCGTCCTCAAGCGCCTTCAGTCCGGGGGCCAACGCTTCCCATTGATCGTTGCCGAAATAGGCGTGTCGTGCTCCAGTGGCGAGTACGAGCATGTCGTACGAAATTTCGGTGCCGTTTTCGAGCAGCACCTGACGGTGCTCGGTGTCAACATCGGTGACTGTGCCCAATAGCGTGGTCACTTCCTTGCGATCTTTGAACAGATGCCGGATCGGCCAGGCAATTTCGGACGTGGCGAGGATAGTTGTTGCCACCTGATAGAGAAGCGGCTGGAACAGGTGATGATTACGCTGATCGATCAGCGTTATTCGCACGTCGACGTTTCTAAGGTCGTGGATCAGTTGCAATCCGCCAAAACCGGCGCCTACGACAACGAGATGGGGGGCTCGCTTTTCACTCATTACTTCAGCCTGCTTTCATCCTTAAAATGCTCGTCAATCACCCTGTTGCAAGAGGAGGATCGTCGTCAGACATATTTTATGTCTGTGTCCTGTTTTTTCCAGACATCTTACCCCGATATTGATCTATTTTAAGTTTTCATCACACAACGGTGTAAGGAGATTGTCTCCGTTCCAGAATAGAACAATTCCAGAAAGCACTTTCAACTTTTTGAGCGATCTTGTTTTTGCTGTCATTTCTTTTAACATTTTGCGTTTGCGGCCTCTTGTCTTTGGTGTTTCCGCTCTAGCTAACCCTAGGTTGTTATCGGAGCTTGGAGGGACGGATGCATTGGCTTCAGGCAATATTTCAGCAGGCACCCGAAATTGCTTTGTTCCTTTCCCTGGCCGGCGGGTATGCGATCGGCAAGATACACTTCGGCAAGTTCCAGTTAGGAGGGGTTGCCGGGTCACTGCTTGTCGCGGTGATAATCAGCCAGGTGGGCGTTCAGATCGATAATGGGGTGAAGGCTCTGCTCTTCGCCCTTTTTATTTACGCAGTCGGTTTCGAAAGTGGTCCGCAATTCTTTCGATCACTCGGGCGGCAATCCTTGCGTGAGATCGCAATGGCCGCGGTGCTCGCGATCAGCGGTCTCGCGACCGTCGTCATCATGGCGCGCATATTTGGTTTGGACAAAGGTCTTGCGGCGGGTATCGCAGCAGGTGGGCTGACGCAATCTGCAATCATCGGAACGGCAAGTTCGGCCATTTCCAAGCTTGGTCTGGCAGCCGACGAAGTGCAGCGATTGCAGGCCAATGTCGCTGTTGGATATGCTGTGACCTATATTTTCGGTTCCTTCGGAGCGATCATTGTCTGCGTCAATCTGCTGCCGAAATTCATGGGACGCACTATCCGCGACGATGCCATCAAGGCGGAAGCCGAATTGTTGGCTGGCATAAGGGTCTTGGGGCAGGGCGAAAGCGAAGCAGCTCCTGATCTTGTGGGGCGCATCTATAAGGTGGAACAGGCATCAGGAAAGATCGTGGCCCAGATTGAGGCGATGACCTCTGTTGAAGACGCCATAACCATTGAACGGGTCAAACGTGCTGGCAAGATCATCGGCCTCGCACCCAATCTTCATCTGGAAAGGGACGACATCGTTCTTGTGGCCGGCAGGCGCTCAGGCGTTGTCGCTTCTGGCAACAAGATCGGCACCGAATTGCAATCTTCTGAAGGCATGGATGTCGTCGTGCAAATCCGTGACGTGACGATCACTTCACCGGATTATGTCGGCAAGACCGTTGCTGCGATCAAGGAGAATATAAGCTCTGAACTGCGCCACGGCGTCTATGTTATCGGCGTCAAACGGGCCGACAAGCCTTTGCCGCTGCAACCTGATACGGTCATCAGTGCTGGCGATGTCGTTTCACTCTACGGAACCGATCAGGATTTGCAGCGTGCGGCGAAGTCTATCGGTCCGGTGATCGTTCCAAGCGATAAGACCGATTTCGTGTTCCATGGCCTCGGTATCGCTTTCGGTCTTCTGATTGGTCTGGCTGTCGTGCGTATTGGTTCGATACCGCTGACACTCGGCAGCGGCGGCGGCGCGCTTCTGTCAGGTCTGCTCTTCGGCTGGTATCGCAGCCGGAACATGACCATCGGCAATATGCCGACCGGCGCTTCCACATTGCTGCGCGATTTGGGCCTCGCTGGCTTTGTTGCAGTTGTCGGCCTCCAGTCAGGTCTGCAGGCCGTGCAGACAATTATCAGCAGCGGTCTCACCATTTTCCTGATCGGTGTGGTCGTAACCATTCTGCCGCTGATCATCACGATGTTCTTTGGCCGTTACGTGCTGAAATATGACAATGTGGCTATATTTGCTGGCGCTCTTTCCGGGTCGCGCAGCGCAAATCCTGCCTTTGGCGAAGTGCTCGACAAGGCAGGCAATTCCATTCCTACCACCCCGTTCGCAATCACCTATGCGCTTGCCAATGTCTTTTTGACATTGCTCGGGCCGTTGGTGGTCGCTTTCTCCTGAGGAGTAGATCATGGCGAAGACTGATTATAGCAAATATGCAAAGCTAAGCCCGTTCGAACTCAAGGATGCACTGATCCAGCTGGCTTCAAGCAAAGCTGATCTGACCATGCTGAACGCCGGGCGCGGCAATCCGAACTTTCTTGCCACCTTACCGCGTCGTGCCTTTCTGCGGCTGGGGCTTTTTGCAGTCGCAGAAGCCGAACTTTCCTATTCCTATATGTCGACAAGCGTGGGCGGTTTGCCGAAAGTCGAGGGAATTGAAGGGCGTTTCCAGAGATTTCTCTCTGACAATGGCGACCAGCCCGGGGTGAAGTTTCTCGGGCGTGCACTGTCTTATGTGCGTGATCAGCTGGGCCTTTCCCCATCAGAATATCTGCATGAAATGGTAGAAGGCATTCTTGGGTGTAACTATCCGGTTCCGCCGCGCATGCTGAAGATCAGCGAAGAGATCGTGAAGCATTATCTCGTGCGCGAGATGATCGGCGGTTACATGAGTTCCGATAAACTCGATATATTTGCGGTCGAAGGCGGAACTGCTGCCATGACCTATATTTTCGATACGCTGAAACAGAACAAGATACTTGATGAAGGCGATACAGTCGCCATCGGTATGCCAGCTTTCACGCCCTACATCGAAATACCGGAACTGAACAATTATAGGTTGAAAGAAGTGCACATCAATGCCGACCCGCACCAGGGCTGGCAATATCCGGAAGCGGAGCTGAACAAGCTGCTCGACAAGTCGGTCAAGGTCTTCTTCCTGATCAATCCGAGCAACCCGCCGTCGGTCAAGATGGATCAACGCGGCCTTGAGCAAATCGCGCGGATCGTCAAGGAAAAGCGTCCCGATCTCATGATCTTGACGGATGACGTCTACGGTACTTTTGCAGATAACTTTAAGTCGCTCTTTGCGATCTGTCCTTACAATACAATGCTCGTCTATTCTTTTTCCAAATACTTCGGAGCAACCGGCTGGCGTCTTGGTGTTGTCGCCATGCAGAAGGACAATCTTCTGGATGAAAAGCTCAAGAACCTTCCGTCATCGGCGAAGAAGGAAATGAATGAGCGCTATTCCTCACTAACGCCGGATGTCTCAAAACTGAAGTTTATTGACAGGCTTGTTGCCGACAGCCGCACTGTCGCGCTTAACCACACAGCAGGGCTATCAACGCCGCAGCAAGTGCAGATGGTTCTGTTCTCGCTTTTCGGTCTGATGGACGAAAAGGATTCCTACAAGGCCGAACTCAAGAAGTTGATCCGTCACCGTGAAGCGGCGCTTTACCGCGAGCTTGGGCTGGAACCACAGTCCGACGAGAATGAAGTCGATTATTATACGCTGCTCGATCTGGAAGATATCGTTCGCCGCCTCTACGGCGATGATTTTGCGGCCTGGGTGAAGAAGAATATCTCTCCAACAGAATTGCTTTTCCGTATCGCAGATGAAACCGGCATTGTTATGCTTCCGGGCACTGGCTTCGGTACTTTGCAGCCTGCAGGGCGTATCTCGCTGGCGAACCTCAATGAGTATGAATATGCTGCTATCGGACGTTCGCTGCGGCGTATGGCGGAAGAGGTTTACGACAAGGAATTCAAGCCAAAGAAGAAAAACAAATAAGTTGTCGGGCAGGGGCGCGAAAAGCGCCCCTTCACCCATTAGACTGACGACAGAACCAGCAAGTCGCGGCGGACGTCATCACCGTTGCCGCTTATGAGCTGCTTCTCGATATCCGCATGTGTGGCCTTCCATATCGGTACCGCTGCAGCAAGAGCTGCTTTTCCCTCTGGCGTGAGTTGCAATAAACGCTCGCGCCGGTCCTTTGGGTTGATAACGATCTCCACCCAACCTTGCCGCTGCAATGGCTTCAACGCTGCAGTCAAAGTCGTCTGATCCATGGCCAGAAGCTCAGCGACCGGCTTCATTGGCGGCGGTGCCGGGCGATTGAGCGACATCATCAGCGAGAATTGGCCGTTGGTCAGCCCAACTGGACGCAGAGCGTCGTCAAAGCGGCGGGCGAGCGCACGTGCGGCACGCTGAACATGCAAGCAAAGGCAGGTATCACGAACCAGAAGTGTTGTTTCAAAGGGTACATCGAGGCTATTTGACATGATTTATTAATATTGATATCAATGTAAATCGTCAAGCGGGAACATTGATATCTGGGCACAGACAGGGAGCAAAAGCCGGAGGAGGGCTTGCACCATGAATGAGGTCGTATCCCGAGAAGTTTGGCTTGAGGCGCGACGTGCGCTTCTGGCAAGTGAAAAAGAAGCCACCCATCTGCGCGACAAGGTCAATCGTGAGCGGCAGGCACTGCCATGGGTGATGGTTGATAAGGATTATGCATTCGATACGCCTTCTGGTCGGAAGTCGCTTTCCGAACTGTTCGACGGGCGTAGCCAGTTGCTGGTCTACCATTTCATGTTCGGACCCGACTGGGATCAAGGTTGCACGGGATGTTCGTTCCTTGCTGACAATCTTGATGGCGCCGTGACACATCTCAACAATCACGACGTCACGCTAGTTGCCGTTTCGCGCGGGCCTCTGGCAAAGCTGGAAGCTTATAAGAAGCGGATGGGCTGGCATTTTCCATGGGTTTCGTCAGAAGGTAGTGATTTCAACTTCGATTACCACGTCTCCTTTACGAAGGATGAGCTCGAGAATAACCGCGTTTTCTACAATTTCGACAAGCTGCCTGCAGAAGATGCTTTTGATGAGCTGCCCGGCATGAGCGCTTTCTACAAGGACGAAAGCGGTGCCATCTATCACACCTATTCCAGCTATGCCCGAGGCATCGAGGAGTGGATAGGCACTTTGATGATCCTCGACCGCGCCCCCAAGGGCCGGAATGAAAATGGCACGATGCATTTCGTCAAACGGCACGATGAGTATGAAGCACAGGCTTCCAAGCACAGCTGCTGCGGCTGATCATTCAACTGTGAAAGAAATCCAAGGGAGTACTTTCAATGAAAAACGGCTCTTCTCCGTTCGTCTGGTATGAACTTATGACAACAGATGCTGACAACGCACAGGATTTTTATACAAAAGTCGTCGGCTGGACAGCGAAAGATGCCGGGGTTCCCGGCATGAAATATACATTGTTCGAAGTGCCCGGATGCATGATTGCAGGCATGATGTCGATGGCGGATATGCCAAAGGAAGATTGCGGAGGCGAACCCGGCTGGATCGGTTATGTCGGTGTCGCAAATGCAGACGAATATGCCAAAAAGGTTGAAGCAGAAGGTGGCAAGGTGCTCAGAGCAGCGCAGGATATCCCGGACATTGGACGGTTTGCGATCGTTTCGGACCCGCAAGGTGGTATCTTTGCACTTTTTGAACCGAAAGACGACATGCCGCCACCGGCTGACTTCGGTTCGCGCAAACCGGGGCATCCGGGCTGGCATGAACTGTATGCTCAAAACTGCGAGACGGTATTTCCGTTCTATGAGAAAGTTTTCGGCTGGAAGCTCTCACGCAATTTCGACATGGGGCCTATGGGCAATTACAAGGTGTTCAGTGTCGATGGCGCCGATCACGGCGGTATCATGACCGCACCTCCCGGCACTCCTGTTGGCTGGGGCTTCTACTTCATGGTCGATGGCGTGAAGAATGCTGCCAGCCGGGTCAAGTCTCTCGGCGGAGCGGTTTTGCAAGAGCCGATGGAAGTACCGAACGGCGAATGGGTTGTTCAATGCAAGGATCCGCAAGGTGTGAACATCTCGCTCGTGGCGCCAAAACCGTAGGATAATTGCGCCTTGCGATTGACTGCCGATACATTTGCGATGATTGGTTGGACCATCGAAACGTATCGGCGGAAGATCGATCATGCACGACAGAAGGATGCGTCAGTCTCGGCAGGCAGGTACTGTTTTTGCCGCGGATGTTGGTGGGTCCTTCATTCGGCTGGCCCGCTCTGTACATCCGGGACACATCGAACTTCTTGAAAAGTTGCCGACCCCTGCAAACAGTTGGGATGAGTTCGGGGGCGCATTGGAAACTGCGCTTCGAACCCACGCATCGGATGAGGCGGGGCCACTTGCACTTTCCATCGCTGGATTGGTTGATCCAGTAACTAGTTCCGCTTTCTCGGCGAACATTCCTTGCATCACCGATCATAGATTAAGCCTTGAACTCGGCGAGCGATTGCAGCGACAGGTGATCGCCGCCAATGATGCTGATTGTCTGGCCCTTGCAGAAGCTATCGAAGGGGCTGGTAAGGGGCACGACATAGTTTTTTGCGCAGTGCTGGGCACAGGTGTTGGCGGCGGGCTTGTTATCGACGGTCGATTGGTTCGCGGTAAAGCCGGTTTGACTGGCGAATGGGGGCATGGCCCGATCCTCAACACGTGTGTAGAAATAGACGGACAAACAGTGTCGGTTCCTCGCTTCGATTGTGGCTGCGGTCAGAGCGGTTGCGTCGATACGATTGGTGGCGCGCGCGGGATCGAAAAGCTGCACCAGTTTCTGAACGGTATAGATGCGAGTAGCCATGCGGTCCTGCGGGAATGGCTGGAAGGCAGCCCGGAGGCGAGACGGACGATTATCGCTTATCTCCAGCTGGTTGCCGATCCGCTTGCAGCCGTCGTCAACATAACAGGCACGTCGATTATTCCGGTTGGTGGTGGACTTGCTACTGCTTCCGAATTGATCTCCGCACTTGATACGGCCGTCAGGGCCAGAATTTTGCGGAAAATGAACCAACCATTGGTCGTTCCGGGTGTATTCGGCAGTGATGGCGGTTTGGTTGGGGCCGCAATATTGGGGCATCAGACGTGAGCGTGTTACTTGAAGTCTGCGTGGATAGCGCCGAAGGGTTGCGGTCGGCAATTGAAGGTGGTGCGGATCGTATCGAGCTCTGTTCTGCGCTTGAGCTTGGTGGTTTGACGCCTTCGCTGGGATTGATGGAGCTTGCCTCGAAAGCGCCAATCCCGGTTTACGCAATGATCAGACCGCGCGCGGGCAATTTCTGCTTTTCGACAGAAGATGAAGCCATCATGGTGTCGGATATTCGTAATGCCACAAATGCCGGTTTGGCCGGTGTTGTTATTGGCGCTTCGCTGAGCGACGGTTCTCTTGATGTCGCCATGTTGGAAAGACTGGTTGCAGAAGCAAAAGGCCTTGGAACGACGCTTCATCGCGCATTCGATCTCGTTCCGAATATGGAGATTGCCGTACAGCAAGCAATTGCACTCGGCTTTGAGCGCATTCTGACGTCTGGTCTGTCACAAACTGCGGAAAAGGGGTTGGATAATCTGCGGGTGCTGGCTGAGTTGGCTGGTGGCCGCATCCGCATCATGCCCGGCAGCGGCGTCAACGCGGAGAACGCGAGACGGATCGTGGAGGCAACGGGCGCGGCAGAGATTCATGCTTCATGCCGTGTCCCGGTCGAAGAGAAGGATTCTCGCGCTATCGCTTTCGGTTTTGCCGCAGAACAATCATTTCGGTTATCAGCTCAGCGTGTAAGCGCTTTGAAAGCCGCCATAGAAAAAATTTGAAGGACGTTCATTCCAAATTTTGTAAGTCGCTGAGTGCAGCATTCATAAACTGATCGGCAAAAGAAATGGAAATTTCTCATACACTTTAAGGCGACACTTAAACCCTATTGCCACCCCGAAAGAGTTTGAGTAGAAGTGACATCACATCAAGAGTTGGGGAGACGCCCAACGCCAACCTGCCTCTCCGGGCAAGGTGGTACTCTCTGTAAAGAGAGGATGTGGCCAAACCGGCAAATATACGGACAAAGCCACTCGCGTCTTCCCCCAACATAAACTAGGGACCGACGCGACATGCCGATTAAAATTCCTGACGATCTGCCAGCAACCAGTGTTCTCCAGGCCGAGGGCGTTATGGTCATGCGTGAAGCAGATGCCATTCGTCAGGATATTCGTCCGCTGAAGATCGGCCTTCTCAATCTGATGCCGAACAAGGTCACGACAGAGACGCAGATTGCGCGTCTGCTTGGCGCGACACCGTTACAGGTCGAGCTTACCCTTGTTCGTATCACCAACCATGTGGCGCGCCATACGCCTGCCGATCACATGCTGTCGTTCTACCAGCCGTGGGAAGAGGTGCAGGACCAACGCTTTGACGGTTTTGTCATCACCGGTGCTCCGGTCGAACGCCTCGAGTTCGAGGAAGTCACCTATTGGGATGAGATGCAGCGTGTCTTCGATTGGACGCAGACCCATGTGCACCGGTCACTGAATATATGCTGGGCCGCACAGGCTGCGGTCCATCATTTCCACGGCATGGGCAAGTACGAGCTGCCGGGCAAGGCGTCGGGCGTCTATAGCCAGCGCAATCTTGCGCCGTCGTCTCCCTACCTTCGCGGGTTCTCGGATGATTTCAAAATCCCGGTTTCACGCTGGACCGAAGTGCGCAAGAGCGACATTCCAGCCGAGAGTGAGCTGAAGGTTTTGGTCGATAGTCCGGAAACAGGCCTTTGCCTGCTGGACGATCCACGTCATCGCGCGCTGCATATGTTCAATCACGTGGAGTACGACACAACGTCGCTTGCCGATGAGTATTTCCGCGACATTCAGGCTCAGCCTGAAACAAAGGTTCCAGCGAACTATTTCCCCGGAGATGACGCGACGCGCCAGCCGGAAAACCGCTGGCGCAGCCACGCACATCTTCTGTTTGGAAACTGGATCAACGAGATGTATCAATCGACGCCTTACGACCTGCAAAATATCGGGAAGCGTTAAGGGCACACAGTAAGGAAAGCGCGACCAGAATGCATCCGATCCACGGCAGGGCTTGCAAGTGCCAGTGCCGTAAAGCAAGTCCTCCCGTGGCCGTGCCAAGCGCTACGCCTATGTGCATGGCAGATAGATTGATCCCGACACCGGCATCTGCCGTTGCGGGATCGGTCGTGATGAGAAAGCTCTGAACGACGGGTGATATCATCCAACTGATACAAGCCCAGATCATCAGCACCGCGCCGAAAATAGTGCTGGACCCTGTTGCAAGTGGTATCGTTGCTAACGCCGTCAGATAGAGAAGTGGCGTCAGCACGATAGCCAACCTTGGTGAAAGCTTGTCGACGAGCAGTCCGCCGAGATAGCCGCCTGTCATTCCGGCCATGCCGAACGCCACCATCGCCCAGATGACTTTCTGTGAAGAGATGTGGACAGCCTCCAGAAGATAGGGTGACAGATAGGCGAACAAGACGAAATGACCGCCGATCATCAGGACGGAAACCAATTGTGCTGATACCAGCCGGAAGGATTTCAGGTGCGGCATATAAGGTGGCAAACCATGCGGGCTTCGTCCTGCACGGGGCAGGGAAAGCAACGACAGGAGCAGCACCAAAGCTGCCGCCAGTGCCAGGCACAGGAAGACCGCGCGCCAGCCCAGCCAATCGTTGACAATCATTCCCGTGGGGACACCGGCCACCATCGATCCGCTTATACCCATGAATATGATCCCGATGGCGCGTCCGCGCATTGCGGGACTAACCAGCTCTGTCGCCAGCATGGTGGCAATCAGGCAGACGACTGCACTTGCGGAGGCCATGCCGATGCGCGCGATAAACAGGACAGCATAATTGGGGCTAATGCTCGCGATGATATTGCTTGCGATGAAAACGCCCAAGGCGAAGACGAGGATGGCTTTCCGTTCGAAGCGCGTTGTTAGAACGAATGCCAGTGGTGCTGTGAGAGCGAAGGTAATCGAGAAGATTGATGTCAGCTGCCCGGCGGCACTGACTGAGACATTCAAACCGGGTGCGATGCCCGGAAGAATGCCGACGATAATGTTCTCGGCGGTGCCGGTAACGAAAGTTGCCAGCGCCAGCACAAATAACCGGATGTCCATATTTGCCATTCCCTTTCATGGTAACACCATGCGGGCAGCAAATGGCCCGGCATGGCGATATTGCATGCCGGGTTTCGAGGCAAAGCTTCGGTTATCCCTGATATAACTTCATAACATCCAAACTGGCTTTTGGCCAGTTTCTCGCTGTTTAGCTGGCGGCACGCGCCAGCCATCTGTGCCAGTCGTCCTCTGAGCCGTGGAAAACGTTCAGGTCAATCTTGCCGTTCACGCCCTGCGACAGACCCGACCCAGAATACTGCCAGAAGGTCCATGGGCGACCCGGATAGACCTTCGACGGATGCTGGGCAACGGCACGCAGCCAGAATGGATAGTTGGTAAAGGCACCTTTCAGATTATCGTCATAGAAATCCGGTGCGGTATAGATGATTGGCCGCTTGCCATAATGTTGCTCCAGTCTGTCCATGAACACCTGCATCTTTTCCCGCACCTGCGCCGGAGAAGGTCGACGCTTGCAGGAGGAATCGCCGTTCCATTCTACGTCGATGACAGGTGGAAGCGCATCGGCTTCCTTTGGAACATTGCGGATGAACCAATCGGCCTGCTGGCTTGCCACGCGGCACCAGTAGAAAAAGTGGTATGCGCCGCGTTTGATGCCCGCTGCTTTCGCTTCGCGCCAGTTCTTGCGGAACATGGGATCGAGGTGGTCGCCGCCGTCGGTCGCCTTGATGTAGGCGAAGTTTGCACCTTGCGTGCGCAGTCTCACCCAATCGATATCACCCTGCCAGCGGGAGACGTCCACACCGTGCACTGCCAGCTTGCGTGGCGACGAGCGTCCGAAATTGATCGGTTTCGCATCACGAAAGCGGTGGCTGTAGACTTTCGACCGTTCCTGTGGTGCGAGGCGCACCGGCGGATAGGCTGCGACTTCCGGCTTTGGAACAGAGATGCGCGCCTGGGGGCGTTCCTGCAACTGCGGTTGCGGTGTAACGGGAGCAGGCGGCTCTGCCTTGAACGGACCCGCATCTGGAATAGGGCCGGCCCAAGCCAGAACTTCTTCCTGCTCGGCAGCTGGCATGGGCTGCGGTGCGCTCGCCATTTCGCTCAAGGGGGCGGGCGGAACCGGGCGAGCCACCGAACTTGTGGTCTCAGCCGATGTCTTCGACTGGAGCATAATGCTGTCGATGCCCGAACTTGACGTACAGCCCGTCAAAGCGGCACAGGCAAGGGCAATGACTGATACAACCGAAGAACGCATGAGCACCCGTAACGCAAAACAAATGGGCTGCAACGCTCCCTCCGAGCTAATTGCTAATCAAAGCTTACCGGGAAATGCTGAATCCAAAGTTTACGAAATTGCTAATGCACATTCTCTAATTCGATTGTTCGAGAATTTTTATCAGCGCTGTTGCCGAATTCTCCAATGCAGTTTCATCAAATCCTGAGAATCCGAGGATAAGCCCCTGACGTGGCGTCAGTTTTGTATAAAGCGTCGATAGCGGATGAGCCTCGATACCAGCATCTGCGAGAATAGTGGCAAGGCGCGTATCGCTTTGCCCGTCTGGCAAAGCCAGCAGCAATGAAAGCCCGGCAGGAGGGGCTTCAATTCGGAAAAGCTTCGGATCTCCGGGAGCGAGCGCTGCAATCAGTTTACGCCGCCGCGATGCATGTATGCGCCGCATGCGCCTGATGTGCTGTGCAAAGGCTCCCGTTTCGATAAAACTGGCCAATGCCGGTTGGGCCAAGGGCGATGGCGCTGGGAATAAGGTTTGTCGCAGCGCCCTGAATCGAGTGGTCATGTGCGACGGTACAATCAGAAAACCAAGCCGCAGGAGTGGCGAAAAGACCTTGGAGAAACTTCCGATATAAAGGATGCGATCTGGATCAAGCGACATCAGGGATGGCAATGGCTGGCCGACATAACGGTGCTCGCTGTCATAATCGTCCTCGATGATGATGGCGTCGCGTTCCCTTGCCCAGGCAAGCAATTCCAGCCGGCGCCCTAATGGCATGGTCACGCCTGTCGGGTGGTGCCGTGCCGGTGTGACAAACGCTCCACGCGCATTGTTGGCCTTGTCTCGCGCGGTCGAAACATCGAGGCCTCCGCCATCAATGGGGACGGGAATGATGTCGAGGCCGTTGACGCCAAGGATCTTGCGCGCGGGCGGGTAGCCCGGTTCCTCCATCCACAGTCTGTCACCCGGTACAAACAGGGCCTCCCGAATGAGGGAAAGAGCGTCCGCGCTGCCGCCGGTAATGATAATCTGCTCTGGTGACACAATCATCCCCCGCCACTCGTGCAAATGACGGGCCAGTGAAGATCGCAAAAGATGAAAGCCGAACACATCGTCACTGCTTAGCAGCTCAGGGGATGGGTTGCGCCAGATGCGCCCGAGCAGCTTCCCCCACTCGTCGTGTGGGAAATGATCACTATCAAATACACCAAGATGAAAAGGTTTGGCTTCCTTGTGATGTAACTGCGGCTGGACTATCGCGTCGAGGGGCGGATGGTCGACTGTCAGGCTGGTGTCGGGAAGTTCGGCGGTGACATGGGTTCCGGAACCTTGACGTCCTTCGAGATAACCCTCGGCAATCAACTGGTCGAATGCCGCAAGAACGGTTGTTCGTGACAGGCCTAGTTCCAGAGATAAGGCGCGGGTAGACGGTAATCTTGAATCGGGTTTCAGGCGTCCGGCTAAAACCGCTTGTCTTATCTGATCAACCAGTTGGGCGGTCAGCGAGACATCGCTGGAGCGATCAATCCCGAATTCTGGAAGTGTATTCGAAATTGGCATTATATTATTCTCTTAAAGTGGCTATTTTCTCAAAGCCACTATGACGGCAGTTTGGCCGAATATAAAGGAGAAAAATCGGCCATGACGACAGCCCCTTCTGAACGCAGCCGTGTAAAACGCTTGCATGAGCGCGGTGCCTATGACGCAGCCACGGTTCACGCAATCATCGATGCGCAGCCTCTGGCGCATGTGGCCTATGTGTTCAACGGAACGCCCTATGTCACGCCTACGCTGGTCTGGCGTGAAGGCGATTTCATTTACTGGCACGGATCATCCGCCAGTCGTATGCTGGAAAGCTGCGACGAAGCAGAAGTGTGCGTAAGCTTTACGTTGCTCGACGGGCTGGTCCTCGCTCGCTCGGCGTTTCACCACTCCTGCAATTACCGTTCGGTCATGGCTTTCGGGACAGCGCGCAAAGTTTCGGACATCGCGGTGAAGGAACATCACTTGCACAGCTTCGTAAACGGCCTTTTTCCGGGTCGCTGGGAAAGCCTGCGGCCGATGATGGCAAAGGAGCTGAAGGCCACCATGCTTCTGGAACTGGAACTGAATGAAGCGTCAGCAAAGGTTCGCTCCGGTCCGCCGAAGGATGACGATGCCGATTATGCCCTGCCAATCTGGGCGGGCGTCATTCCCATGGCCACCCAGATGGGCGCGCCGGTGGATGACGGTCGTATTTTGCCGGGCGTTGCTGCACCGGACGCCATCATGCAGTTCGGTTATGTGGCAGAAGCCGCAGAATAGACGGTCGAAGGTTCAGGCGGGTCCGAGAAAGATGTGCGTCTCGGACTTCGCGATCCCGTCCATGGCGCGGATACCTGTTACCAGCCGGTGAAATTCATTCATGTTGGGGACTTCGATCTCGGCGATCAGGTCCCACGTACCATTCGTGGTGTTCACCGCGGAAAAGCCGGGGTTCTTGCGTAAAGTCGCTATCACGCTTTTGATGTTTCGCCCGGTCAATTCGATCATCATGATGCCGCGGATCATGTCGGTGGCACCATGATCCTTCAATCTGACTGTAAAGCCTGCAATGACGCCTGATGCGATCAGGCGTTCCATCCGGCTTTGGATCGTGCCCCGCGCCACACCCAAAATACTGGCGAGAGTCGGAATGGACGCACGCGCATTGATGCGCAGTTCCGATATTAATCGTTGATCCAGATCATCCATCACCACACCGCCATTTGACGATTTCGTCAGTTTGATTGCGTTTATCGCAGATTGCTGGACATTTCTATACAGAATTGACGTTTTCGTTGATCCTTTGCTCCGTTAGCGTGCTTGAAAACAAACAAGCCGGATAAGCAAGCAACGCAACCGGCAAGGGGAATTTCGGAGGTGGATCGATGGAGCTTTTCTTTCTCCCGCTCCTGGGTAACCAGAGCATATCGTTCTTGCCTGTTCCGAATCTGTTTTCTCAAGAAATTTGCCGTCGCCCGTCGGGCGTCGACGATCTGGAAAGATGCGTCCAGCCGGGCGCTCGGAACGGGCATCGCCCGTGATCGCGACACGATCACTTAGGAGAAAATGAAATGAAAACCCTTCTGTCTTCGCTCATTGCCGCTGGCGTCGGTGCGCTGATGATGCTCGCTCCCGCTCATGCGGACGACCTCGAAAAGGTCAAGCAGAGCGGCGAACTGCGCATCGGCATGAGCGGTGTTTTCCCGCCATTCAGTTTTGTTGATGGTCAGAACCAGGTGGTCGGTTTCGACGTCGATATCGGCACCGAAATTGCCAAGCGCCTTGATGTAAAGCCGGTTGTCGTGACCATCGCTTTCGACGGCATCATTGCAGGCCTGCGTGCGGGCAAGTTCGATGTGGTCGTCGGCAGCATGAGCATCACGCCGGAACGCGAAAAGGCTGTCGATTTCGCAGGCCCTTACTATCGCGGTGGCCGTGGAATTTTCGTGACGGAAACCTCGCCGGTGAAGTCCATGGACGAACTGAAACAGGGCAAGACCATTGCCGTGACGCTTGGCGAAACCAGCGACAAGTGGGCGCGCGAACAGGGTGGCTGGACCGTCCGTACCTATAAGGGCATCCCGGAACTGCTGCTTGAGCTTCGTTCAGGTCGCGTGGACGCCATTGCATCGGATGACATTCCGATCCTGATCGCCATCAAGGAAAGCGGCGAAAAGGTTCGTCAGCTCGATACGCCTGAACTTCAGGGCACCGACAATGTCGGCATCGCTCTGCGCAAGGGTAACCCTGAGCTTAAGGATGCGATCAACAAGGCTCTCGACGACATGAAAGCGGACGGTAGCTACGAGAAAATCTCGACCAAGTGGATCGGTCGCGACATCCGCTAACCGCATGAAACCCCGAGCCGGGACAGCTATTAACGCAATTGTCCCGGCAACATTTCTTTCCGGCTTGGGTTTCCAGACAGGAAAGGGGAGATAATGAACTTCTCTTTGATGGTGGAGGTCTTTCCATATTTTTTGGAGGCCGCCCTGGTTACCGTCGAAATATCGGCGCTTGCCATTCTGATCGGGTTGAGCGTCGGTGCGCTTGCCACATCTGCAAAACTATCGCGTTTCTGGCCGCTGCGTTTTATCGGTACAGCCTATGTCAGCGTTTTTCGCGGCACGCCGTGCCTTCTGCAGCTTTTCGTTCTCTATTTCGGCGGCCCGCAGATCGGCATCAATCTCGAACCATTCGCAGCCGGTGCCATTGGTCTTGGCCTTAATATCGGCGCTTATTATGCCGAAGCCATGCGAGGCGCCATTCTGACGGTCGATACCGGGCAGAACGAAGCCGCCCGTTCCATTGGCTTCAGCAACGGACAGTCGATGCGCTTTGTGGTGTTGCCGCAGGCAGCGCGGCTCATGATCCGTTCGCTCGGTGTCAACACAGTCATGCTGATCAAGGGGTCTGCTCTCGTTTCCGCGATTTCCGTGGTCGAACTGACTTACACGGCTCAACGTTTCATCGGCTCGACCTATCGTCCGTTTGAAATCTTCGGCATCGCCGCGGCCATCTACATGGTCCTCATTTATATCGTTGCACGCTTCGTCGATTTCCTCGAAGCCCGCTATGCGCTCAAATAGGCGGTGATCCCATGCAACTCGATTTCTCTATCGTCCCGCCCTATACTGAACTTCTGATGACCGGCATCTGGTGGACGCTCATCATCGCCGTGTCCTCATCCATCGTCAGCTTCTTCGGCGGTATCGCTTTTGCCTTGCTCGTTCTCTATGGCAACTGGCTGGTGCGTTACCCTGTCCGCTTCTTCATCTGGCTGTTCATGGGTACGCCGCTGCTTCTGCAGCTGTTCCTGCTCTATTACGGCCTGTCGCAGATCGGCATCAACATTCCAGCCGTATGGACTGGTATCATCGGCCTTGGCCTGCATTTTGCGGTCTATAATTCGGATATCTTCCGCACCGCGATCCTGACTGTCGATCCGGGGCAGAATGAAGGTGCCCGTTCGCTAGGTTTCGGCAACGGTCAGACGCTGCGCTACATCATCGTGCCGCAAGCTGTCCGCAACGCGCTGCCGCAGGTGGGCAACAATCTGATTGCGCTTTTGAAGGACACGGCGCTCGTATCGGTAATCGGTATTACCGAGCTGGTTCACGCATCGCAGCAGGCGATCAGTGAAACCTATAGCCCGTTTGAATTCTATATCACTGCCGCAGTGATCTTCTACGTACTCAATCTCATCCTGGAAGCCGGATTGCACTGGATGGAAAAGAAAGTCGAGGCTTACCGATGAGCAACAGCAAACCCATGGTGGAAGTGCGCGATGTCCACAAGGCTTACGGCGCGCTCGAAGTTCTCAAGGGCATCAATCTGTCGGTTGAACGCGGCCAGATCATCGCCATTATCGGGCCGTCCGGTTCCGGCAAAAGTACTTTGCTGCGCTCCATCAACCATCTGGAAACGGTCAACTCAGGCCAGATACTGCTGGATGGCGTACAGGTAAACCAGCCGTTGAACGGACGCGCCTTCGAGCGGCATATCAATGCCGTGCGCCAGCAGATGGGCATGGTTTTCCAGCATTTCAATCTGTTTCCGCATCTCAATGTCATGGAAAATATCACGCTCGGCCCCATTAAATTGAAGGGCAAGAGCAAGCAGGAAGCGCAGGAACTTGCCGTTTCGCTTTTGAAGAAGGTCGGTCTTGCAGACAAGGCCAGCATGTACCCGTCGCGTCTGTCGGGCGGGCAGAAACAGCGCGTGGCTATTGCCCGTGCACTGGCGATGCAGCCGAAAGTCATGCTGTTCGACGAGGCGACTTCTGCGCTCGACCCCGAACTGGTCGAGGAAGTCAATCAGGTCATGAAACAGCTCGCACATGAGCACATGACCATGCTCATCGTGACCCACGAAATGCGTTTTGCCGCCGAAGTTTCAGACAAGGTTCTGTTCATGGACAAGGGCGTTGTCGTCGAGGAAGGCAAGCCGGATGTGATCTTCACCAATCCGGAAAATGAAAGAACGAGAGCGTTCCTGCGAAAGCATCTCAACCAGTAAGTCGACGTTTAAACCAGATTTGAAAACCCGCCTGTGCCTTCCCCAAGGCACGGAGACGGGGAACTATTGAGCGAGGAAAGACCGTGGCATCCCCAAATGAATGGAACCCGACAGAACGGGTGCGAGAACTCTCCTATCGCATGGTGAGATGGCCGAGCGAAACGGGAACACCTGACGAGGCATCGTTCGGGCCGAAGCTGGCCGAGCTTTTGCGCGAGATCCCCTATTTCCAGAAGAACCCTGAAGATATTGCCGTCATCGACAGTCACGGCTCGCCGATGACCAAGAATGTTATCGCCGTCGTGCGCGGTGCCGGGCGGCGAACCCTGGCTCTGGCGGGGCACTTCGATGTGGTGGAAACTGCAAACTATCGCGATTTGAAACATCTTGCTTTCGAGCCGGATGCTCTGCTTAAGGCTCTTCTGAACGACCTTACCAGCCGTCCGCTTGCGCCGAATGAGGAAAAGGCACTCGCTGATTTCCAGAGCGGAAATTACATTCCCGGTCGGGGCATGCTCGACATGAAAAGCGGTGTTGCAGCCGGTATCGCAACGTTGGAACATTTCTCGCAGCAGGCAGATCGCGAAGGCAATCTAATTTTGTTTGCGACGCCTGACGAAGAGCGTGGTTCGCGGGGAATGCGCAGCCTGCGCGATGCGTTGCCGGAACTTGCCGAACGCTGGGGCCTCGATATCGTTGCCGGTATCAATCTTGACGCAACGAGCGATCAGGGTGACGGTGCGGAAGGCCGAGCCATCTATCGGGGCACAATCGGCAAGCAACTTCCCTTTGCTTTTGTGGTCGGACAGCCTTCTCATGCGAGCTATCCGTTTGAAGGTGTCAGCGCGCATCTCATCGCGTCGGAAATCATGCGTGCGGTGGAAGCCAATGCAACCCTTTGTGATACGGCTGATGGTGAAGTGTCGCCACCTCCGATCTGCCTTGAAGCGCGGGATTTTCGCGGCGGTTATGAAGTGACCACACCGGAACGGACGTGGATTGCTTTCAACTGGCTGACCCATTCCGTCTCGCCTGATGCTTTATTCCACCGGTTCAAGGCAATTGTCGGTGAGGCGCTGGATCGGGCGATCACGCACTTCAATGTGGAGGCAGAGCGCTTTGCAAAGCTGGTTGGCAGCGATGCAGATGCTAATCACAAGGGCAGAATTCTGACCACAGCCGAGTTGCGCGACGAAGTCCGGCGTATTGGTGGTGATGCGGCACTGGAACGGATAGCGGCACTGGAAGCTGAACTTTCAAGCAGCGACAACCCGCTTCTCATCACGCGGGAACTCGTCAACGCCATGGTTGCTGAGGCACGCGTTACAGGCCCGGCGGTCATTATCGGCTTCGGAAGTCTCGTCTATCCTCACGTTCGCATGGGGGTCGAAACGGCCGAAGAACAGCGTTTCGCAGAAGCTCTGGAAACCGCACGCGCGCATGCAGAGCGCCAGTTCGAAACGACGATCCGGTATCGTGAAATTTTCGCCGGTATTTCAGATATGAGCTTCTTCGGTCATATCCCGGACGCGACGGATAGTGAAGTCATTGCGGCCAACACACCAGCGGCTCAATTTATCGACCGCGCCAATCCGAAAGCGCTTTCTTATCCGGTGGTGAATATCGGCCCGTGGGGCCGCGAGTATCATCAGCGATTGGAGCGG
This sequence comes from Brucella anthropi ATCC 49188, assembly GCF_000017405.1. Classification (NCBI taxonomy): domain Bacteria; kingdom Pseudomonadati; phylum Pseudomonadota; class Alphaproteobacteria; order Hyphomicrobiales; family Brucellaceae; genus Brucella; species Brucella anthropi. Next base: position 862,817 of record NC_009668.1, read on the forward strand.
GTCTATGCACCCTATGCCTTTACGGTACTGCCACAGTTTCTCAACGGCATCGCCACGCGCTTCCTGAAGTCATAGCGGTTCGCGAATAGCGGCGCGATGTCCTTCACTTTGCCTGATTGACGGTTATAGCGATCATGTGGAGGACATCGTCAGCGCTGCACCCGCGTGAGAGGTCATTAGCGGGTTTGGCGAGGCCCTGAAGCACTGGGCCTATGGCCTGCGCCCCACCAATACGTTGGGCAATCTTGTAGCCGATATTGGCGGCTTCGAGATTGGGGAACACAAAGACGTTGGCATTGCCCTTGAGCGGTGAGTCCGGCGATTTGGCATGGCTGATAGCCTCGACGAATGCCGTGTCGAACTGCAATTCTCCATCGATGCACAGATCAGGCTTACGCTCCTGCACCGTCCGGGTTGCCTGAACGACCTTTGATACGCGCTCATGCGCAGCGCTGCCGCCGGTGGAGAAGGACAACATGGCAACGGCCGCATCTTTTTCCGTGAGCTGGCGGTATGAATCTGCCGACTGGATGGCGATATCGGCAAGTTGTGCGGAATCCGGTTCCACCACGAGGCCGCAATCGGCAAAGACGAAAGCGCCTTTCTTCTGATGATGAGACTGGCACAGCAGCATCAGGAAGAAGCTTGAGACGAGTGATGCGCCTTCGGCCTTGCCGATGATCTGCAGGGCATGGCGCACCACATCGGCTGTCGTTGCGACTGCGCCAGCCACCGTCCCATCCGCATCGCCTTCGCGTACCATCATGGCGGCGAAGCCGAGTGGCGTCTTCGCCATCGCCTCAGCCTGTCCTTCCGTCATGCCTTTGGCCTGACGCAGCCGATAGAGTTTTTGCGCATAATCCGCGCTTTTGTCCGATGTCTCTGGGTTGATGATCGCGATCTTTGAGCCGTCAATCTGCCTGCTGATGACGCTTTCGGAGCCCAGAAGCGTGATGCGGGCAATGGCTTCGCGTTCGGCACGGAGCGCCGCATCGATGATGCGCGGGTCTTCGCCCTCGGCTAGCACGATGTGACGTGGCTTCGAACGAGCTTTCTCAAAAATCTTTTCCAACGGCAGCATGGCGCAATCTCTTCAAAAGGCCGGGAGTTGCGCTCCCGGCCTGATCACTGACGGACTGGTTCAGACGGGCATTTGCTGGCGCATGTCGGCCTTGTCGATGCCGGCCACGACAACGGGCTTCTTCATCGCATCGCGGCGGAATGGTTCGCCCAGTTCCTGATTGAGCACGACTTCGATGAAGGTAGTCACCCCCTTGGCCTGCTCGTCGATTGCCGTCTGCAAGGCTTCGGTCAGCGCCTGCTGGCTATCGACGGTCACGCCTTTCAGGCCGCAGCCATCCGCCACCTTGGCGTAGCTCAGGTTCGGATTGAGTTCGGTGCCGACGAAGTTGTTGTCGTACCACAGCGTCGTATTGCGCTTTTCGGCACCCCACTGATAGTTGCGGAAGATGACCATGGTGATCGCAGGCCAGCCCTTCCGACCGATGGAGGTCATCTCGTTCATGGATATGCCGAACGCACCGTCGCCTGCAAAGCCGACCACTGGCGTGTCAGGCTGGCCGATCTTGGCGCCGACGATGGATGGGAAGCCATAACCGCAGGGGCCGAACATGCCCGGCGCCAGATATTTGCGTCCGTGTTCGAAGCTTGGATAGGCGTTCCCGATGGCGCAGTTATTGCCGATGTCGGTGGACATGATGGCGTTCTTCGGCATTCCAGCCTGAATGGCACGCCATGCCTGCCGCGGCGACATGCGGTCCTTCTCGCGCTCGCGCGCACCGGCATTCCAATGCGTGCCCGGATCGTCATCCTCATGATCCATTGAGGAAAGCTGCTGCAACCAGGCGGATTTACGCTGATGGATGAGCTGCTTGCGCTCGTCGCGACCTGCATTGCCCGCATTGGCTCCCATCTGGTCGAGAATCTGCTGCGCAACCTGCTTGGCATCGCCGCAAATGCCGACCGATATCTTCTTGGTGAGGCCGATACGATCAGGATTGATGTCGACCTGAATGATCTTTGCATCCTTCGGCCAATAATCGATGCCATAGCCGGGCAGGGTCGAGAACGGATTGAGACGGGTGCCGAGCGCCAGAACCACATCGGCCTTGGAGATCAGCTCCATCGCGGCCTTGGAGCCATTGTAGCCGAGTGGACCTGCGGATAGCGGATGGGTGCCGGGAAAGGCATCATTATGCTGATAGCCGCAGCAGACCGGCGCATCAAGCCTTTCAGCAAGCGCGATGGATTCAGGGATCGCACCGCCGATAACGACACCGGCCCCGTTAAGGATGACCGGGAATTTCGCATTGGTTAGTAGCTTTGCAGCCTCGGCAATGGCATCGCGTCCGCCGCTCGGGCGTTCCAGTCGAACGATCTGTGGCAGGTCGACGTCGATGACCTGAGTCCAGAAGTCACGGGGAACGTTGATCTGCGCCGGTGCACAGCCGCGCCATGCCTTCTCGATCACGCGGTTCAGCACTTCGGGAATGCGCGTCGCGTCGCGCACTTCCTCCTGATAGCAGACCATCTCCTCGAACAGCGCCATCTGGTCAACTTCCTGAAAACCGCCCTGACCGATGGTCTTGTTGGCAGCCTGCGGAGAGACAAGCAGCATCGGCGTGTGGTTCCAGTAAGCAGTCTTGATGGCAGTCACGAAGCCGGTTACGCCGGGCCCGTTCTGGGCAATCGCCATGCCCATCTTGCCTGTCACGCGGGTATAACCGTCGCAGATCAGTGCCGCATTCGTCTCATGGGCGCAATCCCAGAAGGTAATGCCCGCCTTCGGAAACAAATCCGATACCGGCATCATCGCGGAGCCGATGATCCCGAATGCATGTTCTATCCCATGCATCTGCAAGACCTTAACAAATGCTTCTTCCGTCGTCATTTTCATGGCGCGTACCTTTCCTTGGAATTCAGAGAACTTCGTCTTTCAGCGCATACCAGTGATACATTGCGCGCTGGCCTATGCGCCTGAATGGCGTCAGCATGCCGTAACTCGGCAATTCAGAGGTGAAGATCGGCAGGTCGAGTTCCTGTCCCCGACCCGTCATCAGTTGGGCAACCCGGCGTCCGGCCTGCGCTGAATACATCACGCCGTTGCCGCCGTAGCCCATGGCATAGTAGATTTCCTGCGTCGGATCAGGACGATAGATGCGGGGCATCATGTCATGACTGACATCGACCCACCCCCACCAGGAATAATCGATCTTGATGCCTTTCAGAGCCGGGAACTTCCGGTAAAGGCCCGAAAGCAGCAGATCGTAATGTTTAGGGTTCGGTGCATCAGCCCCGGTAATGGCGCTGCGGCTGCCGATCTGCATCCGCCCGTCAGGCAGAAAACGATAATAGTGACGAAGCGTGCGCGTGTCGGTTAGCGGAATGCCGGTCTTGGGGCCGCATGCTTCAATTTCATCGGGCGTCAGTGGGCGTGTCACGACAGAGTTAGACAGCACCGGCATCAGCCGGTAACGGGTGAGAGGATGGAGGCCGGGTGAGGTGTATCCCGCTGTCGCGAAGCAAACCTGTCGCGCCGTGACCGTACCGTTCGGCGTGTTGAGATGGAATACACCGCCATTCTTGCGGCAGCTGAGAACCGGGCTTGCGGTATGCACCTTTGCGCCCAGCTTGCGTGCAAGCCGGAGATAGCCGAAGGCAAGTTTCGCGGCGTGAATGCCAATGCCGTCTGGCTCATACATAGCTCCGCGAGCTTCCTGATCCCGGATGAAATCGCGGTGAATCTCGTCGCGACCGACCATGCGCGTCCGATAGCCGAATACGTCATTCAGCAGGCGGGATTCTTTTTCCAGCGAAGGAATGACCTTGTCGCGATGGGCGATGTAGAGATGACCGCCATCCTGCGGATCACAATCAATTTCCGGTTCGGCAATGAGTGAACGAAAGAGATCAAAACCCTCGGCAATTTCCTTATGCAATTTCCGGGCGACGTCCACACCCCAGCGCTCGATCCATTGTGAACGCTTGAGCCGGCCAGCTGAAATCTGCGCCTGACCGCCATTGCGGGTACTGCAGCCCCAGGCGACGCCATTTGCTTCCAGCACCACGGCCTTGACGCCATGATCCCGAGCGAGATGGATTGCCGCCGAAAGACCGGTATAGCCTGAGCCGACGATAACGACATCGGCATCGACGTCTCTGCGAATAGGGCCATCGTCTTCCGGCGCCGGTCCGGCAGTGCCTATCCAGTAAGTCGGAGCATAGTCGCGGCCTTGTCCGGGTGTCTTCGAAACCACCGGATCATAGGCGGGGTCGAATGGCTGGGTGGCCGAGAAACTGTTGAGAGTGTGGGTATCCATATGTCGGTCCTCCAAAACACCGACTGGCGATGTTGGGGCTTACGCCTTCAGCAAAGGCCGGTTCTTGCGGAATGCCTGTTTGCGGACGATCTTGCCGTCGCGCTGTGTGAAGAGATCGCAGCCTTCTGCCTCGACGCGTGCGCCGTTGGCATCCGTTCCGCGAAAGGTCCATTCGGACACGGCACGGTCGCCGCTCACGAAATGCCTGTGTCCGTCCCATTTCACGTCGGGCATCGCGGCCCAGACGCCGGAAAAAGCCTTGGCAATCGCATCCTTGCCTTCGAGACGGGTGCCGTAAACTTCCTCACCACCGATGGTGTAAAACACACAATCGTCGGCAAAGAAGGCCATGATCGCGTCGATGTCGTGCCGGTTGAAGGCGTCGAAGAGGTCGGAAAAATGCTTCTCTGTGAGTTGTCCGGCGGACATTCGAATGCTCCTTGATAGGTCTGAAATCTGCCCTGATTTCGGGCAAAGCTTCCCTGTGGCGCGGCAGAGTTGCCGCGCGATTGATATTGCGAATTGGATTTCGGTCGGGCTGGTTAAAGCGGTTGTAGCGCCATCAGACTTTACCCTTCCACGGGATGAGGACCTTTTCCATGTAACGGATCAAAAGGTCGAAGGCGAAAGCGAATACACCGATGACGATGATGCCCATGATGACGGTGTCGCTGGCCAAAAACTGGGCTGCATTGAGTACCATGAAGCCAAGACCGCGATGCGCCGCCACCATTTCCGCCGCTACCAGCGTCGTCCAGCCCACACCGATCCCGATGCGCATGCCGGTGAAGATTTCCGGCATGGCCGCTTTCATGATGACCTGCGTTATTACCTGCGTCCGGGATGCGCCCATCGCATAGGCGGCATGGATCTGTTCGGTTGAGACCGAGCGCACGCCAGCTCTCGCTGCGATCGCCATTGGCGCAAAGATCGCGAGAAAGATGAGGAACACCTTCGGGAACTCGCCAATACCAAGCCAGATGATGATCAGCGGCAGATAGGCAAGCGGCGGCAATGGTCGGTAAAACTCGATAATGGGGTCCAGCACGCCACGAACAAAGCTGCTCATACCCATCATGATGCCGATGGGAATTGCCGTGATGCAGGCAATCGCGAAAGCACCCAATACGCGTCCAAGGCTGGCGAGCGTATGTTCGGCCAGTGTGGAGTTTGCCACGCCATCGGTCATGGCAACCATGAACTTGCCGTAGACAGCGAAGGGAGAGGGGAGAAACAGCGGCTTGACCCAGCCCATTCCCGTTACGAGAAACCAGAGCCCCAGCAAAATCAGTGCGGTTACAAGGCTGATGAAGCCGCTATTGCCGTCGCCGGGGGCGCCATAGATTTTACCGGGTTTGACTGGTCTTGCCCGAGTTACGAACTCAAGCATGGACCAGTTCCGGGTTTCCTGATGCACGTTCATCGCCATAGATAATCCCCAGAATTGTCTCACGCATCTTAATGAAGTCGGGACTGGACTTGACGGCGCGCGCGTCACCGCATTCCAGAAAGCGTCGGTTGAAATCCAGATCATAGGTATGGGTGATCCGTCCGGGGCGCGGCGACATGACGATCAGCCGCGAACCGAGGAACAAGGCCTCTTCGACGCTGTGAGTGATGAAGAAGAACATTTTGTTGGTCACTTGCCATACCCGCAAAAGCAATTCCTGGATCGTTTCGCGGGTGAGGGCATCAAGCGCTGCCATGGGCTCGTCCATAAGCAGCATCGCCGGGTCGCAGGTCAGTGCGCGGGCAATGCCGACACGCTGCTGCATACCGCCGGAAAGCTGGTAAATCTTGTGATTGTGGAAATCCTGCAGGCCGACCAGCGCCAGATTTTTCGTGGCACGCGCCCGGCGTTCTGCCTTCGGTACACCTTGAAGCTTCAGGCCAAACTCGGTGTTGTCAACGACATTGAGCCAGGGAAGCAGAGCATGTTTCTGGAACACCACACCCCGGTCGGCGCCGGGACCACGCACTTGCCTTCCGCCCAACGTGATTTCGCCGGATGACGGGATCATGAACCCCGCCATCAGATTGAGAAGCGTGGTCTTGCCGCAGCCGGACGCACCAAGCGCCACCACGAAATCCCCGCTGTCGATCCGCAAATTAACGCCCTTCAGCGCAATCACGGCTTCTTCCACATAAAGACCGGGATAGGTCAGACTGACATTCGATACGTTCAAGGTTTCCATTACGTCACCTTTCGGGAACGAAGAAGCGGTTCCGGCAAAAGCCAGAAGGCACACACAACATTGCAGGAACCGTCTCGGTTCAGCGGCTTGCCCGAAGGCATGCCGCTGGCGGAGGCGCTTGAATTACTTTACGTAATTACTTCGCTGCGGCTTCGGCAAAACTGCCATTTACGTTGCCGCTATAGTCATCCAGAGCTTGGTCGAGCTGTTTTTGGTCGACAAGAAATTTCGCACTCTGGGTGACGGATTTGAGCGCTCCGCTGTCCTTGCCACCGCCGAGCCATGTCGGGGAGGCTTGTTCTTCCACGGTGGGGAAGGACAACAGCGCGAGTGCGCCCGGTATGTCAGCGGCATTGCCACCGATCAGCTTGACCATACCTTTGACCTGTTCGGAGTCTGCCGTCCACTGGCCGCCATTGGCCTTGTAGTCGGCATAGGCATCCTTCAGCACCGTGGTAAAGGCGGTCATGAATTTGGGGTTTTCGCTGGCGAAGCTCTTATCCACCACAAGGCCGTCGAAAGTCGGGACGCTTTTCGCGCCGATTTCTTCGGAATTGGCAATTTCCTTGCCGGTCTTGAGGATTTCGGAAAGAGCAGGAGGCCAGACATAGGCTGCGTCGATATCGCCGCGCTGCCAGGCGGCAACGATCTGCGGCGGTGTCATGTTGAGTATTTCCGCGTCGCGCGGATTGATCTTCCAGATGTCGCTCATGCCGACAAGGAGATGGAAATGCGAGGTCGAGACAAAAGGCACGCCGACCTTCTTGCCCTTGAGGTCTTCCGGCTTCTCTATGCCCGAACCTTCGCGCGCTACCAGTGCTTCCGATTTGCCGATATTATCGAGAATCCAGAAAAGTTGAAGGTCAACACCGCGTGTGGCGGCTGCTGCGATGCCCGTTGAACCGATAACGCCGATCGGTACGTTGCCGGAAGCAAGTGCCGTCGAAATATCGCCACCCGATGCGAACTGGCGCCAGTCAATCTTGTATCCGGCTTCCTTGGCTGCAGCATCGAATTTTCCGTTAGCGATCGCGGTCAGAAACGGCCCGACGATCTGCTGATAACCGACCACGACCGTGGTTTCGGCATAGGCCGCAGACGTTGAAAGCGCTGCTACGGCCGAAAATAACACCACCCGTTTTATGCTCTTGAAATAGTTCATGGAGTTCCCCTTCCATTTAAGAACCATGCCTGACTTGGTCACGACTGTTGACGTTTTTCGCCAATCTGCAGTTCCAGTTACAAACGATAGCCATCTCATGAAATTTGCCTTATATCCAGTTGGAATAGTCAATAAGTCCAGTTTGACATTAAAGATGGCGCTACCCGGGAATTGGGGTTCGTGCTCACTTTACCGTCGAAATTATTCCACGAGGAGAAACAGAAAGAAGAAACACTATTGCTAAGTAGAGCACGAAGCGGAAAAACTGACGCGAACTTGGGTGTAATCGCAGATTCACTAATGGAGTAGGGTTTTGGATGCCGTCTCACCGACGATCTTCTTCATAGATGGCAGCAGAAATACCGGATTGCAGTCCCAAATCCGGGAAACAACGGTATCAGCCATTCTTTCAGGCGCGGTTTTGCCCGGTGCCAGCATGCCCTCCACGCGGCGGCTGGCGGATTATCTGAAAGTCTCGCGCCTCACGGTAACGCTGGCCTATCAGGAGCTTGTGTCCCAAGGTTATCTGGAAGTGCGTTCCCGCAGTGCCTATCACGTGGCTGCAGCGCCGCCCATCAGCCGTCCAGACAAGGATTTTTTGCAAACACCTGACACCGCCGTAGATTGGTCATCCAAGTTGCGTCTCGGCTTCAACATTGCCAAGACCATTCGCAAGCCTCTGGATTGGCGGAAGTATCGCTACCCCTTTCTCTATGGCCAGATGGATCAGACCTTGTTTGATCTCGCCGCATGGCGCGATTGCGCACGGCGCGCGCTGGCCAGAGAAGACTTTATCCTTATGGCGGGTGATTTCGCCGCTGCCGATGATGTGGAACTTGTCAATTATATCCGTTCGCGCACGCTGCCTAGCCGCGGAATACACGCGGAGCCAGACGAGATACTTGTTACCGTTGGCGCGCAGAACGCGCTTTGGATCATCAGTCATCTGCTTTTGACACGGCGCTCGCATGTCGTATGCGAAAATCCCGGACATCCCGATATTAGTGCCACACTCCATCTGACAGGGGCCAATGTAACAGCGCTTGACGTCGATGAAGGCGGCTTGCCACCCGAGTTGCTGCCAGATGAGATCGACGCGGTCTTCGTCACGCCGAGCCACCAGTCACCCACGGCCGCCACTATGCCGCGCGCGCGGCGTATAGCACTTCTAGAGGCTGCAGCCGAGCGCGATTTCGTCATTGTCGAAGATGATTATGAATTCGAGATGAGCTTTTTGCAGCCGCCGACGCCGGCGTTAAAGTCGCTCGACCAGTATGGCCGCGTTCTCTATGTGGGCAGTTTTTCAAAGTCGCTGTTTCCGGGGCTTCGGCTTGGATATCTTGTCGCGCCAGCGCCTGTCATCCGCGAGGCGAGGGCACTGCGCGCGCTCATGCTTCGTCATCCGCCCGGACATTTGCAGCGAACAGCCGCCTATTTTCTGGCTCTTGGTCACTATGATGCGGTTATTCATCGTATGCGGATTGAATATCACAAGCGCCATATTGTCATGATCGAGGCCCTTAATCGCGAAGGATTGAAAATCGCTGGTAAATCGGCCTTTGGCGGCACGGCATTCTGGATCGAAGGACCGGAGGGCATGGATGCCGACAAGCTCGCACGTGATCTGCGCGAGGATGGCGTGCTGATCGAGTCGGGGTCCCCTTTCTTCTGGAGCGATGACAGGCCATGCCGCTATTTTCGCATCGCTTATTCTTCCATTCCGATTAATCGGATTGCGGAAGGCATCGAGCTTCTGGCCAAAAGAATGCGGCAAATCTCGTAGTTTTGGAACGCTTGGGTTCAGGCTGCGTTCATGTGGATTACGATAACGGATTTGTGAAGTTGCCGGAATTTGTCCCAATTCGATGGATATCGCTGGCGGTTCTACGGCGTCTTTGCCCGCGATTCTGTGGGTGAGACGCATATCAATTCTGCCTTCCAGAAGGAGAAGGATTTATGTCTATTCGTTCGAAGCTTCTTGCCACTGTTGCCGTGCCGGTTCTGTCGGCCTCCATTCTAGCGCAACCCGTACTGGCGGATTCATTGACGGCTCCAATCCTGCTGGCACAGGAGAACGGAGACCAGCCATCCGACGAGCAGTTGCAGCAGCAACAGCGCGAGGCTGAAGAACAGCAAAAGGCAGCGGAAGAAGAAGCGCGTCGGGCTGAGGAACAACAGCGCGCTGCCGAGGAAGAAAATCGTCGTCAGGCCGAAGAGCAGCAGAAGGCTGCTCAAGAGGAAGCCCAGCGTCAGGCGGAAGAACAGAAGCGCGCTGCGGAGGCAGAGGCGCAACGTCAAGCTGAAGAGCAGCAAAAAGCCGCCGAGCGCGAAGCACAGAAGCAAGCCGAGGAACAGCAGAAGGCAGCCGAGCGCGAAGCGCAGAAACAGGCCGAAGAGCAGGCCAGGCAAGCTGCCGAACAGAAAAAGGCTGACGAAGAGGCACAGCGTCAGAGCGAACAGCAGCAGAAGGCCGCCGAAGAGGAAGCTCAGCGTCGCGCTGAAGAACAGAAGAAGGCTGATGAAGAGGCGGCTCGCAAGGCCAATGAGACGCAGGAACAGACCGCTCCCGCTGAAAAGCCGGTGAAGGAAGAGCCTGCACAGGAACCGCAAGCGAAACCTGAGCAGCCGGCGGCGAAAGAACCGGCCAAGCAGGCCGAGCAACCTGCCAAGGAAGCTCCGGCGCAGGAACCGGAAAAGCCAGCCGAACAACCGGCAGACGCATCTCCGGTCTCGCCTCCTCAGAAAGAACCAGCGGAAGAATCCGCTGTTGAGCATCCCGAAGAAGCTCAACCGCAAGAACCGAAAGCAAAGGAAGAGCCACAGAATGAGGCTCAGCCTGCACAGCCGGTCGAACAGCCGCAATCAACCGAAGACCAGCAAAAACCGTCTTCGGAGCCAGCGCCAGAGATCGTCGATCAGCGTTCGACCGAGGAAAAGCAGGAGATTGCGAAAGACCCTGCGAAGACGGACGATACGGTTGTCTTGCCGGTCGAAAATGGCGCTGCCATTCTCGACAGCGACAAGGACGCCGACAATTCCGGCGGAAGCCAGTCGCGTGAAGAGCGTCGCAAGCAGCGCGAACAGCAGCGCTCCGCTGAGGAAAGTGCACCACCGCCCGCAAATGATGCGGCGGCACAGGTTGCGATTCCAGAGGAAGTGAAGGCAGCGCTGCCGCAGAAGATCGAAGCCAATCTCAAGGAAGAGGGCACCCGTATCAAGGAAGCGCCGGTTTTTGCCGTGCCGGAAACCACCAATATCATCAACAACACGGTGGTGAACAATACGGTCATCAATAATACGACGGTCAATAACGTGACCAACAATGTCACCAACGTCAAAGTGATCGAGGAGGTGGATAATCGTGTCATTCTGGACGTGGGCGACCGTATCTTCGTTCGCGGCGATGATCGCCCAAGGTTGCGCCGTGATGCCGAGGAAACCTATTACGATGAACTGCCGCGCGGGCGCACCCGTGAAACCATTGTCCGCCCGGGTGGCAACCAGATCGTCACAGTCTATGATCGCTACGGCGATATTCTTCAGCGTTCCCGTATCGACCGGGACGGCAATGAATATCTGATGATCTATGCGCCGGAATATGACGACAATCCGCGCGCTTCGATTATCGATGTTGGTTACGAACTGCCGCCGATGCGTCTGACCATTCCGGTAAGAGATTACATCATCGACGTCGCGGACGATCCGGATCGCGATTTCTATGACTTCCTTGCCATGCCTCCGGTAGAACGTGTGGAGCGTGTCTATACGATCGACGAGGTTCGTCATTCAGCCCGCCTGCGCGACAAGGTGCGTCGTATCGATCTGGATACAATCCACTTCGCGACGGGCAGCGCCGAGGTTTCGCTTTCGCAGGCGAAGACGCTGCGCAAGGTTGCAACCGCCATGCAGAAGGTACTGGCAAAGGATCCGGGCGAAACCTTCTTCATTGAAGGGCATACGGATGCGGTTGGATCGGACCGTTCAAATCTGGTCCTGTCCGATAAACGTGCTGAATCAGTTGCGAGCCTTTTGACGGAAGTCTATGAAATTCCGCCAGAAAACCTTGTCACGCAAGGCTATGGCGAACGCTTCCTGAAAATTCGCACGCAAGCAGCCGAACAGGAAAATCGTCGTGTCACGATCCGCCGCGTGACTCCGCTTGTCCGCCCGGTGGCTCAGCGCTGAACAAACAAACACCCGGATGCGATTTTGCATCCGGGTGTTTTTCATGAAGTAATTTTGCTCAGGCAATCTTGGGCTGGATCGTCGTCACACGGTCGAGCATCTGTTCGCTCAACGGACGTGGTTTGACCGCTTCGATCTGCACCATGAGCTCGGCGATCTTCTCGGCATCCATGACGCCGCATTCATAGATCTGGATGATTTCGCGCGCCATTTCGTCTTTTTGGGGAGAAGTGATCGGACAACGAGCCATCGCTTCACACGACTTGACATAAGCCGCTTGCAGCTCCTCCAACTCAATGGGCTTGAAACGCCCGAAGTAGTAATCTCTCGAAAATGGCATTTTATGCATTCCGCAGTGGCGACAAACAGATAATCCCATCTAAACGCCTGAAAATTCTTGCGACTCGCTATACTAAAACATAGCTGATTGCAAAGCATTATAATCGAGAATTATTTAGTTTATGTAAAATATTCAGTCAGTTGCGAAACCGAAAGCATTAGAGAGCTAAAATTTGCTGAGGGATCGTAAGCAGACTCTTTTTCAACCAATGCCGTTAAACGCGATCAAGTTCCAGTTTGGCTACTATTTCAGCGATCTTGTCCGGATTTTGTTCGCCAGATTCAAATGTTCTTATAATTGCGCGTGCAAGCGCCTCTTTGCTTTCGTGCGTCGTTGAACATCGATCAAGCAGTGCGCAGCAGCGATTATAGGCAATCTGCAGCACTTGGAGATCGTTTGGCGCATATGTTCCCTGATATTTGTTGCCGCGAAATGGCATGGACGCCTCCCCGTTTGATTGATTGAACCTCTAATTCAGAGGGAAAGCAACAGATCGTTTTATGACAGCGATATCAGGCGCATCACGATAGTGTTCTTGGTGATCCGGTTCTTCCGAATATAAATAGCGATAATCTCTGGCTACCGGTTTACGGGGTTCGAAATCTCGCCGCGAGTTTGTTGAAAGCTGGTTGAAAGTTTGCCTGCGCTAACCATTCAAAACCGATTGAGGAATCGGCTGCATATCAGGAGGGGTCTGGCATTGCCGGGCCAACAGGAGCTCTCGGAGGAGCGTAGATGAAAATCTCTATCGATTCATGCCGCCATCTATTTGGCGCGGCCTTCATCGGCGGCGCAATGGTACTTGGAGCAGGCGCTGCCCATGCCGAAAAGCTGACAGTGATTGTCGGCGGTATGGAAAAGCAGATTTACCTTCCGGCAGTGCTGACGGAAAAGCTGGGTTACTTCAAGGATGAAGGCCTTGATGTCGAGCTGATCAACAGCCGCGCTGGCGTGGATGCTGAAAACGAACTTTTGGCCGGTGCGGCTCAGGCTGTGGTCGGCTTTTACGATCACACGATCGACCTGCAATCGAAGGGCAAGTTTATTCAGTCCATCGTCCAGTTCAGTCAGGCGCCGGGTGAAGTGGAACTCGTTTCCAGCAAATATGCCGACCAGATCAAGTCGCCGGGCGATTTCAAGGGGCATACGCTTGGCGTCACCGGACTGGGCTCCTCGACGGACTTCCTGACTCAATACCTTGCCATGCGTAATGGCCTCAAGCAGGGCGACTACACGCTGCTTCCTGTCGGAGCAGGCAATACTTTCATCGCTGCCTTCAAGCAGGATGCCGTTCAGGCAGGCATGACAACGGAACCGACCGTGGCCAATATGCTGAAGAGCGGCGATGCCAAGGTGCTGGTCGACATGCGCACGCCCGACAAGACCATCGAAGCGCTTGGTGGACCTTACCCGGCTGCGTCGTTCTATGTGCAAAGCGCATGGCTCGAGACGCACAAGGAAGACGCGCAGAAGCTTGCCAACGCTCTGGTCAAGACCATGCGCTATATCGCTTCGCACAGCGCTGAAGAAATCGCCGACCAGATGCCCAAGGATTATTACGTCGGTGACAAGGACCTTTACGTAAAGGGACTTGCCGAGGGCAAGGCGCAGTATACGCCGGACGGCCGGATGCCGAAGGATGGACCTGAAACCGTTCTCAAGGTTCTCGCAACCTTCAAGAAGCCGCTTCAGGAGAAGCAGGTCGATCTTTCGAAGACCTTCACGACCGAATTCGTGGACAAGGCCAACGCAACGCTCGACGCGGCGAAGTAAACAGCCCTCGACTGGCGTTCAAACATGAACGTCAGTCCCGCTGTCCTCCAAAGATTCAACCGCATTGCAGGCGCGCGACAGAGCATTTCCAGCAAACGTGTAAGACGGTTTTGCGCTCGGAGATCTTTGATAACGAAACTATCGCGCGCGAGCGGTGCCGCATACCCGCGAGGAACCCATGCTGATGGAAGCCCCCAGAACCATTGCGCGTGAGAAAGCTGCTGCAATCGCGCTCAACAATGTAACTCGCCGTTTCGTCACCCCCGACGGCAAGATGATGACCGCATTGCGCGACTTCACCATGAATGTTGCGCAGGGCGAGTTTGCCTGTGTTGTCGGTCCGACCGGCTGCGGCAAGTCAACGACGCTTAATCTCGTAACCGGTCTCGCCAAGCCAAGTGCCGGTGAGGTCCGCCTGATGGGCAAGCCTATCGAAGGTATCAGCCCTGATATCGGCTTCGTGTTTCAGGCCGATGCGCTTTTTCCGTGGCTTAATGTCATCGACAATGTGAGTGCCGGTCCGCGTTATCGCGGTATGGGCAAGGAAGAAGCCTATGAGAAAGCGCGTAGCTGGATCACCCGTGTTGGTCTGGCCCGTTTTGAAAAGCACTATCCGCACCAGTTGTCTGGCGGCATGCGCAAGCGCGTGGCGCTGGCACAGACATTCATCAACGAACCGAAAATCCTGCTCATGGACGAACCGTTCAGTGCGCTTGACGTACAGACGCGCACGCTGATGCAGGGTGAATTGCTCGATCTCTGGCAACAATCTGGCGCGTCCGTCATCTTCGTCACGCACGATCTCGAAGAAGCGATTGCGCTGGCCGATAAAGTCTATGTGCTGACCGCCGGTCCAGCCACGGTCAAGAGCGTCTACGATATCGACATCCCACGCCCGCGCGTCATGGAAGACATCCGCTACGACAGCCAGTTTGTGGATATCGCCAAGGTCATCTGGGACGATTTGCGCGAGGAAGTGCAGATCGGCCAGAAGCGCGCGCTGGCAAACGGAAACTAATCGGAGAAAATGATATGACAACACAAGCTCTCTCCGCGTCACCAAGCTTGCAGGTCAATGCAAGTGCCGACGAACTTGCGCGCACCGAAGCGAAATTTCGTGCCGACATGCGCCGCCGCCGAGCGGTCGTTATTCTTGTACGCCTCGCCATTCTGGTCGCCGTTCTGGGCGGTTGGGAACTCGGCGCACGGACCGGCCTGATCGATCCATTCTTCTTTGCGAGCCCCTCCGGCATTGCCGACCAGATATGGATCTGGGTCACGGAAGGCACGTCACAGGGACCGCTTTCGGAACAGATCATCGTAACGCTTGAGGAAACCGCGCTTGGTTTCCTTATCGGTGCGGTCGGCGGCGTCATTTGCGGCATCCTGCTGGGTCGCAACAAGTTCCTCGCCGATGTGTTCTCGATCTATATCAAGATCGCCAATTCCATCCCGCGCGTCGTGCTGGGTTCGATCTTCATTATTGCGCTTGGCCTCGGCATGGCATCCAAGGTGGCGCTGGCCGTCGTCATGGTTTTCTTCGTCGTGTTCGCCAATGCGTTTCAGGGCGTGCGCGAAGCCGACCGCGCGCTGATTGCCAATGCGCAGATATTGGGTGCATCGCGTTCGCAGATCACGCGCACCGTCATCGTGCCGTCGGCCATGAGCTGGATTTTGGCAAGTCTTCACGTCAGCTTCGGCTTTGCACTCGTCGGCGCTGTCGTCGGTGAATTCCTTGGTGCAAAGAAGGGCGTCGGCCTGATGATTTCCACGGCGCAGGGCACCTTCAATGCCAATGGCGTTTTTGCCGCCATGGTCATTCTGGCGGTTCTGGCGCTCGTCGTGGAATACATCATCACATTGGTCGAAAACCACCTGGTGAAATGGCGTCCACAGGCGCTTTCCGAACAGGGAAGCTGATAGTCGGTCAAATGCATGAATGTCAGGCGGCGGGCAAGGTGACGGTCACCGTAAGCCCGCCGCCTTTCGTTTGGGAAAGCTCGACATGGCCGCCCGCCGTGTCGGCAACTTCGCGCACGATGGCAAGGCCCAGCCCGCTTCCATCGGCGATGGTGCCCGGAACACGATAGAAACGCTCGAAAACGTGTTCATATTCATTTGCGGGGATTCCGGGTCCGTTGTCCTCGACCCGTATGTCGATTTTGGGCCCATCCTGATCAATCACAAGCGTTACTGTGCCGCCTTCGGGCGTGTAGGTAAGGGCGTTGTCCACCAGATTGACGATCATTTCTCGCAGCATGGTGCCGTCGCCAGAAATGATGGCTTTGGTTGCTTTGAGCTCGAACCCGAGATCGATCTTGCGGTCGAACGCCTTGCCCGAGAGGCTTTCCAGAATTTGTTGTCCCGCTTCCGCCAGATCAACCCGGTCAGCGCGAGGACGCCTGCTGCCTGGTTCGGCACGCGAAAGCGTCAGCAATTGTCCAGCAAGCCGCGACAGCTGCATGGTGGTATTCTTGATACCTGCCAGAACGTCTTTGCGGTCACTTTCGCAGGTTGTCCGTTCTGCGAAACTGGCCTGCGTTGATAGTGTAGCAAGTGGCGTGCGCAACTGATGTGCTGCATTCTGGATGAAACGGTGCTGCGCCGACATCTGCTTGCGCACGCGTTCCATATACTGGTTCAGCGCTGTGACGAGCGGTCGAAGTTCGGTCTGAACTGTCTGTGGATCGAATGGTTCCAGCTCGGATGTGCGATTGCGAACTTCGTTGCGGAGCCGGATCAACGGGCGCAATACAAAGCGCAAGCCCATTAACGAAAGGGCACCCGCGACGATGATGAGCAGCGATTGTTCCAGCACAGAGTTCAGCCAAAGCTCCCGCTGCATGGCGGTGTATCCTGCAAGGGTGACACCCACGACCACGTCGACAGCTTGTGGCAGGTTGGACGGTGCTGCAACGGGATGGCGCAAGACAACCAGACGCAAGGGATGGTCGCGATAGCTGCCCTCATAATGGAGTGGGTCGTAATTCGCGATTTCAGCCGGTTTCGGCAAGTCGGGAAACCCTGCAAGCAGGCGTCCGTCAGAAGTTTCGACCCGATAATAGACCCGGTCGCCATTTCCCGTCGAAAACATCTCCAGCGCTACCGGCGGAATGACAGCATCGATGGCATTATGCGAGGCAGCAGTCGCTTCGCCAATGGCGCGTGCTGACGCTGTCAGCATTCTGTCTGACACGATCCCGGCCATATTTTCCGACGCACGCCATGCGGTCCAAAGGTTGATCCCGGCCACGACAATCAGCGGAATCACGATCCAGGAAACGAGCTGTGCACGCAGGCTTTGGGAGAGGCGAGTGAACAGCCGTTTCATCTCAACTCGCCTCACGCAGCAGATAGCCCAGGCCGCGCAAGGTTACGATCTCGGCTTTGCTGCCCTCCAGCTTTTTGCGCAGACGATGAATGTAAATCTCGATGGCGTTCTCATCAGTCTCGCTGTCGAAATCGTAAATACCTTGAACAAGTGTTGTCTTGCTGACGGTGGTTCCGATGCGCCGCAGAAGCTGTTCCAGAACTGCATGTTCTTTGGGTGCAAGTGACAGTGGATCGTCTCCGAGTGAAAACAGCCGGGTGTTGGTGTCGAAACGCAAAAGGCCGCAGGTCACAACAGGCGCTGTCCGCTGACTGGACCGGCGAAGATGCGCACGGATGCGCGCTTCAAGTTCGCTGAGTTCGAACGGCTTTGCCAGATAATCGTCAGCACCGGCATCCAATCCGCGGATACGTCCGTCAAGACTTGCATTGGCCGTCAGGATGATGACAGGCACCTCATTGCCTCTGCCGCGGATGTGCTCCAGCACGTCGAGCCCGGTTTTGTCCGGCAATCCGAGGTCGAGAACCACGAGATCATACTCCGTGAAGGCGAGCGCCTGTTCCGCATCCGCCGCGTCGTGCACAGTATCGACGCTGTAGTTCGACTGCTGCAAGCTTTTTGCCAGCCAGTTTGCGAGGGTGAGATTGTCTTCGACGAGCAGAATTCGCATGAGTGACGATGATAGTGGTTTCTGTTCCGCGTCAAGAAGCTTGGGCGTTGAAACGATGGATGAGATGAATATCTTCCGGCTCGCGCTTGAAGAGCAATGGATCAGGCGTCGTGGTGACTTTTGCACCTTGCTTCACATAAAAATCGATGGTCCGCCGTGTGGGTGTCGCAGAAATATAGAAACCTTCTGCTCCGGCCTCCTTCGCAATGGCCACGCTGCGACGATAAAGTTCACCAGCAAGTCCCAATCCCCGGACTGTCTTCCCCACATGCATGAAGCCGAGCTGGTACAATTCGGGATAGGCACCGACAGGGCGTACATCCGTAACTGCGACGGCCACCAGAGTGCCATCGAGATAGGCGCCAAGAAATACGCCGCCGTGGTCGTGACAGTCGAGCAGGATATGTGTGTAGATTTCCGCTTCGCCCTCCGGCCAGCCCTGCACATCGTAGAATTGTGGCTCCAGCAGGAGTTGCTCTCCTTCGAGGCGATACATTTCCTCGATGATCTCGCTGCGATCAATTTGCCAGATGTCAGTCACTTCGCTGCGCTGCAGTGGACGTATGATGAAATCCGCATGCTTCTTTTCGTGTACCATGACCGCCGCCTTCGAAATTTCATTTGTACGATGAACTATCGTTTCATCGATAGGCACTCAAGGGGGAGCAGAAGTGGCGATCGCAGCGCTTCTACGAACTTGTTGGCAATTTGTCAGGAGGAACCTCTCATATTGCAAAAACTCACAATAATTTTGACCAATATCATGGCTACTCCCCGCCATTTGTCTCGGGTACTGCTGAGTACAGGTGCGAGGAATATTGAGGCGTGTGGGAGGCTAACAGCTAACTTCAATCGGACGAATTGACCGAAACAGCTTGTTGAGGGCAGAAAACTGCCTGAAAATGAGCGATTTCGCATCAACTCTCCGATCTGCCCTTGCGAGAGCGGGGCCTGAGTTCTATCAGCATCATCAAAAATTGCAGTCTGAGGAAGGTTCGGCAATTGCATTGCCTGAATGTCCTGATGCCCGCCGCCATCTTGTATGGCGTCGGTGAAATGATCGATGGAGCCGAGTTGAAAAACCATCACGATATCTGGGATATCGTCGACGCCAAGAGCGCCGCATATTTCGAACTGAGCGATACGGTTTGGGATAATCCTGAAACAAACTACGAAGAGTACAAATCGAGCGATGCCCATGCGGCGATGCTGGAAGCCGAAGGGTTTCGCGTCGAGCGTGGTATTGCGGGCCTGCCGACTGCGGTGATGGGCGAAGCTGGCGACGAAGGACCGGTCATCGCCATCCTTGGTGAGTTCGATGCATTGCCGGGCCTCAGCCAGATATCTGGACTGGTTGAAGAGCAGCCAGTCGAGGCCGGCGGCCATGGACATGGCTGCGGTCATAACCTGTTGGGCTCAGGGTCGTTGCTCGCTGCTGCGGCAGTGAAGGATTATCTTGCCGCACAGGGCATCAAGGGCCGCGTGCGCTATTACGGTTGCCCGGCGGAAGAGGGCGGTTCAGCCAAGGGGTTCATGGTCCGCGAAGGACTTTTTGACGATGTGGATATCGCGTTTTGCTGGCACCCGGCGCCTTTTGCTGGTGTAAACGATCCGGTTTCGCTTGCCTGCAACGAAATCAATTTTCACTTCAGCGGTCGCGCAGCCCATGCTTCGTCAGCCCCGCATCTGGGGCGCAGTGCGCTGGACGCAGTTGAACTGATGAATGTCGGCGTGAACTATATGCGTGAGCATATGCCGTCCACGGCGCGCATTCATTACGCTGTGACCGATACAGGTGGTTTTGCGCCGAATGTCGTGCAGGCCAAGGCAACGGTGCGTTATCTCGTTCGCGCCCGCAGCCTGCCGGAAATGCAGACCCTTCTGGAACGCGTCAAGAAGATTGCCGACGGCGCGGCGCTGATGACCGAAACGACGGTCCGCAGCGAAATCGTCAGCGGCGATGCCGATCTGATTGGCAACACGCCGCTGGAACAGATGATGCAGCTTCAGCTCGAGCGACTCGGACCTCCGGACTTCGATGAGCAGGACCGTGAAACTGCAAGCCGTTTCCAGAAGACACTGTCCAGGGAAGACATTTCAGATGCTTTCCGCCGCTTCGGCGTCGAGCCGAAAGATGGCCTCGCGCTTTGTGAAGATATCTATACGCCCTATAAAGGCGATAATACCCTCGTCGGCTCTACCGATGTCGGCAGCGTGAGCTGGGTCGTGCCCACCGTGCAGATGCGCGGCGCGACCTGCGCAATTGGCACGCCGCTTCATTCGTGGCAGATGGTGGCGCAGGGCAAGCTGCCCGCGGCGCATAAAGGCATGGCCCATGCTGCAAAGATCATAGGCAGCACGGCCATCGAATTGTTCCGTAATCCGGAGCAGATCAAGAAAGCCAAGCAGGATCACGAAAAACGGCTCGACGGAACCGTGTTCGTCAATCCGATTCCAGACAGCGTTCAACCCGCTCTGCCCGAAACCGCGAAATGACGCGGGCGGGCAGACAGAATCTGAAAATAGAAATGACATTCAATCCCCCAATTCCAACAGGGCCTGACGCATCATGAAGCAGATGGGCTTTCTCGATATTTTGAGCTTCGGGCCCGACGGCTGGGGCTACGTGCTGATGATGGGTGCACTGGTGAGCGTGGCGCTCGCCGTCCTGGGCTTCCTTCTTGGCGCTGCCATCGGCGTTTTTGCTGCCTGGGCGAAGATTTCCGGCGGGCGCACGCTTCGCGCTGTCGCCGATGGCTACACCACGATCATTCGCGGTATTCCGGATCTCCTCGTCATCTATCTGTTTTACTTCGGTGGCAGTGCGGCAGTCACAGCACTTGGCAAATATTTCGGCGCGGAAGGCTTCATTGGCTTTCCGGGCTTTCTTGCGGGTGTGCTGGCAATTGCCATTTCCTGTGGTGCGCACCACACCGAAGTGTTTCGTGGTGCATTCCGGGCCGTTTCCAAAGGTGAACTCGAAGCCGCTACTGCTTGCGGCATGGGCCAGATGCTGAAATTCCGCCGCATCATTGCGCCGCTGGCGCTGCGACATGCATTGCCGGGTCTTGGCAATGTCTGGCAGGTTTCGCTCAAGGAATCCGCTCTGGTGTCGGTTGCCGGTGTGGTTGAGCTTCTGCGTCAGGCACAGATCGGCGCTGGCTCGACCGGACTGCCCTTCAACTTCTTCCTCATTGCCGGTGCGCTCTACCTGCTGATTTCGTCTGTTTCCGGCGGACTTCTGCAGTTTGCCGAGCGTCACTTCTCGCGCGGCGTTCGGAGGGCAAAATGAGCCTTGAATTCTATTCCGATGCATTCTTCCAGATGCTGGGCGGCGTGCCGCTGACCCTGAAGCTTGCGGCAACTTCCATCGTGTTTGGTGCCATACTGGCCTTGCTTTTCGCCTTGATGCGCCTGTCGGGCATCAAGGTGCTGGACTGGATTGCCCGCCTTTATGTGTTCGTGTTCCGCGGAACACCGCTTCTGGTGCAGATATTCATCATCTATTACGGTCTCAGCCAGTTTCCGGCCATCCGTTACTCGTTCCTGTGGCCGGTTTTGCGCGAGCCTTACTGGTGTGCGATCATTGCGCTGACTTTGAACAACGCCGCCTATGCGAGCGAAATCATCCGTGGTGGCCTGCTGTCGGTGCCGCATGGCCAGATCGAAGCTGCAAAAGCCTGTGGCATGTCGTCCTTCACCTGCTTCCGTCGCATCGTCATGCCACTTGCGGTCCGTCAGGCATTGCCGGGTTACGGCAACGAGATGATATCGATGATCAAGGCAACCTCGCTTGCGTCGATCATCACACTCATGGAAGTGACTGGTATCGCAGCAAAGCTGATCGCCGAGAGCTATCGAGCCATAGAAATCTTCGTGATCGCCGGAGCGATCTACCTTGCCATCAACTTCGTTCTGACACGTGCGCTGATGTTCGCAGAATATAGACTGACCCCTTATCTGCGCCAGCCGGTCGTCAAGCTTTCCTCCGAAGGACAAACATCGTGAGCAAAATCGTTTCCCCCAATGCACCGGTGGCGCTGAAAGTCGAAAACCTGCGCAAGAGCTTTGGTGCGAATGAAGTGCTGAAAGGCATTTCGCTTGAAGCACGTGAAGGTGAGGTCATTTCGATCCTCGGTTCGTCGGGTTCCGGCAAGTCGACTTTCCTGCGCTGCATCAACCTTCTGGAAACACCGACGTCAGGCACTGTGACGGTTTCGGGCGAAACCATCCGTATGGCGAAGAATTCGAAGGGTGAAGCCTACCCGACCGACAAGAAACAGGTTTCGCGCATTCGTTCGGAACTGGGCATGGTGTTCCAGAGCTTCAATCTGTGGTCGCACAAGACCATTCTGGAAAACATCATCGAAGCGCCGATCTATGTGCAGGGACGCCCGCGCGCGGAATGCGTGGCAGAAGCGGAAGCTTTGCTGGCAAAGGTCGGCATTGCTGACAAGCGCGATTTCTATCCGGCCCATCTTTCGGGCGGACAGCAGCAGCGCGCCGCAATCGCCCGCGGACTGGCGATGAAGCCGAAAGTCATGCTCTTTGACGAGCCGACTTCAGCACTCGATCCGGAACTGGTCGGTGAAGTGTTGCGCGTCATGCGCGGCCTTGCCGAAGAAGGCCGCACCATGCTGGTCGTGACCCACGAAATGGGCTTCGCGCGCGACGTCTCCAACCGCGTCGTATTTTTCCATCAGGGTCTGGTGGAAGAAGACGGTGCGCCGGAAGACGTGTTCGGCAACTCGAAGTCGGAACGTTTCCGCAAGTTTATCAGCCACGAAAACGCTGCCTAATTACCGAAATTCTGTGTTCCGGCGTAAGCCGGACAGAAATAACCGCAACAGGATATCTGCAATGAAGACCACCGGACTTTTCAAAGCCGTGTTCATTTCCGCTCTCGCTCTGACGAGCGTCTCGGCCCATGCCGAGGAAAAGAAGTGGACAAAGATCACCATCGCCACGGAAGGTGCTTTCCGCCCTTACAACTTCACCAAGCCCGATGGCTCGCTGGATGGCTATGAAGTCGATCTCTACAAGGACCTCTGCGCCCGCATGAAGGTTGAGTGCACGATGGTTGCGCAGCCTTTCGACAGCATCATTCCGGCGCTCAATGCCGGCAAGTTCGATGCGATCATGGCTGGCCTTACTGCTACGCCGAAGCGCGAAGAAACTATCAGCTTCTCGATTTCCTATGGCTTGACGCCGCAGACCTTTGCGACGCTGAAGGACAGCCCTTACGCCAAGCTGCCGCATACCGGCGAAACCCTTTATCTCGCCAAGGATGAAGCGGCTGCCCAGAAGGCAATTGACGAAGTATCGGCTGAAATCAAGGGCCGCACCGTCGGCGTCCAGACCGCTTCGCTCGGCCTGTCGCTGCTCGACAAGTATTTCAAGGATGGCATCGACATCCGTGAATACAAGACCACGGAACAGCACGACCTCGACCTGAAGTCTGGCCGCGTAGATCTGATCGTGGCTTCGCTCGCTTACCTCACGGATGCGGCCAAGAAGCCGGGCAACGAAGACATCGTCATGACCGGTCCGTTCTTCAAGGGCGGCATTCTGGGCCGTGGCGTTGCTGTCGGTCTGCGCAAGGACGATACCGAACTGAAGAAGATGTTCGACGTTGCCATTGAAGCTGCAAAGGCTGACGGCACGATCAAGCGTCTGTCGGAAAAGTGGTTCGGCTTCGACGTTACGCCGTAATTTTCGAGTGACATCATAAGCAAAGCGCCGCCTTTGGGCGGCGTTTTCATTTGGGAGTATGCAAACCTTCACATCAAACCAGCGAGCGCCTATAAGATCGCCAGAAGTCTGCTGAGAGCCAAAAACTTACTGTGAGGGTGTGATGGTAAAGATCGGTTTCGTGACTGTTTCCGACCGCGCAAGTCGCGGGGAGTACGAAGACCTTAGTGGCCCTGCCATGGAAGCGTGGCTGAAAAGCGCTGTCGTCACGCCTTATGAAACAATCCGCCGTGTCATTCCCGATGGCATGGAATCGGTACGCGACACGCTTATCGATCTTTGTGACAACGAGGCCTGTGATCTTATCCTGACCACGGGTGGCACGGGACCAAGCCCGCGCGATGAAACACCGGAAGCCATGCAGGCCGTTCTGCACAAGGAACTGCCCGGTTTCGGCGAACTGATGCGCCGCGTCAGCCTGGAACAAACCCCGACCGCCATTCTATCCCGCCAAACGGCAGGCAGTCGCGGCAAGAGCTTCATCCTCAATCTTCCCGGTAAACCAGCTTCAATTGCCATGACCTTGCAGGCAATTTTTCCGGCAGTGCCTTATTGTCTCGACCTCATCGAAGCCGGGCGTATCGACACCGATCCGGCAGTCGTGAAAGCCCATCGACCGGGCTGAATTTTCGCCAGAGCTATGTTTGCGGGCGTAGTAGAACGCACCTCGGGGCTCATGTCGCGACGAAATTGCGCAACCCAGCTTTGCGCTTTTGCATAATTTCCATGCTTGCTTTTCCCTGAGTCAGGACTGAATAATAGGGAAAAAGAAGGGGAATTAAGTGAAGCCATTTGACGAGATGCTCAACCATGGCGGGAATGTCCGCCAACCATATGAATTTCTCAAGCAGTGGCTCGACAGCCAAGACCCGCACAAACTTCTGCAGAAAAGCGATGACGCCGAAAGCGTTTTCCGCAAGACGGGCATCACCTTTGCTGTCTACGGCGATCAGGAAGCGGGCGAGCGCCTCATTCCCTTCGATATCATCCCGCGTATCATTTCAGGTCAGGAATGGCGGCGTCTGTCGCAGGGCATCGAACAGCGTGTGATGGCGCTTAACGCCTTCCTCGATGACATTTATCACCGTCAGGAGATTGTCCGGGCAGGGCGCATTCCGAAAGACCTGATTTCCAAGAATGAAGCCTTCTTGCCCGAGATGATCGGCTTCCGTCCTCCGGGCAATGTCTACACCCATATTATCGGCGTCGATATCGTGCGCACCGCCGAGAACCAGTTCTATGTGCTGGAGGACAATGCCCGCACGCCATCCGGCGTTTCCTATATGCTGGAAAATCGCGAGACGATGATGCAACTCTTTCCCGAGCTGTTTCAGAACGTCAAGGTTCGCCCGGTTGAGAATTATCCGCAATTGTTGCGCCAGTCGCTGGCAAGTGTTGCGCCTCCCGGCACGCAGGATGTGCCGACCGTCGCGGTGCTGACACCCGGCATTTATAATTCAGCCTATTTTGAACACGCATTCCTTGCCGACCAGATGGGCGTCGAACTGGTCGAGGGAAGCGATCTGCGCGTCGTTGACGGACGTGTCGCGATGCGTACCACACAAGGTTATCGCGCTATCGACGTGCTCTATCGGCGTGTGGACGATGCGTTTCTCGACCCGCTGACATTCAGGCCGGATTCGACGCTCGGCGTTGCAGGCATCATGGATGTCTACCGGGCAGGGAATATCACGATTGCCAATGCGCCCGGAACCGGCATCGCCGACGACAAGGCGATCTATTCCTACATGCCGGAGATCGTGGAGTTCTATACGGGTCGCAAGGCCATTCTCGAAAATGTTCCGACCTGGCGTTGTTCCGAACCAGATAGCCTTGCTTATGTGCTCGACAATCTTGCCGAGCTTGTCGTCAAGGAAGTGCACGGCTCCGGTGGTTATGGAATGCTGGTAGGCCCCGCGTCGACAAAGGCCGAACGCGATGCTTTTTCAGAGAAACTGAAGGCAAGGCCGCGCAACTATATCGCGCAGCCCACGCTTGCGCTCTCAACGACGCCCATCTTTACCGAGAGCGGGCTGGCGCCACGCCATGTCGATCTGCGCCCATTTGTTCTGGTTTCGGATCGCATCCGCATCACACCCGGCGGGCTCACCCGTGTGGCATTGAAGGAGGGATCGCTTGTCGTGAATTCCAGCCAGGGCGGCGGAACCAAGGATACGTGGGTACTCGACGACTGAAACTGCATTAACGTGCTGCAACTGACGACAAGATCAGGGCGCGAAAAGGGGAATGATTTATGCTTCTTGGCCGTACGGCAAACGGACTTTACTGGATGTTCCGCTACATAGAGCGTGCCGAAAACATGGCACGTCTCGTCGATGCGGGGCTTCGCATGGCGCTGACGAAAACGTCTGACGCACCGGAGGAGTGGTCTTCGGTCGCGGTTTCAGCGGGTGCAAGTCAGGGCTTCTCTGCAAAATACGACGTCTATAACGCCGCCAATGTTGCGGACTTCCTGCTGCGCGATGCAGACAATCCATCAAGCGTGATGACCTGCATTGAAACCGCGCGTTCCAATGCCCGCATGGTGCGCACGGCGCTGACGCGCGAGGCGTGGGAAAGCGTAAACGAAGCATGGATGTCACTGAAAAAGTCGCTGTGTAAGCCGTTGAAGGAAAGTGACCTTCCGCAGCTTCTCGACCAGATCAAGCGCGAGACGGCGCTCATTCGCGGCTCTTTCCATGGCACGATGCTGCGCAACGAAATCTTCGACTTTGCAAGCCTTGGTACTTTCATCGAACGCGCTGATAATACGGCTCGTATTCTCGATGTGAAATATTATGTCCTGCTGCCTGCGATATCCTATGTCGGCACGACGCTGGACAATTATCAATGGGAATCGATCCTGCGGTCGGTCTCCGCGCACCGCTCTTATCGGTGGGTCTATGATGGTGATTACCGTCCTGCGCAAGTCGCGGACTACCTGATCCTGAACGGCCGTATGCCGCGTTCACTCCATTACTGTTATCGCAGCATCGCCGAACATCTGGATTACCTGTCGAAAGATTATGGCAATCGTGCTGCCTGCCACGCGACAGCGGACAAAATCTATGCAAGCCTGCAAAATCAGGACATATCCGCGATCTTCGATGTGGGCTTACATGAGTTTCTGACCGAATTCATCACTCGCAACAACCGGCTCGGCAACGAGATTGCTGAAACCTATAATTTCTATTGAGGTCTTCGCTTGCTGCTCAACATCCGGCACGTTTCACATTATCGCTATGAGCATCCGGTTCCTTATGCGGTGCAAAGGTTGCGGCTGCGTCCGCCAACGGTGCCGGGCCAGATGGTCAAGCACTGGGAGTTAAAAATCGAAGGCGGTGAGCCGGAGGTTTCCTATGTCGACGGCTTCGGCAACAAGACCGATCTGGTCCAGCATTCTCGCAATATCAATGAAATTGTCATAACCGCCAGCGGCAGCGTCGAGATGGAAGACCGGGCCGGAGTGCTTGGATCAGTCTATGGTTATGCGCCGCTCTGGCTCTTCGAGCGCGAGACGCCGCTGACTGCGCCGGGCGAACGCATCAAGGCGCTGGCAGCTGATCTCACGACCGGGCAGGAACGGCTTGCCCTGATGCACGATCTGATGAACACCATCCACAAGGCGGTCGCCTATATGCCGGGGACGACGAGCGTTTCAACGGATGCTGAAAGCGCTCTGGAAAGTGGGAAGGGCGTTTGCCAGGATCACACGCATGTTTTCCTTTCCACAGCCCGATTGATCGGCATTCCGGCGCGATACGTATCGGGATATCTGATGATGGAAGGTGTGGAAGAACAAACCGCAAGTCACGCATGGGCTGAAGCCCATATTGATGGTCTGGGATGGGTGGGGTTCGATGCCGCCAACAATATTTGTCCGAATGACCGTTACGTGCGGATTGCAACCGGCCTCGACTATCGTGATGCGGCCCCGATTTCCGGCGTTCGTCTGGGCGGCACGGTGGAAAGCCTTGCGGTTCACATCAATGTAGGGCAGTGATCTTTCTGGATAGCGAGTTGCCTGCCGGATATTGCTTATGACCTATTGTGTTGGAATGAAAATCGATCGTGGCCTTGTGTTCATGTCCGATACACGGACGAATGCCGGGCTCGACAATATTTCTGTCTTCTCAAAAATGCGAAGCTGGTCAGAGCCCGGCGAGCGCGTGATTGTTCTGCTTTCGGCGGGAAACCTCGCGACAACGCAAGCCGTTGCAAGTCTTCTGGAAGAACGGATGAAAGCTCCGGCAGACAGGCACCCTTCGGTTTTCGACGCGCCTTCCATGTTTCAGGTTGCGCGTCTTGTCGGCGACACCGTCAAGGAAGTGATCCAGAACTCCGCTACCGGTGGACAGAATGCCGATGCTTTCGGCGCATCGTTTATTCTCGGCGGACAGATCAAGGGCGGACAATCGCGCCTTTTCTATATCTATCCCGAAGGCAATTTTATCGAGAGCTCGGCCGATACGCCTTTTTTCCAGATTGGCGAGAACAAATATGGAAAACCGATCCTCGTGCGCGCTTATCAGGAGCAGATGAGTTTCGAGGAAGCGGTGAAGCTGCTGCTGGTTTCGTTCGATTCCACACTGAAAGCCAACCTTTCAGTTGGGCTTCCGCTCGACATGCAGATTTATGAAGCGGACAGTTTTGTAACTGGCGCTCGCAGACGGTTCGAGGCCACCGATCCTTACTATCAAACCGTATCGGAAAGCTGGTCGGAAGCGCTGAAATCCGCACTGGAAAAATTGCCGCCGTTCAGTTTCGACGACGAGTAAAAAGGCCGGGCACTTTGCCCGGCCTTTTCGTATCGCATCAGTCCTTCGTTACGGTCTGAACATAGTTGGCATCGGCCACCATGTTGAAATCGTGCACATTCGGACCCGTCACAGCCGTTTCAATCTGCTGATAGATGATCGCGAACGGGCTTGTTTCCTGAAACTTCTTTTGAAGATCATGATACATCGTCTCACGTTTGGCTGTATCGCGCTCTTCAACAGCAGCCATTGTTTCCGCCGTCAGTTCCGGAATTTCCCAATGCGCCTGCCAGGCGTTGGTGCGCATCGAAACATCTTCGCCATTGTTTGGATTGTTGGTGAACGTGACCGCATTGGTATGCGGATCCCAATAATCCGGTCCCCATATACCCAGCGCCAACTGGTGCTTGCGTGCGCGAACCTTGGTGGTGGTCAGCTTGCCGTCACCCTGCAGGATTTCCACCTGAACGCCTGCTTTACCCATCGTCTGCTGAATGCTTTCCGCTATCCCGACGAATGGCTGGCTGTTACGTACATCAAGCGTCACCTTGAAACCGTCCTTGAGGCCAGCTTTGGCGAGAAGTTCCTTGGCTTTATCGACGTCGTAGGTGAATGGCTTGTCGCCGACAGCACCGAACATGCCGAGTGGCAGGAAGGACTGGTGCGTGCGACCGATACCCTTGATGAGCTTCGCTTCTATCGTATCGTAATCGACCAGGTATTTCAGTGCCTGCCGGACTTCGGGCTTTGCGAGTTCAGGTACATTCTGGTTGGCGACCAGATAATAGACGCGCCCCTTCGGGGCGTTGATGACATGGTATTTCTGATCCTTGCTCAATTCCTCGATATCGCCAGGTTCCAGATTGCGTGCAATGTCGATGTCGCCCGCCTGCAAGAGCAGGCGCTGCGAAACGCCTTCTTTCACGTGGCGATAGATAACGCGCTTCATTGCCGGTTTTGCATCGCTATAATTTTCGTTGCGCTCCAGAAGCAGGACTTCATTTGCGCGCCATTGCTTCAATGCGAAAGGACCGGAACCGGCGTAATTGGTCTTCAGCCATTCATAACCGAAATCGGTTTCGTAAGGAAAATCCTTGGTCTTCTCTGCCTTCTGCTCATGCTCCTTGACCAACTTGCTGTCGACAATCGACGCAACGCTGGATGTCAGACAGTTCAGGACGAAGCTTGGCGCAAACGCCTTGCCGGTCGTGAACACAAGCGTTTCGTCGTCGGTGGCAACAATATTCTGATCGGCATTATCGCGAGTGAGACCGAACTGGCTGAGGATGAAGGCCGGGCTCTTGTCGAGCTTGATCGCGCGCTGCAGCGAATAAGCGGCGTCGTGTGCCGTCAGCGGGTTGCCGGAGGCGAATTTTAGGCCCTTGCGGATTTTGAACGTGATCGACTTACCGTCATCGGAAAAGGCCCAGCTTTCGGCAATCTGGGGGATGATCTTCGTCGGGTCCTTGGTGTCAGTCGTGACGAGGCGTTCATAGGTGCTGGTGAGCACTTCAGACGTCGTGATCTCGAAGATTTCCGCCGGGTCGAGCGAAATGACGTCATCTATGCTCATGGCAATGACGAGCGTGTCAGTCGGTGTAGCTGCTTCCACTGCCTTGGGTGATGCCGATAGAAAGAGCGTGAATGCCAGTGCGGCTGGAATCGATGCGCGCAGCAGCTTTCGTGCAAGGCCATATCTTGTATGGTCTGCCTTCGAGTTATTCTGAATGAGTGACAGTATTACGGTCGTCATGCAACTTCCCCTCCGGGCTGTGCAATACGCATATGTTGCGCAATCGCAGCCCTGCATTGATGAAGCTTCAAGAGCCTGTCGCTTTGTTCGCGACTCTCTTCAAAGCTTCTCCATTACAGCCAGCTTTTGGGGAGGGGACAACGGTCTGATGAAATATTTTTCCGCGGAAATGCAAAAGCCGGAGGAAAATTCCCCCGGCTCAATTCATACAGTACAATCAGGCGATTAGAAGAACACTTTGAAGCGGTCGCCATCGTCCATGAAAGCCTTTTCAGCAAAAGGCTGTTCGTTCGAGCCGAACGGCATCTGTGCGCGGAGCTTCCACGAAGCCGGAACGTCCCAAGCCTTGGCGACTTCGTGGTCGATCAGCGGGTTGTAGTGCTGAAGGCTGGCACCAATGCCGGCGTTGGCGAGCGCGGTCCAGACCGAATGTTGCGCCATACCGCCCGACTGTTCAGACCAGACCGGGAAGTTGTCAGCGTAAAGCGGGAAGTTTTCCTGAAGACCCTTAACGACGTTCTGGTCTTCATAGAACAGAACCGTGCCTGCACCGGCGGAGAAGCTGTCGATTTTGGCTTCGGTCTGGGCGAAAGCGTCGGCAGGAACGATCTTGCGAAGTGTTTCCTTCACGATGTTCCACAGCCTGTCGCTCTCGGCGTCAAACAGGATCACAGCGCGCGAGCTCTGCGAATTAAACGAAGACGGCGTATGCTTGACCGCTTCGCGGATCAGCTCGGCGGTGTCTTCATTCGACAGCGGAAGGGACTTGCCCAGAGCGTACTGTGTGCGGCGCTTCTTGATGGAATTCAGCAGAGAATTGTTCATTATTCTGTCCTGTTTTTCAGCGGTTCAACAGGCTGTCTGGCTTGGGATTTTCAAGACAACCTCATGAATGATGTTGAGGGAAATATTGTTATTTTGGCTGTCGAAGCCAGCCCGTGTTTCTGAAACACACTGTCAACGATCCGTTGTTAGCCGGGTTTTACTGTTTACGTTTTGATCGTTGCGTCCATGTGCTATCCGCGCCCTGCAGGCATCTGAACAGCGCAACATCCCAGCTTTATGGGGTTTACAAGAGCGATTGTTTATCGGAATCTAACTAAAACAGTGGGATTTAAAAACGATAGTTTGACGACGCGCTTTTCTTATCGTTGTCGTGAAAAGGGACGAGGTCACGATAGTTTGAAGTCATTCATTATCATCGGAGCGGGCGCAAGCGGCATCATCCTGGCCGCACAATTGCTTCGGCGCTCACCAGATTCGACCGTGCGGATTTTCGAGCGTTCAGGTCAATTAGGGGCAGGCATCGCATACGCGACGGAAAATCCGAGCCATCTTCTCAATGTCCGCGCCAGCAATATGAGCGCATATCCCGATCAGCCGGATCATTTCCTGAACTGGTTGCAGTCGAGCGACATTGCCGCTCCCGGCCATTTGTGGGAACCGCACAGTTTTGCACCACGCAAACTCTACCGCTCCTATCTGAAGCATCTTATCGCGCCTTATCTTTCTGACGATGATACACGTTTGAAGGTTGAAAAGACCGGCGTCGTCGATGTCGCACTGAAGGACGGCAGAGCAGCCGTTACCGCTGAGACAGGAGACACGTTCATTGCCGATGCGGTGATTGTGGCCACGGGAAATGAGGCCGCCATCGCGAAATCCGGCAATCACGTTACGGAATACTGGTCGAGCAATGGCTATTTCGATGTGCCGACAGATGCGCCGGTGACTATATTCGGCACAGGTCTGTCGATGATCGACAGCGTCCTGTCGCTGCTCGACAACGGGCATCGTGCGGAAATCTATGCGATCTCGCGCCGTGGGCTTCTTCCTGCGGTTCATGCCCCTGCGCAAGCTTTCCCGGTCGAGGCAGACGATCTCCCGCTATCGCTGGGCCTTTCCAAGCTTGTGCAGCACGTGCGTGCCATGATGACGGAAGCGGAAAAAACCGGTTCCGGCTGGCGTGGCGTGATGGATGGTCTGCGTACGCATACACAAAACATCTGGGCGAGCCTGCCGACTTCGCAGCGCCGCAGCTTCCTCCGTCATCTGCGTCCTTGGTGGGATGTGCACCGGCATCGCATGGCACCGGCTGTCGCAGAGCGTATCGAAGCTGCCGTGAACAGCGGCCAGCTTAAAGTCGCGGCAGGCCATCTGGTTTCGGTGCGCGACCAAGGCGAGGAGATTGAAGTCCGTTATCGCCCTCGGCGTAGTGAGCATGTCGAAAAACTGCAGGTATCGACGGTTATTGATTGTCGTGGCGGCAATCCACGTTTTTCGACAACCCGCAATGCGGCACTGATCGGTCTTATGGAACATGGCTTGGCCCGACCGGATCCACTCGATCTCGGTTTTGACGTCACACGGGATCTGCAGATTCTCAATAAGCGAGGAGAGCCATCCGGTCCGTTTTTCGGTATCGGACCTGTTACGAAAGGCGCGTTCTGGGAGGTTACTGCCGTACCGGACATTCGTGTTCAGGCCGAACGGCTATCGGCGATTTTGCTTGAAGGATGAAGCCGCATCTGCGGTAAAATTCATGGCAAGTTTTGTGTCATCCGGCTGAAAGATTTTCAGGTCAGTATGGTCGACAATCAGGTATCGAGGTTCGCAGCAGTCGACAAATTATAGATTTTCCGGCGCAGGGAACGATAAAATGATTCAAATCTATGCGATAAGCCATTGAAAGCTATTGCCATAATGTTCCGTGGCCGGTCATAATAAGGCCATCGGAATATATGATTCCTCACTACAACTTGCCGGAGCGATTCTGTTGCTGTTTTCTTGAGCGGTGCCTGCTTCGGATCAACCTTGATTTCGGCTAGGAGGCCTGTGGCGCATGACGATGGACGGCAGAATGCTTTTCCTGCTTGTCCTTCTACCATTTCTTGGCAGCGCCATAACCGGCTTATTCAGGGGGGCGGATCGTAGCGGTTCGGCCTGGTTTACGGCAGCGATTGCGCTTGTTGCCTTTATTGTCACCGCCAGCCTTTATCCCATCGTGTCGGACGGCAAGGTGCTTCATGGCACTGTGGAATGGCTTCCGGCCTATGGCCTCAATGTCACCTTCCGAATGGATGGCTTCGCCTGGCTTTTCGCGATGCTCATCACGGGTATCGGCCTGCTGGTCGTCATTTATGCGCGTTATTACATGTCGCCCGAAGATCCCGTGCCGAGGTTCTTCTCGT
The DNA here is from genome assembly GCF_000017405.1 of Brucella anthropi ATCC 49188. Classification (NCBI taxonomy): domain Bacteria; kingdom Pseudomonadati; phylum Pseudomonadota; class Alphaproteobacteria; order Hyphomicrobiales; family Brucellaceae; genus Brucella; species Brucella anthropi. The sequence continues at coordinate 896,265 of NC_009668.1, forward strand.
TCCTGCTGTCCTTTATGGGATCGATGCTCGGCGTAGTTCTATCCGGCAATCTGATATTGCTCGCCGTGTTCTGGGAGCTGACCAGCATCTTCTCGTTCCTGCTGATCGGCTATTGGTATCATAATGCCAGTGCCCGCGACGGCGCACGCATGGCGCTGACCGTGACGGGTATCGGTGGTTTCTGTCTGCTGGCAGGCGTTCTGATCCTCGGCCATATTGTCGGAAGCTACGATCTCGACACAGTTCTGGCAGCGGGGAACATCGTTCGGACACATCCGCTTTATAGCGTGGCGCTCATTCTGATCCTGCTCGGAGCATTCACGAAAAGCGCGCAGTTTCCGTTCCACTTCTGGCTTCCCAATGCGATGGCAGCGCCAACGCCCGTTTCGGCCTATCTGCATTCGGCCACCATGGTGAAGGCCGGAGTCTTCCTGCTGGCGCGCCTGTGGCCGGTTCTCAGCGGAACGGAAGAGTGGTTCTGGATCGTCGGTTCGGCAGGGCTGATCACGCTTCTGATTGCCAGCTTCTTCGCAGTTTTCCAGCAGGACCTCAAAGGGTTGCTTGCCTATTCGACCATCAGTAACCTTGGTCTGATTACCGTTCTGCTTTCTCTTGGCAGCCCACTTGCTGCGGTTGCCGCGATCTTTCACATGGTCAACCATGCGATTTTCAAGGCATCGCTGTTCATGGCTGCGGGCATCATCGATCATGAGACCGGCACGCGCGACATGCGAAAGTTGAGCGGGCTGTTGCGTCCCATGCCCTATACAGCAACGCTCGCCATGGTCGCGAGTGCGGCAATGGCAGGCGTACCGTTGCTCAACGGCTTTATTTCCAAGGAAATGTTCTTCGCTGAGGCGGTGGAAACGCACATGGCGTCGTGGCTCGATACGATCACGCCCTATGTCGCCACGATTGCCGGTATCTTCACGGTCGCCTATTCGGTGCGCTTTATTTATTCGACGTTCTTCGGACCACCACCGCATGACCTGCCACATGAGCCACACGAGCCGCCGCACTGGATGCGCCGTCCTATCGAGCTTCTGGTTCTGCTTTGCCTGTTGATCGGCATCATTCCTGGCCTTTCCATCGGACCGTTTCTGCATTCGGCTGTTCTGTCGGTGCTGGGCACGGCGACGCCTGAATATAGTCTCTCGGTCTGGCACGGCTTCAACCTGCCGCTGATGATGAGTATCGTCGCCATGATCGGCGGTATTCTTCTGCACTGGATGCTGAAAAACTACCTTGCCACCAGTGAAGACGGCCCCCCCTTATTCCGGCATTTGCAAGGGCAGCGCATTTTCGAACGTGTTCTCGTGACCTTGTCATGGAACTGGGCACGTAAGGCAGAATCCTTCCTCAGCACGCGTCGTCTGCAGCCGCAGCTCCGTATCGTGGTTGCGGTGGCCGTCCTTGCAGCTGCCTGGCCGATTTTCGTTTCCGGCTTGCAGTCAGGTTCGCTTGGCGCCCAGCCCGTGGACCCGATTTTTGCCGGACTTTGGATACTTGGTGGTGCCTGTGCTATCGGCGCGGCCTATCAGGCCAAGTACCACCGACTTGCGGCGTTGATCCTCCTCGGAGGGGCGGGGCTCGTTACCTGCATCACCTTCGTCTGGCTGTCCGCGCCGGATCTTGCTGTGACCCAGTTGCTGGTCGAGATCGTCACCACTGTTCTGCTGCTGCTCGGGCTTCGCTGGCTGCCGAAGCGTTGGGAAGATCCTGATCCGCTCCCGGTGCAGATAGGTCCGCGCATCCGCCGTTATCGCGACTTGTTGCTTGCAATCGGCAGCGGGGCAGGGGTCGCTGTCATCGCCTATGCTGTTATGACGCGTATTTCGCCCAGCAGCATCGGCGATTATTTCCTCGAAAACGCCTATTCAGGCGGCGGTGGCAAGAATGTCGTGAACGTCATTCTGGTCGACTTCCGTGCTTTCGATACGTTTGGTGAAATTGCCGTCCTCGGCATCGTGGGCCTCACGGTTTTTGCGCTCCTGCGTCGTTTCCGTCCTGCCCCTGACACAACCGGATCGACAGCCCAGCAGAAAATCCAGGACGCCTATGACGAGGCAGCGCCTGACCGCAAGGCAGGTGAAACACTGGCCGATTATCTGGCCGTGCCGTCCGTCATCATGCAATGGTTGTTCCCGGTTATCATTGTGCTGGCAGTGCATCTGTTCCTGCGCGGTCATGATCTGCCAGGTGGCGGATTTGCGGCCGGTATTACGCTCGCAATTGCATTTTTGCTGCAATATCTGGCGTCAGGCGCGCGTGTGGTGGAAGATCGCTTGCGCATTCTGCCCTTGCGCTGGATCGGGTTGGGTTTGCTGTTTGCAGCGGCAACAGGCGCGGGGTCGTGGTTCTTCGGCTATCCGTTCCTCACCACATTCTTCCAATATACGGAAATACCGCATATCGGAAAAATGCCGACAGCCAGCGCACTGCTGTTCGATCTTGGCGTCTTCACCCTCGTGGTTGGCGCTACCGTGCTGGTTTTAATTGCACTCGCACACCAATCACTCCGTAAACACCGTGTCGAGAAGCTCGCCGCAACGAAGGAGGAGAACTGATGGAACTCGTTCTTGCTCTGGCGATCGGCGTGTTGATGGCATCCGGCGTTTGGCTCATTCTTCGCCCGCGTACCTTCCAGGTGGCAATCGGTCTGTCGCTGATTTCCTACGCGGTCAATCTCTTCATCTTTTCGATGGGACGCTTGCGCACGAATGCTGCCCCGGTGCTCGATAGCGGTGTTGACGTTCAGGCCGCACAATATACCGATCCGGTACCACAGGCGCTCGTACTGACCGCCATCGTCATCGGTTTCGCAATGACCGCACTTTTCCTTGTCGTGCTGCTCGCTTCGCGCGGGTTGACGCGTACGGACCACGTGGACGGCAAGGAGAACTGATGTTGGACTGGAAAACGCACCTCATCGTTGCTCCAATCATTCTGCCGCTCGTCACGGCAGCTGTCTTGCTGCTGTTCGATGAGCGCAAGCGCAAGCTCAAGATGGCCATCAACTCCATCTCGACATTGGGTTTGATCGCGATTGCCATCATGCTTGCTGGCATGGCGAGCAACAGGGCCCCTGACGCTCTGGTTTACCTGATCGGCAACTGGCCCGCACCGTTCGGCATCGTGCTGGTTCTGGATCGTCTCGCGGCCCTTATGCTTGTGCTGACCAGCCTGCTCGGCATGGCTTCACTCAGCTTCGCACTCGCGCACTGGCACAAAGCCAGCCCGCATTTCCATACAATCTTCCAGCTTTTGCTGATGGGGCTGAACGGCGCATTTCTGACTGGTGATCTGTTCAACCTCTTCGTGTTCTTCGAAGTGATGCTGGCGGCATCCTACGGCCTGGCGCTGCATGGATCAGGTCCGGCGCGCGTAAAGGCCGGCATGCATTATATTGCCGTCAATCTCGTCGCGTCGTCTCTGTTTCTGATCGGCGTCAGCCTGATCTATGGCGTGACCGGCACCTTGAATATGGCCGATCTTGCACAGAGAATTCCGCAGGTCGCAGCTGAAGATCGTATGCTGCTTGAAGCAGGTGCTGCGGTTCTGGGCGTTGCCTTCCTCGTCAAGGCAGGCATGTGGCCGCTCAATTTCTGGCTTGCGCCAACCTATACGGCAGCAGCAGCACCGGTGGCGGCGGTCTTCGCCATCATGAGCAAGGTCGGCATTTACGTCCTTTTGCGCCTGTCGCCTCTGATGTTCGGCATCGGTGCCGGTTCTTCCTATGGTTTCGGCAATGACTGGCTCTATTTCGGTGGAATGGTCACACTGGCCTTCGGCCTGATCGGGGTGGTCGCATCGCAAGCAATGGGACGTCTTGCCAGCTATAGTATCCTCGTATCCTCGGGCACGTTGCTGGCTGCCATTGGCAGCGGTAACACCGCCATGACCGGCGCCGCGCTGTTCTATATGGTGAGTTCCACGCTTACCATCGCGGCTTTTTTCCTGCTGATCGAACTGATCGAACGCGGTCAGGATGCGGCTGCAAACGTTCTCGCCGTTACCATGGAAGCCTATGGTGACGATGAGGAGGAAGAAGACGAAGACGAAGTCGGGGCTGTGTTGCCCGCAACCCTTGCCGTCCTGGGAACGTTCTTCGGCATTTGCGCGATATTGCTGATCGGCCTGCCGCCATTCTCTGGATTCATTGCCAAATTCCTGATCCTGGCAGCGGTTTTCAACGGCGACAGTCCGACACCGCAGCTCGCAATGCCAGTCAGTCCGGCAAGCTGGGCTTTGGTCGCGCTCCTTCTGCTGTCTGGTCTTTCAGCGCTGATCGCGATGACACGTACCGGCATTCGCACGTTTTGGGCATCGCTCGAAGGCAACGTGCCACGCGTTCTGGTCCGGGAAGTCGTGCCGATTGCGGGGCTTCTGGCAATCTGTCTGGCGCTGACAATCGCTGCCGGCCCGGCGATGCGTTATATGGATGAAACGGCGCGTTCGCTGCACAATCCCGCATCTTATATCAGCAGTGTCCTCAATGCGCCCCGTGCAGGCACCGAAACGGAGGGGGCACAGTGAAAAAGATCCTGCCTTACCCGCTTCTGTTCGCCTCGTTGCTTCTGTTCTGGCTGCTTTTGAACGGCTTCACACGGGCACAGCTCCTGCTTGGTGCGATCATCGCGCTCGTGGCTTGTCTCATCATGACGGCCCTGCAACCGCAGAAGAACCATATTCGTTCGATCCCGACGATGCTCTTGCTGTTCGGCACCATGAGCTATGACATCCTGCAATCCAATATCGCGGTGGCTGGCATCATTCTGTCACGCAAGCGTAAGCGACGTCCGGGCTTTGTCGTTATCCAGCTTGATCTGGAAAACCGGACCGCTCTTGCCGTTCTCGCCTGCATAATCACAGCGACGCCGGGCACGGCCTGGGTGGATTACAACGCTGCAAGGCACGAACTGACCATCCACGTACTCGATCTGGATGATGCGCAGGCGTGGCGGGACACGATCAAGGGAAGATATGAGCAGCCGCTCATCAAGATATTCGGAGCGGCAGACGTCATGGAAGAGGAGAAATCCGCATGAGTGCAGTCATTATCTTCTGGTCCCTGCTTGCTGCTCAGCTGATGCTTCTTGGCGCTCTGGCTTGTGTAGTTTATCGGCTGCTTGTAGGCCCGCGTGCGCAGGATCGCATTCTTGCGGCCGATGCGCTCTACCTCAACGCGCTGCTTCTCCTGATCACGTTCGGCATACGTACGGGCAGCATCATCTATTTTGAGACGGCGCTGATTATCGCTCTTCTGGGTTTCGTTGCCACCGTGGCACTTTCAAAATTCCTCATGCGCGGGGAGGTGATCGAATGATCAATGCAGGTGAACTTCCCGTATGGGCCGCTGTGATCATTGCTTTTTTTCTGGTCTCCGGCGCCTTCCTGACACTCGTCGGATGCATCGGACTCGTCCGCTTCAAAAGCTTTTACGAGCGTGTTCACGCCCCCACGCTTGGCTCGTCGTTTGGTGCTGGCGGAATCTTGATCGCCTCGATCATATTTTTCTCCATCTTGCAATCGAAGCCGATTCTGCATGAAGTGCTGATTACCGTCTTTGTGGTCATCACAACGCCGGTAACGCTCATGCTGCTCAGCCGCGCCGTGATCCATCGCGACAGAACGCAGGACAGCAAGGAGCTGCCTTCATCTTCCGACCCGCTATAGGTCTGTAGGTATCATGCTTGAGGGTGCGGAGAGGGCGGAAAGCTTGCGTTTTCCGTCGCACCAAATGGGGAAATTCGCCGCTCCGTCATGGAAGCGGCGGCTGTTGCTTCCGGGCTGACCGGAGACCTGTTTTGGAGTTCGCTTCAAGACCGGCTATCCTGCCGATCGGAAACATTATCTGCCATTTGCCGAATCTCTGGCCTGACTGCCCACCGACTGCGGAGCGGAAGCGGTGGCCTATCGTGTTTTCGGGCATTTGGAGGAGTGTCCGGGGCTGCGGCCAATTGTCCATTCGGGCTTTCGCCCGGGACAAACGGATTGAAGGTTCAAGCCATTTGAATTATCTGAATTTCAGTAATTTCTGAAAATTCAGAATTTACGGGAGAGAGAGTTTTGGAATTGTCGCCAATCGTTCAGTCGTTCGTGCTCCACTTCGGAGAAATGGGCAGCCGTTGGGGCATCAACCGCACGGTGGGGCAGATTTATGCACTGCTTTACGTGTCGCCTGAGCCTCTTTGCGCTGACCAGATCGTCGATGCTCTCGGTGTGTCACGTTCGAATGTGTCCATGGGTATTCGTGAATTGCAGGGCTGGAATCTGGTGCTGCTGAAGCACATTCCCGGTGATCGCCGCGATTTCTTCACGACGCCCGACGATGTGTGGCAGATTCTGCGCACGCTCGCTGAAGAGCGCAAGAAGCGCGAGATCGATCCCACGCTCTCGGTTCTGCGTGAAATCCTGATGGAGCAGCCGAAAGGCGACAGCGATCTTTATGCGCAGGATCGCATGAAGGACATGTACGGCCTGATCGAAAGGCTGACCAACTGGTACGACGACGTCAAGCGACTCGATACCGACCGTTTGACAAGTCTTCTGGCGCTTGGCGCCAAGGTGACCCGCTTCCTTGAAACCACGGACAGGATCGTGGCGCTCGGACGCGGGCGAACATCGGCCAAAAAGGAGCCTAAGAGAGAGTGACATCCGTTGTCCCCCGAACGGAAACTTTGACGGCAGAAGACGGCGAAGCGGCAAGCGACCAACAAGGTTCGCGCCGCTCGCAGCGTCGTCCTGTTCCGTCTTTGCTGAAGCGGGGGGCATATCTTCAGGCGTTAGCCGCACTTTTGTGGCTGCCGCAAGCGGGCATTCTCGCATACGCAATCGGACGACTGGCCGACACCGGCTTCGATAATTCCATCTATTACAGCGCGGCGGGCATATTCGTTCTCGGCTGTCTGCGCAGCCTTCTTGATAGTGCAGGCGCTACCAAAGCTTTCGACGCCGCCCGACTGGAACTTTCCCGACTTCGAACCAATGCTGTTTCAGCGCTTGCGCAACGTTCACCGCTTGATGTGACGCGCCCGTCATCCGGTGAGGCGGCAAGCATTCTTGCCGAACAGGCGGAAATGGTCGTTCCCTATCTTTCGCGCTTTGTGCCGGTCCGCATCCGCGTGATGCTGATCCCATTCGCAATACTTGCCGTCGTACTCTGGTATTCCTGGGCTGCAGCACTTGTCCTGATGGTGGCCGCACCGCTGATACCGATCTTTATGGCATTGATCGGCTGGCGTGCAAAGGCGGCCAGCGAAAAGCAACTGACAGCCCTTGGTGGAATGAACGGCTTTCTGCTTGACCGTCTGCGGGGCCTTGCAACCATTCGCACATTCCATGCCGTGGACGCGACGGCGAACCGGCTGCGCCAGAACGCCGAAACCTTGCGTTCCAAGACGATGACTGTCCTGCGCATCGCATTTCTGTCTTCGGCTGTGCTTGAACTCTTCGCTGCTATCGGCGTTGCCATGGTCGCGGTTTATATCGGCTTCCATCTGCTGGGCCAGCTCAACTTCGGAGCGTGGGGCCATAAGCTGACTTTGGCCGAAGGTCTTTTCGTCCTGCTTCTATCGCCTGCATTCTTCGAACCATTGCGCGATCTTTCAGCGGTCTGGCACGACCGTGCAGCGGGCGAAGCTTCAATTGATGCACTGGAAAAGCTGGCTGAACATCCGATGCCAATTGTCGGCAAGGTTGGAAGCCACGCAGCAACTGGTGATGCTCCTACCGTAACTCTACACAATATCGACTTTGGTTATGGGACTGGGGGCAAGGTTCTCACCGCATTCAATCTCGATATTGCGGCAGGCGAGCACGTGGCTCTGCTGGCGCCGAGCGGCTATGGGAAATCGACTGTTCTGGCCCTTGTTGCCGGGCTGACGGCTCCTCAAACTGGCCAAATTGAAATCGGTGGGATCGGGTTGGCCGAAGATACAGCAGAGGCGCTTCGCTCAAGGATGAGCTGGATCGGACAGAAGCCGCATATCTTTGCCGGTTCTGCTCGTCAGAACATCACGCTCGGTCGGCAAGCCGATGTGGAAACCACCAAAGCCATCATTGATGACATGGCGCTCGGTCATGTTCTGGGTGTCACCGGCAACAGTCTCATCGGCGAGAACGGTGCGGGAATATCCGGTGGCGAAGCCCTGCGGCTGGCGCTGTCTCGAGCGGCAGTTGATCTCAATGCCGATATTATCCTGGCCGATGAACCTACAGCCCATCTTGACCAGGAAACCGCGAAGGTCATTGCCGACAGCCTTCTCAGGCTAGCCAAAGGCAAGACGCTCATCGTCGCTACCCATGACGAAACCCTTGCCCGCAGGATGGACCGTATCGTCCGTCTGGACGGCAGCGTGGATAACGATCCTGTCTGGCAGAGGAGGGCGGCAGAATGAACGGTTTTCAATCGTTGCAACCGATCCTGCGCCTCTTTTTCCGCACCAAGGGGACAGCACTTCTTGCGGGTATAGCGACGGCTACTGTAACGGTCCTTGCCGGTATCGCTCTTCTCGGCCTGTCAGGCTGGTTCATAACGGCAACGGCGATTGCGGGCTTGAGCATGGCGACGGCGGTTGTGTTCGATGTGTTCGCTCCTGCAGCCGGTATTCGTCTGCTGGCGATCTTGCGTACCGGTTCGCGTTATCTGGAGCGGCTCGTCACCCATGATGCAACGCTTGCGATCCTTGCCGCACTGCGCGAAAAGCTGTTCCGTAGCTGGGCGCGCCCGACCGCTGCAAACGCGCTATTGAAGCGCCCTGCGCGTCTCCTGTTCCGCCTGACGGCAGACATTGATGCACTCGACTCGCTTTATCTGCGCGTGGTGGTGCCTGTCGGTGCTGCACTCGCTACCGCGCTTGTGGCTGGCATCGCTCTCGGCCTGATGAGCCCCCTTTTCGGGTTGCTGGTTGCTCTTGTCCTGCTTGTTGCCGGTCTGGGCCTTCCGCTTGCTGCGGCTCGTCGTTCCGAAAAATCCATGCGACAACGAGCAAAAGGTACGGAAGCGCTGCGCGCCCGTACCGTCGATCTCGTTGCCGGGCAGACTGAACTTCTTATGGCTGGGCGCCTCGAAGATCAGAAGCTGGCTTTGGTCCGTGCAGACGGCTATGTCGCCGCTTCGGATCGCGAGCTTAATCGCATAGAGATCGTAACCGGCGCGGGTTTCGGCATTGTTCACGCTGCGTTGCTTGCAGGTGGCCTTGTCGCCGTTGGTTTGCTGATGCAGTCAGGAATGATCGGTGCGCCAGTTGCAGCGCTCGGAATGCTTATCATTCTTGGTGCGATGGAGCCGTTTTCAGCATTGCGGCGCGGCGCGATGGAACTCGGGCGCACGATACTTGCTGCCAGGCGGGTTGCACCTCAACTGAACGATGACGCTGAACTAACGGCACCCAAAAAACCTGAGAATGGCGTAGCGGTTCATCTGAAAAACGTGTCGGTTCGTCACGAGGGCGCGGATCACGATGCCCTCAAAAACCTCGATCTCGATATTGCAGCGGGCGAGCGTATTGCCATCGTCGGCACAAGCGGCGCAGGCAAATCGACCTTGTTCAATCTCCTTGCCGGAGAAATTCCGGCTGATCAGGGCAGCGTTTCGGTTTTGCCCGCGCGCCTTCTCACGCAGCGGACAGAGCTATTTCAGGATAGTCTTCGCGACAATCTCCGGCTGGCGCGTGCCGATGCGAGCGATGAGGAACTGATTGACGCTTTGCGGGCTGCGGGCCTTGGCGCGTTTATCGATGAATTGCCTGCCGGACTGGACGCAATGCTGGGCGAGGGCGGGTTGGGGCTTTCGGGCGGGCAAGCACGTCGTCTGGCCCTGGCGCGGCTTTTCCTGACCGATGCGCCGCTCTGGCTACTGGATGAACCGACCGAAGGTCTCGATAACGCAACCGCACAGGATGTTCTCGATCGCCTCAAGGCGAGAGCAGGTTCTCGCGCATTGCTGATCGCAACGCATATCAGTCGCGAAGCGCGAATTTGCGAACGGATCATTGTTTTAAATCAAGGCGCTCTAGTTGAGTCTGTAGGTAAGAGTTCGCCGCGCTTCGGCGAAATCCTCGAAACCATGAGGTGAGCTGCGCGGACATGGAAATGATTTGAAGTCCGTGTCCATATCTGGACCGATATTTGAAATTGAAGCGGAGTACGGTTTCCAGGAAGCCGCCGTTTTCAAAAGGGGGCCGCGCTGAAGCGCCGCTCATAACACCAGGAGGGCCGGGTTACCGGCTTAAAGAGATGGAACTCGATATTGTCTCCCTGTCGCGATTGCAGTTTGCAATCACGGCACTTTATCACTTCCTCTTCGTACCTCTGACCTTGGGTCTTTCCGTGCTGCTTGCCATCATGGAAACCGTTTACGTGATGACGGGGCGACTCATCTGGCGGCAGATGACGAAATTTTGGGGTACGCTGTTTGGCATCAACTTTGTCATGGGCGTCGCGACGGGCATCGTGATGGAATTCCAGTTCGGCATGAACTGGAGTTATTACAGCCACTATGTCGGCGACATCTTCGGCGCACCGCTCGCCATCGAAGGCCTTATGGCTTTCTTCCTTGAAGCGACCTTCGTAGGTCTGTTCTTCTTCGGCTGGGATCGCCTGTCGAAAGTCGGGCACCTCATGGCGACTTATGCGGTCGCGGCAGGTTCTAACTTCTCGGCACTGTGGATTCTGATCGCCAATGGCTGGATGCAGAATCCGGTCGGGTCGGCATTCAATCCCGAAACCATGCGTATGGAAATCACCGATTTCTTCGCAGTGCTGATGAACCCGGTCGCGCAGGCCAAGTTCGTGCATACGGTTTCTGCCGGTTATGTCACCGCGTCTGTTTTCGTCCTCGGTGTTTCGGCCTGGTATCTGCTCAAGGGACGCTCGGTAGAACTCGCCAAGCGCTCGATGACCATTGCAGCATCGTTCGGTCTTGCCGCGACACTTTCCGTCGTCGTCCTTGGTGACGAAAGCGGCTATCTGGCCAACGAACATCAGAAGATGAAGATCGCGGCGATTGAAGCCATGTGGGAAACAGAACCGGCTCCGGCTTCGTTCACCGTATTCGGTTTCCCGGATCAGGCAGCACGCGAAACCCACTTCGCGGTGCATATTCCGTGGGTCATGGGCCTGATCGGTACGCGTTCTCTCACCACCCCAATTCAGGGCATCAACGATCTTGTTGAAAGTGCGGAGAACCATATCCGCAATGGCATCGTCGCCTATGACGCCTTGCAGAAAATCCGTGCGGCTGGCGACACGAATGCCGTGCCGCAGGAAGTGAAGGACGTCTTTGCCGATAACAGTCAGTGGATGGGCTATGCGCTTCTGCTGAAGCGCTATGTCGATGATCCGCGTCAGGCAACCGACGCACAGATCACACAGGCCGCAAATGATACCGTTCCCGGTGTCCTGCCCCTGTTCTGGGCCTTCCGCATCATGGTCGGCATCGGCTTCTTCCTGATCCTGTTGACGGGCACATTCTTCGTGCTGTCTGCGCGTCGTAAACTCGACCGTTATCCGTTCCTGTTGCGGATTGCCGTGTTTGCGATACCGCTACCGTGGATCGCAGCCGAAATGGGCTGGATCGTCGCGGAGTTCGGCCGCCAGCCATGGGTCATCGAAGGCATATTGCCGACGGCAGTCGGGGTTTCCAATCTCGGAGCATCCACAGTGCTGCTGACCATACTTGGTTTCGTGGCGATCTATACGGTTCTCTTCATCATCGAGATGGGCCTGATGATCCGTGCTATCAAGGCTGGACCTGAACCCGACAGCAAGCCGGAAGCAATGCTCGCCCCGGCCAGCATCGCACCTGCGGAGTAAGGATCATGATACTCAGCGATTTGTTGGACTATGAAACCCTGCGTCTCATCTGGTGGGTGCTGCTCGGCGTATTGCTGATCGCTTTTGCCGCGATGGACGGGTTCGACCTCGGTGTCGACATACTCATGCCCGTCGTCGGCAAAACCGATGTCGAGCGACGCATCATCATCAACACGATCGGCCCCGTCTGGGAAGGCAATCAGGTCTGGTTGATCCTCGGGGGCGGTGCTATTTTCGCCGCCTGGCCACAGCTCTATGCGGTGTCTTTCTCCGGATTCTATCTGGCGATGTTTGTCATCCTGTTCGCACTCATCTTGCGTCCGGTCGGGTTCAAATATCGTTCCAAGCGCGAGAGTGAGGCCTGGAGGAGAGGCTGGGACTGGGCGCTTTTCATCGGCGGTTTCGTTCCTGCCCTTATCTTCGGCGTTGCCGTCGGCAATGTCCTACAGGGCGTTCCATTCCGTATCGCCGACGACTTTCAGATATTCTATGAAGGCTCGTTCTTCGGTCTGCTGAATCCGTTTGCACTGCTTTGCGGCGTGCTTTCGGTGACGATGCTCTGCATGCATGGCGCTTCTTGGCTGATGTTGAAGACGACCGGGGATATTCAGGCGCGTGCCCGGTCCTACGGCAGCATCGCAGCTCTTCTGACTGTCGTGCTCTATGTGCTGGCTGGGGTTGTCAGCTGGTTCTGGGTTTCGGGTTACCGGATCACGAGCGCCATCGTCACCGACGGGCCATCCAATCCGCTGCGCAAGACTGTGGAACTGGATCACGGTGCATGGTTCACCAACTATGTGAACTATCCTGTCCTGCTGATCGCTCCGGCGCTCGGCATTTTGGGGGCACTGGCGGTCTTCATCGCATTGCGTAGCCGTCGTGAATTAGCCCCGCTGCTGTTCGGAAAGCTGTCGATCTTCGGCATTATTTCGTCGGTCGGCGTGTCGATGTTCCCGTTCATTCTGCCATCGTCGCTCGATCCGCGCTCAAGCCTGACGGTATGGGATTCGTCTTCCAGCCATATGACACTGTTCATCATGCTGGTTGTGACGCTCATTTTCCTGCCGCTGATCGTTGTCTACACGTCCTGGGTTTACAAGGTCCTGTGGGGCAAGGTCGACAAGGACATGATCGAAGACGACAGCAATCACGCTTACTAGAGTGCTTTTTGATCTGATTGCATCAGATCGGCGCTCTATAAGTTTCGTTTCAACGCGCATCCCGAAAACCGTTTCAAACTTTTCAGGATGCGCTTGGAACAACCGAGAAAGGAAAGCGATATGTGGTATTTTTCCTGGTTGTTGGGGCTTCCGCTTGCTGCGGCTTTCGCCGTGCTCAACGCCATGTGGTATGAGCTGATGGATGACCGGGCGCGCAAGCGTCTCGCAGCCGATCCAACAGCGGATCTGGCTCGTGAAGGCAAGAAACATCACTGACATGAAATAAAAACGGCCCGGAAACGGGCCGTTTTCGTCGATAGAGGTCGCTTAGAGCATAATCCGACCGGAGTGAAACGAGGATCGAGAAGATTATGCTTAAAACAGAAGAAGTTAGAGCGCCGATCTGATCCAATCAGATCGAAACGCGCTCTAAGGCTGCGGTATTGTCAGCTCGGCTACGAAATCATAGGCATCGCCGCGATAGAGTGATTTTGTAAACTCCACCACCCGACCGGACGACAGATAAGAAATCCGTTCGATGGACAGGCCCGCATCGCCTTCCTTGACGCCCAGAATGCGTGCGTCGGGGTCCTTGATGTTGCAGGCTGCTATGCGCTGGACCGCACGCACAGGGCGAAATCCGGTGCGGCTCAGCTCGGCATAGAGTGAGCCCTTGACCGCATCCGGGTCGGGCAGGATTTCGCTTGAAAGACTTGCGCGCTCGATGGCCAGCGGCATGTCACTCGCAATGCGCAGACGACCGAGGCGAGCAACGCGGGTTTCCGAGGAAACGCCCAGCTTCATCATCTCTTCAGGCGAAGGGTAGTAAAGGCCGCGCTCCAGCCATCTGGATTGCGTGGTGATGCCGCGGCGCGCCATGTCTTCGGTAAATGAAGTCAGCATCGAGAGCGACTGCTGCACGCGCTCGCTCGGGCGCACGACGAACGTGCCCGAACCATGACGGCGCACGAGAAGCCCGGCCTTGACGAGATCATCCACCGCCTTGCGCACTGTCACGCGGCTGATATTGGCATATTCAGCAATGTCGCGTTCCGGCGGCAGGGCTTCACCGTCAACCAGCTGCCCGGCGCGGATCGCAGTCTCCAGTGACTGACGCAGCTGCATATAGAGTGGGCCACCAGAAGAGGGAGCAGAACCCTGCAGGTTCTTGGGCAGGAAAGCGCTGAAATTTCCGCTCATTCGCGCGCCTTTCCATTTTGCGACCCATATCGCTTGAGGGCCAGTTGTAGAGCGCCTGTCAAAGCATCCGCCGCCGGTTTGACCAGAAGCTTCTGCTGGTATGGCGGCAGCCATTCCACATAAAGCGGTGCCATGCCGCCAAGCAGGCTGATGCGTTCGGCGCCCTGTTTGATCAGTACGTCAAGCGTTTCACTCACATAACTGGCAGAACGCTCCAGCAACATCCGTGCGGTTTCGTCTCCCTCGTTCGCATACTGGAAAATACGTGGAGCATATTTGCCGAAGTCGCCCGGCTTCGCAGTCCAGGCAAATTCGACCAGATTATCCGGATTGTTGTCAAACTCGTTCAAAAGGTCCGTCGTCAGGCGTGTGCGTGGATGAATGCCGTCATGCACGAGCAGGCTTTCCTGCAACAAGCTTTGACCGAGCCGCGCGCCACTGCCGAGATCGCTCAGGGGAAAACCCCATCCGCCGACTGAATGAATTCGACCGCTCCGGCGTGTGATATAGGCCGTGCCCGTGCCGAGAATGGCAACGATGCCGTCCTGATCGCCAAGCGCACCCTGCAGGGCGATCACGCCGTCAAACTCCACATTGGAGTGCGCGAAGGGCAGGCCGCGTTCTATCGGGGTGCCTGCACCCACGACATTGCCGCCTGCCAGACCGAGAACTGCGTGACTGGTCGCATAATGCGTCTTGTCCAGCCCGGCATCATCAAAAGCGTTATCGATCGCCGCGATCACATTGATCAGCGCCGTTCGCGGATCGGTGACGATATTGGCGGAGCCGCTGCGCCCCGAACCCAGAATCGCACCATCGCTACCCGCCACCACGGCGCGACATCCCGTGCCGCCACCATCGACGCCAATGAAGAATTCAGTCATGAAGATACCTCCGGCTTGAAGATACCAAAAAAATACCATTAACCAAGCAGATTTGTCGGCTTGAGAAAAAATTGATTAATTCGTTGATAAAATTTGAGAAAAACGACTGTTTTAAATTTTTATGCGCGAAAGTTGTAAACTTCTCTGGACAATTGGTACGTTTTTGGCATTAATTTCAACAGAAGGGGAGCGCAATGCCGCTGAGGGCGAGGAGCACGCGGATAGGGATGGAGATCACCGGCGGGGGCCGGTACTTTTCCCACAACGCGAGGAGCGATCGTACTGAAGCGGTCTGGCGTACTTTCGCCTCTGTTGCGCATCCGCGCTAAAAAACGGGAGAAGGTCAAATGGTTCGTAATACGTTGAAACTCATGCTGCTGGGTTCCACGCTTTTGGCGTCGGGATCGGCTGCGCTTGCCGAAGATGTCACGTTGACGGTCGAAAGCTGGCGTAACGACGATCTGCAGATCTGGCAGGAAAAGATCATTCCGGCTTTTGAAGCCAAGAATCCTGGCATCAAGATCAATTTCGCACCGAGTGCGCCAACCGAGTATAACGCGGCCCTCAATGCCAAGCTCGACGCCGGTTCAGGCGGCGACCTTATTTCCTGCCGTCCGTTCGACACGTCGCTCGAGCTTTTCAACAAGGGCAAGCTCTCCGACCTGACCGATCTCGAAGGCATGAAGAACTTCTCCGACGTTGCCAAGTCCGCTTGGAGCACTGACGACGGTTCAAAGACCTTCTGCGTGCCGATGGCTTCGGTTATTCACGGCTTCATCTACAATCAGGAAGCCTTCGACAAGCTGGGGCTCAAGGCTCCGACCACGGAAGCCGAATTCTTCGAAGCTCTCGACAAGATCAAGGCAGACGGCACCTACATCCCGATGGCCATGGGCACGAAGGATATGTGGGAAGCCGCAACCATGGGCTACCAGAATATCGGACCAACCTACTGGAAAGGCGAGGAAGGCCGCAAGGCTCTGATCGCCGGTACAGAAAAGCTCACCGATCCGCAGTGGGTCGAACCGTTCAAGGTTCTTGCCAAGTGGAAGGATTATCTGGGCGACGGTTTCGAAGCGCAGACTTATCCGGACAGCCAGAACCTGTTCACGCTTGGCCGCGCCGCCATCTATCCGGCTGGTTCGTGGGAAATTGGCCTGTTCAATACGCAGGCGCAATTCAAGATGGGTGCCTTCCCGCCACCGGTCAAGAATGCAGGCGATACCTGCTACATCTCCGACCACAACGATATCGGCCTTGGCCTCAACGCTTCGAGCAAGCACGCAGAACAGGCAAAGGTTTTCCTGAACTGGGTATCTTCGCCTGAGTTCGCTGAAATCTATGCCAATGCGCTGCCGGGCTTCTTCAGCCTCAATTCGACGGCTGTGAAGATGAGCGATCCGCTGGCACAGGAATTCGTTTCCTGGCGCGAAAAGTGCAAGCCAACCATTCGTTCGACCTACCAGATTCTCTCGCGTGGCACGCCGAACCTCGAAAATGAAACCTGGGTTCAGTCGGCCAACGTCATCAACGGCACTGTGACGCCGGAAGATGCCGCGAAGAAGCTGCAGGAAGGTCTGGACAGCTGGTACAAGCCTGCGAAGTAAAAACGCGGGACAATATGGGCGGCGATCGCGGGGGCGCGCCGCCCATATCTTTTCGTCTGTCGCATCGACATGCAGTTTTGCAATCGGTGCATTCCGTGTCAGTTTAAAATGACGCGAGCGGGCAGGGATGGGAAATATTGTTTCCCGGTTTGCACGCATTCTCGTGAACGAGAACGCTAACCATCGGTTTTATGCATTTCCGAACGCAAATGGTTCATACCTTTGCTGGAAATGCTCTTGAAGAGCGAATGCCTATATGAGCCAATCTGCCGACATGACAGGTATTGTGCACAAGCGCCCAAGGCGTTGGCATATACTTGTATTTCTTCTGCCCTGCGTCCTGATCTATACGGCGGTGATGGTGCTGCCATTGATCGAGACACTTCGGCAGGCATTCTTCAATGTCGTCGACGGACAGCGCGCTTTTGTGGGGTTCGCCAATTTCCAGGCACTTTTCGGTGATCCGAACTGGTCACGCGATTTCTGGAATGCGTTGAAAAACAACGTTATATTCTTTTGTATTCACATGCTTGTTCAAAACCCGATCGGCATTCTGCTGGCAGCCATGCTGTCCCTGCCGAAGCTGCGTTTTGCCGCCTTCTACCGCACGGCGATCTTTCTCCCAACGCTGCTGTCCTTCGTGATCGTGGGCTTTATCTGGAAGCTGATCCTGTCGCCGATCTGGGGCGTCGCACCGTGGATGATGGACCTTGTCGGTCTCAAATGGCTGTTTGGCCCGTGGCTCGGCAAGGCGGATACGGCGCTTGTCACCGTGTCGCTCGTCTCGGTCTGGCAGTTCGTCGGCATTCCGATGATGCTGATCTATGCAGCTCTTCTGAATATTCCCGATGAAATCATCGAAGCCGCTGAATGTGACGGCATCACCGGTTGGAGCCAGTTCTTCAAGATCAAGCTGCCGCTGATCCTGCCTTCAATCGGCCTGATCTCGGTGATGACCTTCGTTGCCAACTTCAACGCGTTCGACCTCGTCTATTCGATGCAGGGTGCGCTTGCCGGACCGGACAAGTCGACAGATATTCTGGGCACGTTCCTTTATCGTACTTTCTTCGGCTTCCAGCTGCAGCTTGGCAATCCGTCCATGGGCGCAACCATCGCCGCCGTGATGTTCCTCATCATTCTGGCAGGTGTGTCGCTCTACCTGTTCGGCATCCAGCGTCGCATGCGCCGCTACCAGTTCTGAAGGACGAGACCATGTCGAAAGCACGCACATCGCCCATTCGCACCACTCTCGTTCATGCGGCCCTGATCTTCTACATGCTGATCGCCGTGTTCCCGGTGGCGCTGACGCTGATCAATTCGTTCAAGGATCGTAATGCGATTTTCCGCACGCCGTTGCAGTTTCCGACACCGGAAAGTTTCAGCCTCATCGGCTATGAAACGGTTCTGAAACAGGGCTCCTTCCTGACTTATTTTCAGAACAGCACCATCGTCACGGTGGTGAGCATCTTCCTTGTGATCCTGTTCGGTGCGATGGCAGCCTTTGCGCTCGCTGAATATCGCTTCAAGGGCAACACGCTGATGGGGCTTTATCTCGCCATCGGCATCATGATCCCGATCCGGCTCGGCACGGTTGCACTGCTGCAAGGCATGGTAGCCGCAGGTCTGGTCAACACGCTGACGGCGCTGATCCTCGTTTATACCGCGCAGGGTCTGCCGCTTGCGATCTTCATCCTGTCGGAATTCATGCGAACAGTATCCGACGATTTGAAGAATGCCGGGCGAATAGACGGCATGTCGGAATATGCGATCTTCTTCAAGCTGGTGCTGCCGTTGATCAGGCCTGCCATGGCCACGGTCGCCGTCTTCACCATGATCCCGATCTGGAACGATCTCTGGTTCCCGCTGATCCTTGCGCCAAGTGAAGCCACCAAGACGGTGACTCTCGGTTCGCAGCTGTTCATCGGTCAGTTCGTCACCAACTGGAATGCGGTTCTGTCAGCGCTTTCGCTGGCGATGTTCCCGATCCTCGTCCTTTACGTCATATTCTCGCGGCAGCTGATCCGCGGCATCACCGCGGGGGCTGTAAAATGAGTTCTGCAATGCAAAATCCTGTTCGTGTTCTTTCCGCCGGGCTCGGCAATATGGGCCGCAGCCATGCGCTCGCCTACCACCGCAATCCAGGCTTCGAGGTCATCGGCCTCGTCAATCGCACCAAGGTTGCTGTTCCGGATGAACTGGCAGGCTATGAAATTCATCCTTCCTTCCATGAAGCACTGAAGGAACTGAAGCCCGATCTCGCCTGCGTCGCCACCTATTCGGAAAGCCATGCGGATTATGCCGTCGCGGCGCTGGAGCAGGGCGCGCATGTGTTCGTGGAAAAGCCGCTGGCAACGACGGTTGAGGATGCGCGTCGGGTAATCGATTGCGCACGCGCCAACGGGCGCAAGCTCGTCATCGGCTATATTCTGCGCCATCATCCGTCGTGGATGCGGCTTATTTCCGAGGCACGCCAGCTCGGCGGACCTTACGTCTTCCGCATGAATCTCAACCAGCAATCCAGTGGCGCAACCTGGGAGACGCACAAGAACCTGATGAACACCACGTCGCCCATTGTCGATTGTGGCGTGCATTATGTGGACGTCATGTGCCAGATCACTGACGCCAAGCCGGTGGAAGTACGCGGCATGGGATTGCGCCTCTCCGACGAGATCAAGCCGGACATGTATAATTACGGCCATCTTCAGGTGTTATTCGATGACGGCACGGTCGGCTGGTATGAAGCGGGCTGGGGACCGATGATGTCGGAAACGGCCTTCTTCGTGAAGGACGTCATCTCGCCGAACGGCTGCGTCTCGATCGTCATGAACGAGGCCGTGACCAAGTCCGACGATGTGGACGCACATACCAAGACCTCGACCATCCGTGTTCACCGCGCCGAGCGCGGAGCAGATGGAAAGTTCCTGAAACCGGATACGGACCTCTCGATGGCCGACGAGCCCGGACATCAGGAGTTGTGTGAACGCGAGCAGGCTTACATGCTGAAGGCCATTCGCGAAGATATCGATCTCAACCGACATATGGATGACGCGCTGCAATCGCTGCGCATCTGCCTTGCGGCAGATGAAAGCGTGCGCTCGGGCCAGCCTGTCAAACTGTAAGCCGGTAGAAATTAGAGCGGTTCCAGTTAAAACGGAATTGTGGAACCGCTCTATCTCTTTGTTTTCACGCATTATCCTACGCAAAACTGCTTCGCACTTTTGGCTCGGAAATGCTCTAAGGGAATTTGTTACGTGGGATCGCTGCTACTCAAATCGGTACACAAGCGCTACGGCGCACAGGAAGTTCTGCAGGATATCAATCTTGAAGTGCAGGACGGCGAGTTCATTATCTTCGTCGGACCTTCCGGTTGCGGCAAGTCAACGCTGCTGCGTTCCATTGCCGGTCTGGAAGACGTCTCTTCCGGTCAGGTGCTCATCAATGGCGATGATGTCACAGTCACGCCGCCTTCCAAGCGCGGCATCGCGATGGTGTTCCAGTCCTATGCGCTTTATCCGCACCTGACGGTCAAGGACAATATGGGGCTTGGCCTCAAGCAGGCAGGTACGCCGAAGGCCGAAATTGAAACGCGCGTTTCCAAGGCTTCGGCAATGCTGTCGCTTGACCCTTATCTGGGTCGCCGTCCGGCTGAAATGTCGGGTGGCCAGCGCCAGCGCGTCGCCATCGGGCGTGCACTGGTGCGCGAACCGGAACTGTTCCTGTTCGATGAACCGCTGTCGAACCTCGATGCTGCACTTCGCGTGCAGACGCGGCTTGAAATCGCCAAGTTACACCGCGAGCTCAAGGCGACGATGATCTATGTCACGCATGATCAGGTTGAGGCCATGACGCTTGCGGACCGTATCGTTGTCCTCAATGCCGGCCGCATCGAGCAGGTCGGTTCGCCGATGGAACTCTATAACAAGCCTGACAATCTGTTTGTCGCGGGCTTCATCGGATCGCCGCAGATGAATTTCGTGGACGGCACCCGTGTTGGCGACACAGGAGCGAAGACGGTCGGTATCCGTCCCGAGCACATTTCCGTCAGCCGCGACAGCGGCAAATGGAAAGGCAAAGTCATCCACGCCGAACATCTCGGTGCCGATACGATCCTTTACGTCGAAACCGAAGCTGCAGGCCTGATTACGGTGCGGCTCTTCGGCGAACATCACTACAACGAAGGCGACATGATCTTCATTACGCCTGATGATAGCAAGACGCATCGGTTCGATGCGAACGGCAAAGCGATCCGCTGAACCGAACATTTCGCAGCTTCTTACCAAGCCTTACCCACAAGCCGCGCCCTCGGGTGCGGCTTTTCTTTTTGGAGAATCGGCGTCGTTTGATGGACGTAATTCTCGCTGGGATACATGGACAAAACGCCTCATGCTGAGTTTGTGAGAAACGAAAACCGTGCTCGAAAGGGCCGAAAGAGTACCAATAAGTACTGACGTTCTCGTCAATCAAAAGCAATATTATTGCGGTACTAGATAGTTAAACATTCCACTTAAAATCCCATCGAAATCACGGGAATAAGCTTGTTTCGTCCGGTGCACCTTAGCTGCGGCCAAAGCACGAGCGAACCCGTTTCACAAAAGAGTGCCGAAGCGGCCGAAAAATAATCTTGCTTTATTTTTGAACCCGTTCCACCCTGAAAACGGATGGTGCCGAAGGAGGAAATCGGCGCCATGTCGCATGGGAGGAACAAGGTCGGCAGATGTGACCAACAACGCCGACGATAGGGTTTCCGAAACGCACGGAACCAATCCGATATTCTCCCGTTCGACATTTTGTAAGTTCCCTAGGCCAGTTGCGAGGCCAGTTTCGAGGGTTACCCGCATGAGTGATGATGTCGTACTATCCCTGCATGTTCCCGAGCCGGAGTGGCGGCCTGGCGATGCACCGGATTTCTCCCATGTCAAAATCCCGCGTGCGGGAAGCGTTCGCAGGCCGGAAATCGACGAAAAGCCGGAAGCAATGCGCGATCTGGCTTTCAGCATCATCCGCGTTTTGAACCGCGAAGGCGAGGCGGTCGGCCCCTGGGCGGGCACCTTGACCGATGATGAGTTGAAAGACGGGCTTCGTCACATGATGATCCTGCGCGCCTATGATGCGCGTATGATGATGGCCCAGCGTCAGGGCAAGACCTCGTTCTATATGCAGCATTTGGGTGAAGAGGCGGTCAGCTGTGCTTTCCGCAAGGCATTGCGCAAAGGCGACATGAATTTCCCGACCTATCGTCAGGCCGGTCTGCTCATTGCCGACGATTATCCGCTCGTCACGATGATGAACCAGATTTTCTCCAACGAGCAGGACCCGTTGAAAGGCCGTCAGCTTCCGGTGATGTACTCGTCACAGGAACATGGCTTCTTCACCATTTCCGGCAACCTCGCGACGCAATATACGCAGGCCGTCGGCTGGGCCATGGCTTCGGCCATCAGCCACGATACGAAGATCGCGGCAGCATGGATCGGCGATGGCTCGACCGCAGAAAGCGATTTCCACGCCGCATTGGTTTTTGCTTCGACCTACAAAGCCCCGGTGGTGATGAATATCGTCAATAACCAATGGGCCATTTCCACCTTTCAGGGCATTGCGCGCGGCGGCTCCGGCACTTTCGCAGCACGCGGCCACGGCTTCGGCATTCCTGCCCTGCGTGTCGATGGCAATGACTATCTGGCCGTTCATGCGGTTGCCAAATGGGCTGTGGAACGCGCCCGGCGCAATCTCGGACCGACCATCATCGAATATGTGACCTATCGCGCTGGCGGACACTCAACCTCTGACGATCCATCCGCCTATCGTCCGAAGGCCGAAAGCGACGCATGGCCGCTCGGCGATCCGATCCTGCGGCTCAAGAACCATCTTATCAAGCGCGGCGTCTGGTCGGATGAACGTCACAAGCAGGCCGAAGCCGAAGTGATGGATCTGGTGGTGGCTGCACAGCGCGAAGCGGAAGCCATTGGTACATTGCATGACGGTCGCAAGCCATCGATGCGCGACATGTTTGAGGATGTCTATGCCGAAACGCCGCCGCATCTTATCCGCCAGCGTCAGGAGGCGGGGTTTTGAGCATTTCCAGGAAAAGTGTGAAGCGGTTTTCCGTTCGGAAATGCGGAGGAAATAATTCATGACCAAAATGACTATGATCGAGGCGATCCAGAACGCCCACGATATCGCCATGGAACGCGACAAGAAGGTCGTCGTGTTCGGCGAGGATGTTGGTTATTTCGGCGGTGTTTTCCGCTGTACGGCTGGCCTCCAGAAGAAATACGGCAAGGAACGCTGCTTTGACGCGCCGATCAGCGAGCTCGGCATTGTCGGCACCGCCATCGGCATGGCCGCTTACGGTCTTCGCCCCTGCATCGAAGTGCAGTTCGCGGACTATGTCTACCCGGCCTACGACCAGATCGTTTCCGAGGCCGCACGCCTACGCTATCGCTCTGCGGGCGAGTTCACCTGTCCTATCGTGATCCGCATGCCTTCCGGCGGCGGCATCTATGGCGGCCAGACGCACAGCCAGAGTCCGGAAGCGCTTTTCACCCATGTGTCGGGCCTGAAGACGGTCATGCCGTCGACGCCTGCCGATGCCAAGGGACTGCTGCTGGCGGCCATCGAAGACCCTGATCCCGTTATCATGTTCGAACCGAAGCGTCTTTATAACGGTCCTTTCGACGGGCATCACGACCGTCCGGTGACATCCTGGAAGAAACATGATCTCGGTGATGTGCCGGAAGGCTATTATACCGTGCCGCTGGGCAAGGCTGCCATTCGCCGCGAGGGCAGCGACGTGACGGTGCTTGCCTATGGCACCATGGTCCATGTGGCGCTTGCCGCCGCCGAGGAAACCGGCGTCGATGCTGAGGTGATCGATCTTCGCACGCTGCTTCCACTCGATACGGACACCATCATGGCGTCTGTGAAGAAGACCGGGCGCTGCGTAATCGTGCATGAGGCGACGCTGACCTGCGGTTATGGTGCAGAACTTGCCGCACTCGTGCAGCGTGATTGCTTCTATCATCTGGAAGCGCCGATTCTCCGCGTTACCGGTTGGGATACGCCTTATCCGCATGCGCAGGAATGGGCCTATTTCCCCGGCCCGGACCGGGTTGGCCGTGCGCTAACATCCATCATGGAAGCTTGAGGGGGAGGGAAACATGGCACATTTTACAATTAAACTCCCCGATGTTGGTGAAGGCGTTGCCGAGGCCGAATTGGTCGAATGGCATGTGAAGGTTGGCGATGTCGTGCGCGAGGACGATCTTCTCGCTGCCGTCATGACCGACAAGGCAACGGTCGAAATTCCATCGTCACGCGGCGGCAAGGTCATCGCCGTCAATGGTGAAGTCGGCGAGAAGATCGCTGTCGGGTCTGAACTCGTCCGTCTGGAGATCGAGGGCGATGCGACAGAAGAGAAATCCGAAGGGAACGCAGAAGAACCGGCTCTGACTGCTGTTGAAACGGCCAAGCCGCAACCAGCACCAACTCCCGAAACACCGGTTCTGTTGCAGACGCCGGTTCCTCCAAAGCCCGCTGCGCCGAAACGTGAGAGCGCAGGCCGCGCATTCTCTGGTGCGGGTCCAATACGCAGCGAGGGCGAAAGGCCGTTGGCAACACCGTCCGTCAGACTCCGCGCTCGCGATGCCGGCGTCGATCTGCGTCGTGTTCGCGGTACGGGTCCGGCGGGGCGCATCACGCACGAAGATCTGGACGTCTTTTTCCAGCAGGAAACAGGCGCGTCACCGGCTCTGTCCGGTTATGCAACCGACACCTCGGTCAACGAGATCAAGGTCATCGGCCTTCGCCGCAAGATTGCCGAACGCATGGCCGAGGCGAAGCGCCATATTCCGCATATTACCATCGTCGAAGAGGTCGATGTTACACAGTTGGAAGAGCTGCGTAGCGGCCTCAACAATGAAAAGAAAGAAGATCGCCCGCGTCTGACGCTTCTGCCTTTCATTATTCGCACTATCGTCAAGGCAGTGAAAGAACAGCCCGGTCTCAATGCGCATTTCGATGACGAGGCCGACATCATCCGCCAGTTTGGTGGTGTGCATATCGGCATCGCCACGCAGACGCCCAACGGTCTGATTGTGCCGGTGGTACGCCATGCGGAAAGCATGAGCGTGTTCGCTGCAGCTTCTGAGTTGTCGCGCGTTACCGACGCGGCGCGCAACGGTACGGCGAAGCGGGAAGAACTGACAGGTTCCACCATCACCATCACATCGCTTGGACCACTCGGTGCAATCGCCACGACACCGATCATCAACCGCCCGGAAGTCGCAATCGTCGGCATCAACAAGATGGCCGTGCGTCCTATGTGGGACGGCGTGCAGTTCGTGCCGCGCAAGATGATGAACCTGTCGTGCAGTTTCGACCATCGCGTGATCGACGGCTGGGATGCAGCGGTCTTCGTGCAGAAGCTGAAAAGCCTTCTGGAGACGCCCGCGATGATTTTTATAGAAGGCTGATCGAATGAGCGAGATTTCCTGCAAACTCCTGATCATCGGCGGCGGTCCCGGCGGCTATGTATGCGGCATCCGGGCAGGCCAGCTTGGCATTGATACGGTGCTGGTGGAAAAGACACGACTGGGCGGCACGTGCCTCAATGTGGGCTGCATTCCATCCAAGGCACTGATCCACGCAGCTGATGAATTCCACCACCTTTCCGTCTTTGCATCGAAGGGCGCGCTCGGCATTACGGCGCAGAATCCGGCCATTGATTTTGCCAGAACGCTTGAATGGAAAGACGGCATTGTGAGCCGTCTGAATGGCGGTGTGGCTGGTCTCCTGAAACGGTCGCGCGTGCGCATGTTCCATGGACAGGCACGCTTTCTCGACGGGAAAACCGTTCTTGTCGAAACCGATACCGGCCGCCAGACGATCCATGCCGAAAACATCGTTATCGCAACCGGCTCGGTTCCGGTTGAAATTCAGGCGCTGCCATTTGGCGGAAAAGTCATTTCGTCCACTGAAGCGCTGTCGCTGGAAAAGGTGCCGGAAAAGCTGGCCATCGTCGGTGGCGGCTATATCGGACTGGAAATCGGCACGGCCTTTGCCAAGCTTGGCGCGAAAGTCACTGTGGTGGAAGCCACTGACCGCATCCTGCCGCAATATGATGCCGAGCTGACGCGTCCGGTCATGGCGCGTTTGAAGGCGCTTGGCGTCGAAGTCCTGACCAGCACTTCAGCCAAGGGACTATCGAAGGATGAGGCAGGGCTTGAAGTCCTGACCGCCGACGGCGCTACGAAGACCATCGAGGCCGACAAGATCCTCGTCACTGTGGGCCGCAAGCCGCAGACCGACGGTTGGGGTCTCAGTGAAATTCGTCTCGATATGGATGGACGTTTCATCCGTATCGACGAGCGCTGCCGCACCTCCATGCGCGGTGTCTATGCCATCGGTGACGTGACCGGCGAGCCAATGCTTGCGCATCGTGCCATGGCACAGGGCGAGATGGTGGCGGAAATCATCGTAGGCGGCAATCAGCTTTGGGATAAGCGCTGCATTCCCGCCGTCTGCTTCACCGATCCGGAAATCGTTACGGTCGGGCTATCGCCGGATGAGGCACGCAAGGCCGGTCATGAGATTCAGGTGGGCATTTTCCCGTTTCAGGCCAATGGCCGGGCAATGACGATCGAGCGTGAAGACGGCATGATCCGTGTCGTTGCACGTGCGGATAATCACCTCATCCTCGGTATTCAGGCTGTTGGCGTCGGCATATCCGAGCTTTCATCATCCTTTGCGCAGGCGGTGGAGATGGGGGCAAGACTGGAAGACATCGCCGGTACGATCCACGCACATCCGACATTGAGTGAAGGCTTTGCCGAAGCCAGCATGAAAGCGCTCGGCCACGCGTTGCACATCTAGCTCTTCAACTTACGCTCGTGCCGCCAGAGGAAAATGGCGGCACCGGCAACCATGGCAGCAAGCGCAAACCATGTGATTGCATAGGAAAGATGGCTGTTACGGAATTTCACGACCGTCAGTCCACCAATGGGAAGCGCTCCTGTGCCAGCTGTTGCATCCGCATCGATGAAATAGGGCGCAGCAGGTCCCAGGTTTTCTTTCTTCGCAAAGGCTGCGACATCGCGTGAATTCCAGTCATTGCGCGCCGGATCGTTCGGACGCAGGAAGAACCCGTCAGGTTCCGGCATACGCAACAGGCCTGTTACGGTCGTTTCACCAGCAATCTGCGTTTCCTGCCGCGATGACGGATCGCGCTTGTCGCTTGGAACAAAGCCGCGATTGATGAAAGTCAGTGCGCCATCGGATGAACGCATCGGCGTCAGGACCCAATAGCCTGCGCCGCGCTCGGTCAGCGCATGGACCAGCACTTCCTTGTCGTTCAGATAGGTGCCGGTCAGCGTGACATGACGGTATTCATCGTCTTTCTGGTTGACGTTGGCCCAATCGTCCGGACCCGGCGCTGCAACTGGTTCGGCGTGAACGCGCGCATCGACCCTTGCGATGAGATCGAGTTTCCATTGCAGACGCTCCACCTGCCAGATGCCTAGCCCCATGAAGAGAATGAAGAAGAAGCCCACCAGAATCGTCAATAACCCCAGAAAGATGCCAGACTTCTTATTTTCCGGCTGTCCGTCGGTTTGAGCGGGCGAGGGCATAGCATTTCCTTGATGTCTGGATGAAGAGAGACAATTGCTATCCCTTACCCCAGACGTCTCCTTTTAAAAAGGGTAGGGCTGGAACAAGACCGTGATCGACACTGCCGACCAGCAAATATCGGAAAATAAAAAATGCAGCGCCTGCTGCGCTGGGATGCGAGCGACGCTGAAGAAAAACGTGATACGATTAATTAAACTCAGGCTAGTTTATGAATTCTGCGTCTGCGGTGCGAATAGCCACCCTTCGACAGGCGCAATACGTTGCAAACCTGTGTTTTGTCTTCGGAAGGCTTTGGCATCTGCTCATGAATGCGCAGCAAAATCTGCTGCGTAACTGTACGATCCTTTTCGGTAGCCGCAGGACCGATAATAATGCTCTTCATCGATCATTCTCCCTATCTTCTGGGCGCGAGACCGCTTTCGAGGCTATCTCGACCGATTATCAAGAATGTACGAATGAACTAAGTATTAACCAAATTTTACATCTTGACAAGCGCATTGGCGCAACAGTTTCCAACCTATTGGCAAGGCACAGCAAAAAGCCGAATCGCGTGTGCGATCCGGCTTTTTATAACTTGGATTTAGCAGTGATCAGTCGCGGTTGCCCGTCAGGATCTCGCGCTTGCCGACATGATTGGCAGGGCCGACCAGACCGTCCTTCTCCATACGCTCTACGAGCGAGGCAGCACGGTTATAACCGATACCGAGGCGGCGCTGGATATAGGACGTGGAGCACTTCTTGTCGCGCATCACGACCTTGATGGCCTGTTCATATACGTCATCACCATCTTCCGAACCCATCGAGGTTGCATCGAAAACCGCTGCGTCCTGCGTTGCGTCTTCGTCTTCCTCGTCTTCCGTGACGGTCGCCAGATAATCCGGACGTCCCTGTTCCTTCAGGTGGTTGACCACTTTTTCGACTTCCTCATCGGAAACGAACGGGCCATGGACACGGACGATGCGTCCGCCGCCTGCCATATGAAGCATGTCGCCCTGACCGAGAAGCTGCTCGGCACCCATTTCACCGAGGATCGTGCGGCTGTCGATCTTCGAGGTGACCTGGAACGAGATGCGGGTCGGGAAGTTTGCCTTGATCGTGCCAGTAATGACATCGACCGAAGGGCGTTGGGTTGCCATGATGAGGTGGATACCGGCGGCGCGGGCCATCTGGGCAAGACGCTGGACAGCACCTTCAATGTCCTTGCCAGCAACCATCATCAGGTCGGCCATCTCGTCGATGATGACCACGATGTACGGCATCGGCGTCAGGTCGAGCTCTTCCTGAATATAGGTCGCTTCACCCGTTTCCTTGTCGAAGCCGGATTGCACCGTGCACATCACGGTTTCGCCCTTGCCCTTGGCCGAGGCGGCGCGGGCATTGAAGCCCTCGATGTTACGCACGCCAAGGCGGGCCATCTTGCGATAGCGTTCTTCCATCTCGCGCACGGCCCATTTCAGAGCGACGACGGCCTTTTTCGGATCGGTAACAACCGGGGTCAGCAGATGTGGAATACCGTCATAGATGGACAGTTCCAGCATCTTCGGATCAACCATGATCAGGCGGCATTCTTCCGGCTTGAAACGGTAGAGCAGCGAGAGGATCATCGTGTTGATGGCAACCGACTTACCTGAGCCGGTGGTGCCTGCCACCAGAAGGTGAGGCATCTTGGCCAGTTCAGCGATGATCGGCTCGCCACCAATACCCTTGCCGAGGCAAAGCGGCAGACGGTAATTCGATGCCTCGAAAGTGCGGCTATCGATCATTTCGCGCAGGTAAACGGTTTCGCGATTGGCATTCGGCAGTTCGATGCCGATGACATTGCGGCCGGGAACCACAGCCACGCGGGCGGAAAGCGCCGACATGGAGCGGGCGATATCATCGGCAAGGCCGATGACGCGCGAGGACTTGACGCCGGGCGCCGGTTCAAACTCGTAGAGCGTGACGACAGGGCCGGGGCGGACATGAATGATCTCGCCGCGCACGCCGAAATCCTCCAGCACGCTTTCGAGCAATCCCGCGCTGCGTTCCAGCATTTCCTGCGTGATCACATTTCCGTCCTGTTCGGGCGGCATCTGCAGAAGGTCTCGCGGGGGAAACTCATAGCTGCCGTGAATGACAGGCGTTTCGGCGCGGGGGAGGGGTTGCGGCTGGTACAATGCAATCGAAGGCGCTGCCTTGGCCGCAACGGGCTTTTCGATGACCGGCTCCGGAACCACTACTTCCTCGAAGACATGTTCTTCCGCTTCAGCAACGGTGAGTACAACTTCGTCCTCGGTGGCTTCGCCGATAACTTCGGGTGCGATCTCTGGCGCAGCCACAATCGGCTGCGGCGCGGGCGTTTCGACCTGAACGGTAGCAACAGGTTTCGGTGCAACCGTTTCAACTGGCGCAATGGCAACCGGTGCCTCTACGACTGGCTGAATCGTGGCTACTGCAGCTGGCGCCGGTTGCTTGTTCCATTCGCGAATACGGAACTGTGCCAGAATGGATTCAACGGTCGGCAAAGGCTTGCGCGGTTCTGCTGGAACAGCAGAAACCAGAGGCTCCGCCGGCACGATTGCCGTATCGATGTCGCAACCTTCCCAGAAAGCGAAGTCTGAAAGATAGGTGAAGGCCGATGGCTTGGCCGGATTTACAATGTCAGCCGCGACCGGTTCAACCGCAACTGGGGCTACTTCCAGAGCGGGCTCTGCAGAAGCTGCAACAACTGCCACAGGAACCGCAGGCATTGCGGGCGGCACCGGTGCTATTGGCGAGCGAACCATGCTCTGCGACACGGTCTTCTGCATTTGTGCGACAGCCATAGGCTGGGCTTCGGCAACCTTCTCGACGCTGATCTCTGGCGCAGCTTCAGCTTGAGTGCGCTCATTGATGCTCGGGAGTTCCTCGCCGCGACGACGCAAAAGCTCAACTTCTGGCGTACGGGTAAAACGAACATTCGCACCGAGCGAAAAATGGATTTTCCAGGCATCGTCACTGGCGGGATTTTGACTACCCGTCTGACCGCTAGGCTGCTTCGGGTCCTGAGCGTTCTCTGCACGATTTCCTGTAGACTGGGGGAAATTTTCTCTCAAATTACGCATGATACCTGAACCATAGATACTGTCGCCTGAATGAGCCCAAGTAATAAAAAATGAAGGTTAACAACCCCCTTCCGAAACGACCCAAAAGACAGAAATTTCTTGCGGGACATATATCCTCATGCATAGCCTCCCAAAGGCGATATTACCTTCGGTTGCATATATAAAATCAGCAATATCAATCTAATAAAGGTATTTCTTATATTGATTTATGCGCAATGCAACAATCAAGGGTAGTTTCCGCTACCTGTTAATTCTGCAGTCGTGAACGGCATCCGGCGGCAGAGAGTCGTCAAGTCCGAGACTCACCGATCAGTCCCGTGCGAGGGCGACGACCGGATCGAGTTTGGAGGCGTTGCGAGCCGGAATAAAGCCGAATCCGATGCCGATCAAGCTCGAGCAGACAAGCGCAACCACGATGGAGGCGGGCGAATAGATGAGCTGGAACATCGAACTGAACTGCGCAAACAGCAGGCCGAATCCGGCAGCGATGAGAACACCAAGCACGCCACCGATCAGACAAACGAGAATCGCCTCGATCAGGAACTGCTGCAAGATATCGCTCTGGCGTGCGCCAATGGCCATGCGGACACCGATCTCGTTGATTCTTTCCGATACGGCGACAAGCATGATGTTCATGACACCGATGCCGCCGACAAAAAGCGATATGCCTGCAATGCTGGACACGAGAAGGGCAAGCGTCGCTGTGGTGGCCTGAATGGTCTTTTGCAGGCTGTCGGTATTGAAGACTGAGAAGTCCTTCTCGCCATGCCGTTTGGTCAGGAAGGCCGTAATCAGTTTTTCGGCTTCCGACGGGTCCATTGTGTCGGCGACGCGAACGAGGATCATCTGCAATGAACGTGAGCCGGTCATGCGTGTCTGCACAGTCGTGTAGGGCAGGTAGACTTCAAGCGTCTGCGCGCCACCCGGTCCGCGTTCCTCGG
This sequence comes from Brucella anthropi ATCC 49188, assembly GCF_000017405.1. Classification (NCBI taxonomy): domain Bacteria; kingdom Pseudomonadati; phylum Pseudomonadota; class Alphaproteobacteria; order Hyphomicrobiales; family Brucellaceae; genus Brucella; species Brucella anthropi. The sequence goes on from NC_009668.1 coordinate 927,580, forward strand.
CCTTGACGACACCGACAATGCGCACTGGCACTTTGTTCAAAAGGATGATCTTGCCGATGACAGAGCCTACTTCATGGGGAAAGAGTGTCGTCTTGGCTGTTTCATCAACCATAGCCACCTGTTCCAGATCATCGACATTGCGCTGATCGAAAAACCGGCCTTCGAGCAACTTGCTGTTGCGTGTGACGAAATATTCCGCACCCACACCATTCACCGAAACGCTGACTTCTTTGTCGCCGACACGGATCGTGGAACTTGTCGAACCGGATGGCGTCGCAGCCACCACATAGGGCAGTTTCGCGATCTCCTTGGCATCGTCCAGATTGAGTGTTGTAATCTGCGCGGCTTTCAGGTCACCAAATCCCCTGCCGGGACTGATGTAGAGCGTATTGGTGCCAAGATCGCTGATCCGCTCCAGAATCTGCCGCTGTGACCCTTGTCCCAGCGCCACGACGCAGACGACCGATGCCGTGCCAATAATGATGCCGAGCATCGTCAGAAACGTGCGCAGCCGATGCGCATTCATCGACCGGAGCGCCATTGCGAATGCCTCGTTGAAGCGGTCGCGAAGCCCGGCCAGTAGCCTCGGCTTGGCCTGCTGCTGCTCAACCGGCACAGACATCACTCGCCGCTCGGTCTCACCGTTACGTGTATCGGAGATGATTTCGCCATCGCGAATTTCGATGATGCGCTGCGCCCGCGCTGCAACCTGCCGGTCATGCGTGACGATGACGATGGTGCGTCCTTCGCGGTTCAGTTCCTGAAGGATGCCAAGGACTTCCTCGCCGCTATGGCTGTCGAGCGCACCCGTTGGCTCGTCCGCCAGAATAACATCAGCATCGTTGATGAGGGCGCGGGCGATGGAAACGCGCTGCTGCTGGCCCCCGGAAAGCTGACTGGGCCGGTGATGGGTGCGTTCACCCATACCAAGCCGCTGAAGGATCATTTCAGCCTTTTCGCGCCGTTCCGCCTTTTTCTGGCCTGCATAAATGGCCGGGATCTCGACATTGCCCACGGCATCCAGTTCACCAAGCAGATGATAGCGCTGAAAAATGAAACCGAAATGCTCACGCCGCAATTGTGCCAGCTCATCAGCTTCAAGTTCCGACGTAGCGCGACCGGAAATCAGATATTCGCCTTCCGACGGACGATCCAGACAGCCGAGAATATTCATCAGCGTGGATTTGCCCGAACCGGACGCGCCAATGATCGCCACCATCTCTCCGCGCTCGATGGTCAGGTTCACATGGTTCAGAACCGTCGTGAAGTCGTCACCTGACGGATACTGTCGGGAAACGCCCTTGAGCGAGAGAAGCGGCGTATCGCTCATGTCAGAAACTGTCCGGGGCAGGAGCACTAACCTGATTATCGGTGACGACTTTGTCCCCCTCGTTCAGACCCGAACGGATTTCGGTGTTGACCTTGTCGGTAATGCCGGTTTCGACCGTGCGTTCTTCGATCTTGTTGGCGCTTGTCACCACGCGAACCGTGGCCTTCCCCGGTTCACTCGTGTCCTTGAGAGCGGTCACAGGCGCAATCAAGGCGTCTTTTGCCTTCGCAAGCAGAATATGAACTTCGGTCGTCATGTAGGTTCTGAGCAGCCCATCCGGATTGGGAACGCTGAAAATACCCTTGTAGTAAATGGCCGAGGCAGTCGCCGAGCTCGATGCGCTCACAGCCGTTGTCGTGAAGCTTTTGTCACTGACGATGGAATCCGGAGCCGGTTCAATCTTTTCCAACGTCGCGTCATAACGTTTCAGGTTTTGTCCCGATATGGTGAAATAAAGCGGCATTCCTTCGCGAACCTGAGTAACATCCGCTTCCGAAATGTCCGCCTCGACGGTCATCGTGTCGAGTTGGCCGAGAATAGCGATCGTCGGCGCGCTTTGCTGCGCGTTGACGGTCTGGCCTTCCTGAACCACCGTCGCAAGGATCGTGCCGTCAATGGGCGCTGTAATGCGGGTATAAGCGAGATTGGTTTCGGCGATCTGGACGTCGACTTTCGCCGCCGCAATCGCCGCCTCGCTGTTGGCGACCTGTGCTTCCTTCGACTTTACGGTGCTGACCGCCTTGTCGTAATCCGCACGTGCAACGGCATTCTTGCCGATCATCATCTGGTTTCGCGCCAGATCCTGCCTGGCCAGCTCGAGATCGGCAAGGTTCTGTGCACGGGTGGCTTCGTTCTGGCGAAGCGACGCCTGGGCCTTGTTCAGCTCGTTCTGCTGATTGGTCGAGTCAATCAGGGCAACGACTTCGCCGGCCTTTATCTGCTGGCCCGGTTTCACTTTGAGCGAAAGAATGCGGCCTGTCGCCTGCGCGCCGATGGCAACCAGATTTTTAGGCCGCAAAGTACCCGTTGCAAGAACCGAACTTTCGATCTCGCCGCGCTTGATTTCAGTCGTGGCGGGCAGAGGTTCTTCTTTCGTGAGGGAGCGGACGACAAAATAGCCCACGATCAGCAATGCGATGAGGACGGCCAGCCACAGGCGCCAGCGAAAACGGCGTTTCGACTTGGGTTTCATAGTGGTCTCTTATCGGTTGTCAGTGGAGGAAGCGGCGGGGTCTTGACGATGCGCGGACCCGTATAGCCGTCAACGACTTCAGGTTTCGCAACATCAATGATGCCGTTCCAGCCACCACCCAGTGCTTTCTGCAGGGCGACATAATTCAGGACCAGATCGGTCCGGGCCTGACTAAGGTTGGTTTCTGCGCTCAGAAGGTCACGCTGCGCCGTCAGCACATCGACGAAGCTCTTCGTGCCAGCTCTATATTGCTCCAGCGTCAATTCGTTGATCTTGCGGCTGTTGCCAACGATTTTCTGTAGCTGCGCGGTGCGCAAACGGTTCTGGTTGAGCGATACGCTGGCATTCTCGACTTCGCTGAGCGCCGTCAAGATGATTTTGCGATAGGCGATGAAAGCCTGGTCTCTTGCTGCTCTTGCCGCGTCGACGTCCGCATTCAGCTGGCCGCCATGGAAGACAGGTACGCTCAAACTTGGACCGAAAGCCCAGCTGATTGTCGACAGTTTTCCAAGGTCACCGAAATTGGCGCCACCCGTATTGATGTTGCCGGTGAGCGAAACACTTGGATAGAGCAGGGCCTGTTTCTGGCCGATGCTGGCAGTTGAACTTGCATAATCGCGTTCCGCTGCGCGGATATCCGGGCGGCTGAGCAGCAAATCGGCAGGCAGGCCGGCTGAAATTTTGCGTGGGATCGCGGGTATCGGACGTGATTTGTCCAGAACGCTCGCAAGTGCCGAAGAAGACCGGCCCGTCAACACTGACAACTGATTGAGATATTGGGCGTAGCTGATCCGCAGACCCGGTATCTGGGCTTCAGTCGATGCGGCCTGTGTCTCGGCGCTCAAAAGATCGACCTGCGAGATTTGTCCGGCTTCCAGCTGGCTGCGTGTCAGTGCTACGGTCTGCCGCTGGGACGCTGCATTGCGCTGCGCAATGGCAATATTGGCCTGCGCACCGCGCAAGTTTGCATAGTTGGTTGCGATGTCGCCGATCAGCGTAATGAGCGCTGCCCGCAATTGCTCATTTGCGGATTCGACATTGTAGTAGGCTGCTTCCACACCGCGCCTGTTGCCGCCGAAAAGATCGAGTTCCCATTGGGTTTTAAAACCCATGCTCGACTGATTGGAGGCAAGAGTAGTTCCACTGTCAGATCGCGTGAAGCTTCCGCTTCCATCCAACTGCGGATAAAGCGCGCCACCGGCCGAGGTGTAATTGGCGCGGGTCTGCCGCACCTTCGCCTTCGCAGTAGCAACATCCGGGCTACCGGCAATTCCGTCCGCTATCAGCTGATCCAGAACCGGGTCTTTCAGGTTTTTCCACCAATCACCCAATTGAGGGGCACGCTTGTCAGCCTTGCTGTTCCAACCAGCAGGCGTCAGCACATTTGGCTTCTGATAGTCAGGACCAACGGTGACGCATGCCGCCAGCAATGGCAGGATACTTCCCAGTACAGTCAGGCGAACAAACGATGTCGTCAAAAAATTGGTCCTGAAATTTCAGCGCTGTCATCGATTCGGCATATGACTGCCCCGAAAACGAAGCGCCCTTATACCGGCAACGGTTGTGCCTAAGCAGCCCAAACTCGTGGGAGCGTGCCATGGGTCGCGCCGAGTCGCGGTTTTGCAGCATATTGCCATCCTTCGACTTCGACCATTAGGGTATGATCGAAGCCAAATGTGGCAATACACAGAAAATATCAGGATTTGATGTGGACCCCGTCAGAGGTTGCGGGGCCTAATCTTTGTTGCTTTCCAGCCAGTCGGCCAGCGAGCGGCGGTTTGCGGCGCGTCCGCGCATAGGTTCAGCCATGCACATGGAGTTGAGGACGGCTTCCTGCGTGCATTCAACTGCCGCGCGAAACAGCGTATCGATACGGTTTTCGTTGAGCACCGCGATTTCAACCATATCACGTGTTTCATCATGGTCGAATGTCACAGCCGTTGAAAAGCCGATGGCGATATCACCGCTTCCGTGGCCCCAGAATGCACCGAGGCGTGCCAGTCCCGCGCCACAGCGGCGGGTCACGCGCTTCAACTGTCGGTGTTCCATCGGAACATCTGTCGCCAGCACCAGAATGACTGAACCTTTTTCCGGCTGTGCTTCGGCCTTCGGCGAAGGCCTGCGCCCGTCCGGAAGAACCAGATCACCGGCGCGGCCAAAATTGGTCAGCGCCAGAACACCGAGGTGATGCACCTTGCCGTCAAGTTCGAACCGGCGCGAGGATGTGCCGATGCCACCCTTGAAACCGAAACAGCTCATGCCGGTTCCTGCACCGACATTGCCTTCACCAACGTCCGTTCCCGCAATCTGCAAGGCTTCCTGCGCATCCGCTTCCGTGACGGCCATGGCCTGAATGTCGTTGAGCGGACCGTCATTACATTCCAGAACGACCGGATTGACGGTCGCCGTGGTGCGCCCGATATCGGGATTGCCTGCAATCGCCTTTCGGATCAACGCATTGGCGCAGGTTCCGACGCCAAATGTATTGGTGAGCAGGATCGGCGTTTCCAGCGTGCCCAGTTCCTCGACCTGCACGAGACCTGTGCTTTTGCCAAAACCATTGATGACATCGCAAGCGGCCAGCACCTTGCGGCGATATATGTTGCCGTCATGCGGGATGATTGCTGTCACGCCGGTATTGATATCGCCGTTGCGCAAGGTGCGGTGCCCCACGCGCACGCCCGGCACATCGGTGATGGCGTTGTTTTCGCCCGACTGCATGATGCCGCAGATGATGCCGTAGTCGCGTGCCTTGCCTGTCATGGTTATTTCCGTGTGCTGGCCTCGATAATGCGCATGAGGAAAGCCCACAGCAGCGGGCCTTCCTCTAGGATTCTATCGTTTTGCAGAAAACAGGTCTTGTTCGCAACCTTGCAGGCAAAACCCGTTCGTTAGTTACGACTGAAGTACCGGCTCCGATCCCGTGCGAGCCATATCCATGTAGATCTCCTGCAAACGGCGGGTGATCGGCCCCGGCTTGCCGTCGGAAATCGTATGATCCTGAATGCCGATGATTGGCGTCACGAAGCTCGATGCGCTCGTGAGAAACGCTTCCTTGGCGGCCTTCGCCTCATCGACCGTGAACAGGCGCTCTTCAATGCGAAGGTGCTGTTCTTCCGCGATCTTGATCACGGCGCGACGCGTGCAGCCAGGGAGGATAGCGTGCGAATTCGGCCGCGTTACCAGCACATTGTCATTGGTGATGATGAATGCCGTCGACGAACCGCCTTCGGTAACGAAGCCGTCTTCAACCAGCCAGACTTCATGGTAGCCCTTGCTCTTGGCCTGCTTCTTTGCCAGCACCTGCGCCAGAAGCATGACAGTCTTGATGTCGCGGCGCGCCCAGCGCGTATCCGGTGCAACATCCACCCTTACGCCATTCTGGACCGACGGCGAATTGGCGAGGTTCTTGGCCTGCGTGAACATGACGAAATTCGGCTTGATGTCGTCGGTATAGACAAAATCGCGTTCGGCTTCGCCGCGCGTCACCTGCATATAGACGACGCCTTCATGCAGTTCATTGCGCTTCATCAGCTCGATCTGTGCGGCGCGAATGGCGTCCAGCGAAGCAGGCAACGGAATTCCGAGTTCCCTGACGGAGCGCTCCAGACGGGCGAGGTGAAGTTCGTTGTCAACAAGGCGGCCATCGATGACAGCACTGACTTCGTAAATACCGTCACCAAACAGAAAGCCGCGATCGAACACCGACACTTTCGCCTCGTTCTCAGCAACGAAAGCGCCGTTCAAATAAATTACCCTGGCCAAAACACGTCCTCGGACATCTATGTGATTGATTGTGCGCACCCCGAAAAACGTGAAGCGGTTTTCGGAACAGATGCGCGTTTAACAGTTTTGCCGGACGGTATGGAAAAAGCTTGGGAGCTGCCAATGCTATGTTTTGCAATCACTATGCAGAAATTGCATAAGGGGTAAGGCAGCAGGAAAAAGGTCTCGTTCAAGCCGAACCAAACATACTGCCCTATTGCCATACTGCCTTATTGCCCTTTGCTGGAAAGGCCCCGACCCAATGGAACTGAAATGGCTGGAAGACTTCATCGCGCTGGCGGCAACGTCCAGTTTCTCGCGCGCGGCGGATACCCGGCATGTGACGCAATCCGCGTTTTCCCGTCGCATCAAGCAGCTTGAACTCTGGCTTGGCGTTACTCTCGTCAATCGCGCGACTTTTCCTGCAGAGCTTACTCGCGAGGGACGAACCTTCCTGCCAGTCGCGCAGGATACCGTTCGCCAGTTCTACAACACACGCAAGGCGCTGCAGCCGAGCCGCGAAGTCCAAAACCCCGTCCTCACATTTTCAGCCTTGCACACGCTGACAGTCACATTCTTTCCGCACTGGCTGAAGCAGATCGATGACGATGTTGGCAGCATACGCTCTCTGCTCAGTCCGGATCGGGGTGGTTTCGAGGACAATATCGCGACGCTGACGGAAGGAGAGGTTCATTTCTTCCTGACCTATGCGCATAATTCCGTGCCGATCCTGATCGACCGCACGCAGTTTCCTTATATCGTGCTCGGCACGGAACGGCTGATGCCGGTCTCGCGCCCGTCTCCGACAGGCCCGATCCTTGATCATGCCGTTGCCAGCGGGGAGCCATTGCCATATCTGAGCTATGGTGACTTTTCCTTCTTTGGCGCTGCCCTGTCGCAGAAATTTGCATCCGGTACCGCGTTCAAGCGTCAGGTGGTTCACGAAAACACCATGTCGATCGGTCTGAAGGCCATGGCGCTTGCAGGCTGGGGGATGGCCTGGCTGCCCGAAAGCCTCATTTATGATGAACTGCAACGCGGCGAGCTAGTGCCAGCCTCAACTGATCCCTATTGGGATTTCACGGTCGAGGTCCGTATCTATCGTCACGATGCGGCACTTCCGGCCCATGCCGAGAGCTTCTGGGAATATTTGCAGGCAAAAGATCGGGCAATATCTGAAAAGGGCGATTGACAGCAGCCCATCGTCGGCGCTGTAAAAGGCAGCATATCTTCAGCCGGTAGCAGGGGACACATCACGGCATGAAAGTTACCATCGAACAGACGCTCGATCAGGCGGGTACGGGCGCATTTCAGCGCGGTCTTCTGGGTGTGTTTGGCCTTGTCTGGGCCGCCGATGCCATGCAGGTGCTGGCGGTCGGCTTTACAGGTGCTGCCATTGCAAAGACTTTTGGCCTGACCGTCCCACAAGCATTGCAGACCGGCACGCTGTTCTTCCTTGGCATGCTGATCGGCGCGGCGGTCTTCGGGCGACTGGCGGATAAATACGGTCGCCGCCGTGTGCTTCTGATCACTGTCGCCTGCGATGCCGTTTTCGGACTGCTTTCGGCATTTGCGCCGAGTTTCGGTATTTTGCTCTTCCTGCGCTTCATGACAGGCGTGGCAGTCGGCGGAACATTGCCGGTCGACTATGCGATGATGGCCGAATTCCTTCCCGCCAAAAATCGCGGTCGCTGGCTTGTGATGCTCGAAGGTTTCTGGGCGGTCGGCACCGTTATCATCGCCCTTGCGGCATGGGCCACCAGCCTTGCAGGCGTAGAAGATGGATGGCGTTATATCTTCATCGTCACTGCTGCACCGGCGCTCATCGGCATCTGGCTGCGCCTCTGGGTGCCGGAATCCCCGATGCATCTTCTGAAATCGGGACGTCCGGAAGAAGCCAAATCGGTCATGAACCGCGTGCTTCGCCGTAATGGCAAACCGGAGTTGCCGCCGAAGGCCCGGCTAGAAGCGCCCCTTATGGTGACAGGCGAAAAGCTTCTGTCGCCAAATCTGCGCCAGCGCACGCTGACGACGCTGGCAATCTGGTTTCTCGTTTCGGTGTCCTATTACGGTATTTTCACCTGGATACCGGCCAAGCTTGCCGGTGACGGTTTTGGCTTTGTCCGCGGCTACGGCTTCCTTGTCGTGGTTGCACTGGCCCAATTGCCGGGCTACGCCCTCGCCGCCTATGGCGTGGAAGCGTGGGGACGCAAGAAGACGCTGATCACCTTTCTGTTCATCAGCGCTGCGGCCTGTGCTCTCTTTACAGTGGCCAACAGTTCAGCGGTTGTCGGTGTATCCATTCTCATCATGAGCTTTGCCCTGCTTGGCACATGGGGCGCGCTCTATGCTTTTACGCCGGAACTTTATCCGACAGGATTGCGCGCAAGTGGAATGGGAGTGGCGGGCGCGATGGCTCGCCTTGGCGGCTTGCTTGCGCCGTCCGCGCTGGCACTCGTCATCAGCCAGAGCTTCTATGTCGCCGTGGCACTGTTTGCGGGACTTCTGGCGCTGGCAGGTATTATCGCCTTTTTCATCGATGTGGAGACACGGCAGAAAGCGTTGAACTAGAACATGTCTCCCAAAAAATGGGAACCGGTTTTGGGATAAAGAAATGTTAGGAAAAACAGCCCGGAGATCAATTTTATCTCCGGGCATATTATATATTATTTCAGTGATTTATGCCGTATTCTTTATCCATTGCTTTCGGTACGCAGCGTAGGCTTCATTGCCCGGTCTGAAAATCCTGCCGTGTTTCTCCGGAACCGTTGCACCTGCGAGCAATCCGGCACCAAGCGACGTGCCGGTCGATCCTGATACGGCTTCGACGTCTCGTCCCGTAAAATTCGCCAGCGCTTCAAGATAGACCGGGTTTCCGGCAAACGGCCCTTCGACGATAACCGGTCCATCGGCACCCAGCAGGTGGAGACAGGTTTCCGTCATCAGCGCCGCATAGATGCAGGCGGCAACATAGCGCTCTGCATCGCTGGCTGTGTCAGCATTGATCCAGCGAAGATTGGAACTCGGATAGGGGCCGCAACCCGGCACGGCTGACGGCAGCGCCATGATGTGCTGCACCAGAACCTTTGCTGCAATATCGGGCTGGTCGATGACCGGGGGAACGGTCAGTCCTTCCGTCATGATATCGAATTCGCGCCCGCCCATGTAACGGGCGGATGGAACAGCACGACCATAGGCATCGACATTGGCAAGCGTGTCGCGTTCCGGGTCAAGCCCGTCGAAATTGCCGCCAACGGCGAAACTGACCACCCACGTCCCGGTCGAGACGACCGAGAACGGGGCCTCCCGATCCATTAGATGCGCGAGCAGCGATGCATTGGAATCGTGAATGCCGCAATGAACCGGCACAGCTTTGCAAAGGCCGACCTCTGTTGCAATCTCGGGCAAAACTTCGCCCAACGCATCGAAGGCAGAGCGAAGTGGCGGGAGTTTTGCACGGATGCCCAGCCGGTCGACAAGAGGTGAGAAGGCGGATTCCTTCGGCAACCACAGATCCGTATGACAGCCGAGCGATGTCACTTCCGAAGCGGCAATGCCAGTCAGGCGCCATGCCCAATATTGCGGATAGGTGAATATGAAATGTGTGCGCGCAAAATCATCGGGAAACGTCGTCTTCAGATAATGAAGCTGCGCACCCAGATTGAGACCGAGCGACAGGGGCGGCGAGAATGTATCTTTGAAATCCGGCTTTATGTCAGCATAGGCTGCGCGGATTTCAGCCGGATAGTCGAGTTCATAATCGAGGACTGGCATGGCCAATGTGCCATCTGCTGCGACGAGAGCCGCCGCCGCGCCATGCGTGGTGATGGAGATGGTATCAAAACCCGGCTCTTTGGCAAAAGCGGCAAGGCTTTTCAGGAAAAAGCGCCACAGAGCCTCGATGTCATAATGTGGATAGGGGCCATCGCACAGCACCGTATTGGAGATGCGGTTTGCGACGATTTCTTCGCCGCTTGCCGCATCAAGCACGACGACTTTGGCGTTGGTCTTGCCTATATCCAGAATGGCAATGCGCTTCATGGCATGTGAAACACTGGCTTGAGGTCCACGGAAACCGGCGAATTATCGGCATTCGTTGCCATGATATCCGCCATATGCGCCCACCACTTTTTCATTACCGGATGATCAGGCAGGGCGGCCATGCCGTGATTGGGCTTACGTGTCAGCACGCCGAACAGGGTACTGGTCTCTTCATCGAGATAGATCGCGTAATCCGACACGCCTGTCTCGTGCAGAAGGTCCACCAGTTCCGGCCATATCTCGTCATGCCGACGGCGGTATTCCGCTTCCATGCCAGGATTGAGCTTCATGCGAAATGCATAGCGTTCGCCAGTCATGCTGCGCGCCTTGTTTTGAACTGCCGGATGAGGATCGGCAGTGAAATGGTGACGATCAGCAGGAGGCCGATGAAGATCGACATGACGATGCCCGGCACATTGAGAAGCCCAAGCCCGAAGGTCACGAGACCCATCACGAAAGCGGCAATCACCACGCCGACAATTGTGCCCGAGCCGCCAAGGATCGACACGCCGCCCAGCACGACCATGGTGACGACTTCCAGTTCCCAGCCTTGCGCAATGGAGGGGCGCGTGGAGCCGAGGCGCGAGGTCAGGCAGACGGCGGCGATGCCGCTCATCACGCCCGTCATCAGGAAAAGCACGAATTTGGTTTTCTCGACCGGAATGCCGGAAAAGCGCGCCGCGAATTCATTATTGCCGATGGCATAGACGCGGCGACCGAAGCTGGTGGCATGCAGCAGTATGCCAGACAGCGCGGCGAACAGCACCAACAGCGCGAATTCGAAAGAGATCACCCAGAACACATAGCCCTGTCCGAAATAGGCAAAGCTTGCCGGGTAGCCGCCAAAGGCCTGATCACCCAGCACGATATAGGAAATGCCGCGGAAGAGGCTCATCGTGCCGATGGTCACGACGATGGACGGCAGTTTCAGCCCGGCAACCAGCCCGCCATTGATCGCGCCACAGACAAGACCGGTGCCGATGCCGATCATCACGAGGCCGGGTGTGCCGACACCGGCCTGCGCCGCTGCCCCCATCGCCGTCGAGGCGAGCGCAATGATCGCGGCGACCGAAAGATCGATTTCGCCGGAAATAATGAGAAGCGTCATCGCAAAGGCGATCAATGCCTTTTCGGTGAAATTGAACGTGGCATCCGACAGGTTCCAGGCATTGAGGAAGTAGGGCGAGGCAAAGGAATTCGCGATGAAGATCGCAATTGCCACGCCAAGCAAAAGCATTTCCCAGCTTGCGAAGATGCGGGAGAATGGCGTTCCGAGCCGGTCGGGGATACGACGGCGCTGTTCATTATTCATGCCGCAACCTCCTCGTAAGTTTTTGCAGCCTTGTCGCGCAGGATGATGCGTCCGCGCCGCTTTTCCTGTCGTGCATTGAAGATCACGGCCAAGATGATAACAGAGCCGGAAATCGCCATCTGCCAGAAGGGCGATATGTCGATGACCGGCAGTGCGTTCTTGATGACGCCGAGGAACAGCGCACCGAGAACCGCACCGGCAACAGAGCCTATCCCGCCAAGTGTCGAGATGCCGCCAATGACGCAGGCCGCAACGCTGTCAAGTTCGAACCCAGCGGCCACATCCACATAGGCGACGGCATAGCGCGACACCCAGAGGTAGCCGCAAAGCCCGGCGAGCGCGCCGGAAAGCACGAAGGCGAAGAAGCGCGTGCGGCCCACATCGATGCCCGTATAGACGGCGGCAGTCGGATTGCCGCCGGAGGCATAAAGCGCGCGTCCGAAAAACGTCCGCGTCAGCAGAACGTAGACGAGCGCCACGATCAGGATCGCCGTCCAGCCAAGCAGCGGCAGGCCAAGAAAAGGCGTGCGCGGTGTGTTGAGGAAGGGCGCGGTCATCTGATGCGCGTTCACCCACGCGCCGCCGGAGAGCACAAAAGCCATGCCGCGATAGATGGTAAGCGTACCAAGCGTGACGACAATCGCCGGAATGTTGAGCTTCCAGACCAGGATGCCATTGATGGCGCCCAGAACCGCGCCGATGCCAATTGCCAGCACAATGAGAAACACGAGCGGCAGGCCCGGATAGGTCGCATTCAGCATCGCCACGGCCATGCCGGTAAAGGCGAGGTTGGCGGCGACCGACAGATCGATCGACTTGGTCAGGATCACGGCCATCTGTCCAAGCGCGACAATGATGAGGATGGACGTGTCGTTGAAAATATTCGCCAGATTATGCGCGCTGGCAAAACCCGGAGCGCGGCTTGCGAACAGCCCCACCAGAATAGCGATGATGACAAGAAGCAGGAGTTCGCGCTGCTTGAGCAACTGTTTCATCGTCTACTCCGTGTTTCCGGTGGCGGCGCGCACCAGCACTTCCGCGTCGAGGCTGGCACGCTCAAAGATGCCTTCCATCAGCCCTTCGCGCATCACCATCACACGGTCCGACATGCCGATGATTTCCGGCAGTTCCGACGAGATCATGATGATGCTCAGCCCCTCGGCGGCCAATTCGCTGATAAAGGCGTGAACCGCAGCCTTGGAGCCAATGTCGATGCCCTTGGTCGGCTCATCGAGAATGATGACTTTCGGATTGGTGGCAAGCCACTTACCGATGACGACCTTCTGCTGATTGCCGCCGGACAGCGTGCCCACCGGTACGGAAAGGGCGGCGGCGCGCAGGTCGAAACGCTCGGCATATTTGCGCGCCAGCGCCAGTTCTTCCGCCATGCGCAGAAAACCATTGCGCGAGGTGCGGGCGAGTGACGGCAGCGATACATTCTGGAAGATCGGCAGTTGCAGCACCGCGCCGTGGCGTCCGCGTTCTTCCGGCACATAGACGATGCCATGCGCCACCGCATCGCCGGGGCGGCGGATACTAATCTCGCGATCTTCAAGCGTCACGCGGCCACGCGATGGCTTGGTGACGCCGAACAGCGACTGCGCGAACTCCGAACGTCCCGCGCCGACAAGGCCGTAAACGCCAAGGATTTCGCCCTTGCGAAGCTCAAAGGAAATGTCGCGGAATTCAGTTGGATGCGAATAGTTTTCGACCTTGAGCACCGGCTTGCCGATGGCGACATCCTGCTTGGGGAAAGCCTGTTCGACAGACCGCCCGACCATCATGCGCACAATATCGTTCTGCCGCGTGTCGGCAAGCGCTCCGTGTCCAACTGCGTGCCCGTCACGAAAAACGGCATAATTATCGGCGATTTCATAGACTTCATCGAATTTGTGGCTGATGAACAGGATGGCTTTGCCCTGTGCCTTCAGCCGCGCCACGATGCGGAACAGATCGTCCACTTCCTTGCGCGAGAGCGCTGCGGTCGGCTCATCCATGATGACGATGCGCGAATCCACCGACAGCGCCCGCGCAATCGCCACCAGATGGCGCTGGGCGATGGACAGTTCTTTCAGCTTGATGCGGGCATCGACCGTCGTTTCCAGCGAGGACAGCAGCGCCTGCGAGCGGGCATAGACGGCCTTCCAGTTGACGAAGCCGAATTTGGTGCGCGGCGCATGGCCGAGATAGATGTTTTCGCCCACCGACAATTCGTCGAAGAGCACGGTTTCCTGATGAATGGCCGTCACGCCATGATCGGTCGCATCCTGTGCGGTTGCGAAATGTACCGGCTTGCTGTCGATGAAGATTTCGCCTTCGTCGGGCTGGTAGATGCCAGTCAGGATTTTCACAAGCGTGGATTTGCCAGCGCCATTCTCTCCGATCAGCGCCGTCACCTTGCCTGGATAAAGCGCGATGTTCACGTCATCAAGCGCACGCACGCCCGGAAACGTCTTGGCTATGCCGCGCATTTCCAGAATGGGCTGATCCGTGGCGGAAAGCGTCCGCTCTCCGCCGGATGGGCCGCTGGATTGAAAGGCTGCATTCATCGCAGATACCTGAAATCGGGTTTGGAAAACGATAGGCGGCATTGAGCTTGCATATCCAATGCCGCTTTTTTGTACGCGCATCTTTTCCGAAAACCGGTTTCCACTTTTCGGGATGTGCTTACCGATCAGAAGACCTTGGAGAACTCGTCGATATTCGACGCGTCATAGACGAAAGGATCACTCATTGCGGCTTCGCCGTTTTCGCCGATCTTGATCTTGCCCATGCGTCCGGCTTCGATTTCCGAGCCCGGCTCGCCATCGGCATCGCCCTTTACGAGGTGGTAGGCAATCTGGGTTGCCGAATAGCCAAGGTCGATCGGGTTCCAGATGGCGAACTCCTTGGTTGCGCCCGACTTGATGGCGCCGGCCATTTCGGACGGAAGACCAAGGCCGGTCACATAGACATCACCAATCTTGCCCGCATCCTTTACGGCCTGCGAGGCAGCGAGAACGCCAACGGTGGTGGGGGCCACGATGACCTTCACATTTGGATTTGAAGTCAGCAAGCCTTGTGCTTCACGGTAGCTCTTGTCGGCCAGGTCGTCACCATAAACGGTGGTCACCAGATTGAGGCCGGGGAAGTCCTTGAGTTGCTTCTTCATCTCGCCAATCCAGATGTTCTGGTTGGTCGAGGTTGTGGTGGCAGACAGGATCGCGAAATCGCCCTTGCCGTCCGGCAGGTGATCGGCTGCGAGCTTGAGGCACATCTTGCCGATCAGTTCGTTGGAAGACGGGTTGAGGTGGACGATACGGCCTTCAGGTGCGACGCCCGAATCCCACGAGATCACCTTGATGCCGCGCTGTGCAGCTTTCTTCAGGGCAGGGACGACAGCATCCGGATCGTTGGCCGAAATGGCGATGGCGTCCACACCCTGCGCGATGAGGGAATTGATGACCTCGATCTGGCCCTCTGCCGTCGTGGTGGTCGGGCCGGTATAGATCACCTCGACGCCGCCTAGCTCCTTGGCGGCTTCCTGCGCGCCCTTGTTGGCAGCTTCGAAGAAGCCGTTACCGAGCGACTTCGCGACAAGTCCGATCTTCATGTCGGCGGCCTGCGCATGGGCCGCCATGAAGGCAACAGCCAGCGCAGTTCCTAGTGCCAGTTTCTTGAAAAGTTTCATGTCTCATTCCTCCCAGTATAAAGACATATGTTTCGCTTGTTCCGGCTCAGGCCACCTCGGCAGAATCCTCCCGTGGGTCGCCCTTGCCGACATTTGCGGAGACCTGCGCCACGATGAGCCGGATGCCCGCATTTTCCACCATGCGCCGCGCGTCGTCCGAAATGCCGTCATCGGTGATCAGTGTGCTGACCCGGTCGAGAGGGCAAAGGATGAGGCTGGAACGGCGTGTGAATTTCGTTGAATCGACCATCAGGACAAGTTCGTCCGCCTGGCCCATCAGTTTCTGTTCGCTCTGGATGATCAGCGCATCGGATTCCATGACGCCGAGCGGGCTGATCCCCTGACAGCCCATAAACATGCGCCGTCCGTAGAAATTGCGAATAACGTCATTGTCGAACGGCGACAGGATAAGGCTCTGGTCGCGATAGATTGCACCGCCGGGCACGATCACCGTGCTTTTCGACTGGCGCAGAAGATGTTCGGCGATGGCAAACGAATTGGTCAGCACCTGAAGGCGGCGCGGAGCAAGATAATGCACCATCTGGAAAGTCGTGGACCCGCCATTGATGATGATGCTGTCGCCTTCCTCGCAAAGCGCAACAGCTTCGCGAGCGATTGCACGTTTGCGGTCCGTGTTTTCGGTCTCCGAAACCTTGAAAGGACGGCCTGCGAGATTTCCGAACTGCGGCGGATGAATAGCCTCTGCGCCACCACGCACGCGCTTGATACGGCCCTGCATATGGAGAGAAGCAATATCCCGGCGAAGGGTCGCTTCCGACGCCTCCGTCAATTCCACCAGATCCTGAATGGTAATCACCGGCTTTTCCTGAACAGCACTCAGGATGATGCGGTGGCGCTCTCTTTCGTGCATGGCTCCTCCTTGTCTTTGTATCGGGCATAAATGTCGCTCATGTCAATCACAAACAATCATAATAGGGCGCAATAGTCACATTAATGATTGATTATGATCGTTTATGATTGACAGCAATTCGTTTGATACGTCATATCTGCCGCAACATGATCGCTGGCACATGGACATGCATGCGGATGGACATGCAGACGTACAGGCGGCTTGCGATTCACCATAACAGAATTGGGAGGATGACATGGTGGCCCAGAGCAGGCTTCTCGAAAACCGGTGGGATGATGCCAAAGCGGCAACGATGGATGAGCCGGGCAAGCTGCTTTATCGCTCCAATCTGCTCGGTTCCGACAAGCGCATTACCAATTACGGCGGCGGAAATACGTCCGCCAAGGTGGAGGAAACCGATCCGCTGACTGGCGAAAAAGTTCAGGTTCTCTGGGTTAAAGGTTCGGGCGGCGATGTCGGCACCATCAAGCTCGACGGTTTCGCCACGCTTTATCAGGATAAGCTGGATGCTCTGAAAGGCATCTATAAGGGCGTTGAAGATGAGGATCGCATGGTCGGTTTCCTGCCGCACTGCACCTTCAACCTCAATCCGCGCGCCGCTTCCATCGATACGCCGTTGCACGGATTTGTCGCCTTCAAGCATGTGGATCACATGCATCCCGATGCGATCATAGCAATCGCTGCATCCGAGAATTCTCGTGAACTGACTGCCGAGATTTTCGGCGGCGAAATCGGCTGGCTGCCATGGCGTCGTCCCGGTTTCCAGCTTGGCCTCGACCTTGAAGCCTTCGTGAAGTCAAATCCCAACGCTAAGGGCGTTATCCTTGAAAGTCATGGACTTTTCACTTGGGCCGACGATGCCAAAGCCTGTTATGAAACCACGCTTGCCATCATCAACAAGGCCATTGAATGGCTGGATCAGAAGACGGCTGGCAAGCCCGCTTTCGGCGGTGCTGTCACGCAGAGCCTCCCGGTTTCCGAGCGCCGCGCCATTGCAGCACGGCTGATGCTGGAAATTCGCGGACTTATCGGTAAGGATGAGCGCAAGCTCGGTCATTTCGATGATCAGGATGCCGTGCTGGAATTTGTAAATTCAAACGATCTGCGCCCGCTGGCAGCGCTTGGCACGTCCTGCCCGGATCACTTCCTGCGCACCAAAATCCGTCCGCTGGTCGTTAATTTCGACCCGGCCAAGCCCGATATCGATGCCGTGGTTGCCGGGCTTGAGGGTGCACTGGAAGCCTATCGCGCCGACTACAAGCGCTATTACGAGGCGTGCAAGCATGACAATTCGCCGAAGATGCGCGATCCCAATCCGGTAATTTTCCTGATCCCCGGTGTCGGCATGCTGTCCTTCGCACGCGACAAGGCGACTGCGCGCATCGCCGGTGAGTTTTATGTCAACGCGATCAACGTGATGCGCGGTGCATCCGGCGTATCGGAATATCAGGGCCTGCCCGAACAGGAAGCCTTCGATATCGAGTATTGGCTGCTTGAGGAAGCCAAGCTGCAGCGCATGCCAAAGCCGAAAAGCCTCGCGGGGCGCATTGCATTCATTACCGGCGGCGCTGGCGGCATCGGCTTTGCCACAGCAGAACGGCTTGCAGGCGAAGGTGCTTGCGTGGTTCTGGCAGATATCGATGCAGGATCGCTCAAAACCGCTCACGAAAATCTCGCAAAGCGCTTTGGTTCCGATCAGGTGCGCAGTGTCGAACTGAACGTCACCGACGAAAAAGGCGTCGCGAGTGCGTTTGTCGAAGCCAGCGTCGAGCTGGGTGGCATCGACATTCTGGTTTCCAACGCTGGTATTGCATCATCCGCGCCGGTAGAAGCGACCGAACTTTCCATGTGGAACCGCAATATCGACATTCTGGCGACCGGCTACTTCCTCGTTTCGCGGGAGGCGTTTCGCTTGTTCCGCCGCCAGAAAATCGGCGGCAATGTGGTATTTGTCGCCTCGAAGAACGGGCTTGCAGCTTCGCCCAATGCTTCGGCCTATTGCGCTGCAAAGGCCGCAGAAATCCATCTGGCGCGTTGTCTGGCGCTGGAAGGTGCAGATGCAGGAATCCGCGTCAATGTGGTCAACCCAGATGCGGTTCTGCGCGGCTCCAAGATATGGGACGGCGAGTGGCGCGAACAGCGTGCAGCATCCTCGAAGATTGATGTTTCCGAGCTTGAGGAACATTATCGCAAGCGCTCCATGCTGAAGCTGAATGTCTTCCCCGAAGACATTGCCGAAGCCATCTACTTTCTTGCAAGCGATGCTTCGGCCAAGTCGACCGGCAACATCATCAATGTCGACGCCGGAAACCAGCAGAGCTTTCCGCGCTGACCATATAATCTGGACATTCTGGGAGGAACCATGTCCGAGCAACGCATTGCGGCCGATTTCATCGCCGAGCATAATTCCGGTTTTGAGAAATCATTGAAGAGCGATTATCAGGCGCTCGGCGAACAGCTTTTGCGCCGTGGCATCGAGATCGACACGATTACAGACAAGGTGGCGGCCTATTACGTGGCCGTACCTTCATGGGGCACAGGCACAGGCGGCACCCGCTTTGGGCGCTTTCCGGGAAGGGGCGAACCGCGCGGCATTTTCGACAAGCTGGACGATTGCGCCGTCATCAACGAGCTTTGCCGTGCCACACCGAATGTTTCCCTGCATATTCCGTGGGACAAGGCCGACCCGAAGAAACTTAAAGCCCATGCCGAAGCGCTAGGTCTCGGCTTCGACGCCATGAACTCCAATACATTTGCCGACGGCGCAGACCAGAAGCTTTCCTACAAATTCGGGTCGCTTACCCATGTCGATCCGGCAGTGCGGGCGCAAGCCGTAGAGCACAATATCGAATGTATCGAAATCGGAAAAGCCATAGGTTCCAAAGCCTTGACCGTCTGGTTGAGCGATGGTTCCAACTTTCCGGGCCAGCAGAATTTCACCCGCGCCTTTGAGCGCTATCTGGCTTCCATGGGTGAAATCTATCACGCACTACCCGACGACTGGCGCCTGTTCTCCGAACACAAAATGTATGAACCGGCCTTCTATTCGACGGTGGTGCAGGATTGGGGCACCAATTACCTCATCGCCTCGACGCTAGGGCCAAAGGCGCAATGTCTGGTCGATCTTGGCCACCATGCGCCCAACACCAATATCGAAATGATCGTCGCGCGGCTGATCCAGTTCGGGAAACTTGGCGGTTTCCATTTCAACGACAGCAAATATGGCGATGACGATCTCGACGCCGGCTCCATCGATCCGTATCGATTATTCCTTGTTTTCAATGAGTTGGTGGATGCAGATTATCGTGGTGTGGCCGACTTCCATCCGGCTCATATGATCGACCAATCGCACAATGTGACCGACCCGCTGGAGAGCCTGATCTCATCCGCCAATGAAATCCGCCGTGCCTATGCGCAGGCGCTTCTGGTGGATCGTGAAGCGCTCGAAACCTATCAGCAGGAAAACGACGCGCTGATGGCATCTGATACGCTGAAACGCGCCTATAGAACCGACGTCGAACCAATTCTCGCGGAAGCACGTCGCCGCACCGGCGGGGCCATCGAACCGATTGCCGCCTACCGAGCCAGTGGCTACCGCGATAAGGTTGCGAAGGAGCGTCCGGAGAGTAGAAGCGACGGCGGGGCGTTTAACTAAAACTCCACTTGCCACAAAACCGCCACATAATGAACGGTCCTTCGCCGCAATTAAAAGGCGATTTCTGTCGCTTGTCCGTTCCGAAAATCGCGTTTGGCAACTGTCAGCGCGATTTTCTGAATGTCAGATTGAGGCGAAACGGACCTAGTTTTTCATGCTCGCCGCGCTTCAGGGCGAGTATGCCATGATAGAAGAGACGTGAAGGTCCGCCCCACACAACCACGTCACCGTGATGCAGGATATATTTCGCAATCGGGTCGGTTCGCTTCAACCCGCCGAACTGGAAAGTCGCAGGCAGACCGAGCGACACCGAAACAATCGGATTGTTGAAATCCTGCTCGTCCTTGTCCTGATGCAATGAAAGTTTCGCACCCGGTTCATAACGATTGATGAGACAGGCATCCGGCGCAAAATCAGGATAACCAGCTTCACGGGCAGCAGTTTGGGCAAGCGCGCGGAAGGCATCCGGCATGGTCGGCCAGAGAAGGCCGGTTTCCGGATCGTCGGTACTGTAGCGATAGCCGGTCCGGTCCGTGATCCAGCCGAATTCTCCACAATTCGTCATCGCAACCGACATGCGATACCCGCCGGGCGTGGTCATATGGCGAAAGGGGGCCACGGCAGAAACATCGGCCACAGCTTTCAGAACGGCATCCTCACTTGGAAGCGCAAAGCCACGCAGAAGTACAGCGCCCGGCGCCCGGATTTCATGCGGTTCAATCTGGTCGAAAAGGTCTCTCATGAGACCTTTCTAGCATGAGATCAGGAGACAGCCTCCCGAAACCTGCTTTCAAACTCAAGCCAGTCCTGTGGCTTTTTCGAAAGAGCGCATGAAAAGATCATTTTCTTCCGGTGCGCCGACACTAACGCGGATGAAAGTCGTGTAGCCCTGCTGCTTCCAAGGCTTCACGATGACGCCGTCTTCCAGCAGTTTTTCGGCAAACGCAACAGAATCCGATTTCACGTCGATGAACAGAAAATTCCCCTTGGAGGGCGCAAAACGCATTTGTCGCTCGCTCAGGAAACCGGCCATCCGTTCCCGCTCGCTAAGCGCAAGCGCGATACCCTTTGCGAGATGGTCTTTATCCCGGCGCGCAACCAGCCCCGCAGCCTGTGCAATGCCATTGGCGTTGAAAGGCGTGCGGGCGCGGTCCAGAAACCCGCGCAAGTCCGGGTCGCTGACAAGCCCGAATCCCAGACGCGCACCGGCCAACCCATAAGCCTTGGAGAAGGTACGCAGCGCCACCCAGTGAAGGCCGCTGTCGCGCAGAAGTGTAGCGGCAGACGGATAATCGTCGCCGGCTGCATATTCAGCATAAGCTTCGTCCACGACCAGCAGCGTCTCCGGCGAGACCGCATTGACAACGCGCTGCAAAGCCTCCGGTGTCAGCCAACTCCCGACCGGATTGAGCGGATTTGCGAACATCACGAGACGTGGAGCGGTCGCAACTGCCGCCACCAGCGCATCAACGTCGACTTCAAGCGACGGCGTCACTTCAACCCGTTCGACACTTGCCCCCATGGTCGTCGCATAATCCTCGTGCAACGGAAAGGACGGGTAAAGTGTGACCACCCGGTCGCGCGGCCGCAAAACGGTGCGGCAGATTACGCCGATCAGGTCTTCCGATCCGTTGCCGAGAATGATGCGGTCCTGCGGCCAATCGAACTCGATCGCAATTTCCTGCGCCAGTTCGCGTCCCGACGGGTCGGGGTAGAGCCGCAGCAGATCATGGGCACCGGAAAAGAGCGCCTGCACCTTGGGTGACGGTCCAAGCGGGTTCTCGTTGGAGCCGAGTTTTGCGATTGCCGGAGGATGATAGCGCGCCTCCACCTCGGCAATGGTGAGACCGGCATTATAGGGGCTGAGACCACGGATTTCGGGTCGAATCAGATCGCCAAACCGGGCATTTTCCTGCGCCATTCACGTTCTCCTCTGGTGCAGCGCGTCACTTGTCGCGCGCCTTTGGGAGAGAAGTTCTAAGACTAAAATCCAATTTTGTATATATATGTATAGACAAGTTATGAAAAAGATGTTCCTATGCTGGGGAGACCACAAAAAATTGCTAAACATTCGACCCGGAACAGTTAGAAGTTCGGGCAACAATATTGTTTGCCAAAGGTCCGCAGGGGAACATGATGCAGGTTTTATCGCTTTTCGACCTAAGCGGGCGTAAAGCGCTGGTTACCGGTGCCAGCCGGGGACTGGGACAGGCTATTGCCGAAGCACTCGCCTCGGCTGGTGCCGATGTTGCCATTACAGCGCGCAAGTCCAACGACCTCTCCGAAACGGCATCCCGTATCGCCGCCCATGGCCGCACCTCGGCAACTCTTTCTCTCGATGTGCGCGATGTTGCCGCCTGTGCTGCTGCTGTCGCGCAAGCGGCAGAAGCTCTTGGCGGCCTCGATATTCTCGTCAACAATGCGGGCTATGAAGAAATCCGCCCCTCGCTCGATGTGGACGAGGCGCTCTGGGACCACATCGTGGCGACCAACCTCAAAGGCGCATTCTTTTGCGCGCAGGCCGCCGCCCGCCACATGACAGAGAGCGGGAAGGATGGAGCGATCATCAATCTGTGCTCGCTGACCTCCTATGTCGGTGTGCCAACCGCTGCTCCCTACGGTTCTTCCAAATCCGGTCTCATGGGCATGACCCATGCTTTGGCCACCGAATGGGCGCCGTCCGGTATCCGCGTCAACGGCATTGCGCCGGGCTATTTCCGCACTGCCATGACGGATGTGTTTTACGAGAATGACGACTGGCAGAAGGCGATGCTGGGCAAGATTCCGCAGGGCCGTTTCGGCGCAATGGAAGATGTTGCGGGCGCCGTGGTGTTTCTGGCAAGCGCCGCATCGTCCTATGTCACGGGGCAGGTGATCCCGATTGACGGAGGCTATCTTGCATCCATCTGAGAACCTGCTCCAAAAGTCGCCCTGTGTGGCTGCAAATGGCAATTTACCTGCGTTCCGGTGCTCACGTACCTTCAAGTACGCTCCGCTCCGGTACTCGAAAATCACCATTTTCGCACACACATGCCGCTTTTTGATTCAGGTTCTGATATCCTTACGTAGAACATCATCAGATCGTGAAATAGCATTGAAATAACTTCATAAAGCACCTTCCGGTGCTTTGACTGAAATGGGAAACTGCGATGAATACAACCGAAACCGGAACTGGCCGTAAAGTCTCCAACGGACCGGCTGCCGTATCGGTCAACAATGTCAGCATGATCTATAACGGCTTCCATGCCGTGCGTGCGGCATCTTTCGATCTCGCCAAGGGCCGTTTTCTGACCATTCTCGGGCCGTCGGGTTCCGGCAAGACGACGCTTCTCCGCCTCATCGCCGGTTTCCAGAAACCGAGCATCGGCGAAATCTTCATCAACGATGAAGCTGTCAGCGCCGTGCCGCCGCACAAGCGCTCCATCGGCATGGTTTTCCAGAAGCTCGCGCTTTTCCCGCATATGACGGCGGCCGAAAACGTCGCGTTTCCGCTGAAAATGCGCCGCTTCGATGCGCGTTCGATCCCTGAGCGGGTGGAACGCTATCTCGACCTCGTTCGTCTGAACGGCCTCGGCGAGCGCCGTGTGCACGAGCTTTCCGGTGGCCAGCAGCAGCGCGTGGCCATCGCGCGCGCCCTCGTTTTTGAACCGGACCTGCTTCTGCTCGACGAACCTCTGGCGGCACTCGACCGCAAGCTGCGCGAGGAAATGCAGCTTGAATTTCGCCGTATCCAGCGGGAACTCGGCGTCACGACCATCAATGTCACCCATGACCAGCGCGAAGCGCTCGTCGTATCTGACGAAATCATCGTCATGGATGGCGGTGAAATCCAGCAGATGGCGCAGCCATCCGAGACCTATCGCAACCCGTCCAACGCCTTTGTGGCGAACTTCATCGGCGTCACCAATTTCATTTCCGGCAAGGCATCGTCGCTCGACGGCAATCTCGTGCGGGTCGATGCAGGAATGGCTCTGGTAGGCATGGCAGGCGAGGGGCGCGGACCGGTTGCCGCCAACGCAAATGTCTCGTGCGCAATCCGCGCCGAACAGATCCGTATCGGCGGCAGCGCCGCAGCGCATGCGGAACTCGATACCGTGCTTGAAGGCATCGTTACGGATGCGATCTTCGAGGGCGAACGCATCGTCTATGAATTGCGGGTTCCTGCGTTAGGAGACGTGTTGATGCGCGTCTTCGACCACGATCCCATCGGCCATAGCCAGTTTGCAGAAGGTGAAACCGTGCATCTTGGCTGGAACGCCCGCGATCTCATCGTCTTTGCCGTATGAACTAAAACGTTACGGGGAAACTCCAGAGGAGAAACAAAATGAGCAATCTGAAGAAACCTTTTCTGATACTCGACCGCCGCCGCTTCCTGCAGAGCGCAGGCGCTTTTGCCGCCGCAGCCGGCACGACATCGCTCGGCCTGTCGCGCGCATTTGCTGAAGAGCCAGCTAAGCCGAAGGAACTGATCGTGCGCGCCTGGGGTGGCAGCTGGGTGGAGGCGCTTAAAGCGGGCGTGTCCGATCCGTTTACCGCCAAGACCGGCATTTCCATCCGTCACGACCTGACGGAAGACAACGAAATCCAGCCGAAGCTCTGGGCTGCGGTCGCGCAGAAGCGTGTTCCGCCGATCCACGTCAACTGGGATACGACCACCAATGCGACCAAATCGGCATTGCGCGGCGTGACGGAAGACCTGTCGGACCTGTCGAACCTCAAGAACACCACCGATCTTGCCAAGCCGGTTGGTCTCGACGGCTATCCGATCGTCAACACCTATGGCTATGTCTATGTGCTGGCCTATCGTCCGGAAGCCTTCCCGGATGGCCCGCCGAAGTCGTGGCACGCCCTGCTCGATCCGAAATTCAAGGGACGCATCGCGCTTTATAACGATGGCATCGGCTTCCACTTCCCGGCGCAGGTTGCCGGTGGCGGCAAGCTGGAAGACATTCCGGGCAACATGCAGCCCGCATGGGATTTCATCACCAGGGTGAAGCAGCAGCAGCCGCTTCTCGGCGAAGACCCGGATTTCACCACCTGGTTCCAGAAGGGTGAAATCGATCTGGCCTGCACCATTTCCACCAATGCGCGCGAAGCCCAGAAGAACGGCGTCAAGATCGACTGGACCGTTCCGGAAGAGGGCGCGAAGTTCGACACCGACGGCCTTTGGATTCCAAAGGGCCTGCCGGAAAACGAGCTTTACTGGGCCAAGGAATATATCAATTTCGCCCTTACCAAGGATGCGCAGCAGGTCTGGCTCGACGGCCTCGGTCTGCCGGGTGTCGTGCCGGGCCTGACCCCGCCCGCCGATCTGGTGAACGATCCGGCCTATCCGACCAAGGACGAGGATTTCAAACACCTCATCCGTATTTCGGCAAAGGTGCAGGTGGAAAACGAGAGCGAGTGGTTCTCGAAGTTCAAGGCTATCATGCAGGGCTGATCCAGCTCCATGAAAGCAAGACGGGTCGCCCGAAAGGGCGATCCTGATGCCCGACATCTTCGGGCAAACATTTTCGGACAAACATTCAGGAATTGAAACATGCGAGCGGCACGCACTGCCTATCCCATGACATGGCGCATCATGGACGCGCTGGAAGCAATCGCAGCCTTTTTGTGGCCCGCGCGGTTCAATCGCGCCGTGCCTTATCTGATGCTGCTTCCGGCGATTGCTCTGGTCGGACTGCTGGTGCTGGGCTTGATCCAGATCGCGGATACCAGCCTGCGCACGCTCGACACTTCGACGTTCCTGATGTCGGACTATTACACGCTCGCCAATTACAAGCGCGCACTGACGGAAAGCCTCTTTGCAACCGTGGCATGGCGCAGCCTGTTCGGCTCGCTCGTCGTGACCGCATTCACGCTTCTTCTGGCATTTCCCTATGCCTATCTCATGGTGCGCACGCCATCGGCTGCATTGCGCAAATTCCTGCTGATCGCGCTGTTCCTGCCCTTCTTCATCGGTCAGGTCGTGCGCGCCTATGGCTGGCTCATCATTCTCGGTAATCAAGGCATGGTCAACGAAGCGCTTGGCCTTGTCGGTATCGCGCCAATGCGGCTGCTCTATAATTATCCGGCAGTTCTGTTCGGCCTCATTCAATATATGTTGCCATTCGCCGTGCTGATGCTGGCGCCAGCCCTGACGGCCATACCGGAGGAAATGGAAGCGGCGGCAAGCTCGCTCGGTGCGAACTGGCTGCGGACCTTCGCCCACGTCGTCCTGCCCATGGCCCGTCCGGGCCTGATCGGCGCGGGACTGGTGGTGATGACGCTGTCGCTCACCGATTTTGCCGTACCGGCTATTCTGGGCGGCGGGTCGCAGGATTTCATCGCCAATGCGATCTATGACCAGTTCTTCCGCACGTCCGATCAGGGACTGGGCGCAACGCTTGCGCTGCTTCTCGTCGGCGTCGGTTCCGTTCTCGTCGGGATCGTATTCACGCTGTTCGGGGCTGGCACGCTGGCCATGGGGAGGGCGCGCAAATGACCTCGCCACTGTCGAAATCCATCGTCATATGGACGTTTGTTATCGCCGTGCTGGTGCTGCTTTCCGCACCGACCATCGTGGTGCTTGGAGCTTCCTTCACATCGGGCAACATGATTACCTTTCCGCCAGAAGGGTTTTCGCTGAAATGGTATCAGAAGATCGCCGGAACGAGCGACCTCTGGGATGCATTCCTGCGCTCGCTCTACGTCTCCTTCATCTGCACCATTGTCGCCATTCCGGTCGGGACGCTCGCGGGCATAGCGCTGGCGAAATATGCCGTGCGGTTTGAAAAGACAATCCAGATTTATCTGCTGCTGCCCTTCACCATTCCGCTGATCGGTTCTGGTATTGGTCTCATGCTGGTCTTCGGTCAGGCCGGCATTCTGGGCCAGCTCTGGCCGGTGGGGATTGCAGCCTGCGTCATCAATCTGCCTTTCATGATCTGGGCGGTGACCGCAAGTGCCGCCAATCTCGATGCCGATCTGGAACTCGCCGCCGCCAATTGCGGAGCAGGGCCGATCTCGACCTTCTTCTTCGTCGCCTTACCGGTCGTCGTGCCGGGCGTCATCAGCGGCTCGCTCTTGATGTTCATTCTGGCGCTGAACGAATTTCTGGTAAGCCTGCTTCTGGTCGATGCACGCATCGTGACGCTGCCGGTGCAGATCTACAATTCGATCCGGTCCATCATTACACCAGACCTCGCGGCCATCTCCGTCGTCTTCATCGCCTGTGCCGCTGCTGCCATCTTTCTGCTCGACCGGCTGGTCGGGCTCGACATCTTCCTCAAATCGAAATGACGGGTTGCGCCACCACCGCAACCAGCAAGGAGCCAATCATGTCCGATGTTTCTTTTCACGAACTGGCTAAACTGGGCGATGCAGCGCGCGCCGAACTTCTCAAGCGCTCGGAAACCGACCTGTCGGGCTTTATCGAGAAGGTTAAGCCGATCATCGAAGCCGTTCGCACCGAAGGCGACGCGGCGCTTGTCCGCTTTGCGCGCGATCTCGACAAGGCAGAAGTCGATCCGGCGAACATCAAGGCGACGGAAGCCGAGTTCGATGCCGCTTTCGACAAGGTGGAAAAGGACGTGATCGAGGCGATCCAGTTCGGTATCGACAATATCCGCCATTTCCATGAGGAGCAGAAGCCAGAGGCCATGTGGCTGAAGGAAATGCGTCCCGGTGCCTTTGCAGGCGACCGTTTCACGCCGATCCGTTCCGTCGCGCTCTATATTCCGCGTGGCAAGGGGGCGTTTCCGTCCGTCACCATGATGACCGCCGTTCCGGCTGTGGTTGCTGGCGTGCCTGATCTTGCCATCGTCACCCCGCCGACGCCGGATGGTTCCGTCGATGCTGCCACGCTCGTTGCAGCACGCCTTGCCGGTGTGGAAACCGTCTACAAGGTTGGCGGTGCGCAGGCCGTTGCTGCCGTCGCCTATGGCACGGAAACGGTGAAACCGGCGCTCAAGATCGTTGGCCCCGGCAGCCCATGGGTGGTCGCAGCCAAGCGCCTGCTCGGCGGCGTCATCGATCCCGGCCTGCCTGCGGGACCTTCCGAAGCTGTCATTTTCGCCGACGACACAGTGAAAGGTGGCCTTGCGGCGCTCGATCTGCTGATCGAGGCGGAACATGGCCCGGATTCGTCGGCATGGCTCGTCACGCATAGCCGCCGCGTCGCGGAAGAAGCGCTGGCTGCATTGCCGGACCATTGGGCGCGCATGACCGAACAGCGTGTCGGCTTCTCCAAAACCGTACTTACCGGCAAATATGGTGGCATCGTCCTGACGTCTTCCGTGGAAGAGAGCTACAAGTTCATCAACGACTATGCGCCGGAACATCTGGAGCTTCTTTCGACCGATCCGTTCGCGCATCTCGGCCATATCACAGAAGCTGCCGAAATCCTGATGGGACCGCACACGCCGGTCGTCATCGGCAATTTCGGCCTCGGCCCCAATGCCGTGCTGCCGACCAGCCGCTGGGCGCGCACCTATGGTCCGCTTTCGGTAACGGATTTCGTCAAGCGTTCGTCCATCGGCTATGTGACGGCTTCCGCCTATCCGGAATTTGCAAAACATGCCCGCACACTGGCGCGTTACGAAGGGTTCTCCTCACACGAGAACGCCGTGTCAGAAATCCGCAAGGATTACCTCTAGAAAGAGCCGGGGAGGCTGACGATGAAGGCTGTCCGGCTTTATGCGGCGAAGGATTTGCGGGTCGAGACAATCGACCCGCCGTCGCGGCCTAAGCCGGGCTGGGTCCGGCTGAAAGTGTCGGCTGCCGGTATCTGCGGCTCCGATCTGCATAATTTCATGACCGGGCAGTGGATCAGCCGGTCACCTTCGGTCGCAGGCCATGAATTTGCAGGTGTCGTGACTGAAACCGGTGCTGGCGTGACCGGCTTCAAACCCGGCGATACGGTGATCGCGGACTCCCGCTACTGGTGCGGCGAATGCCAGTCCTGCAAAAGCGGCAGGCACAATGTCTGCGAAACGCTGGGGTTCATCGGTGAAGTCTGCGATGGCGGTTTTGCCGAGGAGACAGCACTTCCTGCACGGCTCCTCGTTCACTACGATCCGGCCATCAACCCGGTGGTCGCCGCCATGGGCGAACCGCTTTCGGTGGCGTTGCACGCCATCCGCAAGCAGCGCGTACCGTCGGGCGAAGCGGTCCTCGTTGTGGGTTGCGGGCCGATCGGCGGGCTTGCAGCACTTCTTCTCTCCCGCCTGCATGACGGTCCTGTACTGGTCTGCGACCGCAACGAGCAGCGCGCCAGTCTTGTTTCAACTGTCACCGGCGCAACCAAGGTTCCGCTCGACAAGGCGGCAATTGAAGCCGCACTCGATGGCCAGCCCATCCGCTATGCCATTGATGCCACCGGCAATATCGGCGTCCTCAAGGCAATTCTCGACGTGCTTTCCGGCGGCGGTTCGCTGGCACTTGTCGGCATATCCCACGGCAGGATCGAACTTGATCCGAATAGTCTGGTCGAGCGGGAGATCAGCCTGATCGGCTGCCATGCCTATCAGGACGAACTGCGTGAAATTGCAAAAATCCTGCCCGATCTTGAGGCGTCGCTGTTGCAGCTTGTCGACCGGGAAATTTCGCTCGATGAGGTTCCGGACGCCTATGCCCGGCTGATTGCCGGTGAAGCGGACGGCTTGAAAACGATCATACGGACAGGGATGTGACTCATGGGTGCTGGCGACAAATCGGAATCCCATCATGCCGCCGACATGGAACTGCCCGAAACCGCCGGGCCGCTCTATGAGAAGGTCAAGGCGCAGGTGCTGGACAACATCCGCTCCGGTCGCTGGCCCGGCAATCATCGCCTGCCTTCGGAACATGAACTGGTGGATGCACTCGGCATTTCCCGAATGACCGTCAACCGGGCCCTGCGCGAACTGACCGATCAGGGCATATTGAAACGTATTCAGGGCGTCGGCACTTTCGTCGCGCCCCCGAAGCCGGAAACGACGCTGATCGAAGTCGTCAACATCGCCAATGAAATCAAGGCGCGTGGCGGGCAGCACCGCGCCGAAGTCGTCACCCTCGACATTATCGAACCGACGCCCGGCCTGCTCAATGCGTTCGAGCTGCGCAAGAGCATTCCCATCGCCCATTCGCTGATCGTGCATCTCGAAAACGATGTGCCGGTGCAGCTTGAGGAGCGGTTCGTCAATACAAGCCTCGTGCAGCATTACGAATTGCAGGACTTCCGGGCTATCACGACTTACGATTATCTTCAGAAAAGCACCCCGATGACCGAGGTTGAGCAGGTCATTTCGGCGATAACACCAGACGCGGAAATTGCGCGTCTGCTGCGTCTCGATGATGGTATTGCCTGCCTGCTTCTGGACCGCCGGACATGGACGGGTGAAACGGTTGCGACCGTCAACAAGCTGATCTATGCCGGCAATCGTTACCGTCTTGGCAGCCGTTACAAGCCTGAAATCTATAGATAACCCAAACCACTTCGTAACGATCACATTTATCTGACCCAGTGCTTTTCACTGGTTGTGTTGACATTTGCTGATTCTCGTAACATTTATAGTTACATGAAAAGAGACAGCAAATTATCGGGCGTTCTGCACGTCCTTCTCCACATGGCGGAACATAAAGGGCCTGTCACATCGGAGGTTCTCGCCAAGGCCATGACCACCAATCCAGTCGTCGTGAGACGTGTCATGGGCGGCCTGCGTGAGCAGGGCTATGTTCGCTCGGAAAAGGGACATGGCGGCGGGTGGGAGATCGCCTGCGACCTCAATAAGGTTACCTTGCGCGACATTTACGAGGCCATCGGGGAACCAGCGCTTCTGGCCATGGGGAACCGCACCGAAATGCCGGGCTGTCTGGTGGAGCAGGCAGTCAATGCCTCGCTCAGCAAGGCATTCACCGACGCCGAAAACCTTCTTCTGGAGCGTTTTGGCGAGGTCACGCTCGCCATGCTGAGCGCGGATTTTCATCAGCGCGCGCTGGAGCGCGGCGTAACATTCGATTTGGAGAGCAGTCATGCATCATGATGCAATCATTATCGGCGGCAGCTTCGCTGGCTTGTCTGCCGCAACCTATCTGGCGCGCGGCAGACGATCTGTCCGCGTGATCGACGCTGGAAAACCCCGTAACCGTTTCGCCGAACATTCGCATGGTTTCTTTGCACAGGACGGCAGCAACCCGCTGTCCATGCTGGAAACGGCAACAGCGCAGGTCGAAGCCTATCCGACTGTCACGTTCACACAAGGGAAGGCCGTTTCCGGTAGTGGCGAAATCGACAACTTCGCGATCGAACTTGATAGCGGCGAAATCGTTGAAGGGCGCAGACTGATCCTTGCTTTCGGCATATCGGATGAACTGCCGGATATTCCCGGCCTCGCGGAACGATGGGGCAATTCCGTCATTCATTGTCCTTATTGCCACGGCTATGAATTCAGCGACCGTCAGCTTGGCGTTCTCAATATGTCGCCGATGTCGGTGCATCAGGCCATGCTGATCTCCGAATGGGGATCGACAACCTTCTTCATTGACAAGGGACTGGAGCCGGATGCGGAGGCATTCGCAGAACTGGAACGGCGCGGCGTGAAGATAGAACGCAGCCCGGTCCGTGCGTTGCACGGCGAGGGGATCGACATTTCAGAGATCGAACTTGAAGACGGGCGACTGGTCCCACTCAATGCGCTTTACATCGGGCCACGCAATTGGCTGAACAGCCAGATTGCCGACACGTTCGGCTGCGCAATGGATGAACTGCCACTCGGCAGAACGATACAGACAGACGGGTTGAAGACGACAACGGTACCAGGCATTTTTGCGGCGGGCGATATTACCCGTGGCGCGCACAGCGTCGCCTGGTCGGTCGCTGACGGCGTGACGGCAGGAACTGCGGCGCATCGATCTCTGGTGTTTTAGCCTCCCAATTTGTTGCAATCCGGCTACATTGGCACATCTGTCTGCGGCCGTCATATATCAGCCCCTTGCTTACACGCTCCAGTCCTGCAAATTCAGCGTTCGTGGCCCTTTCCGCAGTAGGGATTCTAGGGCCGGATCGAGGAATCCATGGTCACCGGGTCAGTTAACTCAAGACCGCTCGCAGGCATCGCGCTTGCTTGCGGCGGTTACGCCTGTTTCGCCCTTCAGGACGCGATGGTAAAATGGCTCGTCGCGACCTATCAGGTGCCGCAGATATTGTTCATGCGCAGTCTGGTGATCGTAGTCATTACCGGCGTACTGATACGCTATCGCCGCCATCCGTCCATTTTCCGAAGTCCTTATCGCAACACCATCGTCCTTCGTGCCGCACTTATGCTTGGCGCGTGGTTGCTGTTCTACAATGCGGCCCGCCATCTCGAGCTGGCAGAACTGACCACGCTTTATTTCTCCGCACCGATCATGGTCATGTTCCTGTCGATCCTCGTGCTCAAGGAGAAAATCGGACCGGGGAGGTGGATCGCCTGCGCCGTCGGGTTTGTCGGTGTAACGGTTGCTGCTAATCCCACCCATTCGCCCAATCTCATTCCCGCCGCCATGTGCATCGTGGCAGGTTTCTGCTGGGCGTGGAGCACGATCCTGGTCCGGCTCGTCAGCCGCAGCGAAACTACGATGACGCAGATGTATGCCACCGGCCTGCTTTTCGGTCTGGCCTGCGCGCTGTCCTTTCCGTGGACATGGCAGGACCCCGATCTCTCCGGCTGGCTTCTGATGATCAGTCTGGGACTTGTATCGACGCTCGGCCAGTTCCTTCTCTATGAAGGATTTCGCCATGCACCCGCCTCGGCGCTGGCGCCAGTGGAATATAGCGGGCTCATCTGGGCCTTTATCTACGGTTATCTCATCTGGGCGGAGGTTCCGGCAGCAAATGTGTTTGCCGGTGCATTCCTCATCGTGCTGGCAAGCCTGCTGCTCATCGCCTGGGAGCAGCGACAGGCAAACTTGCGCAAACGCCGCGCCCCCTGTTGAGAGCCCACTCCAAAACTCGCCCTGTGTGGCTGCAAATGGCAACTTGTCTCCGTTCCGGTACTATGTACCCAAAAGTACATTGTGCTCCGGTACTCGAAAATCACCATTCTCGCACACACATGCCGCTTTTGGATTCAGCCTCTAAGGCGCGGCCGCGTCACTCTTGAAGCGATGTCAAACCGCTTCTGCGGTCTGCCCGAGCGGTAGTGGGAACAGTCTGTCATATGCAATGTTGAACACAAACGCATAGACCAGATAGAAAACGACAATCGCTATATCCATCACAAGGGCGGCAATCAGCGAAATTCCCAGATACCAGGCGATGAACGGGATCAGCAGCACGATCAACCCGGCTTCAAAAAGGATTGCATGAAGAACACGGACGGCCATGCTCTTGTTGACGCTACCCGTGAAACGCAGCATCGCTTTGTCAAAGCCCAGATTGAACAGAAAATTCCACACGGTTGCGGTGGTTGCCGAAACAACCCCGATCACGCCCATCTCTGCTGCAGGCTTGTCCAGAATGAAGGCGGAACCGGGTATGAAGATCGCCAGACCGATGATTTCGAACATCGTTGCGTGGCGGACACGGTCCATAAAACTGCGCATTTCCTTTAATCCCTGTTGTTAATGCGCGTGCTTCTATCTTATTCTGGCGATAAGAAAAGTTAGATACTATCTGGATTTGCGATAAATGAGTATCGAACTCGAACAGCTAGAAGCCTTTGTGGCCTCAGCGGATCACGGCTCGTTCTCCGCTGCTGCGCGATATTTGCGTAAGGCGCAGTCCGCCGTCAGTGTGCTGGTTTCCTCGCTGGAAGACGATCTTGGCGTCAAGCTGTTCAGCCGTGCATCCCGCAATCCTGTGCTCACGGAGGCGGGTGCGCGGCTGTTGCCGGAAGCGCGGTTGCTGCTTGCCCGGCGTGAACATCTGATTTCCGTCGCCAGAAATTTCGGCGATCATGTTGAAAGCCGTCTCGTGGTCGCAATCGACGAGCTTTATCCCGAACCGGCTATCGCGACGCTGTTTGCAGTCTTCGCGCAGGAATACCCGCATGTCGAACTGGAGCTGACTTTTCCGCCGTCAACGGCAATAAGCGGGCTTGTGCTGGAAGGAAAGGCGGACCTCGGCGTGATGTGGCGCGCCGAGCAGATGCCGGATGAACTTGGCTTCCACACCATCGGATGGGTGCCTCTGGTTCTCGTCTGCGGGCGAGAGCATCCACTGGCTCATACGGCGGTCAGCTGGGAAGATTTGAGATCGTTTCGCCAGATCATGGCCCGAAAGCACAGCGATACGGCTGAAAGCCGTCGTCTGCGGGTGGGTGCCGAGGTCTGGTGGGTGGAAAGCCACTGGGTTATCCTGCAGATCCTCACGCGAGGGATCGGCTGGGCATTCATTCCCGAACATATCTTGCAGGATTCACCGCTGGCGCCGGAACTCGTCATTCCGAAACTGCAGTTCGACGAAGGTGCGCATCCGGTCGCGCTTGAGCTGATCTGGAACAAGCGGCGACGGCAGGGGCCAGCCGCCCAATGGCTGCAAGAGCGCTTTGCCAAGAGCCGCTTTTGAACTTCCGGCGACGAAGGTGCAAAGGGCAGGGAATACCCCTGCCCAAAGCGGATTATGCCTTTGCGGCTTCCACGAAACGTGGATCGAAAGTTTGCGCAAATGAGATATCCGCACTTGCCAGTTCCGGATCGAGCGCCTTGAGCATTTCGAACAGGCTCTTGAAGCCGTCTTCCGCAATCAGGCCCTTCTCGGAATACATGGCGCGGGACTTCTCGAAGCCGGTCTTGTAAAGCTCGCGGTCGCCCAGCAGATACTCTTCCGGCACAGCATCAGCCACGTCATCGGCAGAAGCCTTGTGAATCCAGTTCAGCGACTTGACGAAAGCGTTGACGACCCGCTGCGTCGTTACCGGATTTGCATCGATGAAGCTCTGCTGCACATAAACGGTCGCGGCCGGATTGGTGCCACCGAAAAGCTGGCGCGTGCCTTCTTCGGTGCGCGTATCCAGAAGCAAGGTGATGTCGCCATCCACTTCCAGTCGCGTGATGACCGGGTCAAGATGGACGAGGGCTGCAATTTCGCCCTTCTTGACGGCTGCGACCGCGCTTGCGCCACCGCCGACACCGATGATTGAAGCGGCATCTGCTGCCAGACCGTTCTTGATGAGCGCATATTGCAGCAGCAGCGAGGTTGAAGAGCCCGGCGCCGTGACACCGACATTCTGGCCCTTGAGATCGGCAATCGTCTTGATTTCGCCTGCGAGGTCCTTGCGCACGCCGATGCAGATGCCCGGAAAGCGGCCAAGCTCACAGACGGCCTTGATGTCCTGTCCCTTGTTCTGCATGCGAATGGTGTGTTCGTATGCGCCGGTTACCACATCGACCGAACCGCCGATCAGCGCCTGCAGGGACTTTGCGCCGCCACCAAAATCATTGATGGTCGCCTTGATGCCTTCTTCCTCAAAGAAACCCTTGCGCTCGGCAATGGTGAGGGGAAGGTAATAGAAGAGCGGCTTGCCACCAACACCGAACATCAGCTCCGGCTTTTCCGGCGTCGCAGATGCATCCTGCGCATAGGCAGGCAGGCGCGAGGCAATACCCGCAAGCCCGAAGGCTGCGGCGCCCAGCAGTATATCTCTACGTGTTGTTCTCATGGTTTCCTCCTTGAATCCTCTTAACCGTTGTGTCCGGCAGCTTTCGGGCGCCAGACAAGCAGGCGTTCCTCAACGATCGTTACACACCAGTCGATAATCAGCACGAACCCGGTCAGCACCAGCATGCCGGCAAAGACACCGGTGACGTCGAACACGCCTTCCGCCTGATGGATCAGGTAGCCAAGCCCTGCCGACGAGCCGAGATATTCGCCGACAACCGCGCCGACGACGGCAAAGCCGACAGCCGTATGCAGGCTTGAAAACATCCAAGACAGTGCGGAGGGCAGGTAGACGTTGCGCAGAAGCTGGCGTTCGTTCATGCCGAGCATACGCGCATTGGCGAGCACGGTCTGGTTCACTTCCTTCACGCCCTGATAGACGTTGAAGAATACGATGAAGAAGACCAGCGATACGCCGAGCGCCACCTTCGACCAGATGCCAAGGCCAAGCCAGAGCGCGAAGATCGGCGCAAGCACGACGCGCGGCAGCGAATTGAGGGCTTTCACGTAGGGGTCGAAGATCGCCGCGAGCAAAGGCTTGCGGGCAAACCAGAACCCGATCAGCACGCCGCCAATTGCGCCAATGGCAAAGGCCA
The DNA here is from genome assembly GCF_000017405.1 of Brucella anthropi ATCC 49188. Lineage (NCBI taxonomy): Bacteria > Pseudomonadati > Pseudomonadota > Alphaproteobacteria > Hyphomicrobiales > Brucellaceae > Brucella > Brucella anthropi. The sequence continues at coordinate 963,610 of NC_009668.1, forward strand.
GCATGGCTTCAAGCAACGTGATGCCGAGGTGATACCAGATCGTTCCATCAGCGAACCATTTATAGATGCGCAGCGCCACATCGCCCGGCGTCGCAAAAAAGAACTTCGCCTTGGCCGGATTGCCTAGCAGATGGGTGGCGGTGAAGAGGTGCCAGACCAGAATAACGACGACAGCCACGCTGAGCTGCGCCAGAAACAGCATAGGCTTTTTCATTTCTTTTCCCCACTCGTCTGCTGATAGCCCTTGAGAACCTCTTCCTTGAGCGCGCTCCATATTTCGCGATGAATTTCGTGAAACTTGTCGTCGAGACGAATTTCGGAAATCTCGCGCGGGCGGGCGAGGGGGATTTTATATTCGGCCATGATGCGGGCACGCGGCCCGGCGGACATGATGACGACGCGATCCGCCAGCGCGATAGCCTCTTCCAGATCGTGGGTCACGAACATGACCGCCTTCTTGTCCTGCGACCACAGGTCCAGCAGAAGGTCGCCCATGATAACCCGCGTCTGCGCGTCGAGGGGGCCGAAGGGTTCATCCATCAGCAGATATTTCGGATTGCGGATCAGCACCTGCGCAAGGCCGACGCGCTTGCGCTGTCCACCCGACAGCATATGCGGATAGCGGTCGCCGAAACTTGCAAGACCGACGCGGCCGAGCCACTCACGGGCCTGTTCGCGCGCCTGAGCCTTCGAGGTGCCTGCAATTTCCAGCCCGATGGAGACATTGTCCAAGACAGTCTTCCAGGGCATGAGGGCATCCTGCTGGAAAAGATAACCTGCCTTGCGATTGAGACCCTGCAGCCGCTGGCCGCTGATTTCGACCGTACCGCTGGCTGGTACGAGAAGCCCGGCAACGGCATTGAGCAATGTGGATTTTCCGCAGCCGGTCGGACCGACAATCGCCACGAACTCGTTTTCAGCAACTTCAAGATTGCTTTCGGCGACAGCATCGAAGCGGCCGCCATCGGCCAGCTTGAACGAAATTTGCACATCCTTGAGCGCGATTGCGGTCTTGCGTGTTGCTTCCGGCTGAATACGGCTTGGTTCGGCGCTCATCGCTCGTCACATCCGGTGAACTGACGATGTGCTTTGCCATAACGGCTCATATTTCCGCTCCTTTTCGGGTAGCGCCTCATGAATGGGGGAACAGACAAGACGCGGAATCTTGCCATCTAAAATGAGACGCAAAAATTTGCGATAGAGTCCCTTCGTATAACGTCCCGGTAAGAACATGCAACGAAAAGCGGACAACGCATTTCATTCTGTCGACAATAATATGTCTATACGAAATATTATTGCGATCAGCCGCGCCAGGTCAAGAAACGCTTCTCGATCTGCCCGATGATGAAATTGACGATCAGTCCCATCACCGACAGGATTGTGACTCCGGCAAACAGCTTTTCAAGATCGTAGAGCGATCCGGCTTCAAGGATATAGGAACCGACGCCGAACTGGGCGCCGAGCATTTCGGCTGCAACCAGCAGAATGATGGCGATGGAGATCGACACTCGCAGCCCGGACAGGATCGCAGGAAATGCGCCGGGCAGGATGATCTTGCGCACGATCGACCACCATCCGAGACCGAAGCTCTGGCCCATGCGCACAAGCGAACGATCCACATTATCGACCGCGCCGTAAGTGGCGACGACGGTGGGCGTAAAGGTGCCGAAGGCAATGAGCATGTATTTCGACATTTCATCGATGCCAAACCAGATCACGAAGAGTGGCAGGAGTGCGATCTTGGGTATCGGAAAGAGGGCGGCAACGAGCGGCACCAGACCGGCGCGGACATAGCTGAACAAGCCGATCATTACCCCGAGACTCACACCGACCGCGATGCCAAGACTGGCACCGACAACAAGCCGCCGCAGCGATGGTAGCAGATGCTGCCACAGAAGGCCCGTCTGCCAGAGCTGGACGAAGGTTTCCAGCACGGCGGATGGGCGTGGCAATGTCAGATTGGATATGAAGCCGCTTCGGGTTCCGATTTCCGCCAGCGCCAGCAGCGCTATAAACAGGATCAGGGCCATGTGACGCACCGGCTGAGGTGCGAAACCGCCACCTCGGAAAGGAACCGGGCGAACATCCTGGCTGGACTGCTTCATTTCTGCGATCTCAACCATTGATCAACTCCTGATCTGCTGCCTGCGCTTCCGCCCGCATCAGCTCCCAGAGCTGCTTCTGCTTTTCTTCCAGAACGGGGTCGCCAAGATGACGCTCGGAAAGGGGAAGATCGATGTCGACAATCTCCCTGATCCGTCCCGGCCGTCGCGACAGCACCACCACCCGATGACCGAGCCGCACCGCCTCGTTGAGATTGTGCGTGACATAGACTGAGGTGAATGGCTGGCGCGTCCACAGCGCAATCAGGTCATCCATCAGCAGCTCCCGTGTCTGGCTATCGAGCGCCGACAAGGGCTCATCCATCAGCATGACGGCAGGACGTACCGACAAGGCGCGTGCAATCGCCACGCGCTGGCGCATGCCACCCGAAAGCTGCTTCGGCAATGCCTGTCGGAAATCAGACAGCCGGGTACGCTCCAGAACATTGGTTACGATCCTGTCCATTTCTGCCCGGCCAAGACCGTGATCCTCCAGCACCAGCTTGATATTTCCTTCCACGCTGCGCCATGGCAGCAGCGCAAAGTGCTGGAAAACATAGGTGAGGGGATTGAGTGAATCTTTCGGCGGCGAGCCGATCTGCAGCACTTCGCCCGAAGATGGCCGCTCAAGACCGCCCAGAAAACGCAGGAGCGTGGACTTTCCGCAGCCCGAAGGGCCGATCAGGCAGACGATCTGCCCCTGCGGGATGGTAAGCGATATATCTTTGAGAACTTCGACCGGACCATAAGAATGGCTGATATTTTTCAGTTGCAGATCCATTTCAACTCCAGTCAGAAAGTCCGCCCTTCGACGTTAGAGCGCGTTTCGATATGATTGGATCAAATCCGCGCTCTATCTCGTTGTTTTGACGCGCATCCCGGTTTGGAATACCTGTCGTCGGGCTTTGCGCCCGACAAAACCTGCCGGCCCGGAATGTTCAGTTTCAACCAGCCTTAGCCAGTTTCAAATTGTCTTGACATAGGATGTGTCGAACAGCTTTTCCTGTGTGACGGCTTCCTTGACCATGCCTTCGGAGCGGAACCAGTCGAGCTGCTCCACGCAGCTGTTGAGTGACAAGGCCAGCCCCTTGTTGATGCGCATAGCACCATCGATCAGGTTCTGTTTTGCCGTCTCGAACGGGCTGTCGCTTTCAACATATTTGTGCACGATCGTTGCAATGTCGTCGCGCGCTGCATCGTCTGCAGTGTTGTCGACAAAGGCCGCATTATAATCGTCGATTGCCTTGGAATAGGCTTTGACGAAGGCTTCGGTCATGGCGCGCTCGTCGGACGCATTCTTAGTAGACGTGAATGCTGTCGTGACCTGATAATCCGGCGCATAATCGGAGACGAGACCGATCTGCTTTGCAGCGCCCTCACGGATGAGCTTCTTGGCGATATTGGGCTGGATGGCCCAGGAATCGATCTGCCCGGTCGACAGGGCACCGACAACAGCGCCGAGCTTCTGCAATGGGCGCAGCTGGATTTCAGAAAGAGGAATGTTGTTGGCCTTGGCAATCTTGTGCGCCATGAAATGGAATGACGATCCTGCCGTGGTGATGCCAAAACTGTGTCCCGCCAGCTTGGACGGTTCCGTCAGCCCGCCTTCATAGGCCTTGTTGGAGGCCAGAATGACATTGCCGGTAATGCCTTTTTCTTCTGCAAGCGCACCGCCGATGACCTTGATCGCACCCTTGTCGGCCAAACTGATCAGACCGCCGCTCATTGCCGTCACACCGAAATCTGCATCGCCGGATGCGATGGCTACAGCCATGGGCTGGGCGGCTTCAAAGAACTTCAACTCGATATCGAGACCAGCATCTTTGAAATAGCCACGCTCGTGCGCGATATAGCTCGGCGCATGGCTCGCCAGATGGAGAACGGCCAGATTTCGCGTCGCGGCGCGGGCAGGGGAGCCGAAAGCCGTGCTGATGCCCAACGCACCAAGTCCCATCAATGTCTGACGGCGTGTCAGGGTGAAATCCATTCCGGTTCTCCTCCGATGCGGGTGTCAGCCTGGCGCAACAGATTTCCTGCTAGGCCCGGCAAACAAAATTTCATTACGTCTCTGCCACGGAAAAATATGGAAGATTGCTTTCGCATAAAGCCACATAGCGGGATTTTCAATAAGATTAACGGTCTCGTACTTGTTCTGCCGCCAATGCACCGGCATCGATTCTCCGCAGAAACGGGTCTAACCCAGCCAGTATTGGACCTGAAGCCATCTCAGGCAGAAGATGCCCGCCAGCCAGTCCTTCGCCGTCAACATCGATGGCCCAGTCTGCCCATATATCGAGCGGTTCGCGCCCGCCGCCATAGCGTCGGCCTTGTTCCCAGAAAACCAGAACCGGCGCATGAATGCGCCGTCCTGCCGCCCGATCCGCAAGATCGTCAGCTTCATCCACACCTGCGCCTGCGCGGTAATCCTCGCATATCCAGTGCCGGACTTCCGCACTGTCAAAGGCTTCCCGATAATCCGCAAGTGCAAGCGGATGCAGCTTGTCGAGACCATGCGCCATCTTCTGCAAGGTCGTATCGATCATGAAACGAGGATTGCCGGAAAGAAGCATTTCAGGCAGCGGTTCGGGCTGTGCCAGCATGAACCAGTGCCACGCCCCCATACCGAAAGCCTTGCTGGCGCCTTCCCACATTTCCGGAGTCGGTACGACCGTCACGGATACCAGTCCAACCACATTGTCCGGGTGATCCAGTGCCATGCGATAGGCGACACGCCCACCGCGATCATGCCCGATCACAACAAACCGCTCATGCCCGAGCGCCTGCATCAACGCGACCAGACTAGCGGCCATCCGGCGTTTTGATCCGGCACCAACCGGATTGGACGTGATGCGGCTTCGTCCATAACCCGGCAGATCAGGCACGACGACTGTGCGGGGGCGGGCGAGTTTAGGGGCAATGCGATGCCATGCAGCCATGGTTTCCGGATAACCGTGCAGCAACAGAACCGGCAGGCCTTTACCACCAGTCATGACCGCGAAACAAACATCATTCGTTTCCACTTCCCGCATCTCAAAGCCGGGAAAGAGCTGCTCGATTGCTGGTTTCATACCCCACCGTTTTGATCTCGTCGGAAACTGATTCAGTTGAAAGTGCTATGCTAGAGCATTTCCTGTTTTGATTGAAACATTGGAATCAGGCCACCGCGCAACCCGTCCGCGCGATGGCCATACAACCAGCCTTTATTTCATTTGCTTTGAAGAGACAGCCAGCGGGTTGCGTGTATGTTCATCAGATTATCGCTGTAGCCTTCAACCTTATCTGCCACGAGCGCTTGTGATGAAGGATAGAGCAGTGGGATGACCGGAACCTCTTTCAGCAGAATGCGCTCAGCCTGAGCAAGGGTTTCAGCCCGCGCTCCGGTGTCGGTCATCGTTTCCGATTTTGTAATCAGCGCGTCATAATCCTTGTTCGACCAATCGGAATTATTGAAATAATTGTCGGTCGTGAACATGCTCAGGAAGGAATAGGCGTCGTTGTAATCGCCGATCCATGCCTGATAGGCAAAATCATACATGCCTTTTTCATGCAGATAATTGAAATAAGTCGCGCCCTCCACTTCGTCCTGCGAAGCATTGATACCAATATTCTTGAGCATGTCTGCGATAGCAATCATCGTGTTCTTGTTGTTGACCGAAGTGGCATAGCGCAACTTGACCGACAGGATTCCCGGTGCGACACCGGCCTCCTTCAGCAATTCCCTGGCTTTGTCCTCACGATCCAGAATATCGAGATTCATGTAATCCAGCCGGGGCGCGTCCACGACATAGTTTTCAGTACCGGGAGGCACCATCGAATAACCCGGCATCATCATGCCACGCCGGATTTCATTGGCCAGAAACTTGCGATCAATCGCCATCGATATGGCTTCACGCACACGAGGATCGCGCAGCTTACTATCCGGTTCGCCTCTGACACTGACATAAAAGGTGCCGAAATAGGGGGCGACACGCAGATTATGCCCCAGATTGGACTTGATGTAGTCCATCTGCTCGGCGGGGACCGTACCGCAAATGTCGATCTCCCCGGCCTCAAACCGGCGCATGCACGACGCCGGTTGCTCGAATGGAATCCAGTTCACCACGTCGATCTTTACATTGGATGCATCCCAGTAGTTCGGGTTTTTCTTCATGACGATCTGCGCATTTGGTGTGAAGCTGGCCAATGTATAAGCACCGTTCGACACCATGTTTCCCGCCAGAGTGAACTTGTCGCCATATTTCTCGACGGCTTTCCTGTTTAGCGGCAAGGTCGTCTGATGGGTCAGCAGTGAGAGGAAATAAGGGGTAGGGGACGTAAGCGTGATTTTCAGCGTGCGGTCGTCAAGCGCCTCGACGCCCAGCTGATCCAGTGGGAGCTTGCCGGTATTGATTTCTCTGGCGTTCTTGATCGCATAGAGAACATTGGCATAACCCGCACCAGTCTTCGGGTCGATGATACGGTGCAGCGAATATTCGAAATCACCTGCGGTAACCGGATCGCCGTTCGACCATTTTGCACCCGCGCGCAAATGGAACGTATAGGTCAGTCCGTCGGGAGAAATATCCCACGACTGCGCCACACCCGGTATCAGCTCGCCCTTTGCATCTTCGGTAACAAGCCCCTCATAGAGATCACGCAACAAAGCGCTTTCATTGACCGTCGTTGTACGGTGCTGATCCAGTGTTGATGGATCGCTGCCGCTATCACGGTTCAACACGGTTCCAGCTGACGCGACGGTAACCAACAAAAAACAGCAAGCGCCTGCAAGAAAGAAACTGCGATGCATAAAACCCTCCCATTGATGGCGCGACCCCGATCCGGAGTCGCCAGACGCATCGACTGTATATTTCTTGTTTTAATCTTACTATTTTAAGTAATAACTCCCTAATTATTGTGATAATTACTTTAATAGCACACATATAAGCACGCACTATAATTCGCTTATTAGAATTTGCGATTATAGAAAACATTTTTATGTTTTACCTTGACGACGTTTTAGGCCGGGAAAGTATTTCCGGTCATATTTTTATATTTGTGAGGGGACATGAAGTTTACTTTATCGCTGGCAGGCTGCATTGCGACGGCATGCAGTGCATCTGCAGCCTATGGTGCTGACGCAGTCATCGCGCCGGAACCGGAATCGACACAATACGTCCGGGTTTGTGACGCATACGGCGCGGGATATTTTTATATTCCCGGAACTGAAACATGCCTGCGGATACATGGCTATGTCCGCTATCTTATGCAGGGCGGGGACGATGTTTATGGCCGCGGCTTCACTGACAAGGACGACACACCTCATCTCCAGCGCAATAGCAAGCGCGATAGCTGGGACAATTCTGCCCGTTTCACATTGCGTGCCAGCACGGCATCCGAAACGGAGCTCGGCACACTAAAAACCTATGCGGAAACCCGTTTTCAGTGGGGCAATGGCAAGGATTCCGGCTCCACCGGCTCGCTGCGCGTTGCATATATCGATCTGGCGGGACTGCGTGTCGGCCTCGATTTTTCGACGTTCATATCCTTCGTGGGGTATCTCGGCGACGTCTTTAACGATGATGTGATCCTTGCGGGCGGCTATCGTACAGGCTTGATCAGCTATACCTACTCCGGCAGCAACGGCATTTCGGCGATCCTGTCGCTGGAACAGGGCAACAATCTCGATACAGATAAGCAATATGGCTTTGATGGCACTATCAGTGACTATACCCCGCACATCGTTGGTGGTCTGAAATATGCCCAAGACTGGGGCGCGGTCATTACAGTTGCTGCATACGATGCCCGGAACGAAAAATGGGCGGGCAAGCTGCGTGGCAATCTCAACATCAATGACAAGCTGTCCGTATGGGCCATGGGTGGCTTTAAGTCCAACAAAGACAGCTATATGGACGTCAAAGGCGACAACGGACAAGTTGCAGGCCAGGTTCGCGCGATCAATAGTTTCTACGGCCAATGGGGCGGCGACTGGGCTGCCTGGGGTGGCGGTGCTTACAAAATATCCGACAAGGCCATCATCAATGCCCAGCTTTCCTACGATGCCACAGACACGTTCTACACGACGGCAAACGTCGCTTACGAACTGGTTCCTGGCTTCACGGTCACGCCCGAAATCTCTTACGTGCGCTGGCGTGACAAAAAGTCTGTCCTTAACGGGTCAGACGCGTGGCAAGGCCTGATCGCGCTCCAGCGGACATTCTGAGACAAACAGAAAGAGGCGCCTGAAAAGGCGCTTCTTTTCATGAGTGATCAAGTTTCCCTTGGTCTCAACATAAATCAGATAATATGTATTATGGAACAAACCCATATCCATCTGTCTTGAAACATCGCGACAACCGCTTGCAGCGCTGTCGACATCTGAGCCCTGAATATTCGCGGCACCAAGCACTAGAGAAATGGCACTGAAAACGAGCATGTAACTTCCAGCGAATCGGACCGTTTTTCCACCTCGTTTCAGCTGACATTCAAACGTCGCAAACGGCGGAAATTACGGCGTTTTTCGGGCGCGCTCAGCGAGCATTTCTACTTTGTAAATCCGGCGAAAACCCATAGTTCCGTACCAGAATTCGAGCACTTAATTCGCTCAAGAAAATGTGAATATGTTAATTAAGTCAAAGTGTTGATAAGTTCTCTTGCAAGTGGCGCGCTTATCCATAAGATGCGGGCCATTTCAAAAATTTCAAAGGAGGGGTTCTCAAATGTATCGTAAATTTCTACTGACGGGTGTGTGTCTTCTGGCTCTGGCTGGCGCAGCTTCGGCTGAAGTCGTTCTCAATCGCGGCAACGACACTGATCCGGCGACACTGGACCATCACCGCACCTCGACGGTGGCTGAAGGCAATGTCATGCGCGACTTGTATGACGGCCTGACTATTCAGAACGCAAACGGCGAAGCAGTTCCGGGCGTAGCCAAATCCTGGGATGTTTCCGAAGACGGTACGGTCTACACCTTCCATCTGCGCGATGACGCAAAATGGTCGAACGGCGATCCGGTCACGGCCGGTGATTTCCAGTTCACCTTCCGTCGCCTGATGGACCCGAAGACAGCCGCCGGGTACGCCAGCATGCTGTTCATCATCAAGAATGCCGAAGATATTGCCGGTGGCAAGAAGCCGACTGACCAGCTCGGCGTTGAAGCCGTCGATGACCATACGCTCAAGGTCACGTTGAACGCCCCTGCTCCGTATTTCCTTGAGCTTCTGACCCACCAGACCGGCTTCCCGATGAACCAGAAAAGCGTCGAGGAAAATGGCGACAAGTTCACCACGCCCGGCAAGATGGTGACGAACGGCGCCTATATGCTGGAAAGCTTCACACCGAACGACAAGATCGTGATGAAGAAGAATCCGTATTACTATGAAGCGGATCAGGTGAAGATCGATACGGTCAACTGGATACCGTTCGAGGATCGCGCAAGCTGCATGCGCCGTTTTGAGGCGAAGGAAGTGCAGATTTGCTCCGACGTTCCGGCCGAGCAGATGGACTATGTGAAGAAGAACCTTTCCAAGGAATTCCGCATGGCGCCTTATCTCGGCGTCTATTATCTGCCGGTAAAGGGCAAGACCGCCGACAGCAAGCTGAAGGACCCACGCGTCCGTCAGGCGATTTCCATGGCCATCGACCGTGATTTCATTGCCGATCAGGTCTGGCAGGGCACCATGCTTCCGGGCTACTCGATGGTTCCTCCGGGCATCGCCAATTATGTGAAGGATGCGCCAAAGCTCGACTATTCCGACGACATGCTGGAACGCGAAGACAAGGCCAAGGAACTGTTGAAGGAAGCTGGCGTCGAACCGAACACGCTTTCGATCGAACTGCTTTATAACACTTCGGAAAACAACAAGAATACCATGGCCGCCATCGCCGATCAGCTCGGCAATATCGGCGTCAAGGCTTCACTGAACGAGACCGAAGGTGCGACCTACTTCAACTTCATGCGCGACGATGGCCCGTTCGATATCGCGCGTGCAGGCTGGATCGGTGACTATAACGATCCGCAGAACTTCCTTTTCATCAGCCAGAGCAATGTGAGCTTCAACTATTCCAAGGTGAAGAACGCCGACTACGATGCGCTGATGGCAAAGGCGGAAAAAATTCTCGATCTCAACGAGCGCGCCAAGACGCTGGCTGAAGCTGAAAAGCTGAAGCTCGATGAGATGAGCAATATCCCGATCCTCTATTATTCGTCGCGCGCCCTTGTTTCGGACAAGATCGACGGTTGGAACGACAACCTCATGGACAGCCACAAGACGCGCTGGCTCTCGTTTAAACAATAAATTTTCAGCTTGGGCTGCGCCTGTTGGCGCGGCCCTTTTCTCTTCCGGCAGTTCCGGAGGGCCCTCTTTTGTCGGGGCTAACATTTTTTAATAAGCATATGGGAGTTTTCAATGGTTCGCGGATTCTTGATGACAGGCGTTTGCCTGATGGCGCTAGCCGGTGCCGCATCGGCAGAAACAGTGCTTAACCGGGGCAACGATACTGATCCCGCCACGCTGGACCAGCACCATACAACCACCGTTTCGGAAAACCGTGTTCTGCGCGACCTTTATGAAGGTTTGTTGGCGCAAAACGAGAAGGGCGAAGCCATTCCCGGAGCGGCTGCATCGTGGGATATTTCCGAAGACGGCCTCACCTACACATTCCATATGCGCGAAAATGCCAAGTGGTCGAACGGCGATCCCGTAACTGCTGGCGATTTCGAGTTTTCCTTCCGCCGCATCATGGACCCGAAGACGGCTGCCGGCTATGCCAGCGTCCTCTACGCCATTAAGAATGCCGAGGAAGTTGCCACCGGCAAGATGCCGGTCGATCAGCTTGGCGTGAAGGCGCTTGACGACAAGACGCTGCAAATCACTCTCAAGAACCCTGCCCCTTATTTCCTCGAACTTCTCACTCATCAGACCGGTTTCCCGGTCAACAAAAAGGCTGTCGAGAAGTTCGGCGACAAGTTCACCCTGCCCGGCAACATGGTGACCAATGGCGCCTATACGCTTGTCAGCTTCACTCCCAATGACAAGATCTCCATGAAGAAGAACCCGAATTACTGGGATGCTTCCAATGTGAAGATCGATGCGGTGAACTGGATACCGTTCGAGGATCGCGCAAGCTGCATGCGCCGCTTCGAGGCGAAGGAAGTCGATATCTGTTCCGATGTTCCTGCCGAACAGATGGACTATGTGAAAAAGAACCTCGGCGGTCAGTTCCGCCTCGCTCCCTATCTTGGCATCTATTATGTCGACATCAAAGGCGAGCCATCGAGCAAGCTGCGCGATCCGCGCGTGCGCAAGGCCATATCGATGGCCGTCGATCGTGAGTTCCTCGCCAATGAAGTCTGGCGTGGCGTGATGCTGCCAGCCAGTTCCATGGTGCCGCCCGGCATTGCGAATTACGTCAAGGACGCGCCGAAGCTGGATTTCGCCGACGAAGATGTGCTGGACCGCGAAGATAAAGCCAAGGAATTGCTGCACGAAGCCGGTGTCCAACCGGGTGGCCTTTCCGTGACGCTGCGCTACAACACCTCGGAAAACCACAAGAATACCATGGCAGCGCTTGCCAACATGCTGGGCAATATCGGCATCAAGGCAACGCTCAACGAAGTCGAAGGCGCCACCTTCTACAACTACCTTCAGGAAAAGGGGATGTTCGACATCACCCGTGATGGCTGGATCGGCGATTACAACGATCCGAATTCGTTCCTGGAGCTTTATACCACCGGCAATTACTTCAATTATGCCGAATGGTCGAACAAGGATTACGACGCGCTGATGGCGAAATCCGCAACCACGACCGATCTCGCCGAGCGCGCAAAAATCCTCGCTGAAGCAGAGAAGATACTGCTCGGGGACGGGGCCGTCGTGCCGCTGATGTATTATTCGTCCACCGCTCTCGTTGCCGACCGTGTTCAGGGTTACGAAGATAACCTCATGAATTCGCACGGCACACGCTGGTTATCGACAAAGAACTAAAAACAAAATGAAACACGCCCTTAGTGGGATTTGCCGGATCGTTCAAAGCGATCCGGCAAAGAAGGGAAAAGAACATGCTGGGCTATACGCTCCGACGATTGGGTAGTGCGATACCCACGATATTCATCATCATCACGCTGACGTTCTTTCTGATCCGGCTTGCGCCCGGCGGACCTTTTGACCTTGAAAGGCCGATTGATCCACTGATCCTGGAGAACCTCAAGAAGGCCTATAATATGGATGCGCCGCTGTGGCAGCAGTATCTGATTTATCTGGGCAATCTTCTGCACGGCGATCTTGGACCGAGCTTCACGCGACGCGACTTCTCGGTGAACGATCTTTTCGCTTCCGGCCTGCCGGTTTCGATCATGCTCGGCACGCTCGGTCTGACGCTTGCAGCGATCATCGGAACATTCCTCGGCACGCTGGCGGCATTGAAGCAGAACTCAGCTGTCGACTATTTCGTCGTTGCGCTGGCTACATTCGGCATCACCACGCCCAACTTCGTCGTGGCCCCTCTCCTCAGCCTTCTGTTCGGCGTCATTCTCGGATGGGTTCCGGCGGGCGGCTGGTCTTCGGCCAATATAACCTACTGGATATTGCCGGTCCTGACGCTTGCATTGCCGCAGGTCGGCGTCATTGCGCGTCTCGTGCGTGGCGCGACGATTGAGGCATTGCGCGCCAATCACGTGCGCACCGCGCGCGCCTATGGCCTGCCGTCACGGGTGGTTGTGGGTGTGCATGCCTTGCGTGCCGCCATGCTCCCCGCCGTATCCTATCTCGGCCCGACGGCTGCAGCCCTGCTCACAGGTTCGGTCGTGGTCGAGACGATCTTCGGCATTCCCGGCATCGGTCGTTACTTCGTGCAGGGCGCGCTTAGCCGCGATTACACCCTCGTCATGGGAACCGTTGTTGTCATTTCGGTCTTCGTCGTGGTGTTCAACCTGATCGTCGATCTTCTTTATGCATGGCTTGATCCGAGGGTTCGCTATGACTGATCTTACTGTACCGACGGAAACAGCCCGGCTGGAAGTTCCAAGCCGCTCGCTCTGGCAGGACGCATGGTTGCGCCTGCGCAAGAACAAGGCTGCCGTGGCAAGCGCTATCGTCCTTCTTCTGATGGCTTTTCTGGGCATTTTCGGCCCGATGCTGAGCCCGCACCCCTATGATAAGATTTATCCGCAGTTCGTGCGTGTGGCACCGAGCCTCGAAGCCTATCCGCGTGAAGATACAATCATGCCTGGTCTTGAACGCGAACTTGCCCGGGCGCGGCTGAAAGCTGCCGGCGAGCCGGAACTGAACGGCAACAATGTCGTTGTCGACTTCACCGCACAGCGTCCGACGGACGAGCGTGTGCTGCGTTATTTCCAGCGCTCCGACCTGTTCAGCAATCCGAAAATCGAGATCGCTACTGACGGGCTGTCGGGCAAGCTGACCCTCGACGTGGCGCGCAATTATTTCCTGCTCGGCACCGATAATCTGGGCCGCGATCTGATGACGCGCATCTTCATCGGTGTGCGCATGTCGCTTGCCATCGGCCTGCTTGCCTCGGCGATGGCACTGGTTCTGGGCGTGTCCTATGGCGCTGTCTCCGGTTATCTCGGCGGGCGCATCGATAATGTGATGATGCGGCTCGTGGATATTCTCTATTCGCTGCCCTTCATCTTCTTTGTGATATTGATGCTCGTCTTCTTCGGGCGATCCATTTTCATCATCTTCATCGCCATCGGCGCGACGGAATGGCTGGATATGGCGCGCATCGTGCGCGGACAGACATTGAGCCTCAAACGTCAGGAATTTGTGCAGGCTGCGGAAGCGTTAGGCGCGACACGGCGCGGTGTCATCACGCGCCACATCATTCCGAATGCGCTCGGCCCGGTCATCGTTTTCGTGACGTTGCTGGTGCCGAAGGCAATCCTGCTCGAAAGTCTCCTCTCCTTCCTCGGTCTCGGTGTTCAGGACCCCCTCACCTCTCTGGGGCTGCTGATTTCCGAAGGTGCCCAGAACATGCGCGGCGCAAGCTGGCAATTGATCTGGCCTGCCGCAACACTGACCATCATCCTGTTTGCGCTGAACTTCCTTGGCGATGGCCTGCGCGACAGCCTTGACCCGAAGGATCGCTGAGATGACGAGTGAAAACATTCTGAGCGTGCGCGACCTGAAGGTCACATTCGACACGCATGACGGTCCGGTAGAGGCAGTGCGCGGCATCAATCTTGATGTCAAAGCTGGTGAAACCATCGCCATTGTCGGCGAGTCCGGCTCCGGTAAAAGTCAGACCACCATGGCAATGATGGGCCTTCTGGCCCAGAACGGCAAGGCAACCGGCCAGGCGCTCTATCGCGGTCAGGATCTGATCGGCATGTCCGAAAAGAAGCTGAACAATATCCGCGGCGCAAAGATCACCATGATCTTTCAGGAGCCGATGACGTCGCTCGATCCGCTTTACCGCATCGGCGACCAGCTTGCCGAGCCGCTTCGCTATCATCGCGGCATGAACAAGAAGCAGGCGCGCCCGCGTATTCTTGAACTGCTCAAGCTGGTTGGCATTCCGGAGCCTGAGCGCCGCATCGACAGCTATCCCTATGAGCTGTCGGGCGGGCAGCGTCAGCGTGTCATGATCGCCATGGCGCTCGCCAACGAGCCGGATATCCTGATTGCGGACGAACCGACGACCGCGCTGGATGTCACCATTCAGGCGCAGATTCTCGATCTTCTGGCCGATCTGCAGAAGCGGCTGGGCATGGCGGTGGTCTTCATCACGCATGATCTCGGCATCGTGCGGCGCTTTGCCGACCGGGTCTATGTGATGCGTTCGGGCGAAGTGGTTGAAACCAACGAAACGGAAAAGCTCTTCACCGCACCGGAGCATCCCTATACGAAGATGCTGCTCGACGCGGAGCCAGAAGGCGAAAAGGCCCCTCCCCGTGACGACGCGCCGGTGCTTGTTCGCGCCGACAATGTGAAGGTCAATTTTCTTATCAGCAAACCATGGCTCGGCGCTGCGAACTATCTCACCGCCGTCAACAATGTCTCGCTGACATTGAAAGAAGGCCAGACCATCGGCATCGTGGGTGAATCCGGTTCCGGCAAGTCCACGCTCGGTCGCGCTATTCTGCGTCTTCTCCCATCAGAAGGCCGCATCGCTTATCTCGGCAAGGAATTGCCGACGGAATCGCAGGCGATGCGTCCGAAACGCCGCGAATTGCAGCTCGTTTTTCAGGATCCTTTCGGCTCGCTCAGCCCGCGCATGACGGTGGGACGCATCATCACCGAAGGGCTTCTGATCCACGAACCGAACCTTTCGGCGAAAGAGCGTGATCGTCGCGCGCAGGAGGCCCTGCGGGAAGTCGGCATGGACCCGGCCATGCGTAATCGCTATCCGCACGAATTTTCCGGCGGCCAGCGCCAGCGCATCGCCATTGCGCGCACGATGATCCTGAAACCGCGCGTGATCGTGCTCGATGAGCCGACAAGCGCACTCGATCGTTCGGTGCAGAAGCAGATCGTCGCCCTGTTGCGCGACCTGCAGAAAGACCACGGCTTGTCCTATCTCTTCATCAGCCACGACATGGCGGTCGTGCGGGCCGTTTCGGACTATGTGATTGTGATGAAGAACGGAAAGATTGTCGAACAGGGCGATACCGAACAGGTCTTCGATCACCCGCGCGAAGATTATACCAAGGCTCTGATGGCGGCGGCGCTCAGCGAAGAGCGCTTCGGTACGTGATGTAATGACGGAATGAAAAGCGAAAAGGGCCCGATTTCAGGCCCTTTTCATTTGAAAGAAGCTCAAGCGACGCTGTGCAGTTCGGTGCAGACCTTGTTGCGGCCCAGATGCTTGGCACGATAGAGCGCCGCATCTGCCCTGCGGAAGACCGTTTGGAAATCTTCGTTACCCGGCATGCAGAAAGCGATGCCTGCGCTGGTCGTCGTTGAGAAATCTCCAGCCGAAGCCTCGAACACGATCGCCGAAAAGGCTTTCCGGATCGTGTCGGCCAAGGCAAGAACATCGCTATTATGTTTCTGCCTCAGGATCAGAACGAACTCCTCACCGCCGATGCGGGAGATGAGGGCCGCGCCTTTGACATGGCTACGCAGAACGCCGGAGAACGTGTACAGCACTTCATCCCCGACGATGTGGCCATGCGTATCATTGATGGATTTAAAAGCATCAAGGTCGAAGATCACGACTGAATCCCCGAGCTGCAGTTCATTATCGTCCAGCACGTCATAAAGCGCGCGCCGGTTCAGCAATCCGGTCAGGCTGTCGGTACGCGCCTCGTTGGCATGACGACGCGCAATGCGCGACTGGGTGAAATTCAGCGACAGCGCGCCAATACCCGTAATGCCTATGATGGCGGTGATGGCATTGATATCTTCGGCCCAATTGCTTGGGATCGTAGTCATGACCCACTGTTGTTGATGCAGGATGAAAGCGCCGCACAGAAAGAATGAAATCGCTGTCAGGGTATAAAGAACGATCATGCCAATGACCGGGACCGGCGCTTCCCGATAGACATGGAAATATTCTTTCGCCGTCAGCAGGAGCAACAGGGCCGAAGTCAGGTTGAAGATCGCCGTGCCGGTGCCCGTCTGCCCGGCCAGAATAGGCAGCGTGGTTGCGCATATGACGGCAATCGCCAGAACGACCAGAAAGCTCCGTTGTATCGGACGTCCGGAAATCTGCCGTGACCCGACAATCAGGAAGATGAAACCGACGCTCTCCAGAGCGAAGGCGACAATGGAGGCCGTAGCCAGCGGCAAAGGCCCCGCATAGTAAAGTACTGCCCCCGTGCCGAGCAGGATCATGCCAAGGCAGCCCCAGAGCAGAAATTTGTCACGCGAGTTCTGATACCAGACGCTGAGAATCGTCAGCCCTACTGCCAGAGAGCAGATACCTGTCGCAAAAAACAAAGTGTTCTGGTCGAGTCCCAAAGCTGCACTTCCCCCGCTGCATAGCCAAGTGTAGTTCAGCTCTTGATAATAAGCGATAAGCAATATGTTTAAATCGATCAACCATCGGTCGACATGATGCCATATCTATACAGAACAGATGAGCTATGGTTAATAATCGCCATACATGGCTTTGGTAAAAGAGGTCGAGATGTTGAAAATTGCATTGCTGGCAGGCAGCCTGACACTTCTTGCAGCACCATCGTCTTTCGCCGACGAACAGACAATCGAAGGCGTGGGCCTCGGCAGGGAAATCACCTGCACCTCCGGCGATGTCGGGATTTACGGTGCGGAAAATAACGTCAAGCTCAAGGGAGAATGCGGCCATGTCACCATACATGGCGTTTCTCATACAGTGACGTTCGAAAACGCCCGGAAGCTTTCGGTATCCGGCACGGACAACACGGTTTCGGGCGGAGCAACGCAAAATCTGATCGTTGAAGTGTCGAACAATCAGGTAACCGCCACCTTGAAGAAAGGAACGGATCCTTCAATTCTGGAGGTTTCCGGCGCGGAGAATATCGTCAACGTGAAGGTCGATGGGCCTTCGCAGTTCGATGTCAGCGGCGCGAACCATCAGGTGACCTGGTCGCTTGCAGGCGGTTCCGCCGAACCGACGATCTCGATCTCCGGCGCCGATAACGATGTAACCAAGGCTGAATGAAAATGATCTGCGCGGCACCGTGGTCTGGCGCCGCGCAGATTATCGATTTCAGGCTGCCAGCGAAGCCATATCGATGACAAAGCGGTAGCGTACGTCGCTCTTCAGAACGCGTTCATAGGCTTCGTTGATCTCCTGAATGTTGATCTTCTCGATTTCCGAAACGATGTTGTGCTGGCCGCAGAAGTCCAGCATTTCCTGCGTTTCCTTGATCGACCCGATCATCGATCCTGCAAGCGACTTGCGGCCGGGAATGAGCGAAAACGCATGCACCGGCACCATGTCTTCGGGAACGCCAACGACAACCATCGTTCCGTTTACCTTAAGCAGGCCAAGATAGGCATTCCAGTCGATAGCGACGCCAACCGTGCAGATGATGAGATCGAACGATCCCGCCAGTTTCTCGAAAGTGGTTGCGTCGCTAGTCGCATAATATTCATGGGCGCCGAGCTTGAGGCCATCTTCCTTCTTGGAAAGTGACTGGCTTAGAACCGTAACATGCGCGCCCATGGCATTGGCGAGCTTGACGCCCATGTGTCCGAGTCCACCCATGCCGACAATCGCCACACGCTTGCCGGGACCTGCATTCCAGTGACGCAACGGCGAGTAGAGGGTGATGCCTGCACAGAGCAGCGGTGCTGCCGCATCGAGCGGGAGATTATCCGGGATCGAAAGGACATAGCCCTCCTTGACCACGATATGATCGGAATATCCGCCCTGCGTCCGCGCCTTTCCCTCCGCATCGGGGGTGTTATAGGTCTGGATGAGGCCCGGAAGATACTGCTCATTGTCGACATCACGGCTGGCGCAGCCGACACAGGAATCCACGAAGCAGCCGACGCCTACCTTGTCGCCGACCTTGAACTTGGTGACGGCATTGCCGACGGCAGTAACGACACCTGCGATCTCATGTCCCGGAACGATGGGATAAACTGCATTCTTCCATTCGTTGCGGACGGTATGGATGTCGGAATGGCAAACGCCGCAATACTGGATCGAGATGACCACGTCATCCGCGTTGGGCTCGCGCCGCTCAAAAGTGAACGGAACCAGCGGCTCATCCGCATCCGTAGCAGCGTAACCTCTTGCTATGGCCATGATAGACTCCATTTATTGGATTGGGGAAGCAGGCAGAATATGCCGGAAGCAAGGGCAGAAGCGGTAGACCGATCCTGCAAGCTTCTTGCACGATCCTGCAAAACTGCCTGCTTCGCGATTGCCGATGCATGCCTGCCTGATCAATAATTGCTGTATTCTATCTCATCTGAAGCGGATCACCTATGACGTCACTGAACGACACCTTCGAGGAACTTGCCGCGCTGGCGGAGCGTTTCACCGCACAGGACGGCGAATACCGAACGCCGATCGAAGGTCTGGGGATCAGCAGGCGGACGACGCCGAGCATACCGTGCCACAGCAGCTATCGGCCCTGTCTCGCCATGGTGTTGCAGGGCGCGAAATCTTTGCGTCTCGGTTCCGAGACGATCAACTATACCAAAGGCGAATATCTGGTGACTTCGCTCGACCTGCCCGTCACGTGGCGGGTAGTCGAGGCAAGCCCGGAAGCACCGCATCTGTGTCTGGCTCTTGCCATCGACAGCGAAAAGCTCACCGACCTGATCGGACGCGCCGACGTTCGCAGGCACATGATGGGCGTTGGCGATCAATGGGGCATTACCGTCAATGCTGCGCCTGCGGGGCTGCTGGATGCAGCCCTGCGCCTGCTGCGCCTTCTTGACAATCCCGAGGATATTCCGGTGATGGCACCGCTGATCGAACAGGAAATTCTCTATCGTCTGCTGACGGGTCCGGGCGGTGAGCGTTTGATAAACATCGCAACCGCCGACAGTCAGGCCAACCGGATAGCCCGGGCTATCGCTTGGCTTCGGCAGAACTTTGCAGCACCACTGCGGATCGAGCAGCTTGCCGAACACGTCAATATGAGCGCGTCGTCATTTCATCATCACTTCAAGGCGATCACGGCAATGACGCCGGTTCAGTATCAAAAGCAACTGCGTCTGAACGAGGCGCGCAGGCTGATGCTGGTCGAGCGGCTGGATGCCGGTACGGCTGGCCATCGCGTCGGCTATCAAAGCCCGTCGCAGTTCAGCCGCGAATATAGCCGCTTCTATGGAAACCCGCCGATGCGTGACATCGAAGCGGCTTAGATAGCAGAACGGCGGAACTCTCGTTCCGCCGTTCTATTGTCAGTGCCCCTGGCTGTTGCGGACTGCTGCAACATCTGCCGCCTTTACCGGGCCTGCACTGTTACCCCATGCCGAGCGGACGAATGTGGCCAGTTCGGCAACTTCATCATCCGACAGGCGGTCGGCATAACCCTGCATCACCAGACGCATCGGACGCTTCGCCGTGGACGGAACCTCGGCGCCATGCAGGATGATCGAGATCAGCGGTTTCGTCTCCGAACCTGTCACAAGATCATTACCGGCAAGCTCAGGAAAGATTTCCGGCGCGCCCTTGCCCGTCACGAAGTGGCAGGCGGCGCAGTTATCGATGTAGAGACGTGCGCCCAGAGGCATATCCGGAGAAGCTTCCGTCAGCATCTTTGTCGTTGCTTCACCGGCCGCATCGGCCGGAGCCGCTGGCAGCGCCATCGACGCCTTTGAAGCGAAGCTCTGCGGCACTTCGACAGCCGCACCGTCGATCCCCTTCAGGAAAGCGGCCATCGCCAGATTGTCTGCATCGGTGAGATGCTGCAGCGAATGCTCGACAGCGAGGCCCATTTCGCCATTGGCTGTTGAATGGGAATTGCGGCCTGTTGCGAGATAGGTTGCCAGCTCCTCGATGGACCATTTCTGCGGAGCGGAATTGGCACCGCGCAGAGACGGCGCATTCCAGCCATCGACAACACCGCCGGTTAGGAAGTCCTTGTCACCGACCTGCGTGCCGCTCTGCGCCATCAGCGGATTGCGTGGGCTGTGGCAGGCAGCACAGTGTGCCGGTCCTTCGACCAGATACTGTCCGCGATCCTCTGCTTCCGACTTGCCGGCGGCCTTGAAGCCCGCTTCCTGGCCGAGAGCAAGCCAGTTCCAGGCGCGAATGCCGAAACGCATGTTGAACGGGAAGCCGAGCTTGGTTTCCTGAACGACATTGTTCACCGGCTCCACCTGATGCATGAAATAATCATACAGAGCGCGGACATCTTCTTCCGTCAGCTTGCGATAGTTCTCATATGGCATTGCTGGATAAAGATGCGAGCCGTCGGCACGAATGCCATCATAGAGAGCGGCGCGAAACTGATCGAGTGTCCAGTTTCCAATGCCGGTTTCCTTATCCGGAGTGATGTTGGTCGTCCAGATCGTACCCATCGGGCTTGCAATCGGGCGGCCACCGGCAAAGGGCTTGCCGCCTTCCGCCGTATGGCAGGCCATGCAGTCGGAGGCATACATGACATATTCGCCCTGCCCTTCGGCAGGCTTCCAGTCTGCGGCCAGTTCCTTGGTCGGTTTAGTCAGTTGTACCGGCACGAAGATGAAGGCCAGCAGTGCGACAATACCGATGACGACCAGAGCGCCGATTATGCGAAGAAAAGTTTTCATCACCATTCTCCTCAGATCAGCGGACGCGGATTGGACAGATATTGCGTGCGGATCGCATGCGCAGTCGAATAGGCAAGCCCGCCGAGCAGGCCTGTCGGATTGTACTGCGTGTTCTGCACGAAATTGCCCGCGCCGGTCATGAACACATTGTGCTTGTCCCATGCCTGCGAGTAGCGGTTGACCACGCCCTCACGCGGGTTTTCCGACATGCTATGGCCACCCGTATTGTGCGTCGTCTGATAGGGACGCACGTCATATTGCGCGCCTTCCTTCTTGAAGGACGACTGCATCAGGTCCGGGTTCATCGTCTTGGCCAGTTCTTCCATCTTGGTCTTCATGTACTGGGTCATCCGGATATCATTCGGATTCCAGTTGAAGGTCATGCGCATGAGCGGGCGACCGTGACGATCCTTGTAGGTTGGGTCCAGATCGAGATGGTTGGTCCTGTAAGCCATATGCGAGCCATGGCTGCCGATGGACATGGCATGGCCATACCATTCAGCAATTGCCTTCTTCCATGCACCGCCCCAGCCCGGCGTACCGGACGGCAGTGGCATGCTGCGGATCGGCTGGCCGTTGGTCTGGCCTGCGCGCCAGTACGAACCGCCGATGAAGCCTTCTCGTCCGAAATCGATCTGGTTGACACCGAAATCGTCGATGCACATGCCGTTCGCGCCGGTGCCGATGAACGGATTGAACTCTTCATCCTTGAAGAAGAGCGTCACACCGCCATTCATCTGATAGGCATAATTACGCCCGGTCACACCTTCGCCCGTTGCCGGATCGTATGGCTGGCCGATGCCGGAAAGCAGCGCCAGATGCACGTTGTTGAGCGAGAAGGACGCAAGAATAACGATATCGGCGGGCTGGAACACTTCCTCCTGCGTCGCCTCGTCAAAATAGGTCACGCCCGTAGCCGTCTTGCCGTCTGGCGCCATCTCGACACGCAGAACTTCCGACTCCGTGCGATAGGAGAAGTTCGGCATGCGCTTCAGCGCATCGAGGATTGCTGTCTGAGGCGAAGACTTGGAATACTGGTAGCAGCCGAAGCGCTCGCAGAAACCGCAATGGTTGCACGGTCCCATCTGCATGCCATATTCATTGACATAGGCCGTCGACGCGATGCCGCCGGGCGACGGGAACGGATGATACCCCATGCCCTGCGCGGCATCGGCAAACTTCCGGCCGTCCCAGGTCGTGTGCATCGGTGGCATGGGATAGTCGTTTGAGCGCCATCCCTCAAACGGATTACCGCCTTCGGCGATCTTGCCCTTGAGGTTGCCAGCCTTGCCGGAAATACCGGCAATATGCTCGAAACGGTCGAAGAACGGTTCCAGCTCGTCGTAATGGATCGGATAATCGCCCAGAAGCATGTCTTCCGGAATGATCTGTTCGCCCCAGCGTTCCTGCACATAGGAGCGCAGGCGCAGCTCTTCCGGCTGTGGACGCCAGTTCAGGCCGTTCCAGTGCGTGCCCGCTCCGCCAACGCCGTTGCCAGGCAGAAACGAACCAAAACTGCGATACGGCAATGCAACTTCATTCTCGTTGCGTCGGATCGTGACCGTCTGCTGGCTGGCGCGCTGCATCAACTTCAGGCGCACGCCATATTTCAGCTCATCGATCATGTTGGGATACTTGAAATCGGGGACCGTGTTCTGGTCGTGACCGCGCTCAAGCGCAACGATTTCAAGCCCTTCCTGAGCCAGTTCCATGGCCAGAATAGCGCCGGTCCAGCCAAGGCCGACAACGACCACGTCTTTTTTCTTTTCCTGACGTGCCATTGTTAAGCCCTCTCGCCCTTGATCGAAACCGGGCCTAACGGGTAGCGAACATTGTAGCGTTCGACCCATTCCTTGTAGCTGCCGCGCGCGCCGGGGAAGCCGATATAGCTCCAGGCCTGCATGCCGTGATTGCCGCCATACATCGGATCGGCGAAATAGCCTTCCTTGGTGTTCTGCAACAGGACTGTGAAGAAGTCGCGCAGTTCAGGCTGCAAGCCGACCTCCCCCTTCTGCAGCGAGGTCAGCGCCGCGTCTTGCTGTTCCGCCGTCAAGGCCGAGAACGCAGCGCCATGCTTCTGCTCGCACCACGCATTGAAGGCAGGAATACCCTGCCTGTAAATCTGCGCAGGGTTGAGCGGCGTCTGCCAGCCGCGCGTCGGATCGGCGGACGCATCGTGGGGACCAACCATGTACCAGTCATCCGCGCGACCGTAATCACCGGCAAGCTGGAGATCGATGAAGACAGGAACACGGGCTTCGATAGCGCCTGGACCATCGCCTTCAGACGGGATCAGTCTTGCCGTTGCGGCGAGAATGAAAGCCCATTCGACTTCATTGAAATATTGACGTTCATATTCTTCGAGTGGAACCGGGGGAGTTTGTGGTTCCGCTTTAGCTGAGACAGCGAGCCCTGAAAGCATCACGCTTGCCGCGGAGGCTTTCAGAAAACTGCGACGACTCGGATATCCGGGAAGGTCGGTCATTGTCGTTTCCTGCCGATTAGGTGGGTAAGACTTTTGGAGGTGTTTCCGAGAAAATTCCACGATACGCAGATGAGAAACATACGCTCTGGATACACAAGCCTCCAGAATTGTTCAAACAACTTGTACCCTAGTTGTGCATAACCAACCTGCGTTCGCTATAAGACTAGAGCCTTAGCGCAATCCGAAAAGGCCCGGAGAATGACGAAAATCCGGTCGAATGACGCCGAGGCGCGGGCAGTTTTCACAATCACGTGAAGACAATCCCTGCCCGCCACATATTGCCCGGTCTTGCAGTTACGATCACCCATCAAAGCTGAATTGGGTTCGCCTGACCGGAACCGGCAGCAGCTTTTCACGTTGAAAGCGATGGCCGGAAGTGGCCATTATGGTGCTGTCGCGGTTTGCACGCGACTGGAGTGAAACGAAGGGAGGTCAGAAAAATGAAGGCACGCACAGCGACTGTCGGTGATCTTGAAAGCGTTTTTCACGACCTTTCGAGGCGTATGGCGATCGAATATATCGCCGCCGGCAAGGATACTAAAGCCGCTTATGACAACCTGATGATGAACCTGCGGGAAGGCCGTGCACATGCTTTGCTGCAGGACGGCAAGGTGGTTGCTATCATCGCCTGGCATGAGGGCGACGGTGCCACCGATACGCTTTTTGCGGCGAAGGAAGAATTTTTCAACCGAAATACCGTGCGTTTCTGCAAGCAGCATATCCGGCAGATTCAGGCTTTGGCCGGTGATCTGCCAATCCATTCACGAAGCTGGCTCGACCGATCCGACATCGTAAAATGGTTCAAGATCATTGGTTACCAAGAAAAAGGAACCGACAATGGTGCCCGCCTCTTCGAACTGCCTGCCCGCCGTGATAGCATAGTGGCAGCATGACATCTCGCCACCGGAGCAAGTTCCGGTGGCGTTTCTATCCCTCGCCTGTTTGAAGCAACAACCGAATTCCGTTTTTCGTTTTCTGTGAATACAAAGTAAAATCAAAGACATAAAATAATTACTGGAGCCAATTGCGAGTCTCGCATGAGTTGCGGGGAAAGATCGCTTCTTTCAAGCCTTTAACGCATTCCTGACGATTAGCCGTTATTTGGAAAGATGACTGCCATTCGGGGGAAATCATGGCTTGGAAATTCATGCTTGCAAGTGCCGTTCTTGCCGTAACTCGAACGATGCCGAGGGGTTTCGTTGCGCCCACGGGACCAGCTGTGGTCTCCGATAATGCAATGGAAATGGAACTGAAACCCGCACCGATCAATCCTGACTGGGTGCTGGACGGCACTCCGCAGGCGCGCTCCAGCGAGCAATCAGCAAGCCGGGACGGAGCCGCCTATACGGCCATCTGGGATTGCACCGCAGGCACTTTCCGCTGGTATTTCGGCTGGGATGAAACCGTCTATATTCTGGAAGGTGAAGTGCACGTTACCGACGCTGACGGCGGCACGCGCACCTTGCGGGCTGGCGACGTTGCCTATTTCCGGGGCGGCACATGGGCAACCTGGAAAATCGACAATTATCTGCGCAAGGTCGCCTTCATGCGGCGCACTTTGCCTGCACCCGCTTCGTTCCTCTATCGCGCCAGCGACGCGGTGAAACGGCGGCTAGGACGCCGCAAGAGCGGCGCGCTGAACTGATTACCGGTTTGTGATCGGGATGGGCGCCGCATCCGCGCCCATCACGTTGACGAACAGTCCGATATTTCAGTATAAATCAATGACGGCTTTCGCCGTACATGATGGGAATGGGGTTCTCCCGAAACTGCCAGCAATTGGCTGATGACTCCTGCTTGAATTGAAACAGGAGAAGAGTGCGTCGCAAGACCTCTCGAAGTGAGATATTCTATCGAATTTCCAGACGTCACCGACTAATCTCTATCCATTATTGAAATGGACACAGAACAATGCAAGCAACCCTCATGGTAGCGCTCGGTGGAGCGATCGGAAGTGTCGCGCGGTATTGGCTGGCCCTCTTGATGCTGCCGATAAGCCGCGAACTTCCCTGGGGCACCATCGTCATCAATATTGCCGGCTCTTTTGCAATCTCGTTCTTCGGTGCACTGACACTGGAGCAAGGCCGTTTTCCCATACCGGAAATCTGGCGCCTCGCCTTCATGGTCGGCGTGTGCGGTGGCTTCACCACTTTCTCGTCTTTCAGCCTGCAAACGATGGATCTTCTGCGCGCTGGACAACCCGGCAAAGCCCTGTTCAATATCGGTTTTTCGGTTGTGCTTTGCCTGATCGCCGTGTGGCTCGGGCTGCTTGCCGCAGAACGCTTCAATGGTGGTATCGAACAGGTTGCGCAGAATGTAATCGAAGAAGAAGCATCATAAGCTTCACATACGATTGCAACAGCAACGGCCGGTGTTAACGCGTGCCGTCCGGCTGTGGGCGCACAACGCGCTCTAAATATTTGTTTTAACGCGCATCTTATCCGAAAACCGTTTCACACTTTTCGGGATGAGCTCTAATGGACGCACGTGTGAAAGTGGCCCGGCTTTCAGATCCACGGCTCATATGAAAACACCCTCCATTTGCTATATTATGCAAATAAAAAATGAAGATATATTGACTTTGACGACTTTCATTTACTTAAAACGAATCAATTACTGGCCGTAAATTAAGTTTTATGATATGTTTTACCTATATTATATTTTAGGATTTATAAATATGGGACTTGATACATTCTCTGTTCTTCAATCTCTTGCATTGTTTGCAGTCGTAATAGTGATAATGTTCATGATATTTATCGGCATTAATACCAATGGAACATTGTGATTTAATCACGACCTGCTTCACTGGAACGTATCTGGAAAAATGTGAAACAATTTCCGGGACAAAAGAAGACAGAACACTTGCTATAGCTCCGGAAAATATGTGCGACGCGACCTCTCAACGCTTTCCGTCACTAAATTTCTCGGTTGCGAAATCCAGGAAACTCCTGAGCTTGGGCGTCATCTGTCGATCTGAAGCATAAAGCGCATGCAGGGCGCGCGATGGGGGTTCGTATTCAGGGAGAAGCCGGATCAGCTTTCCTGACGATATCTCATCGGCAACCAGTTCATACGGTTGAAAGAGGATGCCCATACCAGAAAGCGCTGCAGCACGCAGTGCTTCACCGCTGTTGGCACAGAAACGACCTGTGATTGAAATAGTCACCTCTCCTTCCGGCCCAATGAATGACCAATGAGTGCGGAGCGATGAATGCGTGAAGATCAGGCATTCATGTTCGACCAGATCCTGCGGTGTCTTCAGGCTGCTTGCAGAATCCATATAGGCAGGCGCAGCACATAGAATAAGGCGATAGGGCGCAAGACGCTTGGCGATAAGGCTGCTGTCGGGGAGATCGCCAGCACGAAAAATCACGTCAAACCCCTCCTCCACCAAATCGACATTTCGGTTCGTAAGATTGAGGTCTACCGACACCTCGGGATGCCGCCTGAGATATTCCGAAAGTTCGGGCGCAAGCGCATGGCTTCCAAAAGTCACCGGAGCACTGACGCGAAGCCTTCCCCTTGGTTCAGACCTTGTCTCCGCCATCAATGCTTCGGCAAGGTCCATTTCCGCCAGAATGTTCTTCGCGCGCTCGTAGAACACTTGCCCGCTATCAGTAAGGCTTTGCCGACGCGTCGTCCTTGTCAGCAGTCTTACGCCCAGTCCGAGCTCCAAGGCACGTATCTGCTTGCCGGCAAGCTGTGACGACATCTCCAACTCGTGTGCCGCCGACGAGATGGATCCGGATTCGACTGCCTTTACGAAGACTCTCATGCCAGTCAACCGATCCATTACAAACAATCCGTTTCTATTATTGAAAAGTATGAACCATTTTATCCTCAGTGTTTCATAACTACAATATGCATGAAGCTGCCATTATCCCGCGATCGACCGGGACAGCACCATTTAGAAGGAAAGGCACCAAGCCATGCAACCCGTCTCTGATACAACAAGCACCGCGATCCGTCCCAGCGCACAGCAACCAACTGTAGTCCTCGTGCATGGAGCATGGGCCGATGGATCGACGTGGAGCCGACTGATCTCCCTGCTGCAGGAAAAAGGCGTGAATGTCGTAGCCGTACAGAACCCGTTGACCTCCCTGGAGGACGACATCGCGACCACCCGGCGCGCGCTTGAAAGACTGCAAGGCCCTGTTGTGCTGGTCGGCTGGTCATATGGTGGAGCCGTGATTACCGAAGCCGGCCAGAACGACAATGTGAAAGCACTTGTTTATGTGGCGGCCTTCGCGCTTTCCGAAGGTATGTCGGTCAACCAGACGGCCAAGGATTACCCGCCCCCTTCCGGTTTTAATCACGTCCAAGCCGACAAGGATGGCTTCCTGACATTGACATTGGAAGGTGTGCAGCAGCATCTTGCTCAAGACGTCGCGCCTGCACAAACCAAGGTGATATTCGCTACACAGCACCCAACCCACGCCAGTAGTTTCGATGGCAAGGTGTCCGTGGCTGCGTGGACGACGAAACCGTCCTGGTATGTGGTGAGTGAACAGGACCGCATGATTCAACCAGATCTCCAGACAGCAATGGCGCAGAAAATCTCCGCAAAGGTGACCACTCTGCCAGCCGGGCACGCACCGCACATTTCCCAACCGTCGGAAGTCGCAGAAGTTATTCTTGAGGCGATTGCCCACGTTACCCAGTAAAGAGAAGTTCGCTTCAGAACAGGCCACCACCACACGAAGCCTGCCCCCAAACCGGGGCGGGCTTTTTGCGTCTTACCAGAAATGTTGATGGAAGCAGGCTCTGGACCGTGCAGCTTGCACCGAAGCACCCGTTGCTCGCAACCGGAGTAACGCGATCGGCTTCGGTTTGGAAACGATAGGCGGCGGCTAGTGCCAGCGTTTAGATTTTATACTGAAATGGCGGAGGGGGTGGGATTCGAACCCACGGTACAGTCTCCCGCACGCCGGTTTTCAAGACCGGTGCCTTAAACCGCTCGGCCACCCCTCCAGACAATTGTTTTATCTATGCTTTTCACAAGTCTGGAAAAACAGCAAATCGCAGCAAGCTATCGATTTGCGCCCAATTGCTTAGCGAGTGACTTCTTAGCAGCTTTTCTTGCGGCGTCAACGTGCACTGTTTCATTTGCCAGCATTCTGAACAACACGGAACGAAACCGGCAGCGGATACCGATCACAATAGCTCGATCCAGCCTCCAAAACCTAACTTTCAATGTTACTGCCATGGCCAGCGGTTAAATGCGCTCTAAGTTCTTTGGCGCAGCCTCAATTGCAGATTGCCGTTCCGGCATCATTCAACACGGAGGATTCCCCATGCAGCACAAAATCCAGGAGAATATGGAAGTCATCGGCGCCGATGGCGTGCATGTCGGCACGGTCGATCGCGTCGAAGATAACCGCATCAAGCTGAAGAAAACCGATAATTCCGGCATGCACAGCGACCATCATCATTATATCGAACTCGGTTTTGTCGCCGATATCGAAGGTGACAAGGTCAGGCTGTCGGCCAATGCCGATGTTGCTGTAACCTTGGAAGAGGAAGCATCCGGTCGCCCAGTCGATCTTTGAAGCAATATCCAAGGCCGCTCATAACACGGGGCCAATGGCAGCCGTGTTATGAGACAAACTCCCCTCACCTGCTTCCCATTCTCGGTCCTGGCGCATTGTTGCAGATCGAGACTTCGATCTGTTAGAAATTCAATGCCAAAACGCCGCAAGGAAGCAACCAGACTTGTCCTTTGCCACATTGCGGCTTAAACTTGAGTTTAATAATCAAAATAAGAAAAAGGGAAGCTATGAGTCTGGATTCTGTTAAGGCATTTTTTGCGGCCAAAGCGCCTGAAATCGAAGTGATTGAGCTGTCGACGAGCACCGCCACTGTTGTTCTCGCCGCCGAAGCGCATGGCGTGGAACCGGGACAGATCGCCAAGACGCTTTCTTTTTCCGCCAAAGACCAGACCATTCTTATTGTCACCCGTGGCGATGCGCGTATCGATAATCGCAAGTTCAAGGATCAGTTCGGAACCAAGCCTCGTATGCTTGATGCCGAGACCGTTCTTGCCGAAACCAGCCATCCGGTCGGAGGCGTATGTCCGTTCGGTCTGCCGAGCGCATTGCCCGTTTACTGCGATGTATCGCTGAAGAATTTCGAGGAAGTCGTGCCCGCTGCCGGAGCGACCAACAGTGCCGTGCGCATCGCTCCGCACAAAATGGCTGAGCTGGTCAGCGCCGAATGGATAGACGTTTGCCAGTAGGTCAGAATGGGCTTTTGCAGCGGGTCTGGGAGGAACTCGCGGTTATTTGATACCGGTAACAACTTTTCCCCTTTAAAGGTGAGAAAAGACTTCATATATTTTAAGAATGATTCTAAAGTGGGTTAAGAAACATATATATCCGCTTTAGCGCATGATCCGATCGAGCCTTGAACCTTTCCGGATCGCAAATGCGACAAGACCAGAATTTTGGAGCAGTTCCGAAACAGGGATAAACCGCTTTCGGTTTGGAATTGCGAACTCAAGGATTGGAGCATCGCGTCCTCGGCATCGAGGTTGCAGTTGTTCCGAGACGTGTTGAAAGGAACAGTGATGCGTCTTACCCGCCAGACGAATTATGCCGTTCGTATGCTCATGTATTGTGCTGCCAATGACGGCAAGCTCAGCCGCATTCCGGAAATCGCACGCGCCTACGGCGTTTCTGAGCTGTTTTTGTTCAAGATTCTTCAGCCGCTCGTTGAACATGGGCTGGTGGAAACTGTACGTGGCCGCAATGGCGGCGTGCGCCTCGGACGTGCAGCACAGGACATTTCGCTGTTCGATGTTGTGCGTGTGACCGAAGAAAACTTCGCCATGGCGGAGTGCTTCGAGAACGATGCCACCGAATGCCCACTGGTCGACAGCTGCGCACTCAATTCAGCGCTGCGCGAGGCACTCAATGCATTCTTCGCCGTGCTGATGAAGTACAGCATTGCAGACCTCGTCAAGGCGCGCCCGAATGTGCGGCACCTGCTTGGTCTCGATGAAATGGAAGAAGAGCGCGTAGCGAGCTGATAATTCAGCGCGAAGTTTGAAATGAAAAGGTCCGGCTTAGAGCCGGACCTTTTTTATTCTGCGGCTGCGCGATAGGCAGACTGAGGCAATACAAAAGGCACCCCCTTTTCCGGCGGGACACCCACCCGCAACGTGCATTCATAAACACGTTCGAGCCTCTCGTCGGTCAGTGCTTCGCGCGGTGTGCCCATCACATCAAGCTTGCCTCTGTTCATGACCGCAATACGGTCGGCGAACATGGCAGTCAGGTTGAGATCATGCAGGATAGCAATCACCCCGCCGCCCGCTGCCGCGAAATCTCTCGCAATCTCCATCACCACAATCTGGTGACGTATATCGAGACTTGAAATCGGCTCATCCAGAAAAAGATAGCGCGCCTCACCATCCACAACCGGTTTCCAGACCTGACAAAGAACACGGGCAAGCTGCACGCGCTGCTGTTCTCCGCCGGAAAGTTCCTGATAAAGCCGACCGCCGAAGCCAGCGAGATCAACCCTTTGCAAAGCGAGATCGGGCAAGCGCTTTTCTTCTTCGCGAGAAACCCCACTATAGCCGCCGGTGAGCCCGATCTTCACGATCTCGCGGACCGTGAAGGGAAACGACAAGGCGCTTGCCTGTGGAAGCACCGCCCGCCGCGCCGCCATCTGCCACGGCTTGATTTCAGCGAAGGAGCGGCCGTCCAGATAGGCTGTTCCCGTGTAAGCGACGTCACCGGCAAGCGCACGCAACAGCGTAGTTTTGCCAGAACCGTTCGGCCCGACAATTGCGGTCACCTCGCCCGGATTAGCGGAGAAGGCGATATCGCTGATGATGGTCTTGCCTGACAGGCTTACGCCCAATGCTTTTGTTTCAATCATGATAGCCTCACAGATCGAGCAGGCCGCGCTGGCGCAGCAATATCCAGAGGAAGAACGGCGCGCCAAAAAGTGCGGTGATGATGCCAATCGGCAATTCTGCCGGGGCCACAATCGTCCGACTTACCGCATCCGCCAGAAGCAGAAGCGTTGCGCCGAGCAGCGCCGACGCTGGCAGGAGATAGCGATGGTCTGGACCGATGCTGAGGCGCAGCATATGCGGCACCACAATGCCGACAAAGCCGATCCCACCAGCAACGGCGACAGTCGCGCCGGTAGCTGCCGCTACGGTAACGATAGCGATGTTTTTGATGCGTTGCACCTGAATGCCGAGATGACCGGCTGCAGCCTCGCCCAACGCCAGTGCGTTGAGACCACGCGCAAGCAATGGCGAAACCACCAGAATGATGGCGATGATTGGTCCCGCAGCGCCAATCTTGGCCCAGGTGGAACCTGCAAGCGAACCAAGCCCCCAGAATGTCAGGTCGCGCAACTGTCGATCATCGGCCAGATAGATGAGCGCGCCGGTCGCAGCGCCCGCCAGGGCGCCAAGTGCAATACCTGCGAGCAGCATGGTAGCAACAGACGTACGGCCCCGACGCGTCGCGACACGATAGAGCAGCAAGGTGCTGGCAAGCCCGCCCAGAAATGCAGCCAGAGGCAAGGCATAGACGCCAAGGATCGCAATAACGGGAGCAAGAAAAGTGCCGCCCAGAACAATCATCGATACCGCGCCAAGTCCAGCCCCGGCGGACACCCCGACGAGACCCGGATCGGCCAGAGGATTGCGGAAAAGGCCCTGCATCACGGCACCGGAAACCGCTAACCCCGCCCCTATCAGCATACCCATGACGATACGCGGCAGGCGGATCTCCATGATGATCAGGTGATCGCGACGGAATGCATCCGCGCCTTCGGCTGCGCCGGAGGAGGTCAGAGCGCGCAGAACCGAAAGCACGGACGCATCCGAAGCGCCTGCTGTCAGGCTGAACAAAGCCGCGATGCATAAAGCAACGGCGAGCAATATGATGGTGAACCGTGCACGTGCGGCACGGTCTCCCGTGATGTCACCTTCTGAGGTGGTGACTTCATTTTCTGATTGACGCGCTGCAAAGCGCTGTTCGCGCGCTACGCGACCTTGGCTGGTCATTTCGAATAATCCTTACAATCAGACTTGCGTGCTCTTCAATCCCGCAAGTCTGATTATGTTATTGCGCTGCAGAGGCGCCATAGAGTTTTGCTGACAGGTCCCGAATGGCAGAACCAGTTCGAGGCCCAAATCCCAACAGATACGACGCTTCCATCGAAACGACATTCTTGTTACGCCCTGCCGGTGTTGCAGCGATAATGGGATTCTTCAACAGCGATTCCGGCGTCATCCCGTCCGCTCCCGTATCCATCATCAGGATCATATCGGGCGCGGCCTTCTCGACGGCTTCGTCGGTCAGCTGCTTATATCCGTGAAATTCGGTGATGACGTTTTCACCACCGGCAAGCTCAATCATGCCATTGGCCGCAGTACCTGTGCCCGAAGCCATCATGCGCCCGCCGGGAGCCGACAGAACGAAAAGTACACGCTTGCGCGAACTGTGGCCAGCTGCGGCCTTCTCAGCCGCTGAGATATCGCGTGAGACTTCGCTCGCAAGCGCCCTGGCCTTCTCTTCCAGACCGAGAGCCTCGCCCACGATCTCGATTTTCTTGACGACGCTTTCGCCGGTATAGGTTTCCGGCACAACGATCATTGGCACAGACGCTTTCTTCAAAACATCGAGCGTATCCTGTGGGCCGCTGCCTTCAAGGAGCAGAATGCCGGTCGGATTGACCGAGAGCACACCTTCTGGTGCAAGCTGACGCATATATCCGATATCCGGCAGCTTCTTTACCGCGTCGGGATAGGCGCTTGTCTGGTCGCGCGCGGCGAGCATCTTTTCTGCGCCAAGAGCGTAGACAATTTCCGTCAGCGAGCCGCCGACGGAAACGATGCGCGACGTATCGCCGAAATGGTCGACGGCTTCTGCGCGTGCAGCACCACCAGCTGCCAGCGACAAAGCGATGGCAGCCAGAGCAGCTCCGCGCCTGAAGCGCAAGGAAATGAACGACATTGCCGTCACCTTATGCAGCGGAAGACTGTGGCAGACGCGGAAGATTTTCCGCGATCATGCGCCAGTCGGCCAGTTCGGCTTCGCCTTCATGACGCTCACCAAAGAACTGAACAATCAGTTCGCCATTGGCATCATAAGCCTCCAGCGACGTCACATGCCCGTCCTTCGTCGGCTTGCGCACGACCCAGACGTCAGCGATGTGATCGATGCGCAGATGCATATGGAACGTCGGGTCCAGCACGTTCAGCCACGGGCCCATCATCTTGATTTCATGGATTGGACCAGTGTGAATCTGGATGCAGCCACGGCTTCCGACAAAGCACATGATGGGCAGCTTTTCCTGCACCGCATGGTTCATCATGGCCTCGACCGATGACGTATCGACACGCCAGGCGAAATCATGACCGGCAAGATGCACAGCCTGATGGCGGTCCACACCGAAATCCTTCAACAGGCCAACGAACTGGTGCACATCGGTGAGTGCGCCCCAGCGTTCGCGGAATGCGTCGATATCGAGAAGCGATACGTCTGCCTTCGGTCCCTTTGTTGCAAGCGCACTGGTCTCAACAGCTGGCGACTGATCGTCCAGCAGCAAATCGGCGACAAGAGCCTCATAGGCTTCAACGTTCGAAGCTGGGCGCAGATGAATCTTGAAAACCGCCTCGCCCGTGGCATCGAAAAATTGCAGGCTGCGACGCGTTGCTTCGCCATCCTGCTTGGCAACGGCAAAACCGTGAACCCAATGCTTCGGGAAAATACGAAGGTCGATTTCCTTGCCGAGCGCCAGCGAAGCATGTTGGCCCCAGATCGTCTTCTCAAAAGGCCCGATCTTTTCATGAACGACGCTCTCATTACGCGTCAGCGCCATGATTTCGCCGACAGCAGCAATGCGGTTCAACAGCGTTTCGACATCGGCGCGAATACGGCGCGCCGAAATGGGGGCTGCTATATCCTGTCCGCAATGTGCTGCTACAAAATCGGCTTCTGATACACCGAGGCTCTGCGCAAAATCACGTTCGCGCATTTTCGGATTATCAGCCCGTGCCTTGAGGATCTGCTCTGGGGAGGGCTTGGAATGGGTCGTCATCTGATGGTTGCCTACTTGTTTAGGATGAGCTTGCCTTGGCGGGTGATCTTGAGACGATAGAGCGAACCGCCGTGCTCTATGCCCACTTCCCGGGAGCCGTCGAAGAGTTCGCGACTGCCATAGGTTTTCAATTGCGGCTCAAGACCACCTTCGCCGAAGCGAGGTTTCGCCTGAGCTGGGACAGACCCGGTTGAATCGCTGCGGAGCTGGCTTTCAGGAATGCGATTTGCGGCTCGTTCGGAAACGGGTCCGCGTGGTAACCGCACCTGCATGTCGATATGGATTCGCCTGTTCATTTTCTCGCCTCAGCATCGACTTTCCACACGGTGATGACAGCAAATTTGTTTTGTTGACATCAACAGTCATGTTTATTAATCACTGCATTACTGGAATAATCGAGTCAAGTTTAAATCTCGCTTTTTCCGCGCAAGCCCGGAAGAAATCCTCTTCCCAGCCAGCACGCGCCTTCTCCCGAGGGGGAAGTCATAAACAATTGAATTTTTTAATTTCTTCGTCACCCATCGGGTCGGCGAAGCGCGTCTGGGTCATGAAGGAAACATTGGAAATGCGGGCGACTGGTGGGGTTCACAAACGGTCAATTCTGGCGAGCACGGGGCTTGCTGTCATTCTGGTGGCGATGACGTCACAAGCCTTTGCGCAGGAACAGAAAGCTTCTGAAGAAGAAGCTGGCGTCGCGTTGAAGACGATCACCATTCGCAGAGCGAACGACGCTCAGGCGCCGACTTCCGTTGCGGCACCGGTTGGCAGGGTTGACCGCGAAGAGATCAATCGTTTCGGCGGCGCGAAGCTCGACGACGTGTTGCGCGGCACCGCTGGCGTGTTTACCTTGCAGAATGCTTCCAATCCCGGCGTTGCGGTCAATATTCGTGGTTTTGAAGGCTCCGGCCGCGTCAACATGATGATCGACGGCGTACCGCAGAGCTACCGCAACACCGCGCACGATGCGCAGGGCTATGCCTATATCGACCCGAACCTGTTATCTGAAATCGACGTGGCGCGCGGCGCTGTGACGACCGAAGGCGGCACTGGCCTTGCAGGCAGCGTCAATTTCCGCACCCTCGGCGTCGATGATGTCATTCTGGATGGCAAGGACAAGGGCGTCCTCGGCCGCGCTTCCTGGGGTAGCAATGGAACCGGCTTCTCCGAAATGCTGGCCGGTGCCGCCCGCGTCAATTCCATCGGGATTGTTGCGGCCATCAGCCGTCACGACTCCAACGATTACAAGAACGGCGACGGCGTGACCGTCGAGAAAACCGGCGAAGAACTGACTTCCGGCCTGTTCAAAGCTGAGTTCGGCCTTGGCGAAGACCAGAAGCTGACGCTTGGTGGCGTGCTCTACAACAACCACTACGGAACATATGCGAACGGCTACCGTCCGGGAACCTATACGATCTACGATATGTTCCTGCAGAACCGCACGTTCTTCGCACAGTACAACTACAATCCGTCCGACAACGATCTCATCGGCCTCGACGTCAACCTCTACCACAACAGCACATTGCAGAACTGGGAAGACGGCAATGGCAGCTTCGTAGGACGGCAGGTTTCGACCGAAACCACCGGCATGACGGCCTCGAACACGTCGCGCTTCACCTTCGGCGAAGTGGCGGTCGCGTGGAAGAACGGCTTTGAAATCAACCGCGACACCGCTGGCGGCACCCAAACGGGCGTCAATCCGACGGATGCCACATCCAATCGCGGCGCGGTTTTCTCGGAAGCGACCTGGAATTATCAGGCCCTGCAAGTCGTTACCGGCCTTCGTTACGATTATTTCAAGCTCGAAAGCGAAGACAGCTCGATCTCTAACAGCGATGGCGAATTCAGCCCCAAGGTCACCGTTGCCTATAACCTGACCGACTGGTTGCAGCCCTACATCACCTATGCGCATTCCATGC
This sequence comes from Brucella anthropi ATCC 49188, assembly GCF_000017405.1. NCBI lineage: Bacteria > Pseudomonadati > Pseudomonadota > Alphaproteobacteria > Hyphomicrobiales > Brucellaceae > Brucella > Brucella anthropi. The sequence goes on from NC_009668.1 coordinate 1,000,322, forward strand.
GTTCGCCCAGCCTGCAGGAAACATTCCTCGGTGGCGTGGCGCATACCGGAACCGGCATGATGCACGGCAATCCCAACCTTCGTCCTGAAAAGCAGCGCGGCTGGGAATTCGGCGTCAATATCGCTCGCGATGGCATCCTGACTGCTGAAGACGGACTACGCCTCAAGGCTAATTACTACACGATGCGTGTTGAGGATTACATCACGGCTGCATCCGACTACAGCCAGTTCATCAATGTCGACGGCACTTCGACAGTGAAAGGCTTCGAACTCGACGCGCGTTATGATGCGGGCTTCGCGTTCGGTGGCATTGCTTATACGCATTCCACCTCTGAACTGCCTGAGCAGACAGCTGGCATGGGCGCAAACCAGTATTTGCCGGAAGATGTCGTAACGGTTACCGCCGGTGCGCGTTTCTTCGAGCGCAAGCTCGAAAGCGGTCTGCGCGTTCAGCACGTTTCGAGCGGCAAAAGCATCAGCGGAAACGACACCGATCCCTACACGCTGGTCGACGTCTTCGCGAAATACAAGTTCACCGAAACGGTCGATCTTTCGCTTCAGGTGCTGAACATCGCCGACAAGGAATATACCCCTGCCCTCAGCACTTATGGTTCTGGTCGCGGACGTACATTCCTCGTCTCGACACAGTTCCAGTTCTAAAACTTTGGGAGGCGTTCTCGCCTCCCGTTCATGATCGTCACATCTTCGAAGACCGACCAACCTGACCGCGGCGGCCTTCTGATCCCGAGATGTGACGCGGCGGGTGCGGCCCCTACCGCTGCACTCGCCAAAAGTTATATAAAGTAGCCAATCCCAAACCTGATGGAAAAGGATCAGCAATGTTCATAGCCATGAATCGCTTCAAGGTTCGCGTCGGCAGCGAAGCCGACTTCGAGACCGTATGGAAAAACCGCGACTCGAAACTGTCCGAACTTCCCGGTTTCGAGAGTTTTCACCTTCTCCGCGGTGCGACCAATGAAGAGGAAGGCTACACGCTTTATGCTTCGCACACGGTCTGGCGCAACCGCGATGATTTCGTCGCCTGGACGAAGTCCGAACAGTTTCGCGATGCGCATCGCAATGCCGGAGACAACAAGCCGCTCTATCTGGGACCTCCGCAGTTTGAAGGCTTCAGCGCCGTTCTCGGCTCCTGACGCACGGTAGAAACGCCTATCCACAAGGTGCGGCGAAATAGCGCATAATGTCATAGCGGCGCCATTCGGAGGCCGCTATAACGATAGTAAAGCACCAATTATCTTTTAAAGATGGGTAGTTAACTCATATTTAGAATGATTCTAACTTATTGATTTTTAGAACATTTCAAAAACATAAAAATTGACAGAACGGAGCCCTACCAGCCATAACCTGACTTAATTTGGTGGGTTTTATAAACGCCACTTAAGTAATGCCTTTAATGTTCGGGCCTTTAACCCTTGCAGTTGGAGGAACCATTGACCGGTTCAGTTCGGCCTTGCGCCACGAGTGAAATAAAGCTGCCAGTTTTTCAGGTCAGCAACACAGTTGAAGTAAAGAGTGAGCCGGTAAAGTCTCTCCAGTCGACGCTTTTTGCGTCTGATTTCTGCTTTTCGGGCATGGGAGATACTTCCTCATGCTAGTCTGCAGCTGTAACGTTATTACCGATAAAGACATTGAAGCCGTTGTTATTGAGCTTCTCGATCAGGATTGCTGGCAACTTATCGTTCCTGGCACCGTCTATAATGTCATGTCCAAACGCGGCCGTTGCTGTGGCTGCTTCCCAAACGTCGTGGAAACGATCATAAGGGTGACTGAAGAGTATCATCTTCGTCATAACCAAATGGACGAAAACGTGGTCCAGTTCATGGATCGTGTACGTTCTCTACGCGACAAATTCGGGAGTTCATGGAATGAAAGGCGAACCAAAGGTCATCGAGCGGCTTAACGAGGCATTGTTCCTCGAGCTTGGCGCTGTAAACCAGTACTGGCTTCACTACCGCCTCCTCAACGACTGGGGCTTCACGCGTCTTGCCAAGAAGGAACGTGAAGAATCCATCGAAGAAATGCATCACGCAGACAAGCTGATTGACCGCATTATCTTCCTCGAAGGTCACCCGAACCTGCAGACCGTAGCTCCGCTGCGCATCGGCCAGAACGTCAAGGAAGTTCTGGAAGCCGACCTTGCAGGTGAGTACGACGCACGCGCTTCCTACAAGAAGTCCCGCGAAATCTGCGACGAACTCGGCGACTATGTTTCCAAGCAGCTTTTCGATGAGCTTCTGGCGGACGAGGAAGGTCATATCGACTTCCTCGAAACCCAGCTCGACCTCCTCGCCAAGATCGGCGAAGAGCGTTATGGCCAGCTCAATGCGGCCCCAGCCGATCAGGCTGAGTAAGCCAAATCCGCTTTGCGAATGGAAGCCGGGGCTTTGCGCTCCGGCTTTTTTTATCATCTCAACTTTACCGTTGCCCCTTTATCGTGATATTGCGCGCGCAATTTCCGATATTTTGCAAGGTTCTCCCAATGAGCGCACCGCGCGTCAGTTTCGTTTCTCTTGGCTGCCCGAAGGCGCTTGTCGATTCCGAACGCATCATCACCAGCCTTCGCTCCGAGGGCTATGAAATCTCCCGCAAGCATGACGGTGCCGATCTGGTGATCGTCAATACCTGCGGCTTTCTTGATTCCGCACGCGATGAATCGCTGGATGCCATTGGCCTTGCTCTCAACGAGAACGGCAAGGTCATCGTAACCGGCTGCCTTGGCGCAGAACCCGATGTCATCCGTGAGCGGCATCCGAACGTGCTGGCCATCACCGGTCCGCAGGCTTATGAAAGCGTGATGAGCGCGGTGCATGAAGCCGTCCCTCCCGCGCACGATCCATTTGTGGACCTGGTGCCGCCACAGGGTGTGAAGCTGACCCCGCGCCATTATGCCTACCTCAAAATCTCCGAAGGCTGCTCAAACCGCTGCTCCTTCTGCATCATTCCGGCGCTGCGCGGCGATCTGGTATCACGCCCGATCGATTCTGTGCTGCGTGAAGCGGAGAAGCTGGTCAATGCAGGCGTGAAGGAAATCCTCGTCATCTCGCAGGATACGAGCGCCTATGGCCTCGACATCAAGTATCAGGAAGCCATGTGGCAGGACCGCACGGTTCGCACCAAATTCCTCGACCTCTCACGTGAACTGGGCGATATGGGCGTGTGGGTGCGTATGCACTACGTATACCCTTACCCGCATGTCGATGAAGTCATTCCGCTGATGGCTGAAGGCAAGATTCTGCCTTATCTGGATATTCCTTTCCAGCACGCCTCCCCGGCGGTTCTGAAGAACATGCGCCGTCCGGCACATCAGGAAAAGACCTCGCGCCGCATTCAGGCCTGGCGTGAGACCTGCCCGGATCTGGCCGTGCGTTCCACCTTTATCGTCGGCTATCCCGGCGAAACGGAAGAAGATTTCGAAATACTTCTCGACTGGCTCGATGAAGCCAAGATCGAACGCGCCGGCTGCTTCAAATATGAACCGGTCAAGGGCGCAAAAGCCAATGACCTCGGTCTTGAGCAGGTGCCGGAAGAAATCAAGGAAGCCCGCTGGCATCGTTTCATGGCCAAGCAGCAGCAGATTTCGACCAATCTCCTCAAGAAGAAAGTTGGCAAGCGCCTGCCGGTCATCATTGATGAAGCAAACGGCACAATCGGCAAAGGCCGTACGCGCTACGACGCTCCGGAAATCGACGGCAGCGTTCACATCCAGTCGCGCCGCCCGCTACGCGTCGGCGACATCGTAACGGTGAAGATCGAGGCGAGCGACGCTTACGATCTGCATGGTATCGCGGTCTGATGGCGGCGGAAGCTGCCATAGCGATCAGAAAAGCCGCCGCGGCTGACGTGGCGGCAATTGTCGCCATGCTCGCCGATGACGCGCTCGGCGCACAGCGCGAAGATGCGAGCCTCCCCTTGCGAGATTCCTATCGCAGCGCCTTTGCGGCAATCGATTCCGATCCCAATCAGCTCCTGGCTGTCGTTGAACATGATGGCGAGGTCATTGGTTGCATGCAAATCAGCTTTATACCCGGCCTGTCGCGGATGGGCATGTGGCGCGGACAGATCGAAAGCGTGCGGATTGCGAGCCATATTCGTGGCGGCGGAGTAGGCCGTCAGATGATCGTTTGGGCAATCGAGCAATGCCGTGAACGCGGCTGCGGCCTTGTGCAACTGACAACCGATAAGTCGCGTTCCGACGCGCTGCGTTTTTATCAGTCGCTCGGCTTCACCGATAGTCATGAAGGTCTTAAGCTATCGCTTTAACAAATAGCTTTAATATTTTGTAAGAAAATAAAAAGGGCGCTTTGAGCGCCCTTCTTTGTTTCTGTATGGAACCGCTTACTGCGGCAGCTTGTCGTCCACGCCAGCGACGTAGAAATTGAGGCCAAGCAAGGTCTTGTCGTCAGCCTGCTCGCCTTCTTTCAGCCAGACGGAACCGTCCTGCTTCGTGATCGGACCAGTGAAAGGCTTCAGTTCGCCCGACTTGATCTTGGCTTCGGTTTCTTCGGCCAATTTCTTCACATCGTCCGGCATGTTGGTATAAGGCGCCATCTTCACGAGGCCTTCCTTCATGCCCCACCAGATGTTTTGGCTCTTCCACGAACCGTCGAGAGCAGCCTTGGCGCGGTCGATGTAGTAAGGGCCCCACTCGTCCACGACAGCGGTAAGCTGCGTGTCAGGCGCAAACTTGATCATGTCCGAAGCCTGACCGAAAGCCTTGATGCCGCGATCATGGGCCACCTGAATCGCTGCAGTGGAATCGGTGTGCTGGGTGATGATGTCTACACCCTGGTCGATCAGCGCCTTGGCCGCATCAGCTTCCTTGCCCGGATCGAACCACGAATTGACCCAGATCACCTTGACCTTGAAGTCGGGATTAACCGACTGCGCGCCGAGCATGAACGCATTGATGCCCTGAACGACTTCCGGCACCGGTACGGAGGCGATGTAACCGGCAACACCCTTGGTCGACATCTTGGCGGCGATCACGCCCTGCACATAACGGCCTTCATAGAAGCGCGCATTATAGGCAGACATGTTGTCGGCAGTCTTGTAGCCGGTCGCATGTTCGAACTTCACGTCCGGGAATTTCTTGGCAACCTTGAGGGTCGGGTCCATATAGCCGAACGACGTCGTGAAGATCAGCTTGTTGCCAGCACGCGCCAGACGTTCGATGGAACGTTCAGCATCGGCACCTTCCGGAACGCTTTCCAGAAAGGTGGTTTCGATCTTGTCGCCAAGTGCCTCGACCAGCTCCTTGCGGGCCTGATCGTGCTGATAGGTCCAGCCAAAATCGCCCGGAGGTCCGATATAGATGAAACCGATCTTCAGTTTTTCTTCTGCATGCGCCGCGCCACCGAGCATAAAGCTCGCCGCAGTGGCAATCGCCATAAGCGTCTTTTTCATGTTCCCTGCACTCCTTGTTTTTTACCCACTAACCACAACGAAAACCCTTGGGACGGTTTACGTCTACCCCTCAGCCGTTCGTTCTACCGGTCTGGCACGAACGGCTTGCCGAGCGAAGCCGGCGTATTCATCATCGTCAGGCGCTTGTTGCGCGATATGATGACCAGCACCACAATCGTCGCGAGATAAGGCAGCGCAGACAGAAACTGCGATGGCAGGCCAAAGCCCAGCGCCTGCGCGTGAAGCTGACCGATGGTCACCGCACCGAACAAGTAAGCGCCGATCAATACGCGCCATGGCCGCCACGATGCGAACACGACAAGCGCAAGTGCGATCCAGCCACGACCGGCCGTCATGTTTTCCACCCATTGCGGCACGTAGACGAGTGACAATTGCGCGCCTGCAAGACCGGCACAAGCACCGCCGAACAAAACCGCCAGAAAGCGCGTGCGCACCACATGCACGCCGAGCGCATGGGCCGAGCCATGGCTGTCGCCGATGGCGCGCAATGTAAGCCCTGCACGCGTGCGGAACAGAAACCATGCCACACCGATAACCAGCAGGATCGAAAGATAGAAGATCGGATCCTGACCGAAGAAGAACCGCCCGACAAGCGGCAGATCGGTCAGATAGGGAATATGGATGGCTTCAAGCCGGACACCTGGAAGCCCGACAAAGCTTTCGCCGAGCAAGGCCGATGCTCCAACGCCAAGAATCGTCAGCGCCAGCCCGGTTGCGACCTGATTGGTGACGAGTATGAGCGTCAGAAAGCCAAAAATAGCGGAGAAAAGCGCACCGACCAGAACGGCGGCAAACAAGCCTAACCAGGCCGAGCCGGTCATTTGTGCAATGGCGAAGCCGGACACGGCCCCCATCAGCATCATGCCCTCGACACCAAGATTGAGCACGCCGGAACGTTCAACAACCAGTTCGCCGATGGCAGCGATCAGGAGCGGTGTCGCTGCCGTTGCAATTGTGAGAAGAATAGCCTGCGTCAAATCCATGGGATCAGGCCTTTCCCGCGTGGCGACCGGATATGAAGCGAATGCGATAAAGGATGAGTGTATCGCAAGCGAGAACGAAGAATAGGATCATGCCCTGAAACACGCGCGCAGATTTTTCGGAGATGCCGATAGCCACCTGTGCAGCTTCGCCTCCAAGATAGGAAAGCGCCAACACCAGACCGGCTGCTATTGCTCCCAGCGGATTGAGGCGTCCCAGAAACGCGACGATGATCGCCGTAAAACCGTAGCCCGGAGATATGACCGGACGAAGCTGGCCGATGGCACCGGAGGTTTCCGCGATGCCTGCGAGACCGGCAAGGGCACCGGAAATCGCAAAGACGAAGAACACCATCTTGCCCGCGCTGAAACCCGCGAAACGCCCGGCTCTCGGACTTTGGCCGATCACCTTGACCTCGAAACCCTTCAGCGTGTGCTTGAGCAGGAGCCAGACGACAACCGCTGCAACGAGCGCAAAGATGAAGCCCCAATGCGCGCGGCCCGATGCGCTCCAGATTTCCGGCAGAATGGCGCTATCGTTGAACTGACGGGTTTCCGGGAAATTATATCCTTCCGGGTTGCGCCATGGCCCGCGCACGAGCCAGTCGAGGAACAGCTGCGCGACATAGACAAGCATAAGGCTGGTCAGGATTTCATTGGTATTGAAGCGCACTTTCAGCAAAGCGGGAATGGATGCATAGGCCGCGCCGCCTGCCATCCCCATCAGCATCATCAGGGGCAAAACCACCCAAGACTGCAGTTCAGGGAACATAACGGGCAAGATCGATCCCGCTATGGCACCGGCGATGAACTGCCCCTCGGCACCGATATTCCAGTTGTTGGACAGAAAGCAGACGCAGAGGCCGACCGCGATCAGGATCAGCGGCGCAGCCTTCACGAGCAATTCATGCCAAGACCAGATGTCGAACAAAGGCTCGACAAAGAAGACATAAAGCGCATGTAACGGATCCTTGCCCATCAGCGCAAAAGCAAGTCCGCCGAAAATCAGTGTCAACGACAGTGCCAGCAAGGGTGACAAAGCACTGAAAAGTCTCGACGGCTGCGGGCGTTTGACGAGTTCAATCCGCATCATGCAGCTCCCGCCTCTCCTGAGATACCGCCCATCAAAAGACCGATCTTTTCCAGCGTTACATCGGCAATCGGCAGAGGATCGGAGAGCTGGCCATGATTCATCACGGCAATGCGGTCACTGATTTCAAGAAGCTCATCAAGGTCCTGACTGATGACGAGAACTGCGGAACCGGAGCGCGCAAGATCGACAAGTGCCTGCCGGATATGTGCTGCGGCACCGGCATCCACGCCCCATGTCGGCTGGTTCACAATCATGACCGATGGTGAGCGATCAAGCTCGCGCCCGATGATGAATTTCTGCAGGTTTCCGCCAGAAAGTGCAGATGCGGGCGGATTTTCAGCACTCTTGCGCACATCCATCCGTTCAATGATGCGTTTTGCAGCCGATCGAAGTGCGCTCTCTGCGATCAGCTTCATCTTGCCGCCACGCAGGAACATCTTTGCGTCGGTCTTGTATCGCGACAAGAACAGATTGTCGGTCAGCGTCATGGTCGGAACAGCACCGTGACCAAGCCGCTCCTCCGGCACGAAAGCTGCCCCCATCATGCGGCGGTCGCTGATGCCGACCTTGCCTGCATCCTTCCCGCGAATGCGCACATTCGATGGATTTGACTGCAGCACTTCACCCGAAACAGCTTCGAAGAATTCACCTTGCCCGTTGCCTGCAACACCGGCAATGCCAACGACTTCGCCTGCGGCGACCGAGAGAGAAATATCTTTCAATGCCGTCGAAAATGGCCCACGCGGCGGTTGCGACAGTGACTTGATTTCAAAAAGCGCTTCATTACCGACATCTACCGCCGCCGCGATGGGACTGCGTGCTACAACATTGATATCATTACCGACCATCATACGGGCGAGCGACGCGGCGGTTTCCTTGCGCGGATCGCAATGCGCAACGACCTTGCCATGCCGCAACACGGTTGCGCGGTCACAGAGGCGTTTCACTTCCTCCAGACGATGGCTGATATAGAGGATCGACTTGCCTTCGGCTTTCAGGCGCTCCAGCGTTTCAAACAACTTGTCGGCTTCTTGCGGCGTCAGCACCGAAGTCGGCTCATCAAGGATGATGAGATCCGGCTCCTGAAGAAGACAGCGCACGATTTCGATACGCTGACGTTCGCCGACGGACAGATCACCAACATGGGCCTGCGGGTCGACCGGAAGACCGTAAGTCCTGCCAACCTCACGCGCACGCTTCGCAACGTCTGAAAGCGGTAGCGAACGGTCGAGCGACAAGGCAATGTTCTCAGCGGCAGTTAGTGAGTCGAACAGCGAAAAATGCTGAAAAACCATGCCTATGCCAAGTTTTCTTGCGGCGGCAGGTTCATCTATCGTGACAGGTTGCCCCTTCCAGACGATTTCGCCTTCAAGTGGCTGCAACGCGCCGAACAACATTTTCACAAAGGTTGATTTTCCGGCGCCGTTTTCACCCAGAAGCGCGTGAATTTCGCCTTCCCCGATGGTGAGATCGACACCATCGCAGGCCCGCAGCTGACCAAATACTTTCGTGAGCCGGCGGACATCCAGAAGAGGCCGGTCGGTTAAAGGCGCTGTCATTGTTCCCCAAAATTATATTTTTGAGCGACCTTATCCAGCAACTCTGCTCTTGAAAAGCCCAAAAGCAAGCAGCGGTGGACATATACACACTGCTGCAATCATCAGCCTGATCATGGAAGCAGAATGGTGGTTCCCGTCGTCTTGCGGGCTTCCAGATCCTCATGCGCCTTGCCCGCATCCTTGAGCGCATAGGTCTGGTTGATCTCGATCTTGACGGCTCCGCTTCCGACCACGTCGAAAAGCTCTGCTGCAGTCTTTTCGAGGTCCGCCCGCTTGGCGATATAATTGAACAGCGTCGGACGCGTGGCAAAGAGCGAACCCTTCTGCGCCAGAATGCCGAGATCAAACGGCGGAATGACACCCGATGACTGGCCAAAGCAGGCAAACATGCCAAGCGGCTTCAACACGTCGAGCGAACCCATATAGGTATCGCGCCCAACAGAATCATAGACAACGTCGACACCCGCTCCGCCCGTCAGTTCCTTCACCTTTTCGGCAAAATTCTCGGTGCGGTAATTGATGACATGGTCGTAGCCATGCTTTCTGGCCAGCGCGATCTTTTCTTCCGATCCCGCCGTGCCGATGACGGTGGCGCCAAGATGCTTCGCCCATTGTCCGGCAATCAAGCCTACACCACCGGCAGCGGCGTGAAACAGGATCGTCTGGCCCGGCTCCACCTTGAATGTACGCCGCAGAAGATATTGCGCCGTCATGCCTTTCAGCATCATGGAGGCGGCGGTTTTCAGATCGACATTATCCGGAACCTTGACCAGCCGGTCCGCTGGCAGAATGCGCTCGTCTGCATAGGAGCCCGGTGTCGCCACATAGGCAACACGGTCACCGACACGAACACCCTCAACGCCCGGACCAACCGCAATGACTGTGCCCGCGCCTTCATTGCCAGGCGTGAAAGGCATCTGGGCTGCCTTGTAAAGCCCGGTGCGGAAATAAACGTCGATGAAGTTCAGACCGACGGCTTCATGGCGCACTTTTGCCTCGCCCGGACCGGGTTCGCCTATCTCGATCTGTTCATACTTCATGACTTCCGGCCCACCGGTCTGATGGACGCGAATGGCATTGATCATCATGCTTCTCCACTCTTCTTTGCGGCAGCGGCTTCTTCAGCCGCGATGACGGTGGCAGTCCGCCCCAGTCCAGGGAAAAACTGCATGACAGCGCCGATGAAGTAGATGTAGAGGCCCGTCACGGATATGCCGACGCGGACCCACAACGGCGCGTCCAGAGTATAATAGAGCGCAGCCGCACCAAAGGCACACCAGAGCAGGAAAACCGTCAGATTAAGCGGCCGCAGGCGCACAACACGTACCGGATGCAGGAAATTGATCGGCAGGAACGACAGGATTGCCGACACGACAACGGTTGCAAAGGCGACCCACTCTCCCGGTTTGACTATGAAGAGTGTAAAGACAACCATGTTCCAGACGACCGGAAACCCCTTGAAGAAGTTCTCCTTGGTCTTCATGCCGGTATCGGCATAGTAGATGGCGCTCGAGACCACGATGATAGCGCCGGAGATGAAGGACAGATAAGTCCCCATAAACCCGCTTTGATAAAGCGCGAAAGCCGGTATCAGAACATAGGTGACATAGTCGATGATGTTGTCGAGAAGCTCGCCAGACCAGTTCGGCAGAACATATTTGACTTCAAGCTTGCGCGCGATGGGGCCATCGATGCCGTCGACGAAAAGCGCCAGCCCCAGCCACCACCACATCGCCGTATAGCGCCCATCACTGGCCGCCACGATGGAAAGGAACGCCAGAAACGAACCCGATGCCGTCAGAAGATGAACCGAAAACGCCTTGGCTTGCGGCGCGGTGACTTTTTTGGCTTTGAGTTTTCCGGTCAGTTTGGTTTTCACGCCGTCCGCCATTTCAGTTTGTCGCCGCGCATATCCCGCCGAAGATAATCCCCAAGGCAGCGAGTACATTTCATCAAACGGGGAACGCGTACACCAAACAAACTGACGTCCCCAACCCTCAAGATCGTTGAATAGCTTCTCCCCCAGGAAAAGCCATGATCCTGCAGCAGCTTTCCCTGAATAAGCACAAAAGAGCAAGTAAGGCGTGAGGCAAATCCGCCATAATCCCACGGAAGAATGGTCTTTTGCCTGCAATTCGGTTTAAGTGCAGCTCAAACGCATCCGTCTGGAATCATCAGACAATGCGATATGCATAGCGAACGGTCACGAGGTCTGCACTGTCGGACCAGGGATGAAACACGATGAACGATCTTGTTGTGAACAAGCCTCTCACTGACATTGTCATCAGCGGCAGCGGGCCTGCCGGGATGATGGCAGCGCTGGCGCTTGGCGCAAAAGGCTATCGCACCGTGTTGCTTGGACCGGAGACCGATAAGGGTGACCGCCGCACCACCGCACTCATGATGCCTGCCATCAGACTACTGGAGGGACTGGACGTCTGGTCGGATATCGAGCCGGAAGCAGCCCCCCTCGCTTCCATGCGCATTATAGACGCCACGCGACGGCTCGTGAGAAGCCCTGTCGTCACCTTCCGTGCGGGCGAAATTGATGAGACTGCGTTCGGCTACAATATCCCCAATGCCGTTTTGAACGAGAAGCTGGCTGACGCCGTTTCCCGCAATCCGAGTATCCAGCGCATCAATGCCTCTGTTATCGAATACCGTCACAATGGCGACCACGTAACCATCACGCTTTCAGGTGGCGACACATTGCATACGCGGCTGGTCGTGGCAGCTGACGGGCGCAATTCGATGGCCCGCGAAGCGGCAGGCATCCGCACACGCCGCTGGAGCTATCCGCAAACAGCCGTCGTGCTTTCCTTCTCGCATAGCGTCGACCACGAGAATATTTCGACGGAGTTCCACACCGAAGAAGGCCCTTTCACTCAAGTGCCGTTGAAAGGCAAACGCTCAAGCCTCGTCTGGGTGGTCAATCCCGGTCGCGCCGAAACGCTGCTTGCGCTTGACGAAGCCACGCTCGCTCAGTGCATCGAAGACATGATGCAGTCCATGCTGGGCAAGATTAACCTCGAGATCAAGCCGCAAGCCTGGCCCCTTTCCGGCCTCGTGCCCCATGTCTTTGCGGCCAAGCGCACGATCCTGATTGGTGAAGCCGCACATGTGTTTCCACCGATTGGCGCACAAGGCCTCAATCTGGGTTCCCGCGATGTCGAAACGCTGGTCAAGGCTATCGAAAGCGATCCTGTCGACCCGGGCTCAAATCGGGTCATTCGCGCCTATGACCGCGCAAGACGTCCGGATATTCTAGCCCGTACCGGCTCTGTCGATGCGCTCAATCGTTCGCTTCTCTCCGGCATGCTTCCGGCGCAGATCGTGCGTGGAGTGGGATTGGAAATGCTCCGCTCATTCGCACCGCTGCGCGCATTCTTCATGCGTGAGGGGCTTCGTCCTGGCAGCGGTTTCTCGCATCTGCTACCGAAACTGCCAAGCCTTCCACACCGAAGCGACGGCAAACGTTCCGGCTAACTTGATTTTCGGACCATCCGAGACATCGAACAGACAGAATTGCCGGTTACCGCCGACTTTAATTTGTCACGCGGTGAACTACATAGTGTTGCATGGGTATGACACAGATAAAGCACGCGAAATTTCAGATCGGTCAGGTCGTCAAACACCGGCTATTCCCCTTCCGCGGGGTTATCTTTGACGTAGACCCCGAATTTGCAAATACGGAGGAATGGTATGAGTCCATTCCGGAAGAAGCGCGCCCGCATCGCGACCAGCCGTTTTACCATCTGCTCGCGGAAAACGCGGAATCCGAATATGTCGCCTATGTATCGGAGCAGAACCTGGTGCCGGATTTAAGCGGCGAGCCTTTGCGCCATCCTCAGATCGAGGAGATGTTTGATCGACAGGACAATGGTTCCTATCGCGTAAAGTCGCAACATTCTAACTAATATAGCACTATCTTCTAAAGTGATGGTTCAAAAAAAGGGGCGCTCAAAGCGCCCCTTTTTCATAACACACTGGACAGACAGCAGCTTAGTTGGCTGCGCCCTTTGCCTTGTCCTGTTCAGCCTTCATCTTGGCTTCGAAATCCTTCTGGCGCTTCTGGACAGCGTCCTGAAGTTCCTTCTGGCGTTCTTCCAGTTCCGACTGCTTGAGAGCCGGGCCGGTCAGAGCGCCAGAGAAGCCGGTGAGTGCAACCGGAATCGGGTTCGGCTTGTTCTGATAGTTGACCGAAGTCAGGGTCAGCTTGCCGCCCTTCTTGAGCGCATTAATGAGATCGTCGGTCAGCGGAGCTTCTGCGATGCAGCGATCCGGGAAGCAGATGCCGTATTCAAGCTTGACCGGCTTGTTGTTGTCGATCTGGAGGCCGACGCCGGCAGGAATCAGACGACCAATAGGAACGGTCACCTGAAAGATCTTGCGGTTGATCTTGCCCTTGATCTCGATGAGGTTGACGGCGGTCAGGAGCTGGCCGGAATCTGCAGTGACGATGTTCTGCGTGTTGCAGATGTCATTGTCTTCCTGCTTCGAGCAAACCTTGAACCAGCCCTGTGGCGGCTGCTGTGCCGATGCAGGCATCGTCGCGGAGGCAAGCAGGGCGAACGCGCCAGCAATGGCAGATGCGGCAGCGATTGTCTTAGTGCTGGACATGATCAACAGGTTCCTTTCAACGCTCTGATCTATAGTTCCCGTTCTGTATTATAAGTCAGCGATAGACCGTCACTGGTTTTAAAATGCGGCAACAGCGTGACCTTGGGGATTTTAGCCCCCATCCGGACCCTTGCGGGCCCCAATCCGGAGCCGTGTTACAACGACTAGGGGTATGAATCCAGATGAGTTTCGACATTCCATGCCCGGAATCCGCCAAAATCTTTATTTTAGCCCCTACTGTCGCGTGACGGACACGCCCTAATTCCGCACTTAATGTACGATCATGCTAGTTTTCGGTTCCGAATCGACGCTTCCCGGCGGCGACCATCAAACTTATTTACAATGGACGATTGAAGTTGAACGGATTGATTGCCTTTCTCCGCAAAGTGGTTCTTGCGAGCCTTACCGGAGCTGTCGTCGGCGTGCTGCCGGCGCAGGCGATAGCCGAAGCACAGCCGGACTATGCGCTCTCCATGCATGGAGATGTGGCGCTGCCGGCTGACTTCACCCATTTCCCCTATGCAAATGCCGACGCCCCGAAGGGCGGCGCCATCACAATGGGCGTTGTCGGCACTTTCGACAGTCTCAACCCATTTGTTCTGAAAAGCATGCGTACGACAGCGCGCGGCCTGTTCGGGGATGTCGACCTCGGAAATCTGGTTTACGAAACGCTCATGCAGCGCTCGCGGGACGAACCCTTTACCCTTTACGGCCTGCTTGCTGAAAAGGTTGCGGTTGACCCGCACCGCAAATGGGTCGAATTCACCCTGAACCCGAAAGCGAAATGGTCGGACGACCAGCCGGTGACGGTGGACGACGTTCTCTTCACCTATGACATTCTGACGGAAAAGGGACGCCCTCCCTACAACAACCGGATGAGTCGGGTCGAGAAGATCGAAAAGACGGGGGAGCGCTCTGTTCGCTTCACCTTCAACGACAAGTCGGATCGCGAATTTCCGATGCTGATTGCCTCATCGATGCCGGTGCTGCCAAAGCACGCCATTGATCGCGAAACCTTCGGCAATTCATCCCTGAAACCACCTGTCGGCAGCGGCCCGTATCTCGTTTTCGGCGTGCAGCCCGGCCAGCGTATTATCTACAAGCGCAACCCTGACTACTGGGGCAAGAATCTGCCGTCGCAGCGCGGTCTCAACAACTTCGATACGTTGACGATTGAATATTACCGAAACGAGACGTCCCTGTTTGAGTCTTTCAAGAAGGGGCTGCTGGATGTCTTCATCGAAGCAAACCCGACTCGATGGGAGAAGCTTTATGATTTCCCGGCTGTAAAACAGGGCCGTGTCATCAAGGACAGCTTTGAAAAAGGCACGCCAGCCAACATGTTCGGCTTCGTGTTCAACACGCGCCGTCCGATTTTCGCCGACCGTCGTGTCCGGCAGGCTCTGGGGCTGCTCTTCGACTTCGAATGGGCTAACCGCAACCTTTTCGCCGATCAGTATCGCCGCACGCAGAGTTTTTGGGAAGGATCGGAGCTTTCCTCCGTCGGCAAGCCTGCCGATGACCGCGAGAAGCAGTTGCTGAAACCATTCCCCGAAGCCGTTCGCGACGATGTCATGAATGGTACATGGCATCCGCCCGTAACGGACGGCAGCGGTCATGACCGCACGCCTGCAAAGAAAGCCTACGATCTCCTGACTGACGCGGGTTTTCAGTTTGAACACGGCCTCGCCGTTGATCCCTCTGGCAAGCCGCTTAAATTTGAGATCATGACGCGCTCGCCCGACGAGGAAAAAGTTGCGTTGGCTTACAAGCGCAATCTCGCGCGACTGGGCATCACAATCGAAATACGCACTGTGGACGACGCCCAATATCAGCAGCGCCTCCAGACATTCGACTACGACATGATTCTCGGAGCGTTGACCGGATCGCTTTCGCCCGGCAACGAACAATGGATGCGCTGGGGCGCAGCCTCGCGTGACGTTCAGGGAAGTTTCAACTATCCGGGCGTTGCTGATCCGGCAGTAGATGCGATGATTGAAGCACTGCTGGCAGCCAGAAGCCGCGCCGATTTCGTGAGTGCGGTCCGCGCCCTTGATCGTGTGCTTATCTCCGGGGATTACTACATTCCGCTTTACCACCTGCCCTATCAGTGGGTAGCGCGCTGGGATCGCATCGAGCATCCAAAGAAGACTTCGCTCTATGGTTATCAACTACCAACCTGGTGGCGCGCAAAGCCATGATCGGGCTTTAACGTTGATGTAATTCGCCCTACATGCACCCAATATATGATGAGTATTCAACCGGAGGCCGCGCCTCTGGTTCCCGTATGGAGACACTGCCATGGCCACCAGAAAGATAACTATCGATGTCGTGTCCGACGTCGTCTGCCCTTGGTGCTTTCTGGGGCGCAAGCGCCTTGAGGCGGCACTTGCCATGGTGCCGGATGTGGAGGCCGAAGTGCGCTGGCGTCCCTTTCAGCTCGACCCTACCCTGCCTCCGCAGGGAAAGGATCGCCAGACCTACATGCGCGACAAATTCGGCACCGGCGGAAAGATTGATGACATCCACAAGCAGCTGACCCAGCTTGGTGAGGAAAACGGCATTGTCTTCGATTTCGATGCCATCGCCCGCGCGCCAAATACTCTGGACGCACATCGCGTCATCCATTGGGCAGCACAGGCTGCACCCGATACACAGGACCGGATGGTCGGCATGTTGTTCTCGCTCTATTTCGAGCAGGGACAGGATATCGGCGACCACGAAGTGCTGGTTGATGCTGCGGCAAGCGTCGGCATGGATGCCGAAGTGGTCGCCCGGCTCCTGCAAAGTGAGGCAGACAAGGCAACGATTCGTGAGGAGATCGATACCGCCAGCCGCATCGGCGTGCGCGGCGTACCATGCTTCATCATCGATCAGAAATATGCCGTCATGGGCGCTCAGACGGCAGATGTCCTTGCTGACGCTATTCGCCAGACGGCTGAAGGCTTTGAGCCGGGGATTTCTGAAGATCGCTAAAAGACGCGAAGCGGCGGGTTAACCCGCCGCGATCTTCGCCAGTTGCGTCATGATGACGGCAGAACCGTTGAGGCGCTTTTCCGGTGTCGGCCAGTCGCGGATGAAGACGATGCTCTGATCCGGCCTGATCTTGGCCATGGAGCCCTGTTCACCGATCATTTTCACCAGCCCGACCGGGTTGTTGAACGTCGCATGACGGAACTGGATGACCACGCCCTTCGGACCGGCATCGAGCTTCTCGACATTCGCACGGCGGCAGAGTGCCTTGATGTAAACGATCTTGAGCAGGTGCTGCACTTCATCCGGCATCGGACCAAAACGGTCAATGAGTTCCGCGCCGAAAGCATCTATATCCTGCGGCTCTTCCAGATCGGCGAGACGGCGATAAAGGCCGAGGCGCAATTGCAGGTCCGGCACATAGGCTTCGGGGATCATAACCGCCGTGCCAATAGCGATCTGCGGCGACCACTGGCTGTCTTCCACTTCGCCGGAACCCTTGAGCGTCGCAACGGCTTCTTCCAGCATCTGCTGGTAAAGCTCAAAACCGACTTCCTTGATATGGCCAGACTGTTCCTCGCCGAGCAGATTGCCTGCCCCGCGAATATCCATATCGTGGCTGGCAAGCTGGAAGCCTGCGCCCAGCGTGTCGAGCGACTGTAGAACCTTTAGGCGACGTTCCGCCATCTGCGTCAGCATCTTACCTGCCGGAAGTGTGAACAGCGCGAAAGCGCGCTGCTTCGAGCGACCAACACGACCGCGCAGCTGGTAGAGCTGTGCCAGACCGAACATATCGGCGCGGTGCACGATCATCGTGTTGGCCGTCGGAATATCGAGACCGGATTCCACAATGGTCGTGGACAGAAGCACATCATACTGGCCGTCATAGAAGGCGTTCATGATGTCATCGAGCACGCCCGGCGCCATCTGACCATGGGCCACGGCCACTTTCAGTTCGGGCACGTGCGTTTTCAGGAACTCCTCTATCTCGCCAAGATCGGAAATGCGCGGGCAGACGTAGAAACTCTGGCCGCCACGATAGCGTTCGCGCAAAAGCGTCTCGCGAATGACGAGCGGATCGAACGGTGAGACGAAGGTGCGCACCGCCATACGATCGACGGGTGGCGTGGTGATGAGCGACAGTTCGCGCACGCCGGTTAGCGCAAGCTGCAAAGTGCGCGGGATCGGCGTGGCGGACAATGTCAGCACATGCACGTCCGACTTCAGTTCCTTCAGCCGCTCCTTGTGCTTAACGCCGAAATGCTGCTCTTCATCGATGATGAGCAGACCGAGATTCTTGAATTTGATCGAGTTGCCGAGCAGCGCATGCGTGCCGACGACAATATCGACCGTTCCTTCTTCCAGTCCCTTTTTGGCAGCCGCAAGTTCTTTCGTGCCGACAAGACGCGAGGCATGGGCAAGATTGATCGGCAGACCATGGAAGCGCTTCGAGAAGGTCTTGAAATGCTGGCGCGACAGGAGCGTTGTCGGCACGACTATCGCCACTTGAACGCCACTCATTGCCGCAATGAAGGCAGCGCGCAGGGCTACTTCCGTCTTGCCGAAGCCGACATCACCGCAGATCAGGCGATCCATCGGCTTGCCAGCAGCCAGATCGTCCGCCACGGACTCGATTGCCGTCAGCTGGTCGTCGGTTTCATCATAGGGGAAGCGAGCAGAAAATTCGGCATAGAGACCATCTGGCGGCGTCATCACCGGCGCACCGCGCATCTGCCGTTCGGCAGCGATCTGGATCAGATGCCCGGCAATCTCAAGCAGGCGTTTCTTGAGCTTGGCCTTGCGCATCTGCCATGCGCCGCCGCCAAGCTTGTCGAGAACAGCATCGGAGCTTTCCGAACCGTAGCGCGACAGAAGCTCGATATTTTCGACCGGCAGAAACAGCCGGTCATCGCCCGCATAGTGAATTTCAAGACAGTCGTGGGGAGCGCCAGCGGCGGTAATGGTCTTGAGGCCAATGAAGCGACCGATACCGTGATCGACATGGACGACGATATCGCCAGCGTTTAGCGAGGCAACTTCCGAGATGAAATCCTGATCGCGTTTGCGGCGCTTGGAACGGCGGATAAGACGGTCGCCCAGAATATCCTGCTCGGCCACGATGACGAGATCGCCAGCATCGAAGCCGCTTTCGACAGCCAGCACCGCCGCCGTCACCTTGTCGCGTGACAGCGCCTTGACGGTAGAAAGCCGGTCAACCGACTCGATCTTTTCCAGCCCATGCTCGTCAAGAACCTGCAAAAGACGGTCGAGAGAACCTTCCGTCCACGCGGCAACCAATACTTTCTTGCCCGACGCACGCAGTTCGGCAATATGTTTCACCACCGCTTCGAACAGGTTTACGTCGGTGGCGGCGCGCTCCTCGGCAAAGCTGCGGCCCTTATGCACATCCGCATGAACAATTATCCGCCCCGTAACCTCCGGCGCACCGAATGGCGTCAGGTCGATGCGCATACCTCCGGCCTCAGCGTGCTTCTCGACCTCTGACGGGGTTAAATAAAGCGCTTCCGGCTTGACCGGCTTGTAGGGTACTGCATCGCTGCCCGGCTCCTTGCCTTCCGCCTGTCTCAGCCGCGACTCGTAATGGTCAACGACCATAGTATGGCGCTCGGTCAGCGCCTCATGCACCAGATGGTCGAAAACCACCGGCATATTGCCCGCATGGTCGAAGACGGTATCAAGCTTGTCGTAGAAAAGCGGCAGCCAATGTTCCATGCCCGCAAAGCGACGACCTTCACTGATCGCCTGATAAAGCGCGTCATCGCGCTGCGGCGCACCGAACATCGCGACGTAATTCTTGCGGAAACGGCTGATCATGTCCGGCGAAAGCGTGATTTCGCTCATCGGCTGGAGCACGAACTCCTTGCGTGTGCCCGTGGTACGCTGCGAAGCCGGATCGAAAGCGCGGATCGATTCCAGTGTGTCGCCAAAGAAATCAAGCCGCAACGGCTCTTCCGCGCCGGGTGCATAAAGATCGAGAATACCACCACGAACTGCAAATTCGCCGATGTCGCGCACGGTGGAAACACGTTCGAAACCGTTACGTTCCAGCCGGGATGCCAGATCGTTCATATCCAGCTGGTTGCCGGGACGCGCCGAAATCACCTGTTCGGCAATAGCCGCCTGTGGCGGCAGTTTTTGCAGAACAGCATTGGCAGTCGTGAGGATGATCGCCGGATGCGGCGTCTTTTTAAGCTCGGACAGCGCGCTGAGTGCAGCCAGTCGGCGTGCAGATGCGTCTGCGCCGGGCGATACGCGGTCATAAGGCAAGCAGTCCCAAGCAGGCAGATGCAGAACCGGCATATCCGGCGCCACGAAACTCAAGACCTGCTCCAGATCGGCAATGCGTTGCCCGTCGCGCACGATATACATAATCGGTCCGCGTTCGCCGATCTCTTCCGCCAGACGAATGAGACAGAACGCCTCGTAACCGTCGGCAACGCCGTCGATCACGATATGACGATTTGCCCCGAGTGCGCTGGAGGACTTGAGACCTAGTTTGCTGAAAACGGGCATGGGAACCTTGAACTCAGAATTCTATGCGGTCGCGGAACGCGACAATATCGCGGAACAGAGGCGTGTCATAATCTGCCGGGATCGGGCTTTCACCCGTCACCCATTTCAGAAGATCGCGGTCAAGCACTTCAAGAATATGCTCGAACTCATTGAGCTGCGGATCGGTGAAGCCGACAATATATTCATCCGCATATTGCCCAAGGATCAAATCCATCTCGCGCATACCGCGATGCCACGCGCGAAACAGAAGCTTGCGGCGCCGTACATCCAGATTTTCCGTCGCCAATGTGCTGCCAGTCATCCTCGGTAAGCTCCAATCATTCAAATTGCTGCTGGTATATAGCATCTGCGCCGCAAACGGGAACCCGTTTATCCAACAAGAACAAAAAGAGCACAGAAAGATTGCGCACCGCCCTTGCACCGCAGGACGAAGCAGTTAATGCTCAAGCCCATGCGCCCATCCATGCTCGATCCATTTTTTGCTTCCGTTCGTTCGCTTTCCGGCATTGGCCCGAAGGTTGCCGCCCTGCTTGGCAAACTGCTTGGCACCGACATACCGGGCGCGGAGCCCAAGGTCGGTCAGCTCCTGTTTCTGGCACCGCACAGCGTGATCGACCGACGCAATCGGCCTGGTATCGCGCTTGCTCAGGAAGGTGCAATCGTCACGCTGGAAGTCATTGTAGACCAGCATCAGCCTGCACCACCCGGGCGTGGTAATGTTCCGCATCGCGTCTTCGCTCATGACGACACCGGCGAAATCGCGCTGACCTTCTTCCATGCGCAATTGCCTTGGCTGCAAAAAATGCTGCCTGAGGGTGAAACTGTCATCGTCTCGGGCAAGGTGGAATGGTTCAACGGTCGCGCCTCCATGGTCCACCCGGACTATATTGCGAGCTTAGAAGATGCAGCCAATCTGCCGATGGTCGAACCGGTCTATCCGCTGACCGCGGGTCTGTCGCCAAAGACATTGGCGCGCGCCGTCAAGGAAGCACTGACCCGCGTGCCTCCGCTGCAGGAATGGATCGACGGCCCGTTGCTGGCGCGGGAGCGCTTCACCAGTTTCCAGCAATCGCTGAACACGCTTCACCTGCCTGAAGACCCGTCGGATATCGCGCTTGAAAGCATTTCGCGGCGCAGGCTCGCATATGACGAGTTTCTGGCCGGACAATTGGCACTCGCCCTTGTTCGCGCGAAAACACGGCGGCTTTCCGGTCGTCCTCTGGAAGGTACAGGGCGCATCGTCGCCGAAATCATGCGCCACCTGCCCTATCGCTTGACCGAGGGGCAGGATCAGGCTGTTCGCGAAATCATCACAGATCTTAAATCGCCGGAGCGCATGTTGCGGCTTTTGCAGGGCGATGTCGGCTCCGGCAAGACGGTCGTTGGATTGCTTTCCATGGCCCACGCCGCAGAATCTGGTGGACAGTCAGCACTCATGGCGCCGACGGAAGTTCTCGCCCGTCAACATTTTGCAACCATCGCGCCGCTTGCAGAGAAAGCGGGACTGAAAACCGCCCTTCTGACCGGTCGCGAAAAGGGCCGTGACAGGAATGCAGTTCTCGAAGGATTAAAAACTGGCGAAATCGATATCGTCATCGGCACGCATGCGCTTTTTCAGGAAAAGGTCGAATATCACGACCTCGTTCTGGTCATCATCGATGAACAGCATCGTTTTGGCGTGCACCAACGTCTGATGCTGACCGCAAAGGGTTCTGCACCGGATATGCTGGTCATGACGGCTACACCTATTCCGCGTACCCTCGTCCTCACCGCCTTTGGCGATATGGACGTGTCGAAACTGACCGAGAAGCCTGCCGGACGCCAGCCCATCACGACCGCCATCGTGCCAATGGAGCGCATGGGCGAACTTGTCGAGCGCATCCGAAAAGCTGTGGCAGAAGGACAGAAAATCTACTGGATTTGCCCGCTCGTTGAAGAATCCGAAGTCGTTGAACTGACTTCGGCGGAGGAACGTTTCGAAAACCTCAAACCCGTCTTTGGGGATCGCATCGGTCTCATCCATGGCCGCATGAGCGGGGCTGAAAAAGACGAAGCCATGCGGGCATTCAAGCAGGGCGAAACGCGGTTACTGGTCGCGACCACTGTGATCGAAGTAGGCGTAGATGTTCCCGATGCGACGATCATTGTTATCGAACATGCCGAACGTTTCGGCCTGTCGCAACTGCACCAGCTGCGCGGCCGCGTGGGGCGCGGCGACAAACCGTCAACGTGCTTGCTGCTTTACAAAGGCCCGCTGGGCGAAATCGCACAAGCCCGGCTGAAGGTCATGCGCGAGACGGAAGACGGTTTTCGTATCGCGGAAGAAGATTTGAAACTGCGTGGCGAAGGCGAATTGCTCGGCACGCGGCAATCCGGCACCCCAGGCTTCCGCTTGGCTTCCATCGAAGCGCATGGTGATCTTCTGGAAATCGCCCGCAAGGATGCGCGCTATATTCTGACAAGCGATCCCGATCTGGAGTCCGAACGCGGACAGGCGTTGCGCGTACTGCTTTATCTTTTCGGGCGTGACGAAGCTATCCGGCTGCTTCGAGCAGGATAATAAAATGGCGGCAATCAGCCGCCATTTCTATTAACTTATCGAGTTTTTGCTATAACAAGCTGAATTTACTCGACAGTTACCGACTTTGCGAGATTGCGTGGCTGATCGACATCCGTCCCCATCAGAACGGCTGTATGATAAGCCAGCATCTGGATCGGCAGCGCATAGACGAGCGGCGTGATGAATTCCGGCACATCCGGCAGAATGATGGTTGCCATCGTGTCGATGCTTGCTGCCTCGGCACCCTTCTTGTCGGTGATGAGAATGATGCGACCGCCGCGTGCTGCAACTTCCTGCATGTTGGAAACGGTCTTCTCATAGAGCCGATCAGACGGCGCGATGACGATAACCGGCATGGTTTCATCGATCAGCGCAATCGGGCCGTGCTTCAACTCGCCGGCGGCATAGCCTTCAGCGTGGATATAAGAAATTTCCTTGAGCTTCAGCGCGCCTTCCATCGCCAGCGGGAAAGACGTGCCACGACCGAGATAAAGCACATGATTGACCTTGGCCAGTTCATGGCAGACCGCAGCGATCTGGTCTTCAAGCTTCAGAACCTGGTTGATGAAACGCGGCGCCTCGGAAAGCTGGCGTACCAGTTCCTGTTCCCGCTTATCATCGATTGCGCCACGCGATTTCGCAGCTGCAATTGCCAGTGAGGCCATGGCCGACAGCTGGCAGGTAAAGGCTTTGGTGGAAGCAACGCCGATTTCAGGGCCCGCAAGCGTTGGGAAAACAGCATCGGATTCACGCGCAATGGTCGAGCCGGTGACGTTCACGACAGCGGCAATCTTCAATCCTTGCGACTTGCAGTAGCGCAGCGAAGCAAGCGTATCAGCCGTTTCGCCTGACTGCGACACGAACATCGCCAGCGAATCCTTCGAGAGCGGCATTTCGCGATAGCGGAATTCGGAAGCAATATCGCTGTCGACCGGCAGGCGCGCTATCTGCTCGAACCAGTATTTGCCAACGGATGCCGCATAGTAGGCCGTACCACAGGCAGAAATCGTCAGGCGGTCGATCTTGCTGAAATCGATATCAATCGCTTCCTGACGCACCTTACCCGTCGTGAAGTCGAGATAGTTGGCAAGCGTGTGGGAAATCACTTCCGGCTGCTCAAACATCTCCTTCTGCATGAAGTGACGATGATTACCCTTGGAGACGAGCATATTCGCCGTCTGCGTTTTCTGGATCGGCCGCTCAACTTCGCTGTTGTTTTCGTCATAGACAGTCACGCCCTTGCGCGTCAGAACGGCCCAATCGCCATCTTCGAGATAGGCGATGGTATCCGTGAAAGGCGAAAGTGCGATAGCGTCGGAACCGAGGAACATTTCGCCCTCACCGTAACCGACGGCGAGTGGAGGCCCCTGGCGTGCTCCGATCAAGAGTTCTTCGTCACCCTCAAACAGGAAAGCGAGTGCGAAGGCACCATGCAGCATCGGCAGACTGTCGCGCACGGCTTCGACCGGAGACTTGCCTTTTACCAGTTCGCGGGTCACCAGATGCGCAACCGCTTCGGTATCGGTTTCCGTCTGGAACTTGTAGCCTTCCGCCTCTAGCATGGTGCGAAGCTCGGCGAAGTTTTCGATAATGCCGTTGTGGACGACCGCAAGACGCTCAGTAATGTGCGGATGCGCGTTGCGCTCCACAGGCTTGCCGTGCGTAGCCCAACGGGTATGGCCGATACCGATGATGCCGGGAAGCGGCTCTCCGGCCAGGCGCTTTTCCAGATTGACCAGCTTGCCTTCGGCACGGCGCCGGTCGAGCCGGCCGTTCTGTAGTGTGGCAATACCGGCAGAGTCGTAGCCGCGATATTCAAGCCGCTTCAGTGCATCCACAAGAAGCGGAGCGACTTCGTTATTTCCGATGATGCCGATAATTCCACACATAGGCTGCTCCAAATCCGACGTTCAGGCGTGTTGCTTTGCGGTTTAAAGATTCTAACGCAGAACGGCAACCCAGAGGATTGCCGTTCGGTTAAACAATTGGACGACTTATTTGGTCGCAGTTTTAGCCGCTTTGATGGCAGCGTACTTCTCTCGCAGGATCTTCGCCCGCCCCTCTTTTGTTTCCTGCCGGGCACGACCGAAAGCCAGCGCATCGGCAGGGACATTGTCGGTAATCGTGCTGCCAGAGGCGATATAAGCATTGTCGCCGATTTCCACCGGCGCGACCAGTGAGCTGTTCGACCCGATAAATGCGTTTTCGCCGATCACCGTCTTGTATTTGTTGTAGCCGTCGTAATTGCAGGTGATCGTGCCAGCGCCGATATTGCTGGAGGCTCCCACAGTCGCATCGCCGATATAGGTTAGGTGATTGATCTTCGCCCCTTTGTGCACGGTGGCATTCTTCACTTCGCAAAAATTGCCGACCTTGGTTTTCTCACCGAGATTTGCACCCGGGCGCAGCCGCGCAAACGGCCCGATTTCGGCCTTCGGCCCAACGTAAGCACCTTCCATATGCGAGAAGGAATGGATCAGAGCTCCCGTCGCGACATGCACGCGAGGACCAAAAAACACGTTCGGTTCAACAATGACGTCGGCTTCGATCAGCGTATCATGCGAAAAGAAAACAGTTTCAGGTGCGATAAGCGTTACACCTGCAAGCATCATCTCGCGACGCTTGCGCTGCTGCCAGATGGCTTCGGCTTCGGCCAGTTCAACACGATTGTTGATGCCGATGACATTATCGACCGGCACTTCGATGGCCGTCACGTTCATGCCCTTGCTATGGGCGATGGCGACGATATCGGTCAGGTAATATTCGCCCTTGGCGTTGTCATTGCCCACCGCATCCAGAAGCGCCAGGGCGTGTTGACCGCGAACCGCCATCAGCCCGCCGTTGCAGAATCCGATCTGCTTCTGCTCTTCGGTTGCTTCCTTTTCCTCAATGATGGCGACAAGTTTGTCGCCTTTCTCGATGAGGCGCCCGTAGCCATGTGGATTGTCTGGGCGAAAACCGATAACGACAACGTCTGCACCCTCGGCCAGTCGTTCGCGAGCTTTCTGCAGAGATTGCGCCTCGATCAACGGCGTGTCACCGAAAACGATGAGCAGATCGTCATAGCCGCGTTCGATTGCTTCGCGGGCAGCGAGAACCGCATGCGCCGTGCCCAGGCGTTCCTTCTGCTCGAAAGCCGACACCGGGCCTGCGTTCTTTTCCACTGCCGCCCGCACATCGTCGGCGCCACGCCCCACCACCAGCGCAATGTCGCTCTTTCCGGTCCCCTGAACCGCCGTGACCACGTGAGAGACCAGCGGCAAGCCTGCCACCTGATGCAGTACTTTGGGCAAGTTGGATTTCATGCGTGTGCCTTCGCCAGCAGCAAGTACGATGGAAAGGCAGGTACGGTCTGTCATGGTATCGTCCAGAAAATTGAGATGATTTTCGCTCTTAACATCAAAGAGTCTATGAAAACTTACGGGCTGCTGCCAAACCTTTAACCCAACCGCCCGAGCGCGGGGAAATTCTCAAGCAGCCAGAACGAGAAGGATTGCATGCCTCCGGTCAGGAACAGGACACCTGCAGCGACCAGAAGCGCGCCCATTGCTTTCTCCACCTTGCCGAGATGCACGCGGAAACGTGAAAGAAACCGCATGAATGCGCCGGAAAAAAGGGCGGCAATCAAAAACGGAATGCCAAGGCCAAGCGAATAGGTTGCCAGCAATAACGCGCCCTCACCAACCGTGCTGCTGCCGCCAGCCAACGTCAGGATTGGCCCAAGAACTGGCCCGATGCACGGCGTCCAGCCGAAGGCGAATGCCAGTCCCATGACATAGGCTCCAAGCGGCGATGCCGGAGCGTTGCGCGCCTGAAAACGAGCTTCGCGGGACAGGAACGAGAAACGCAAGATGCCAAGAAAGTTTAGTCCCATCAATATGATGACGACGCCCGCAACGATTGCGATCTCCTGCTGCCATGCGCGCAGGAAGGCGCCGATGGACGAAGCTCCAGCGCCGAGCGCCACAAAAACAGTTGTGAAACCGAGAACAAAGCAAATTGCCGCAAATGCCAACGAACGGCGCGCCGAAGGCGCGGCGGCAACGGCTGTCGCCTTATCTGCGCGAAAATCTTCTACGCTCACGCCCGCCATATAACACAGATAAGGCGGCACGAGCGGGAGAACACAGGGCGACAGGAACGACAGCGCACCGGCTCCGGCTGCGGTCATATATGAAATATCGAGCACCAATACCTCTTTCAGTTCATCAAATCGCTTGCGGTCTGGCCAAACCACAGGCTTATATAGACTAGATTCTGCTCTACTTAGAATATTTTCAATGCGGCATCTCGCTCGAACACAAGTTCGCCCTAAATCGAGATCATTGCGCGATTTATAATATATTGCTCCAACCGGACGACGTTCCTATGAGCCTTATTGATGATGAAGTGCCTTCAACACCACCTGCAACGTCGACAAGACATTCTGGCTGGCTCAAGCGATACCAACATTTTCTGTTTCCAATAGCGGGCATCGCCATTGCGCTGCTGGCGATCTATGTGCTGGAGAATCTGCTCCAGAATACGTCTCGCACGGAAACACTCGCTGCCTTCCACAACATTTCGTGGATGACACTTGGTTTAGCTGTGTTCTTCACAGTTCTGAGCTACGCAGCCGTCGCACTCTACGATGTGGTGGCTGTCGATACGATTGCGCCCAACCAGATACCGCGCCGCATCGCTGCCGTCGCAGGTGCTGCCGGCTACGCAATCTCCAACGCGCTTGGGTTTTCCCTGCTGACCGGCGGCGCATTGCGTTATCGCATCTATGCTGCGGAGGGTGTTAGCCTTGCCGATATCGGCAAGATTGTCGGGACATCATGGTTCGCGATCTGGTTCGCACTGATCATCATGGTCGGTGCAGCGCTTCTTATCGACCCGCAGGATGTTCCCTGGCTTTCCGCCATCGATTCCCGAATCGATATCGTCGCCGGTATCGCCATTCTGGGTGGCATCGGCTGGCTGATCTACTGGCTGTCGCATGGACAGCGTAGTTTTACGGTGGGTTCGTTCAGTCTGCGCCTGCCGAACTCAAAAGGCGCTCTGACCCAGATCTTTGCCGGGCTTGTGGATGTAGGCGCAGCTGCCGCTACACTCTATGTACTCATGCCTGCCGACGCAGTGCCAAGCTTTGCGGTTTTCGCGCTAGTCTATGTCATCGCCATCGTGCTGGGCATTGCCAGTCATGCTCCGGGCGGTCTAGGCGCATTTGAAGCGACAATCATTGCTGGACTCGGCCTAGGCGGGAAACCGGATGCAATTGCGGGGCTTCTCGCCTACCGTCTTATCTATACGGTTATGCCGCTCGTTGTAGCGACCGCAGGCATTCTCATATGGGAGATCATGCGGCGACGTCATATGCTCGGCAAGCAGGCGCGCTTCGCCAAACGTCTGGTCGAGCCACTCATCCCGAGCCTTTCTGCCAGCATCATCTTTCTCGGCGGCATCATTCTTCTGGTGTCCGGTGCGACACCAGACCTCCGCTACCGCGTAAAATTGCTCTCCGACATTGTTCCTGAATCTTTCATGGAAATGTCGCATCTTGCCGCCAGCCTCGTCGGAGTCGCGCTGCTGATCGTTGCACGCGGTCTGTCTAAGCGGCTTGCACGTGCGTGGGTAGCAGCACTAATCCTCCTCCTCAGCGGCGCTGTCTTTTCCCTCGCCAAAGGCCTTGACTGGGAAGAGGCGACCATCCTTTGCATTTCTGCGTTCACACTTTGGGGGTTCCGGGATTCGTTCTATCGCCGCCCGATTTCCGGACCGTTCGATTTAAGCTGGAACTGGATCGCGACCGTCGGCACGACGGTACTTGTCTCCACATGGCTCGGCTTCTTCGTTTATCGTCACGTGGAATATTCCAATGACCTCTGGTGGGATTTCGCATGGAACGGCAATGCGCCCCGGTTCTTGCGTGCGACTGTCCTTGTCTTCGCCGTGGTCGCTGCAGTGGGCCTTTACTCGATTATCAACCGGGCTGGTCACCGCAAACGCAAGGTGGATTATTCCATACCTGATGCCGTGCCGGATCTCGTTGCCCAATGGCCACATACGGATGCCGCTTTGGCAATGCTTGGTGACAAGCAATTCCTCCTCGCGCCAGACAAGAGCGCCTTCATCATGTATGCGCAATCAGGGGGCAGCCTGATTGCGCTTGGAGAACCCATAGGCCAGGGACAGACGGCTAAGGAGCTTGCATGGTCATTTCACGCACTGGCCGACGAACTTGCCCTGCGAACCGTATTCTACGGTGTTGGCCCGCAAAGCCTGCCCCTGTTTCTGGATATGGGACTGATTGCCCTGAAGCTCGGCGAAGTCGCCCGTGTTGATCTCACCAATTTCTCGCTCGATGGTCCGCGTCGCCAGCCATTCCGATATGCCGACCGCAAGATCGACAAGGACGGCCTGACGTTTGAAATCATTCCGGCGGCTGACGTACCGCCACTCATTCCACGCCTGCGCGAGATTTCCGATGCGTGGCTCGATTTCAAGTCGGGCAGCGAGAAAGGCTTCTCGCTGGGGTACTTCGATGACGAATACATGAAACGCTTCGACGTCGCAGTGCTGAAAAGTGACGGAGAAATCGTGGCTTTCGCCAATATGTGGCGTGGTGCGGACAAGTATGAAATCACCGTCGACCTCATGCGCTACATGCCCAATGTACACAAGCTTCTTATGGACGCGCTGTTTGCAAAACTGCTGATGGCCAGCAAGGAAGAAGGTTACAAGTGGTTCAATCTTGGTGCCGCCCCGCTTTCCGGCCTGAGCGGCAGCAGGCTGGCATCCCGATGGAACCGCTTCGGCTCGTTCATCTACAAGCGTGGAGCCGATCTCTATCATTTTGACGGACTGAAAGCTTTCAAGGAAAAGTTCGATCCGGTCTGGACCCCGCATTACATGGTTTGCCCGGGCGGCCTGGAAACGCCGCGCGCGCTTCTCGATGCCACAACCCTCATCAATGGCAGTCCTTTGGAGTTCATCCGCAAATGACGAAAAGACGCGTTCTCTTCATTTTTCTTGGACTGGCGTTGGTGGCTGCGGTGGGCGCGTATGGCGCAATGCATACAGGCAAGATCGCCCGGCTCTGGACGAAAATCACCGATTCCGATGAACCGGTCATCCACGCCAGTGCTGAAAGACTGTCCAATATTCCGGTCTACATGCCGAAGAATGATCCCGTCGGCCTTGCGATTTTACTGAGTGACGAAGGAGGTATGAGCGACCGGGAGAAGAGCTTCATGGACGCCATGCTTGCCCGGAACATGATCGTTCTGCCGGTCGAGCTCGGCCCGTGGCGCGCCGCACTCGATAAGGAAGATGGCGATTGCAACTATCTCGACTCTGATTTCGAAGCCATCGCCAAGGAGGCTCTGCGTGGACTTGATTTGGGCGTCTATTTTCATCCCGTTCTGACAGGCGTTGGACAAGGCGCTACCATCGCATATGCCGCAGCCTCGGATTCTCCGGATGCGACGATTGCAGGCGCCGTATCGCTTGATCCGGTCCCAGCCAAGACCCGTCTGCCTTCCTGCACCGAGAAAGCCGAAGCGACCAAGGCGCCCGATGGCGGCTTCACCTATGGCTTCAACGCGGTAATTCCCGCCCCTGCCCTTGTGGTCGGTCCCAGCGGATCGCCGGTCAACAATCCGGTTACAGCCCGCCAGGAAAATGTTGCCGTGCTTCAATCCGCTCCGGAATTTCCTGCTCGCATGAAAATGGCTGTCGACAATGTCGTCGCCATGGCGGATCAGGATGCCAAGAACGAGGCCCTGCCTATCGTCGATCTTCCCGCCAAAGGCGGCAAAGCCGATATGGTTGCCGTTTTCTATTCGGGTGATGGTGGCTGGCGAGATCTCGACAAATCCATTGGTGAATGGCTGCAGGCTCATGGCGTTCACGTGATCGGTGTGGATTCGCTTCGCTATTTCTGGTCGGAACGAACGCCGGAAGAAATAGCCAATGACACGACGGCCATGATCAAGAAGGCCGACCCGACGAACAAATTGCCGGTTGCAGTTCTGGGCTACTCATTCGGCGCCGATACATTCCCCTTTGCCTGGAAATATCTCGACCCTTCCATACAGGACCGGACGAAAATGATCGGGCTTCTCGGTGTCGAGACGACGACGACCTTCCAGGTTTCGATTGAAGGCTGGCTCGGAATGGATGGCGACAAGGATGTCGTTCCTGCTATCTCGACAATCCCGCTTGATCGGGTTGTTTGCGTCTATGGCGAAGAAGAAGACGATACCGCCTGCACAGCTGCCGAGCTCAAAGGGATGGAAGTCATGAAACTGGCCGGCGGTCATCATTTCGATGAAAATTATGAGCCAATTGCCGCCAGTCTTCTGGAAAAGATGCGCGTCCGTGCCGGACTGCCGCCACGACCGGCCAGTTGATAATTAAGCCAGAGCTGGCGCCCGGAAGACGGACGCCAGCTTTTGATTTAGCGCACGACAGGTTTTTGACCACCAAACCACCAGCGCACGGAATCAACCAGCAAGAATGCAATCAGACTAATACCGACCAATGGCAGCGTCCAACCTACAAATACAGCAGCGATTGCGATCCCAATCTGTTGCGCGGCAGTGAGACGTCTCCAGCTTGCGATCAACGTTCTGGGCATTGATCCGGCAGGCGGGCGACGCTGCCACCAGATGCGATAGCCATAGACAATCATCACAATCAGCGAGAGGCCGAGCGCAGCCATCACGATCTGATTAGTGACCCCGAACAGGACACCCATATGGAGATCGATACCCCAGCGGATCAATTTTGCGATAAGCGGAAAACTCTCGAAGTCAGCACGGCTGATAACCTCCATATTTTGGGGATCGAGAGCAATCGTATCCACTTGTGTCGGCCAGGAACGGTCATATTCACGCACCAGCCAGCCTTGATCCGATGAACGGGGCAGTCGGATTTCAAGCATCGGGGAATCGAGGCCTGCCTGTTGTGCAGCCAGATAAACACTATCCAGCTGTCCGACATGATCCTGCACATCCCCTGTTCCGGACGGCATCGGCATGCCGCCATGGTCCTGATGCGCACGCTCTTGGCTAGATTCTGTCGCCTTATTCAGAACTGTCGAAACTGAAGGCGTAATCCAGCCAACCGCCGCTCTGAACTGATCAATCCTTTCCCCCGCCAATTGCGACCAGGTCATGCCGGTTGCCGAAAGGAACAAAAGACCGACAGCTATCCAGATACCGACCTGACTGTGAAAGCGACGGGTCTTCAGGTGGAGATTTTTCGTTTGTTTTTGTTTTCGCCGGATCTTCCGATTCCACCACCAAAGCAGAGTGCCGCCTAGAGCCGCGATCCACAGCCAGGATGCTGCGAGTTCACTGTAGTAACGCCCAAAATCCCCAAGCATCAGATTGCGGTGTAGGTAGTCGATCGCCGCGCGAAACGGCAAGGTCCCACTTGTGCCATAGACAACGAGGTCGCCCTTTACTGCCAGCGTGACGGGATCAATGAAGATTGCCCGGCTTTCAGATTCTCCCAATCCAGGCTGGGTGAACATGACCCGTGTATTCCAGCCGGGCGCAATTGAAGGCCTCACGGCAAAAAGTTTTGGGCCCTCGCCTATAAAGGCTTCGGCCGCCTTCACCTGGTCCGCCAATGGCTGCAAGGTTCCAAGTGATGCGGTACGCAACTGGTCGCGGTAGATGTAGTTTTCAAGCTGAGGCGTCAGCACATAAAGCGTGCCCGTCACAGCTGCAATCAAGATAAAAGGACCAACAAACAGGCCGACATAGAAATGAAGCCGTGTGATGAAGGCCTGGAAGCCGGAGTTCGCAGAACTAGTGGTATTCGGCCGTGCCTGTACCCCAGCTTTTCCTTCAAGAAGCGTATCCGTCATGGAACCCTCCTTGAAAAGCAGTCGAAGCACAGCACAGTGCGTGGGCAGCCAGCATTGGCTGCCGCGATAAAATCATGATTTTGCATCGATATCTCCAAACGATATGAAATTGCCGTCGCGGGGCGGCGGCGTCGTTTTCAAAGATCGTGCAAAGCGGGAGGCCCTCTGGCTTGAGCAGCCGTAACAAACTGACCAGGAGGTGCGCGAACCGCGAGAGGAAAAGCGACCGTGTCTTTCGCAACAATCGAATCGAAAGACACGGTGACAGGCTGTTCTGGCAATCCTGTCCCAATGGCACACGCGGCCTGACATAGGGTCGAGCAGCAATGTCTGGCGAGATCTTTCAGGGGAGCGTTCGCATCTGCCTGCGTCGTGTGGACTGAACAGATCACGGACGAGGGACCAGCGCTCCACGCCGCCATGGAAGCCTGCGCGTATGCCGTTACCAGCCCTTGCAGAAGAATAACAAGCGTCAGCGATACAACCCAAAGGGCGGTATCCGACCGATCGCCAACAATTCTTCTACGCAAGGTCATGATCGCTCATGGCATTCTTGCAATGCAAAGTCACTGCGACAAAGGTGAAATGAACCAATTTGAAGAGAAAGTGGTGAGCGCGCAGGGATTCGAACCCTGGACCTACTGATTAAAAGTCAGTTGCTCTACCGGCTGAGCTACGCGCTCCCTGTAGGAGCAAATCGCCCCCGGAAGTGCGGCGGAACATAAGGGCGGCTTACGGATTGGTCAACACCATAAAATCAGGTTTCTTCAACATAAATTCAAAAAAATCACAGGTTTGGGATACTCCATGCCAGACCGCCTCTTCCATATGCCGGTAAACAGGCGCTTTTCATGCTCGTTTGGATACTTAACACCCTGAGCAGAGGGGCGATTCTGAACCGCGAGGTGCCTAACCAGGACTATTCAGCTCCTGCTTCTCCGTGCCGGGCCTTGCCGCCCGCTCTTGCTACAGCTAGTTTCATTCCAATGACTTAATCTGCGTGGTGCTTCATGTCTCTGGCCACCAAGGCATTTTCTCATTTCCGACGTTCCTTGTCCGGCGTGGGTATCGCGCTCGGAACACTGTTTTTCGCCGCAGCCCTCACCCCCAGCCTTATCCCGCGAACCTACGTCATGCAGGGAATTCTCGGAGGTGTCGCCTTCGGAGCCGGTTATGGCATCGGCGTATTGTGGCGCTGGCTATGGCATTATCTGGAATTGCCTGAACCCCGGAATCGGCTGCGCAGTCGGGCCAATCTTGTGGTGGGTTTGGTTTGTCTCGCCGTGGCCGTCGTAGCACTCTATTTTGCCGCGGGCTGGCAGAACTCAGTTCGTGCAGTCATGGATATGGAGCCGGTGCCCAGCGCCTATCCAATGAGTGTCTCCGCGTTAGCTGTGCTGACATTTCTGGTTCTGCTAATTCTGGTTCGCCTTCTCATTCTACTAGGGAAATTCGTCTCCGCCAAAGTACAACTCGTTATGCCTCGCCGGTTAGCCAATGTCCTGGGCATTACGATCACTGTTGTGCTCATCTGGACCATCGCCAACGGCCTGCTCATCCAGTCCACTTTCAAGGTTCTGGATCGTTCGTTTCGCGAGTTTGACGCTCTGATCGAACCGGATCGCCCACAACCGACATCACCGAACGAGACTGGCAGCGCCGCTTCGCTTTTACACTGGAACGAGCTTGGGCGGGCTGGACGTGAGTTCGTTTCCTCGGGTCCCGGAGCTGCCGATATTGCTGCCTTGACTGGCGAAAAGGCTATAGACCCGATACGGGTCTATGCAGGTCTGCAAGTAGCCGATACGCCTGAACAACGAGCCGAACTAGCACTTGAGGAACTGAAGCGTCAGAACGGTTTTGAACGTTCTGTGCTGGTCGTCATCACTCCAACCGGTACAGGGTGGGTAGATCCAGCAGCCATGGACGGACTGGAGTTTCTGCACAATGGCGATGTGGCCAGCGTTGCCATGCAATATTCCTATCTTTCCAGTCCCTTGTCGTTGTTGTTCCAACCCGAATACGGAGCAGAAGCGTCCCGAGCTCTGTTCATAACCGTCTATAATTACTGGAAAGAACTTCCGCACGATCAGCGCCCACGTCTGTATCTCTATGGCTTGAGCCTTGGGGCGATGAATTCTGAAGTCTCAGCCGAGCTTTTCGAAATGCTTGACGATCCAATCAACGGTGCCTTGTGGAGCGGGCCACCTTTCCCGAGCAGGGATTGGAAAGCCATGACCAGACGAAGAAACCCTGGAACTCCAGAATGGCTACCAGTGTTCCGAGACGGCTCCTTTGCCCGTTTCATGAATCAGCATGGTGAAGCGCCGGGAAATGGAACCCGCTGGGGGCCGTTGCGGGTGGTGTATCTGCAATATGCCAGCGATCCGGTGACATTCTTCGACAGTCTATCGTTCTATCGTCAACCTGACTGGATGCAAGCACCGCGCGGACCGGATGTTTCACCGGAACTGCGGTGGTATCCTGTCGTGACCATGCTGCAATTGGCACTAGATATGGCTTTTGGGACCGCCACGCCGATAGGACACGGGCATGTTTATGCTCCGGAACACTATGTCAATGCGTGGTTGGAAGTCACCGACGTGACCGGATGGGACGCAGACAAGATCATGAGGCTAAAGCAGCACCTGCGCCAGAAAATGGACGGAGAAAACGTCGAAGGTTATGACCAGCGTGGCGGATAGAACACATCCCGAAAAGGGTGAAACGGTTTTCGGGATGTGCGTCAAACGTGACAGTCACGACCCAGCTGGTCTTTCTGCAACTATATCAATAGCCAGGTGACTTCTGCTGCGTCTGGGAACTGTTCAGGTTCAGCATGGGAATCGCCCCGTTCGGTAGCATCGTGCTTGGCAGCTGGCCGTCCCATCGTTCTGCTTGCGTCAGTGCGACAAGACCCGGATTGTCACGCAGTGCATCGCCACGCGCCTTGATCGCGGTTGCTTCCGCCTCGCCCTTTACCCGTATCGCTTCTGCGTCGGCTTCAGCCTGCAGACGAACCGCATCGGCCTGAGCCTGGGCTTCGGCACGGCGCGCATCTGCTTGAGCCTTTGCCTGCGTCACGGTGATTTCAGCCTGTACCTTTTCGCGCTCTGCATTCTGGCGGAGACGTTGCACTTCAACTTCGGCCAACATACGCTGTTCGATGGACTGCTCATAGGAG
This sequence comes from Brucella anthropi ATCC 49188, assembly GCF_000017405.1. Classification (NCBI taxonomy): domain Bacteria; kingdom Pseudomonadati; phylum Pseudomonadota; class Alphaproteobacteria; order Hyphomicrobiales; family Brucellaceae; genus Brucella; species Brucella anthropi. The sequence goes on from NC_009668.1 coordinate 1,036,131, forward strand.
TCCGAAAAATCGATATTCTCGATCTGCACCGTGTCGATAATAACCGGACCGCGTACACTGCTCTGAATTGCCTCCGCAATTTCCTGATTGAGACGGCTACGCTCCTGAATGGCTTCCACAGCATTGAATTTGCCGAAAACAGTCTTGCTTTCCTCAAAAACGCGTCGCTCGACAAGGCGGGACAAGAGGCCGTCTTCACCGCCGTAGGTCGCGTAGACTTCCTCCACACGGTCTGGCGGAATGCGATAATTGACCGACAGGTTCATCGTAGCTGGTTGCTGATCGCGGCTATAGGCTTCCATGCTGTTATAGATCGCAGCCTTGGATTGCACCGATATTCGCACAATCGAATCGATCACCGGAATTTTGAAGCCCAGCCCCGGTTGTGCAACGCCGGAAACCGCCCCATAGCGCAAAACAACGCCGCGCTCACCTTCGTCAATCGTGTACCAGGAACCAAGTACTACGCTCAGTATGCCGAGTATAACTATACCGGCCAAAGCCTTGGGTAAAATCTGGCGCATCCCGTCTCCTTTAGCGCTTCATTATGAAATGGGGAGACCGAAGCGATTCAACAAATGCACCCCGGAATCTTATCCCGCCGCCTTTTAGAATGCACTGATATGGATGACAATTACTCACGGATACAGTTGATAGACTTAGTCCACAAAAACAAAGCCGCCCATGAAGGGCGGCTTCATTGAGTTTAACAAATTTCCACTGTCAGTATGGCGAATAACACTGCTGACGAGGACCGTTATACGGCTGGAAAGTGTTGTCGGAAGCCCGATAGGACCGATAACGATTATAACACCACTGGACATGCGAGTTGCTGTAACCGTAAGCAGGCGCGCGATAGACCGGTGGGGGCGGCGGAGCTGCAATTGCACCACCAATGATTGCGCCAGCGCCGAAAGCTGCGAGCGGATACCACCACCCGTCATTGCTGCGACGATAGCCATGACGGTAGTGCCGATAACCGCGGTGTCCATTCCAATAGCCAGGTCCCGGACGATGAGGACGGCCATGCCAGCCCGGACGATACCCAGGTCGGTGTCCACCCCAGTTTCCATGTCCTGGCCCGCGGCGCCAGCGGTCATCGCGAACCTGCTGAACATTCTCATTACTTGCCGCAGGCGCAGTTGGCATCACAGGTGCAGCCGAGACCGGCACCATTGCGCCGATCAGAAAGCTTGCACCGACGAGGCCAACCATCATCTTTTTGAAGGTGTTCATCCTGTGCTTCTCCATTTCAATGATGCCATCATTGCTTTCCGTTTATGAATGCACGCTGAATATTGTCGGTAAATTATGTGCATGCCTTATTTTCACGTCGCAATGCATGGCCATTCCATCAATGATTTAACGAAAGAGCCAATATTTTCGTTCGAGCTACTCCATTATTTTTGTTCGCAAATTAAGCGACAATGAGATAACTTGCGTGAATTAGGACAGCTTGTAAGCGTTTTCAGCGAGTGGGGTTTGCATTGGCAACAAGAGTACAGCCGTCCGTGAAAGTTTTGGGAGCATCTTTCTCCCAGGAAGCGAATCCCTTCACGGCAGCGGTTGAACTGACGCCCATGCCAATGCTCATCACAAATCCGCGTCTGCCGGACAATCCGATCATCTTTGCAAACGAGGCCTTCCAGAACCTCACTGGTTACGAGGCCGACGAAATCATCGGGAAGAACTGCCGCTTTCTTCAAGGCCCTGGCACAGACCCGAAACATGTCGAGATCATCCATTCGGCATTGGAAGCCGAACAGTCCGTTGAGATCGATATTCTCAATTATAAGAAATCTGGCGAGCCGTTCTGGAATCGACTTCATATCTCCCCGGTCAAAACCGAGAATGGCGAACTTCATCACTTCGTTTCGTCGCAGCTTGATGTGACGCTGGAACTCGGCAAACTGGTTGAGCTCGAAAAAGAACGCGAAACGCTCTCAATTGAAAAGCAGCGTAGCAGCGATCAACTCCAGTATATCGTTGAAGTGGCGAATGTCGGTTTCTGGACGCGGGATTACACGACCGGGGAGATTAGCTGCTCGGCCGAATATCGTCGCATTTTCGGACTGACGCCGGACGAACCAGTCAACTACGACAAGATCATCGACATGGTGGTGCTTGAAGACCGGATAACGCTTATCCAGCGTTCGCAGGAATCTTTTGCCACAGGCAAATCTTTCCGGGTTGAATATCGCATTACCAACAGGCTGGGACAGGTGCGCTGGGTGGAAACACGAGCCAAAGCTCTCCTCGGCAAATCACCTGCGCTTCTGGGTATCGTCATCGACGTCACCGAACGCAAAAAAGCCGAGGCTGACAAGGCACTTGTGACCCGCGAAATTTCGCACCGTTTCAAGAACTCAATGGCAATGGTGCAATCGATCGCCAACCAGACCTTGCGCAATGCCACCGATCCGCAAACCGCGAACGAACTATTCAGTGAGCGGCTGCGAGCGCTTAGTCAGGCTCATGACATGCTGCTTCGGGAGGACTGGACGGGCACAACGATCAGCCAGATCTGCGAAACTGCCCTCGCCCCTTTCAACAGCACGTTCGGTCATCGAATCCGAACCAGTGGTCCAGAACTCGTGGTAAGCGACCGTGTAACGGTTTCGCTTTCGCTTGGTTTGTACGAACTCGCGACCAATGCCGTGAAATACGGCGCGCTCTCCAATGAAAACGGCACGGTCCAATTCAGCTGGGATGTGCTCGAAAGGCAGGGCGAGCGAAAATTTCATATGCGCTGGGTTGAAGACGGAGGACCTGCAGTCGAACGCCCTACCCGTCGTGGCTTCGGCCAGCGGCTGCTCTATTCCGTTCTCACGGGCGAACTCAGGGCCAAATGCGACATCAACTTCGCGCCAGATGGACTGGTGATTGACGTCTTGGCCCCTATGACAGCGGATGTATTTCCGCAACTTGACAGTCTTTCCGACACACAAGCCGAGCCAGTATAAAAAAAGCAGCGAAATCGCTGCTCTTTTTCTTTGTTAGTTGTGCGGGCCGCGACGACGTGGCTCGATATAGATTCTGTCGCGATGACGATCACGATCATGGCGCCAGCGGCGATCACGATCCCGTTCGCGATAATAACGTGGTGAGTGACGATCCCATCCGCGACGATCATCCCGCCAGCGGCGATCCGTAACACAGCGACCGCTCGGCGTGCGAACCATGCCGCGACGGCAACGATAGTCGACCTGAATGGCCGAACCAGTGCTATTGGCGGCTACAGCCGAAATCGGAGCCGGAGCAACCGGTGTACCTGCTTCAGCAACAGCGGTAATCGCGAAGAGCGCGAGAGCCGCAGAAATTAACGTAAATCTCATTCCGGAGTCCTTTCCAGAGATGGCCAGAATTGGAATCTTGCCCACAGATAGGTAGGCCAAACAACCATTTGGTAAAGTCACTTAATCTTACGACGCTCTATCAATCTCGACCGCACTCTACAAAAAGCGCTGCCAATTAAACCAATTACTAACCCGCCATTTTGCGGAGAGACTTTTTAAGAAAGTCGGGATATTAGGTGCCTGTTGAATTCGCACACAGCCCTTTCCAAGCAAAGGGAAAGCCGCAGAATCTCCAATCCGCGAGGCCGATCCGGCACCGGTCCAAAACCGGTAGCGGGCGAAGCTTTGCGGCCATCGCAAGGAGCAGGAACATGGACTATTCGACCTCTGAAATCGACACGACATGGGGATCGAAAACTGGACTGGGCGCAACCCAGACCGAATGGGTCGAGCTGGTCAGCGGCCTGCCCGAAGAACATGCTCTCTTTCTCCGTGATCTGATTGACCGTCACCGCGAGCAGTTTGTCGGTGTTTTCTATAATCGCCTTATGAACAATCGTGATGCAGCGACATTCCTGTCCCAGAAAATGGTGCAGGAACGTTTGCACAATTCACTGAGCGACTGGCTGTTGAAAATGTTCCAGAGAACAGCCGACGATGTTGAGGCATTCATTCGTGAACAGCGCAAGGTTGGCGAGGTTCACGCCCGCATCGATGTGCCTATCCACGTCGTCATGCAAGGCGCGCGCCTGCTGAAAAACGAAATCGTCCGTCAACTGAAACTGGAAACTGCCTCAAGAGAGGTTCTGGCGCGCCTGATCGTACATGTCAGCAATGCCATCGACATCGCTATCGAAATCATGAGCCAAGCCTTCGTCAAGGACGCGCGCGAAAGTGCCCAGACCGACGAAGCCTACCGGGCTTTCACGCTAAGTCACGATTTTCCGCTTGAACGCGAATCGCAACGTGCAGCGCTTATGGAGTGGAGCCAGTCGCTCCTCTTCAACCTCTACGGCAATTCCGATAGTCCGCTTCACTCCCTTGCAAGCTCGGATTTCGGATTGTGGTTGCAACACAAGGCTGATCTGATGTTCTCCAACTCCGGCACGTTGGAAAACATCCGCCGGAATGTAGAACATATCGACAATGTTCTCCTGCCAGCCATCAACAGCGCACGCAAAGACAACCCCGCCGGCCTTGCGGCTTCGTTGGCACTGTTTCAAACCAAGATCGGTGAAGTGAAATTCCTGCTGTCCGAATTGTTTCAGGCGGCCGCCGCGATGGAAACAGGTCGTGACCCACTGACACGTGCTCTAAACCGGCGTTTCATGCCTTCGATCCTCACTCGTGAAGTGCGCATGGCCTCGCAAAAGGCCATGGATCTGAGCGTTTTGATGATCGATATCGATCACTTCAAGAACATTAACGACACATACGGACACAGCAGTGGCGATGCAGTCCTTCAGCAGGTGGCCGAAGCGATCCTGTCGCTTTGCCGCCCGAGCGACTTCGTGTTCCGCTATGGTGGCGAAGAGTTTCTCGTCGCTCTCGTAGAAGCCGACGAGAACAAAGCTTTTACAATCGCCGAAGAGCTTCGCAAACAGATAGCACAACAACCGTTGAACCTTCCCGATGGCGCACGCCAGTCTGTAACGCTGTCCATCGGGGTTGCAGCATTCAACGGTCACCCCGATTATAGCCATCTCGTCAATGCCGCTGACCGCGCGCTTTATCGGGCCAAGCAGGCAGGACGCAATCGCTGTGAAAAGGAAGTGCCGCTCGCGATTCATTGATCGGGGAGGCATTTTGCCATCTGGCGGTTGCGCTGCAAAACCGCCATATGCTGCCATCATGACGAATAATTCCGCCTTCCCCATTTTCGAGACAGCTTCACAAAAGCCGCGCGAACGCGATGCGCTGGAGGTCCATTTCCTGCCGGTTCCGGCGGATGCGCCGCCAGTCGATTGGATCGTTGCCGAAGGGCTGACGGACTATGAGGAGGCCCTCGCCTTCATGGAAGCACGTGTTCAGGCCATTCGGGAAGGCACCGCAAACGAACTTGTTTGGCTTGTGGAACATCCCTCGCTTTACACTGCGGGGACGAGCGCCAACGCGGGCGACCTCCTGATCCCCGATAGTCTTCCGGTGTTCAACACGGGACGCGGCGGTGAATATACCTATCACGGACCCGGCCAGCGCGTCGCCTATGTGATGCTTGACCTGAAACGCCGCCGCGAGGACGTGCGCGCCTTCGTGACCGCTCTTGAGCAGTGGATCATCGAGAGCCTGGCCGAATTCAATATCAAAGGTGAACGTCGCGAGGATCGTGTCGGCGTATGGGTTACACGCCCTGAAAAACCGCGCCTTGCCAGTGGCAGCATGTGCGAAGACAAGATCGCAGCCATAGGCATCCGCCTGCGTCGCTGGGTGAGCTTTCACGGCATAGCCATCAATGTCGAACCCGATCTCAGCCATTATTCCGGCATCGTTCCTTGCGGAATCTCGGAACATGGCGTTACCAGCCTTGTAGACCTTGGATTGCCGGTAACAATGGGCGACATGGACGTCGCTTTGGGAAGAGCGTTCGAGACGGTCTTCGGAGCCCGTCAGCTGAAATAGAGCATTTCCAGCAAAAGTGCGAAGCGGTTTTGCGTTGGATAATGCATAAAATAAAAAGATAGAGCGGTCCCACGATTCCGTTTTAACTGGAACCGCTCTAGCTCTGCCTCAGACCACGGCGTCGACTTTCACACGGCGCTCACGCATGAAGACATAGAATCCTGATCCGACGATGATCGCGATGCCGCACCATTTCGACGGTGTCGGGAAATCGCCGAACACGATCAGGCCAACGAGAACGGCATTGACTATTTCCAGATACTGGAACGGTGCCAGCATTGAGGCTGGTGCCAGCTTGAACGCCTGCACGACCATCAGATGGCTGACCGTGCCGATCGTGCCCAGAAGCAGCAGGAGCAACCATGGCTGGATGCCGTGCGGCAGGCCGAAACTCAGATCACCAAGCCCCGCCACGGTTCCAAAGATCATGACAACGCCGGCGAGCATCCACCCGCCCACACCCGCATAGAACTGCATGACGAGCGGGCTTTCCTTCGCACCATATTTTCGGTTCAGGATCAGGTAGATGGCAAAGGTTACGGCTGTCGCCAGCGGCAGAAGCGAGACGGCGCCGAAAATCTCGAAACTCGGCTGGATCACGATCATCGTGCCGATGAGACCGATGCCCACCGCGCTGAATCTTCTCCAGCCCACTTTTTCCTTTAGGAAAATGGCCGAAAAGAGCGTCAGAATAAGCGGCTCGGCGAAGAAGACGGCCATAGCATCGGCCAGCGGCATATATTTGACCGCCGTGAAGAAGCAGAGCCCACCAAACCCCATCAACGCGCCGCGAATGAGGTTGCCTGCCAGATATTGTGTTCGCAGCGCGGCGAAACCACCAACGATGAGCAGGATAAAGAACATCAGCCAGCATTGAATGAAAAAACGCATGAAGGTGACAGTGGCAGGAGGCATATTATCCACCATGGCGAGCCATTTGCCGATGGCATCCATCAGCGGCAGCAAAAGCACCGAGAGCACCATGATCGCCATGCCCTTTACGTGCGCTTCCATGCCGCTTGTCGCGCTGTTTTGCATTTCAAACTCTCGGTATTCTGAATATTCCCCGCTATCGCTCTATGCCAACTACTGCAGCGTTTCCATCCAATTTGATCGGAAATGTCCTGCTTGTTTGACTTTCGCCTTCTTTCTGGTGCAAATCAGTTCCGTTCTGAACAAAACCCTTTGAAAAAGCCGTGCGAAAACGGAACGTAAGGCGAACTTTAGTCGCCTTTCGTGAGCGCGCATGGCATCATTCAGTTGATTCGCGAACAGTATTTTCCGGTCGATGGCGAGCAGGCTCGGCAAAGACCTCCTGAAATTCAGATAGAGAGCTTTTCGGAACAGATGGACGATAGCAACGATCTCTTCTCGAGAGTGGTCAACAATGCCCGGGCCCGAGAACGGGAACAAGAACAGGGGCGCCAAGGGGAGAAACCCAGCGAAAAACCTGTGGCGCAGCCGATGGCAGCGCCGTCGCTCTCTGTTCCAAAGCCGGTAACGGCCAAGGCACCACCTGCTTCATCGGCAAGCGACGACTATAACGCATCATCCATCCGCGTTCTGGAAGGACTGGAGCCGGTGCGCCTGCGTCCCGGCATGTATATCGGCGGCACGGACGAAAAGGCGCTGCATCATCTCTTCGCTGAAGTCATCGACAACTCGATGGACGAAGCTGTCGCGGGGCATGCCAATTTCATCGAAGTGAGCTTCGATGCCGATGGGTTTGTAACGGTTTCGGACAACGGACGTGGCATTCCTGTGGATGAACATCCCCAGGTTCCCGGAAAGTCCACGCTCGAAGTCATCATGACCAAGCTACACGCAGGCGGCAAGTTCGACGGCAAGGCTTATGAAACGTCAGGCGGTCTGCACGGCGTCGGTGTTTCTGTGGTGAATGCCCTTTCTGACATGCTGGAAGTGGAAGTCGCGCGCAATCGCCGTCTTTATCGCCAGCGTTTCTCGCGGGGTATTCCGCAGGGCGGGCTGGAAGAACTCGGCGAAGTGCATAATCGTCGCGGCACCCGCGTCCGTTTCCATCCAGACCCTGATATTTTCGGCAAAACAGCGCAGTTCGATCCGCATCGTCTTTATCGCATGGCGCGGTCGAAAGCCTATCTGTTCGGCGGAGTTGAAATCCGCTGGAACTGCGATCCCTCCCTGCTCGACCCAAAGAAGGAAACACCTGAAAAGGCCGTGTTCCACTTTCCCGGCGGTCTGAAGGACTATCTTGAGGCATCGCTCGGCAAGGAACATCAGGTCACGCGCGAGATTTTCGCTGGCAAGACCGAAAAGCAAGGTGGCCACGGCGCCGTCGAATGGGCCGTTTCGTGGTTTGGTGGGGATGGTTTCGTCCACTCCTATTGTAACACTATCCCGACCGGCGATGGTGGCACACATGAAGCAGGTTTGCGTATTGCCTTGACGCGAGGGCTGAAAGCCTATGCGGAACTGACCAACAACAAACGCGCTTCGATCATAACCACCGATGACGTGATGGTGTCGGCTGCGGGAATGCTGTCGGTTTTCATTCGCGAGCCGGAATTTGTCGGCCAGACCAAGGACAAGCTTGCCACGGTCGAGGCACAGCGCATCGTAGAGAATGCGATCCGTGATCCATTCGATCATTGGCTCACGGCCTCTCCGCAGGAAGCATCTCGCCTGCTGGAATGGGTGATCGACCGCGCCGACGAGCGCTTGCGTCGCCGTCAGGAAAAAGAAACCGTTCGCAAGAGCGCAACGCGCAAACTACGCCTGCCCGGCAAACTTGCCGATTGCACGCAGAATGCCGCAGCCGGAGCGGAACTGTTCATCGTCGAGGGTGACTCGGCAGGTGGTTCAGCCAAGCAGGCGCGCAATCGCGCCAATCAGGCTATCCTGCCATTGCGCGGCAAGATTTTGAACGTTGCCAGCGCGGGACGCGAAAAACTAACGGCAAACCAGCAAATAAGTGATCTTGTGCAGGCACTCGGCAGTGGTACGCGCAAGAATTATCGAGAAGACGATCTGCGCTATGATCGCGTCATCGTCATGACCGATGCCGACGTCGATGGCGCACATATCGCATCGCTGCTCATCACATTCTTCTATCAGGAAATGCCCGACCTGATCCGCAACGGCCATCTCTATCTGGCAGTTCCTCCGCTTTTCCGCCTGAGCCAGGGCGGAAAGGTCGCTTATGCGCGTGATGAAGCACATAAGGACGAGCTTCTACGCACCGTGTTTACCGGGCGTGGTAAAGTGGAAATCGGTCGCTTCAAAGGCCTCGGCGAAATGCGCGCCGAACAGCTCAAGGAAACCACCATGGACCCCAAGAAGCGTACTCTGCTGCGCGTGCAGGTGGATGAAGAATATATCGATGAAACCCGCAACACTGTCGATGAACTGATGGGCACCAAACCGGAAGCCCGTTTCCGCTTCATTCAGGATCGTGCGGCTTTTGTCGAAGAACTGGATATCTAGAGCGCATCCTGAAAAGTAGGACCAGTTTTCGGCACGAGATGCGCGTTAACACACGAAGATGGAGCATTTTCAGCGAACCACGAAATGTGTCTAAAAATGCAGACCAGATGAACGGCAGTTCGCAAGCGCGACGCCGTTCATTTTCTTTTTCAATAAAGCTGGTTAAGCTACTGATAAAAGAAAGCTTCAGGCTTTCACATCAATGCCGAGCTTGGCTTCAATCTCCTCAATCGATTCTTTGACAAAGAAGGTCTGATCCGTACTCAGTGTCACAATGCGCGTGCCGGTTCCATAAGCGTTATAAGAAAGAACATGATTGAAATTCACCGCGAGCTTTTCGCCGTTCACTTCCGTCAACATGATCCACATCGCTTGCCCTCCTCCTGATGTTGTCCACTCCAAGGAAGGATAGGCGCGATAGAGCATTCGGCAACGGTTGCGGTAAGCAGGCCTTCAAAGATCAGCGCGCATCCTGACTTTCTCGACGGTTCTTCCGAAACTTTCCGACCACTCATCTCCTTGCCAGTCGATCCGGAAACCAGCCTTTTTATAAAGATTGATCGCAGGCATATTATCCGCATGTGTGCCGATCAGTGCTTCATCAAAACCATCAAGCAGAATTTGCGCCATCAGGGCATCAAGAATCTGTCTGCCAATCCCCTGCCCGTGATGCGGCGGATCGACCCATAAATCGGAAATGTAATTGCTTTGGGGCACCCGGGCACCCCAGCCTGCTAGTATTCCTGCCTTTTCGGCAACCAGAACACCGTCCGCAATTTCTTGGAGATCGTGCTGGAACCTGGCTTCCAGCACTTCCTGCCGCTCAGTGGTCAGTTCAATATCGCGCGCTGCTATCCGCCAGGCCCTGACCGCTAATGCAGCCATAGAAACAAATTCGCCGGGGAAACCCCGGCGAATAAGAAGTTCGGTTTTTACCACCACTTTGCCGGAGTAAACCGTCCGGCAGCCTGCTCAATGGCATGCGCTGCCTGGAACAAAGTCTCTTCCTCGAACGGACGCCCGATCAGCTGAAGGCCAAGCGGCAAGCCTTTGTCATTGATACCGGCCGGCACGGCAATGCCCGGCAGACCGGCCATGTTGACTGTTACCGTGAAGATGTCATTGAGATACATCTTGACCGGATCATTGGCGAGATCCTCATCGGCAAGACCAAAGGCAGCCGATGGCGTCGCTGGCGTCAGGATCGCATGTACGCCCTTGGCGAATACGTCTTCAAAATCCTTCTTGATCAGCGTACGCACCTTCTGCGCACGCAGATAATATGCATCGTAGTAGCCAGCCGACAGAACATAAGTGCCGATCATGATACGGCGCTTTACTTCCTTGCCGAAGCCAGCCGCGCGGGTCTGTTCGTACATATCGGCAATGTCCTTGCCGGGTACACGCAAACCGTAACGCACGCCGTCATAACGAGCGAGGTTCGAAGAGGCTTCCGCCGGTGCCACGATGTAATAAGCGGGCAGCGCATATTTCGTGTTTGGCAGCGAAATATCGATGATCTCAGCACCGGCGTCCTTCAGATACTGGATACCCTTCTGCCAAAGTTCCTCAATCTCGTCCGGCATGCCGTCAACACGATATTCCTTCGGAATACCAATCTTCATGCCCTTGAGTGACTTGCCGATAGCAGCCTCATAATCCGGAATAGGCAGATCGACCGATGTTGTATCCTTGAGATCAAGCGAAGCCATGGATTTCAACAGGATAGCGGCATCACGCACGTCACGAGCAATCGGTCCTGCCTGATCGAGCGACGAAGCGAAGGCAACCGTGCCCCAGCGTGAAACGCGGCCATAGGTCGGCTTGATGCCAACCGTGCCGGTGAAGGCTGCGGGCTGACGGATCGAGCCGCCTGTATCGGTTGCGGTGGCGCCAGCGCAAAGCTGTGCGGCGACAGCGGCAGCCGAACCGCCCGACGAACCGCCCGGCACCAAATCGGCGTTGGAGCCATTAGCGCGCCACGGATTTTTGACCGAGCCGTAATAGGAGGTTTCGTTGGACGAGCCCATGGCGAACTCATCCATGTTGAGTTTGCCGAGCATAACCGCACCATCAGCCCACAGATTGGCTGTGACGGTCGATTCATATTCCGGCTTAAAACCGTCAAGAATGTGGGAGCAGGCCTGCGTATGCACGCCCTTGGTGGCAAACAGGTCCTTCACGCCGAGCGGAATGCCTTCCAATGCACCCGCTTCACCCTTGGCAATACGCTCATCCGAAGCCTTGGCCATCGAGCGCGCCTGATCGTGAGTCACTTTCACGTAGGCGTTGATGGTTTCATTCGCGGAATCGATAGCGGAAAGATAGGCGTCGGTGAGTTCGGTCGCGGTGATGGCTTTGGCCTTCAGCTTGTCGCGCGCCTCAGCAATGGTCAGTGCGGTCAGTTCGCTCATTGTCAAATCCTGTCAGTGCGCCTCAACGAGACGCTTTTCAAAAAAGGCGCTGTATTCGGAATCCGGATAGTCCAGAACCACACCGCAGCGCGTAAAACCTGAATTCTCATAAAGCCGCCATGCACCTGCAAAACCGGGGCCCGTGCCCGTTTCGAGTACAAGGCGGGAAATGCCCTTGGCCCTCGCCTGATCGACAATCGCATCCACCAGAACCGAACCAACGCGCTTTCCGCGCACTTCCGGAAGTGTGAACATACGCTTCACCTCACCGACGCCATCTTCGTGCATCTTCAAGGCACCGCAGCCGACTGCCTTGCCGTCTTCATCGCGCGCCACAAAAACCGTCGTATCTGGCCCCGCCATCTGCTCAACTGTCATCTTGAACTGGAATTCCAGCGGTGACAGCGGCAGAAGATGCGCATTCAGGCCCTCGACCAGTGCGCACACATCATCCTGCAAAGGGGTCTCGACTGAAACCCGTATGGCCATAACCTACTCCACGACCTTTGGTACGACGAAGAAATTGTCTTCCGTAACCGGTGCGTTGGCCACCACTGCAGCAGCAATACCGCCATCCGTTACCTTGTCCTGGCGCATGCGCATGTCCATCGGCGTAACAGAAGTCATAGGCTCGATACCATCGACATTGACTTCGTTCAGTTGCTCGACAAAGCCCAGAATAGCATTGAGTTCGCCAGTCATGCGTTCGGCATCGTCGTCATTGACGGCAATGCGCGCCAGATGCGCGACGCGCTTGACGGTAGAAATATCGACGGACATCCTGTTCTCCGCAAATGCTAGATTGGGCGGCGAACCGCCACCCTGAAAAGTTTTCCTACCGGCTATAACGGCGCGATTGTTGAAGCGCAACATTTCTTGCGCTTCAAATCCAAAGTCAGAACGAATGAACGGTGCCAGCTGGATCAGCAATAACCTTCGTTTCCCGATGATCTGCCATTCCGGCCAAGAACTTGTCCGCCGTCTGGTCGATGATCGGAAATGAGGCGTAATGGCATGGCAGCACGGTTTTGAAGTTGAAATAGCGCTGGCAGGCGAGAGCTGCGACCGCGCCACCCATCGTGAAGCGGTCACCAATGGGAACGATGCCGATCTCAGGCTGATGAAGCTCATTGATAAGCCCCATATCCGAGAAGATATCCGTGTCACCCATATGATAGAGCGTCGGTGCATCTTCGAAATGGAATACCAGACCATTCGGATTGCCCAGCGCCTGCGAGACACCGTTTTCCGTCAGCATTGCCGAGGAATGAAGGGCATTGACGAAGGTAATGGTGAAACCGTCATGCGTCACCGTGCCACCCGTATTGCCAGGATCGAGCTTTTCCACACCCTGACTGCCAAGCCAGCTTGCAAGATCGGCATTGGCAATCACAATCGCGCCATGCTCCCTGGCGATGGCAACCGTATCGCCCACATGGTCGCCATGACCATGGGTCAGCGCTATATGGGTTACGCCCTTGGTCGCCTCCTTGAAGTCGATGCCCTTTGCACCGGGATTTCCGTTCAGAAACGGATCGATGAGAATAACAGCCTTTGCCGTTTCAATGCGGAAAGCGGCGTGGCCAAGCCATGTTAGTTTCATAAAGTCTCTCCTCAATCTCTGTTTCCGGCTCGATTTCCGGTTTGCGAACAGATATGACGCCGATAAAGTTGAAGGCAATATGAAACCACTTCAAAATCCGATGAGGACCAATGGCTGTCGTTGAAATCGAGGAAATTCCGGCGCTGCTTCAGTCCGGGCAGACCATTGCCGGACTGGATCTGGGAACCAAGACCATCGGCCTTGCGGTGTCTGATCTCGGTCTTTCCTTCGCGCATCCACGTCCCGTCATCAAACGGGTGAAATTTTCCATCGACGCACAGGTGCTTTTGAAGGCACTCGACGCCGACAAGGTCGGCGTTATCGTCATCGGTTTGCCTATGAATATGGACGGAACATCCGGTCCCCGCGTTCAGGCCACACGGGCATTTGTGCGCACCATGCAGCCGTTGACCGACCTGCCCTTCGTATTCTGGGACGAGCGCCTGTCGACGGTCGCTGCCGAACGGGCACTGATCGGTATGGACGTCTCACGCGGCAAGCGGGCCGATCGGATCGATTCGGCTGCGGCATCCTTCATTCTTCAAGGCGCACTCGACCGCCTGCACAGTATCAGGCGGTCGGCATCCGACGATTACGACGCCGGATAAAGCTGATCCAGAATCCGTTCCGCATTGTGGCGCGCATCCAGCATGCCATAGGTCGAACGCCACTGGCCGCCAAGACGGGTCTCGATGAACGCATCAGCCACATTGTCGGCGCCAATCTGACGCAATTCTGCTGCTGCAGCAGCATAGGCCAGTTGCTCGGTTAGAAGGCGTGCGACACCCGGATCGGTTTCGGTCAGCTGCAATGCAGCACGCAGCACATCAAGTGTCCCCTGTCCACGCGGACCAAGCTGCCCGCCGATCCACTCCAGCACTTCATCGAAAAGCCCCGGTGCGCGCGACAGCACACGTGCCACGTCCAGTGCCATGACATTGCCGGAACCCTCCCAGATCGCATTGACCGGCGCTTCGCGATAGGCGCGTGCGAGATTGCCTTCTTCGATGTAACCGTTGCCGCCAAGACACTCCATTGCTTCATAGAGTAATGCAGGTGCGATCTTGCAAACCCAGTATTTCACCACTGGCGTCATGCAACGGGCAAAAGCCGCCTCGGCACGATCACTGGCAGCCATATCGAAAGCGCGTGCCAGCCGCATGGAAAGTGCAGTCGCACCGGCAACATCGAGCGCCATGTCGGCAAGAACGCGCTGCATCAATGGCTGCTCGACAAGAGCCTTGCCGAATACCTGACGATAACGGCTATGGTGCACGGCTTCGGCGAGGCCTGAACGCATCAGTCCGGCCGACGCGATAGCGCAATCGAGCCGTGTCAGCGTGACCATATCCATGATCGTTTTGACGCCTTCACCGGGATTACCGATCAGATGACCGATGGCACCATCGAATTCAACCTCCGACGAAGCGTTGGACTTATTGCCGAGCTTGTCTTTCAGTCGCTGGAAAAAGAACCCATTTCCGCTTCCCTCTGAAGTCAGGCGCGGGAGCAGAAAACAGGAAAGGCCTTCTTCCGCCTGCGCGAGCGTCAGAAAAGCATCCGACATTGGTGCGGACATGAACCACTTGTGGCCGGTTATGGCATAGGTGCCATCGTCATTGCGTGTCGCGCGCGTCGTATTGGCGCGCACATCGGTTCCGCCCTGCTTTTCGGTCATGCCCATGCCAAGCGTAATGCCCTGCTTGGCAAAAGCGGGTTTCTGCGAAAAATCGTATCTGCGCGACAGGATGACCGGCGACCATTCCTTATAGATTTCCGGCGATGCCATAAGTGCTGCGAGCGACGCGCTGGTCATGGTAAGCGGGCAGAGATGTCCCGCCTCGAGCTGTGCGGTCAGGAAAAAGCGCGATGCACGCGCCTGATGACGGCGGCCGCTTTCGAGCGGATTGCCTTCCCAGATCGAGCAATGCAGGCCTGCCGCGATGGAACGGCGCATCAGCGCATGATAGGCAGGATGATACTCGACAAGGTCGATACGGTTGCCCTGCCTGTCATGCGTGCGCAATTTTGGCAGTTCGGTATTGGCGAGACGTGCAAGGTCCTGCGCTTCAGCCGACGACACAAAACGGCCCGTCTGTTCCAGATCGGCATGCAGTTCCTTCGGGAATCCTGCCGCAATCTGCATCAAGAGCGGATCGCCCAGATAGGCATTGTTGCCCGTCATGGGTGGCGTCAGGTTGGTAACGTCGTGCGTTTTCAAAAGCTCGTTCCGTATTGTGCGATTCAATTTAATTTAGGTTTCTTGCATTGCATTTGCTAAAATTTTGCCATCCCGAACACAATTTGTCGTCAGAACAGCACAGGTTTTTCTTGGTGAATCGCCTGAAGCCATTATAAGGACGGTTGCGGGACCTGCCTCATGGTCCTATACGGGTGACTTGCCATGACAAATCAAACGGTCCCTCCGCTTTTCCCTCACCGCCACCTGCTGGGCATCAAGGGGCTTTCGCCCCTGGACATTCTCTGCCTTCTTGATCTCGCCGATCAGGAAATCGCTGTCTCCAGACAGCCAGAGAAGAAAAAGTCCGTGCTTCGCGGTCGCACGCAAATCAATCTCTTCTTCGAAGCATCGACACGAACGCAATCGTCGTTCGAGCTGGCCGGAAAACGGCTCGGTGCCGACGTCATGAATATGTCTGTCGGCAACTCGTCGGTCAAGAAAGGCGAAACGCTCATCGATACAGCGATGACGCTGAACGCCATGCAGCCGGATATATTGGTTATCCGTCACGCTTCGGCGGGCGCGGCTGCCCTGCTCGCGCAGAAAGTCGGCTGTTCGGTGGTCAACGCCGGTGACGGCGCGCACGAACACCCCACCCAAGCACTTCTCGATGCGCTGACCATTCGTCGCGCCAAGGGCGGAATCGAAAACCTGATTGTCGCCATTTGCGGCGATGTGCTGCATTCCCGCGTCGCACGCTCCAACATTCTCCTTCTCAACGCGCTTGGCGCAAGGGTGCGTGTCGTCGCGCCGTCCACGCTTCTGCCTTCCGGCATGGCCGATATGAGCGTCGAAGTCTTCAATTCGATGGAAGAAGGCTTGAAAGATGCCGATGTGGTCATGATGCTGCGCCTTCAGCGTGAGCGCATGGCCGGCTCCTTCGTGCCTTCGGTACGCGAATATTTCCGCTTCTACGGTCTGGATAAAGAGAAGCTCAAAGTTGCCAAACCTGACGCGCTCGTCATGCATCCCGGTCCGATGAATCGCGGCGTCGAGATCGCATCCGACGTTGCCGACGGACCGCAGAGCGTGATCCAGCAACAGGTAGAAATGGGCGTCGCCGTGCGTATGGCCGTGATGGAAGCCCTGCTCGATCCGCGCCGTAATCCCAGTAACGGAGAAGCAGCATGAGCGCGATCCTGTTTGAAAACGCGCGCATCATCGATCCGTCGCGCGGTCTCGATGAAACCGGCAGCGTTCTGATCCGCGATGGCAAGATTGTTGCCGCCGGAGCGGATGCCCGCAATCAGGGCGCACCGGAAGGTGCAGAAATCATCGACCTGAATGGCAAGGCAGTATTGCCTGGCCTCGTGGATGCCCGCGTCTTCGTCGGTGAGCCCGGCGCTGAACATCGCGAAACCATCGCCTCGGCAAGCCGCGCGGCAGCCGCTGGTGGTGTAACCTCAATCATCATGATGCCCGACACCGATCCGGTGATTGATGACGTGGCTCTGGTGGAATTTGTCAAACGCACGGCGCGTGACACGGCTGTTGTCAATGTGCACCCGGCTGCGGCGATCACCAAAGGTCTGCGCGGCGAGGAAATGACCGAAATCGGTCTGCTGCGCGATGCCGGTGCTGTTGCCTTCACGGAAGGCAGGCAGACAATCGCCAATACCCAGCTCATGCGGCGCGCTCTGACCTACGCCCGCGATTTCAATGCCGTGATTGCCTGCGAAACGCGCGATCCGTTCCTTGGTGCGAATGGCGTGATGAACGAAGGCCTATTTGCAAGCTGGCTCGGTCTTTCCGGGAGTCCGCGTGAAGCGGAGGTGATTCCGCTGGAACGCGACCTGCGTCTAGCAGCGCTAACCAACAGCAACTATCATGCCGCACAGCTTTCCTGCGCAATGTCGGCGGAAGCCGTGCGCCGCGCCAAGGATCTCGGCGCGAAAGTAACGGCAGGCGTATCGATCAACCATTTGTCGCTCAATGAAAACGACATTGGTGAATTCCGCACGTTTTTCCGACTTTCGCCACCTTTGCGCGGAGAACAGGATCGCCTTGCTATGGTCGAAGCCGTGAAGAACGGCACCATCGATATTGTCGTTTCGGCTCATGATCCGCAGGATGTCGATACCAAACGCCTGCCCTTTGCTGATGCCGAAGCCGGTGCCATCGGCCTTGAAACATTGCTGGGGGCCGCACTTCGTCTCTATCACAATGACAGCATTCCGCTGCTGCGGCTGGTTGAAGTGCTATCAACAGCTCCAGCACGTATTTTCGGCCTTGATGCTGGTACGCTAAAGCCAGGCGCCAAGGCAGATCTTGCCATTGTCGATCTGGATGAGCCTTGGATCGTACGTGAAGAAGATCTGCACTCGCTATCCAAGAACAGTTGCTTTGAAAGTGCTCGCTTTCAAGGTCGCGTCGTCCACACCTTAGTGGCTGGCAAGACCGTTTACTCGGCTTGAAAAACACCGCATAACCCGGAACAATCATTCGAAAATTCCGGGTAGGCGGAATCAAGAAACAAGGGGACGTTCATGGCCGAACCGGGATTCCTTAGCTTGACGCTCATAGGGGCGCTCGTCTTCGGCTATTTTCTTGGCTCCATTCCATTTGGTTTGATCCTGACCCGGCTTGCGGGATTGGGCGACGTCCGGTCCATCGGCTCGGGCAATATCGGCGCGACGAACGTGCTGCGTACCGGTAACAAGAAGCTTGCCGCTGCGACGCTGATTTTTGACATGCTGAAAGGTACGGTCGCCGTTCTCGTCGCTTCACGCTACGGCCCGGACGCCGCTATTGGCGCAGGCTTCGGTGCCTTTATCGGGCATCTCTTTCCAGTATGGATCGGCTTCAAGGGTGGCAAAGGCGTCGCCACCTATCTGGGCGTCCTCATCGGGCTTGCATGGCCCGGAGCATTGGTCTTCGCTGCCGTCTGGATCGTGACGGCGCTTTTGACGCGCTATTCCTCCCTTGCGGCACTTATCGCCAGCATCGTTGTTCCCATTGCGCTCTATTCGCGGGGGTATCCAGCAATCGCAGTGCTCTTTGCGATCATGACGGTCATCGTTATCTTCAAGCATAAGGCCAACATTACGCGCCTCTTAAACGGCACCGAGAGCAAGATCGGAGCCAAGGGATGAAGGAAAGCGCGAATTCGAAAACTGGAATTCGCCTCTCTGATCGCCAGCGGCTTAACTGGCTACGCCTCATCCGAACCGACAATATCGGCCCTGTCACCTTTCGCGATCTGATTCTGTTTTGTGGCTCAGCATCAAGCGCGATAGAAATGCTACCTGATCTCAATATCAGAGGCGGCAGTGCCCGTCCGATCCGCGTTGCGTCCATGGACGACGCTGAGCGCGAGCTTGAAGCTATTGAACGCGCCGGTGCCCGTCTTGTCGGCATGGGCGAACCGGATTATCCACAGCAACTCAAGAATTGTGAGGCTCCGCCCCCTTTGGTTACGATCAAGGGGAATGCAGCCATTTTCAGCAAGCCACCCATCGCTATTGTCGGTTCACGTAATGCTTCGGTGATTGGCGCACGTTTTACCGAGCGTCTGGCACATGATCTTGGCGAGGCAGGATTTGCTGTGATTTCCGGACTTGCCCGCGGCATTGATGCCGCTGCGCACCGCGCAAGCATGAAAACCGGTACCGTAGCAGTACTTGCAGGTGGACTTGACTGCCCCTATCCGCCGGAAAACCTTCCACTCTATCACGCCATACCAGAACAAGGTGGCGCGCTCATAAGCGAAATGCCAATGGGCGCAGAGCCACGCTCGCGTGATTTTCCACGCCGCAATCGGATTATTGCAGGCTTGTCGCTGGGTTTGATCGTCGTCGAAGCAGCAGAGCGTTCCGGCTCGCTTATCAGCGCGCGTATGGCCGGGGACATGGGACGCACCGTGTTCGCTGTTCCTGGCTCTCCGCTTGATCCTCGTGCGCGCGGCACAAATCTGCTTCTGAAACAAGGTGCGACACTGGTTACCGAAGCAAACGATGTCATTGAAGCACTCCGGCCGCTGGCCGGTCCAAACGCCTATCAGGCGAATATACCAGCACAGCCCGATCTTTTATCTCCAGCGTTGGAAGAACCGGAATCGCTCCAACCGTTCGCAACGGAAGAGCAAAGAGACATCGTTATCGATGCGCTCGGTCCTGTACCGACCGACATTGACACCCTCGTTCGTCACACGGGTATGGATACTGGAGCTGTTCAGCTCATTCTGCTGGAACTGGACTTGGCAGGGCGGCTCCATCGATATGCCGGCAATCAGGTGGCATTGGTTCCGATGGAGTGACGACTGTTACGACCCGGCCTCATTGTGAAGCGCTTCCCGAGCCTCAATGAGAGCTATTTCGATCATATAAGCCAGCAACACATAATTCGTACTTTTCGCCATCAAACTGAGCTGTTCAAGCATCTGCTCTATATATGCTACCGTCTCGGAGCGAGTCGCGGTTTCCATATCCTCACCGTCTTCCATCTCTGGAAAACTCGCCGTATCATCCATACCTATCTCCTCGAGAGATAAACTCGATTTCTTCATACCCTATGCTACTATTGGTTTCATTCAACTTAACAGCAATCTTAAGTTGTATTTCGTGATTTTTGTTGTCCTGCTCTTGACCAAACGCTGCCCGCTGTTCATGTGAAGGCAACGAATTTCACGCGGAGAGGAGGTATTTTATCTCCATGGGGCGCGAATCTGGGCTGCTTTAAATGAACGTCGTCGTTGTCGAATCGCCTGCCAAGGCTAAAACCATCAATAAATATCTGGGCTCGAACTATAAGGTTCTGGCCTCGTTCGGTCATGTGCGGGACTTGCCAGCCAAGGATGGCTCGGTTCGTCCCGACGAAGACTTTGCAATGTCGTGGGAGGTGGATAGCAATTCCTCCAAACGCCTTGCCGATATTGTCAAAGCGCTGAAAGACAGCGATGGCATCATTCTCGCAACCGATCCGGATCGCGAAGGTGAAGCCATTTCCTGGCATGTGCTTGAAGTGCTCAACCAGAAAAAGGCGCTCAAGGGCAAGACAGTCAAACGTGTGGCTTTCAATGCCATCACCAAGAAGGCTGTTCTGGATGCCATCGCCAATCCGCGCGACATCGATGAACCTCTGGTCGATGCATATCTTGCACGCCGTGCACTGGATTATCTTGTCGGCTTCACGCTTTCGCCAGTTCTGTGGCGCAAACTGCCGGGCGCGCGCTCGGCTGGCCGCGTTCAGTCAGTGGCGCTGCGTCTCGTTGCAGATCGCGAATCCGAGATCGAACGCTTCATCCGTGAGGAATACTGGAATATCGCGGCGTTGTTGAAAACGCCGCGCAATGACGGTTTCACCGCCCGTCTCACTGCCGTTGACGGCAAGAAGCTCGGCAAACTCGATATCAAGAATGGTGAACAGGCAACGGCCATTCGCACCATGCTGGAAGGCGCAAGCTTCAAGGCTCTTTCTGTCGAGGCAAAGCCAACCAAGCGCAATCCGGGGCCGCCATTCACCACATCAACCTTGCAGCAGGCCGCATCCGGCCAGCTCGGATTTTCTGCCTCGCGCACCATGCAAGTGGCGCAGCGACTTTACGAAGGTGTCGATATTGGCGGCGAGACTGCCGGCCTGATCACCTATATGCGTACCGATGGCGTGCAGATAGCTCCAGAAGCCATCAATGCGGCCCGTGACGCCATCGGCAAAAGCTTCGGCGCAAAATATGTGCCGGAAAAGCCGCGCTATTATTCCAGCAAGGCAAAGAACGCACAGGAAGCGCACGAAGCCATCCGGCCAACGGATTTCTCGCGTCACCCGAAGGATGTGCGTCGCTATCTCGATGACGATCAGGCGCGGCTCTATGAGCTCATCTGGAAGCGCGCCATCGCCAGCCAGATGCAGGCTGCCGACATTGAGCGTACAACCGTCGACATTGAGGCGGTCAACAGTTCGCGCTCGGCCATGCTGCGCGCCAATGGGTCTGTCACTAAGTTCGATGGCTTCCTCGCAGCCTATATGGATCATCGCGAAGAAGAGGACGACGACGAGGATAGTGCAAAGCTGCCGGAAATTCGTTCCGGTGAAGCTCTGGCGCGCGAGAAGATCGATGCGACCCAGCATTCGACCGAACCGCCGCCGCGCTATTCGGAAGCTTCGCTCATCAAGAAGATGGAAGAACTCGGTATCGGTCGTCCTTCGACCTATGCCGCGACTCTGGCCACGCTGCGTGATCGCGAATACATCACCATCGACAAGCGCAAGCTCATTCCGGAACCCAAGGGTCGTCTGGTCACCGCCTTCCTCGAAAGTTTTTTCGAGCGCTATGTGGAATATGATTTCACGGCAGACCTTGAGGAAAAGCTCGATCTTATTTCGGACGGCAAGCTTTCCTGGAAAGACGTTTTGCGCGATTTCTGGCGCGACTTCTCGGGTAATGTCGATGACATCAAGGAATTGCGCGTCACCAATGTTCTCGACGCACTGAACGAAGAACTGGCGCCGCTGGTGTTCCCGGCACGAGAAGACGGTAGCGATCCGCGTTCGTGCCCGACCTGCGGCACAGGAATGCTGTCGTTGAAGCTTGGGAAATACGGTGCATTCGTCGGCTGCTCCAACTATCCCGAATGCAAGTATACCCGCCAGCTCGGCGGAGACGCCAACGGCGAATCTGCTGCTGCGGACGAACCGAAATCGCTCGGCAAGGACCCATTCACCGGTGAGGAAATCACTGCACGGACCGGTCGTTTCGGCCCCTATGTCCAACGTGGCGAGGGCAAGGAAGCAAAGCGCGCCAGCCTTCCGAAAGGCTGGACCGTCGACACGCTCGACCATGAAAAAGCCGTTGCGCTTCTGTCACTGCCGCGCGACATCGGGCAGCATCCAGAAACCGGCAAGATGATCTCCGCTGGTATCGGTCGCTACGGGCCTTACGTCAGCCATGACGGCACGTTCGCCAACCTGGAGAATGCCGAAGAGGTCTTCTCCGTCGGCCTCAATCGCGCCGTGTCGGTTCTGGCCGACAAACAGTCGAAGGGTGGCGGTCGTGGCCGCTCCACGCCGGCTGCATTGGCGACACTTGGCGACCATCCTGACGGTGGTTCGATCACTGTTCGCGACGGTCGCTATGGGCCTTATGTCAACTGGGGCAAAGTCAACGCCACTTTGCCGAAGGGCAAGGACCCGGCAAGTGTCACGCTGGAAGAAGCGTTGGCTCTGATTACGGAAAAGGCCGGGTCTTCCAAGAGTAAAAAAACCCCTGCCCGCAAGGCTTCAGCCAGCACTGAAAAGAAAGCTGCTGCAAAAAAGCCCGCGGCCAAGAAGGCACCAGCAAAAGCCAAGTCGACAGCCAAGCCGAAAGCCAAATCCAAGGCCGAGACGGTAGAGGAGTAGCAATTGGCACGCCGTTTTTCCAAATCCGATACCGGTCGATCCGCACGGACCGAACGGCGTGCAGCCAAAGCAAAATCTGCCGATGGGAACAGCGATCCCAATGCGTTTCTGCCAACCCGCGAAGAGGTTCTCAAATATATTGAAGAGAATCCTGACCGGGCAGGCAAGCGCGAACTGGCAAAAGCATTCAACATCAAGGGCGATGCGCGGGTTTATCTGAAAGATCTTCTACGCGAACTTTCTGATGAGGGTCTGGTTGAAAAACGCGCCCGCAAACTGTCTCGCCCTGGCGCACTACCTGCCGTTACTGTGCTTGATATTACAGGACGCGACGAGGATGGCAGCTTGCTCGCACGTCCGTCGGAATGGGACGAGGCCGGTTACGGCAAACCACCTATTGTCCTGATCCGCCGCACCCGATTGAATAAAGCTTCGGAAGGCGGTCCCGCAGTGGGCGTCGGGGATCGCGTTCTGGCGAAAATATTCCGCAGTGAAGATCGCGACGGACCGGATTATACCGCCCGCGTCATGAAGCGTCTCGAGCACCGCACGAACGCGGTGCTGGGTATTGTTCGCAAGCTCGGCAACGGTGAATGGCGGTTGGACCCGGTAAACAGAAAACAGCCTGAGGTGCAGCTCGATCCGGCACAGCTGGAAAATGCTGAAGCCGGTGATCTTGTTGAAGTGGACCTGATTTCCTCGCGTCGTCAGGGATTGCCGCGCGGCAAAGTTCGACAGGTGGTTGGGTCTATCGATAGCGAAAAAGCCCTGTCGATGATTGCCATCCATGAGCATGAAATTCCGCATGTTTTCCCGGCTGAAGCGCTGAGCGAAGCAGAAGCCGCCCAGCCTGCGACGATGGACGGTCGGGAAGACTGGCGCGACATTCCGCTTCTCAC